>QCQB01000005.1 GCA_003212315.1 SAR116 cluster bacterium AG-447-C21 | reverse complement strand
TTTAGCCTTGGAAGTGGCCTTAGGTTGTTTCTTAGCTTCCCCCGCTGCCAGTATATCGGTTATCCTCAAAACTGTTAATTCTTGTCGATGCCCTATCGTTCTTCGATAATTTTGACGTCGTTTTTTCTTAAACACCGTTATCTTTTTGGCGCGCTTTTGCTCTAAAACGTCGGCAGCCACTCGGGCACCTTCTATTAATGGAGCTCCTATTGTTGATGTCTTATCGTCACCGATCATCAACACTTCATCGATTTCTATTGAAGTTCCAGCGTCTGCCACTAGTTTTTCAACCATAATTATATCATTAGGGGCAACCTTGTATTGCTTGCCGCCAGTTTTCAGTACTGCATACATAGCATAACTCTTTTTTACAGATTTACATGCACGGTGGTAATTATTAACAAAGCGTAGCGGGGGAATATACAGTGCAAGCTGCGACTGTCAACTGAGAAAGGTGATTTATAAGAGCAAAATCGCTAAAAAATATGCTTTATCTCTTAAATTTAAGAAAGATGTTGGCTATATACCAATGAACTAGTAAACAAAGGCAAAGTGCCTAATTATGGTGGGGTGCCGGAGTGGCTGAACGGGGCGGTCTCGAAAACCGTTGTGCGTGAAAGCGTACCGTGGGTTCAAATCCCACCCCCACCGCCAACCGTTGATGAGTTTAAAGAATTTGTTTAATAAATATAAGGTCCTCACCAGATTGCTTAGTTAGTTCGGGTGACGCGGTTGAATTTAATTGCCTACGGTATTATTTCTCTGCTGTTAGAGAAATAGAGTGATATAAAAGCTCGGTTATCAAATAAAATAAAAACGAAGTGATATAAACCTAATGATTCTGAGAAGCTGGCAACAAAAGATAATAGATGAATATCCCTCAATCATTAAACAAAATAAGAGATTTATTCTCAAAGCTCCGACGGGGGCAGGGAAAACGATCCTCGCTAGTGAAATTGTGGAGAGATTTTACAAAGAAAAAAAAATATTAGTTCTGTGTCATCGGTTAGTTCTTTTAGAGCAACTTGAGCGTGCGTTAAGTAAACGTCACAAGGTTCGTAAATTATCTTTGTCGGACTCGGGCCCAGCTTTCAATGATTATGACATTTTACTTTCGACAAATATGCGGGCTAAAGACGTTTTAGAAGAAGCCATAAGACTAGCGGATCTTATTATAGTGGATGAGGCTCATCGAGTTTCACCGAATGGGTCCGGGTATAAGAAAATCCTAGATGATTTTGAAAACTATGGGAAATCGAACGCCCAATTCATGGGGCTCACCGCGTCACCTGAACGAAGAACCGGAGATCAGCGAGACCAGCTGAATTTGGCTTTTGACGCGATCATTGACTGTGCGGATATTGAGACTTTAATAGAAGAAGGCATCTTGGTGCCACCAATCTATAGGCCGCACTTTGTTCATGACCTTGACTTAAAAAGTATAGATATTAGCTCAGGCGATTTTCCAGTTTCCAAATTAGCGCCAGCAATCGTAAAGTCCTCGATGATTGATTATGCCCTCTTTATTTATGAAGAGGAGAGGAAAAACGTCTCTCCCAAGCCGATTTCAGCTTGGTTTTGCCCCGATGTAACGGTCGCAGAGGCGACATTAGAAAAAATTGAGCAAGCAGGTATTCAAGTAGCAATAGTGACTGCTAATACTCCAATAACAGAACGAATGAGGTTACTTAAACAGCATGAAGATGGGGAAATAGAGGCGATGGTCTCGGTTGGTGTTCTCGCCGAAGGTTGGGATAATCCTCACTGTAATATAATTGTTCATCTTCGCCCAACTTTATCTAAAGTTGTTTGGGGACAAACCGTTGGAAGAGGTCTTCGTTCCGCACCAGGTAAGGAAAAATGTGTTGTAATAGATGTTAGTTCGAACTGGAGCACGTTTGGTCCAGTGGAAAAGTTGCAATGGAGTTTGTGGAACCATCGTCGTTCCTATGTGCAATTTAAAAATCGTTTTAACTGGATTGGGCAACAGCTCGAGCATGATGATAATGATAATATTTATTTACTATGCGAAAACAAATTGAGTACGGGTCTTCGTTGTTCTCATATCTACAAGAAGAATACATACTCAGATAGTGGGTGTCCCGTTTGTGGATCGGTTGCTTCGATCGATATTCGTAAAGAGCAGAAAATAGACAGCACCCTCAATGAAATTGGGCTGAGAAGACTTTTTTACGATAGAGTTGAGAAGGTTTATCAGGAGATGGACTTATCAATATGGGGAACACTTGGAAACGCGGCTTGGAAGTCTGCCGAACCCAAAGAAATGGTATTTCTTGCTTTCTGCATGGCGTTTTCAGAAGTCTCCAGCGAAGCTACCAATTCTGAATCTGAATTTTGGGATGTTGCGTTAAATACAGAAGCAAAAATACGAGCCTATCTCGTAGATAAAAAAATTCAAATAGTTAAGCAAGATGATTTTCAGTTAACGCTCATAGCAAATGGAATGCTAGCAGGAAAACAAATACGCACTCTCCAATCGCACTACGGCATATCTCTGTGCGGTAATATTTTAGCAGACCATTCAGATATTGAGATAGAGCGAAAATATCTCAAGGCCCTCAGGATTGCTGAAAGACTGGCCGTGATGGGATGTTCCAGCCGAGATAATCTACCTTATTTCAATGCGGCAGAACATATGCAAAAGAAAGCTAGTTAAGATTTATTGCCCATGCTTTTGGGGGGCCATGAAATTAACATAATTAAAGGGTAAGCGAGTAACGAGGTCCATAAGAAAAAATTGAAGCTATTGATATAACTTATGTTGGTAGCTTGTTGGCTGATCTCTCCGGCTGCATTAATGAGACTGGCTTGATCGCCCGCCAGAAAATCACTTTTTAAGTGATTGATGTATGGATTTATCCATTGCACGAGAGTTGCATAATTAATCTTTTGTGTATGAAAAATAACGATAAAACTCAATGAAATGTAAAAGCTCGACCCGATGCTACGCATAAAATTCCACATCATGGCACCTTCTACAGAACGTTTTGGGTCTAAATTCGAAAATGTCACTATGGTCATAGGAACCCATAAAAAACCAACGCCTAACCCTGTAATTGATAACGCCCAAGCCATCTCAAATATTGATGTGTTCATATCAAATGTAGCCATTTGAATTCCGGCGTATGTGTGAAGACCAAATCCAAGTAAGAGCAGGAATTTTGGACTCCACTGGCTTGCGAAAAACACCATTATTAGCATTGCTATTGCTGTCGCTATAAAACGTAGACTTATTAGGATACCAACTGTGAAGTCGGGCACCTCAGTAAGCTGTTGAAGCATTGAAGGGATAAGCACCATCGGTGTAACAAATAACATTCCGAATATACAATGTATGCCGATACCCAATGCAAAATTGCGCTCTAGGAAAAGACGTAGATCAAATAATGGAAGTTTGGCCGTTAAACTATGAGAGAAAAATATCCAACCAAATATTATAATTAAAAAACATTCGAATAAAATTTCACCTGAACTCAACCATTCTTCGCGTTCTCCACGATCAAGCACTAATTGAATGCACGCGATCATAACTGCTAAACTGATAAATCCAATCCAATCAAGTGTTATATTCCTTGGGCTTGGTGGGTCGGGTTTTATCGACTTTAATAATCCAAATAGAGCAAGAAATGCTACTGGTACCAAAATGAAAAATACCCAGGACCAAGATAATTCTTCACAGACATATCCACTTATTATCGGCGCGACGGTGGCAGGTATTCCTACACCCATCATGTAAATAGATGTGGCCTTCGCTCTTCTCTCACCGGTAAATTCATCAATAACGACAGACTGCGCGATAGCCGCTAGTGGTGAACAAAAAGCCGATTGTAAGATACGCCATAAAATGAGCTCAGCAAGAGATGAAGAGAGACCACACATTAAGGTCGCGATGGCGAAACCAGTAACGCCCCATATCATAGAACGCCGTCGGCCAAACCTATTTGCTATCCAACCCGCCAGTGGAATGGTAACCGCGGTTGCAATTAAATTTGATGTGACGACCCAGGAGATTTGATCTGGGCTGGCTGATAATGCACCTTGGATTTGTGGTAACGAAACATTTGCAATCGTCAAATTTGTTCCATAGAGAGTTGTCACAAGAGTGCAGGTAATCAATATCCACAAAACAATTTAATATCCTTTTTGTAGTCAGTTTCGGCATTACCGCTTCTGAGGGGCTTCTTCTAATAAATCATTAAATAATAAATGGAAGCAGAGTTTATAGAATGCAGTAATAACGAAAATGCATCAATTGTCATCTATATCACGCTAGTCTACGTTACGTGTGTATTAATATAGCAAGAATATCTAACGAGAATGGTGCCAAGTGGCGAGTTATATGCCCTGCTAAAGTGTTTAAATTTTTGCAAAAACCAAGGTTTGAGGAAGATTTTTTGCTCCTCAAACCCATTAACAGCATTACTTGCACCAGTGACTAAAGTCTTTTTATCTTAATATCCATAATTACCCATATTTAAATCCACCCGTCATTGATGCGTTGGGCTCCATTTATCAAGAGCCTCGAGAAATTTATCTCTTTCTCCCTCATGCATTGAGATGTTGGTTTGTTGATATGGGAAGTTGCCTTCAACTACTTCGCTGTGAAATTGACCAAGGGCAGCAACGCGTTCGTCATGGATCTGTTTGTGTAAGCGTCCAACATTGCCGAAGGCATGAGCATGTTTTGGTGGTCTATCCTCTTCGCTAGCTTCACCGCAAATATCAGCTACAAAAGACATTATCACATCGCCCGCCATACCCGACCCCAATGAGAAGGTCACAATAGAGGTTTTTTTATTGACTGCTTCTAACACTTCTTCGGCTATACACTCTGCTTCCACAGCAATTACGCCTACGTCTTCCATTCGTTTGAGGGTCTCAAATATTTTAAGTGCTTCATCAGCTTTGCGGCCCCATCCACGCAAACCACCGCAATAGTGACTGAAAGTGGGTATGAGCCCTATATGGCTTTGTACCGGTATGCCTTCGCGTGTCATCATCTCTATGGCATTAAGTGAACGCAAAGTATAATACATGTCCGCACCACGACGCATTGCTTCGAAGGCATCAGCTAGGAGTTCTTCGTTAGAGTCGAACTGTGCCCATCTTGATCCCACACGAGCGAAATGCGTTGGTGCGATGGAGCGAACATCGTCTATTTGATCCATACCAACAACGAATAAATCAATACCCGCTTCTTTACAGGCTCGAATTTCATCGGCATTTGATGGGTTGGCCATAGATAGCTTTTTGCCTGTTACCTTCAGGTCTTGAAGATCCAAAATTGTATAATTTCGAATTGCTGGTTTGCGTGCAAATTCATAAATACGCTTCATGTGTCATTTACCTCCTATTAGCAAATAGTTCTGATTTAAAGCACCTTCAATAATCGTTTTATGCACTTGGACTATTGCGAAAGCCATATGCCTGTGCGTGATAACGCTTGACGCGTTAGTCAAGCTGTCACCAATCTAGTAATAGATCCACTTCTACTTTTCGTATAGATAGCAAGATAGCCCTTTTAATTAATAACAATCCATTTAAATAGATGCATTCTCAGCGCCACAAGACGTTTGAGGCTTAAATATGGCGGACGCGTTTGCTGTAAACCAAGGTAATGCAGTGATGCGAAAACCTCGTTTCAGAAGCTCCAAGACTCCGCAACAGTTGATGCTTATTCTAACTGGTTTAAGAGACCGGGCGGATACTTTCAAGTAAAGCAGCCAAAAAAGGCTTCAAACAGCTAAAACCTTACAGGAACTGTGGCATGGTAATGTCGCCAACCTCTTCCCCAGCCCAGTTTAGTAGCCTTGGTTCGAAGAAGTTCTTAACCAAGCCATCTGTTGGATAACCTAAAGCTCGTATAACTGCGCCTATAGCAACTTCTGCTCCTCTTTTGCTACCGTCTCTGGCTTTTAGCACGGTTCCGAGACCTAATTCATGAAATGCAGCAGAATAAACACCCTCAGCACCCGTTTTAACGGTAATTGCTTCGCCATAAGCTGAGTTTATAGCGGTACACGCTCTATCATGACCGGCAATGTATAATGGCTCTGCTGCTATACTCTTACGTATTCTCTGGCAAGCGTTATGCCTTGTTTCAGGTAGTTCGCCGCCACCGGCAAATAGAGCAAATGCCCTTGCCCAATTTCCCAGCGGGGCTGAAAACACGGGCGCACCACAGCCATCTATGCCATGTGTGTACTGCAACAAATCTAAACCGGTCATGAACTCTAAAGTGCCTAGGATTCGCTGTTGGACCATATTGGTCAGGTTAGCATAGCCGGACGTCCTGCCATTCAAAAGTTTTGAGAGGATCAACATGCCGGCATGTTTGCCGCTGCAATTATTATGGACTTTATGGGGTTCATCCATGCGTCTGGCCTGCGATATCATCGTTTCTTGATGCGTTGACCAGTGAGCACCACAAATCAGCTCATCAATTGATATGTCAAATTTATCAAGTAACTTAGTTACAGCCTCAGTATGAAATATTTCACCATTATGGCTTGCACAAATCAACGCAATTTCAGCGGTTGAAAACTCAGGAATATTGGCTGACGAGTTTAGAAGTTCGACAAGTGCAATAGCTTGAAGGGGTTTCATTGCAGATCGAGGAAAAATCACGCTTTCTTCATCACCCATACCCAATATAACTTTTCCATCTGCATCACAAACAGCCACATCAATTTCATGCATGCTCTCTTTGGAACCGTTTCTATTCACATGAACTTGGAGAGGGGCTTGAGTATTGACTGGTAAATCAATTAGGGGTTTAGCCATTTATGTGCTGCTCCCGAAAGTTGTGTTTGCCTAATTATCATATGTCCAAATATTATTTCTGAACTAGTTTAAAAACTTTTCTTAATTCTCAAATATTTTTATATCACCACGATGATATGAGGTTAATTGACGATTGGGGTATCTGGTTACAAGGTACTTAAATAATAAAAACAACTATATAAAGCGTAAAGTGCTCGTGAGTTAGAATAATTTCGGCATGATGGCTGATAATGGCGCGTTGTTTAGGTTATATGGGTACTTGGAACGGACTATATGAATTCGATTGGAGGTTAAATAAATGGTGCATGATGATCTGCCCTTCGAAGGAGTAAAAGTGCTCGACCTTAGTCAAGGCGTTGCAGGACCTTATTGCGGCATGCATTTCGCTCGCAACGGTGCTGACGTAATAAAATTAGAACCGCCTGGTGCTGGATGCTGGGGTCGCCAGCTTGGCAAAGCCGTTGGCGATCAGACAGCCCATTCAGTTGTAGTTAATCGTGGAAAGCGGAGCCTTGCCGTTGATTTGAAGGCGCCTGACGGAATAGAGATTGCAAAACAACTAGCTACTGAATGCAACGTAATGATCCAGAATTATCGGGTTGGAAAGCTGGTAAAATTTGGCCTCGATTATGATTCTGTCGTCAAGACAAACTCAAAAGTCATCTACGTCGCGGTTACTGGGTTTGGTCAGAAAGGACCGCGTCGCCATCAACCCGCGACCGATTCCGTGATGCAGGCATATACCGGAATGATGTCGATCAATCGTGATATCAACGGTCTGCCGCAACGGATCAACATGTTGGCGATCGACTTTGCCAGCGGTCTCTATGCTTTTCAGGCAGCCGCTGCCGCTTTGTACGCACAGGCAATGAGGGGCAAAGGCAAGCTGATCGAAACCAGTCTGTTGGAATCAGCCATGGTTTTCCAAGAGGCTGCAATTATGGAGTCCTATCTCCAAGGCGGAGATGCGGAACCTATCGGCATGCCGGTCGGAAGTTTCAAAACGAAGGATGGCTTTATATCGATTAATGCCCGCCGCGACACCCAGTTTAAGAGTTTTTGTACCTTAATCGGTAAGGAGGAATGGAGTGACGATCCGCGCTTCGTTGGGCCGCGTCAGAGAGTCGCCAACGGTGATTTTTTGCTGTCCCAAATCCGCCCTATCATTGAGACCAAGACCAGCGACGAATGGAATAAGTTGATTTCCAAAGCCGATATCTTGAATGCGAAGGTACAGACCCATATTGATCTATTTGAGGATGCACAGGTTCAAGCAGTCAATGCCATACGCTTGGTTGAAAATGATACTTTAGGGCGTATTCCAATGGCGACTATTCCAGGTCAGCCTATTCCGGAGACTAACGACCGCCTCACTCATAGCCCGCATATAGGCGAGCACAACGAGGAGGTATTGACGGAACTTGGCTACAGTGCGCTTACGATCAAGAATTTGAAGAAAAAGGGGGTGATTGGAAACTTTACCGCAGGTTTATAGTCGTTTCTGGTGTTTTGGGCATTGCCATCGTTGGACTTTGCTGTGTGATTGAGCGATTAGGCTTGTGGATTTTACTGCAGGCAAAGAGAAAAAACAGATTTTATGAAAAAATGGTGCCCAGGGGCGGATTTGAACCACCGACACGCGGATTTTCAGTCCACTGCTCTACCAACTGAGCTACCTGGGCAGGTGCGAATACAAACAAAAAATATCTGTACATTAAAAGCACTGACTCGGTGTATAAAATAAAGCGACGGCGCTGTCTAGTTGCGTTTGTGATGATTTGTAACTTTAAGTCAATTTGGAAAATAGCAGTTTATAGGTAAATTGTTAAAATAATTAAGTTAATAGATTGTTGATAGTTTATGGATATTCAAAAAGCTCTTTCAACAGGGATTGCTCACCATAATTCGGGCCAGCTCAAAGAAGCAGAACGTATTTACCGCGATATTTTAAAAGTGGTTAATACGCATCCAATCGCCCTGACTCTCTTGGCAAAGTTATCTTTCACAAATGGCAAATATAATGAAGTTAAGAAAATTTTACCTATAGTGTTAAAACACTACCCAGAGTATATGAAGGCGCATGTTTTAGCAGGTGATTATTATAGTCAAGCTAATGAATATGATATTGCAGACAAAGCTTACAGGCGAGCTATTTTATTATATCCAAGTCAAGCAGCGACGCTTATTTCTCTTGGTAACTTGATCCAGTCTAATTCTTTGCAAGATGATAAACTGTTGAGTAAGTTGTGTTGCCTATATCGTAAAGCATCAATTATCGAACCGGCCTCAATACCGGCATTAAACAACCTGGCCGCTATTTATTTAAAATTAAAAGAACCATATGAAGCTCTAAAAACTTTAAATTTTATATTTGAGGTGGATCCCCACAACATCAGATCACTAGCATACAAAACAATAGCTTTAATGGGAGCGGATGAGGAATCAAAAGTCGACTATTTAGTCGGATTTGGCGACTTAGTGAAGTCTCGATTTTTAGAGATAAATGAAAAGCTTGGAGATATAAGCAGGTTCAATTCAAAATTAAGAGAGGTATTAAAAAGGCATCCAAATCGCACATCTGAATGGGACCCAACCCAAAGGGCAATTAGAGGCGGAGCAATAGTGCCAAGGCTTTTTGAGTATCAGGATCCAATTTTAGATATTTTAAAATTAAGTCTCGAGAAAACCATAAATCAGTACATATCAGAATTACCGTCCGACCAAAATCATCCATTTTTAGCGATTAAACCGGACAAATATAGTATAGATATTTGGGCAAATTTCCTTGGTCCAACGAATTATCAATCAGGCCACATACACAATAAAGGTTGGTTGAGTGGTGTATTTTATGTCAATACCTATGAGGGAAATGGCAGAGAAAGTGACCCAACGGCGGGTTGGATTGAGTTCAATAGGCCTGGTTATGGACTTCCTTGTTTGGGTGGAGAGAAGTTTATTCGAAAGATTAAGCCGGAGCCTGGGTTAGTCGTACTGTTTCCATCATATGTTTGGCATGGAACGATCCCTTTTTCTGATGAGGGAGAGAGAATAAGCATTGCATTCGACGTTCATATATAAATGTCATTAGATATTGGAAATAAAGTATGTCAGGTTCTGATTGGATAGAACAGTCACGAGAGGCAGGCAGGTTGATGTCGCAAGGATACGCAACTGAAGCTGTTGCCATTTATCAAAAGATTGCACGGTCACAACCCCGTGTCCCCGAAGTTCACAACAACTTGGCAGTTGCTCTTAAAGCCTCCGGCTCGGTAAAGGAAGCCGTAAAGTCGTACAAGAAAGCGATAAAGATAAATCCAGAATATGTAATAGCTCGAAAAAATCTTGCTCGGGCTCTGCATCAATTGAATCGTGTTGAAGAAGCATTAGAACAGTTTTCTTTGATATTAAAAAAGAAATCTTATGACGCCGAACTACTAGTGGAATTATCCTCTTTACTTGCCACCACTACTTTCATTAAACCTTCTTTTATTGCGCGTTCGTTATTTCTTTTTTTGTTTGATCAGGATTGCATCGATTTACAAAAGCTATCATCTTCGGCACTAACGTTGGTAAATTCTAGTCGAAGATTTGGTTTTTTTCTGAATACTGCTGAAAAAGCATATGGGAACAAAACTGAATGTTGTTTCCTTACACCCAAAACTATAAATGACCCCCTACTGATTAACATCCTAACTTGGACGATAGTGCCGTCAAAACAGATCGAGTGCTGGATAACGGTCGCGCGCCAGCAGCTTTTATTGTTAATTGATAATGCAGATGAAATTAACGTAGACGACGGATTATTGTGGGCAATTGCGCTTCAGTGTCACGCAACAGAGTTTGTATTTTCCACTACTCAATGGGAAGAGGAAACAACCCGCCGCATCTCCGAAAATATATTAAACCTTTCCCATAAACAGATTGCAATCATCGCGATGTATCTACCGATTGGGTCGTTAAAAGTTCCACATGATTTTTGGCAGAAAATCGGACTTTTGGAAAATACGCCAGCCGGATTGAAACTTTTGATAGAAAGAGATGTATTGGATCCCTCAACACAGAAAAAACTGTCTCTTAACATTGCAAGATTAAGCTATGCAGAAGATCCGGTTTCCCAAAGAGTGATGCAGCAATATGAACTGAACCCTTATCCAAGATGGCTTTCTCTTGATAGAGAGAAAACAACACAGTCACTTCGTGAAAGATTGAAAAACCAATTTCCGGTAAGACATACCGATAGTTTAAATCTTGATAAGCCAGAGATTATGATAGCGGGTTGTGGAACAGGGAGGCATGCGATTTCTACTGCTAATCGCTATGCTGGTTCGAACGTATTCGCAATAGATCTGAGTTTGCAGTCCCTGAGTTATGCTGTGATGCAGGCTGAAAAGTTAGGTCAGAGTAATATAAAGTTCGCGCAAGGCGATATATTGAACCTAGATAAGTTAGACCATCGCTTTGATTTAATAGAGTCCTCTGGTGTGTTGCACCATATGAACGATCCGTTAGCAGGTTGGACAACACTTCGAAACTTACTAAAACGAGGTGGCCTAATGAGAATTGGACTTTATAGCTCAAGAGGAAGGCGTGAATGGAATGGACTGAGAGATGTAGTTCCTCCAAACCTTGATAAAGAAAGGGTGGCCAATTTTATTCGAGAACGTCGTTCACGGGTACTGATGAAATCTGTAAAGGGTGTTGATAATGTAATAACGAATATCGCAGATTATTACTCGCTCAGTGGTTGCAGAGATCTTTTATTCCATGAAAATGAAATCCAGTTCTCCATACCCCAAATAGCCAAAATAATAACGGATTTAAATCTAAGGTTTCTGGGCTTCGCAAATTTGACAGAGTCCATTGAAAAAACTTTCAAAAATAAATTTAATTCTTCCACAGACTATTACGATTTAGAAAAATGGGATATTTTTGAACAGGAATATCCAAACACCTTTATTTCCATGTATCAGTTCTGGTGTCAGGCAAAAGACTAGGTTTTTAGAAAACATAACTATGCGTAATACATAATTTTTGACAATGATTACTATTTTTTTAGGTTACCAAGGGCGTGGGACCAATTTTGTGTTTCTTAAAAAAGTGTTTTCACTTCCTTTGTGCTATCCCAGATCATAATCTCCTGTAGTGTTGATGGTTGTCATAATTATTTTTTAAATTACTTTACTTGTTGTGTTCTTTGGTTTTAAAGAGCAAATATTTTTAATAAATCAAGCGCGTTTAAGTCGTAACCTTTTATACAGCTAAATATAGCCGAGGTGATCCTCGGGATATTTATTCTTTTATAAAACCGAATTTAATGGTGTGTGGATGCCCAGTTTTGCAGTTGAAGTAAGTTCACTTGCTAAATATTTTGGCCAAGTTGCGGCTGTAGAAAATGTGAATTTTAAAGTTGAATCAGGGAGTATTACGGCCCTTCTTGGTGGTAATGGTGCGGGAAAAACCACAACTATTTCTATACTTATGGGGCTTCTAACCCCTTCTAAGGGAGATGTGTATATTCTAGAGAAAAATATGATTAAAGACAGGTATAGTATTCTGCCAAATATTAATTTTTCTTCTCCATATGTGGACCTACCGCACAGATTGACAGTTGAGGAAAATTTAAAAGTGTATGCGGAACTCTACTCTATAGGTTCGCCTAACGAGCGCATTCAGGAATTAGCGAATCGTTTTGATATTGAACCACTGCTTGGGCAAAAAACAGGGCAGCTTTCGGCAGGCCAAAAAACTAGGGTGGCGTTAGCAAAAGCACTTATAAACTATCCTCAGCTTTTGTTTTTAGATGAACCTACTGCTTCCCTAGATCCGGATACGGCTGATTGGGTGCGAAGATATCTCCAAGAATATGTAGCAGAGAAGAAAGCGACCATACTTTTAGCATCTCATCATATGGGCGAAGTGGAAAGATTATGCGATACAGTTTTGATGATGCGCGATGGTGGAATCGTAGACACCGGATCGCCAAAAGAACTCCTAAAAAAATATGGTAGGCAGAATATGGAGGAAGTTTTTTTAGATATTGCCCGAAATAGAGTTCAGCCGGATGTAACTAATGGATAGATCAACTCGGGCATTTCCACTTTCCCTTCGTCGTATTTTTGGCATGGTGCGTAGGCATTTTTATCTACTTCGGGGTTCCTTGCCTCGTATTCTTGAAATGGCTTATTGGCCCACTGTGCAAATGGTAATATGGGGATTTGTGACACAATTTTTCATGGGGCATTCAAGCTGGGTGGCTAATGCAGCCGGAATATTGATTGGCGCGGTACTCCTTTGGGATCTATTGTTTAGAAGTCAGATCGGTTTTTCTATGTGTTTTCTCGAAGAAATGTGGTCCCGTAATCTAGGCCACCTTTTCGTGAGTCCGCTCCGTCCTTACGAACTCATAATTTCGATGATGCTTATTAGCTTCCTTCGAGGTATTGTGGGGTTGTTGCCTTCATGGATACTTGCATTTGTTTTTTTTGAATTTTCAATTTTCTCCTATGGGGTCGGTATCGTCGCTTTCTTCTCATGTCTTTTCGTTATGGGTTGGGGGCTTGGAATGGCAGTAATTGCCTTGGTTCTGCGTTTTGGGCTTGGCGCGGAGAGTTTAGCTTGGGTGGCAATATTTGCCTTTGCACCAATTAGTGCTGTTTATTATCCAGTATCTACCCTTCCAGATTGGTTACAGATCGTCGCGTGGTGTACCCCCTCGGCATATGTATTTGAAGGAATGCGATCTGTTATGATTGACGGGATCTTTCGTCAAGACCTTCTTGTGGGAGCTATTTTTGTAAATTGTGTTTATCTATGCCTAGGTACGCTAATTTTTGCATGGTCATTTTTTGGTGCACGACAGCATGGAAAGTTACTTCAAATGGGTGAATAGATCGCCGAAGTGAAATTTGTTAACACGGATTTATTAAAAGAGGGCAAATGACAGTGACACGGACTATTGAAGTAATTCCGGAAGAAATGACAGAGGAATCATTTGAGCCCTTTGGTTATTTATGGAATGAAGTACATAAACCAAAAACGCACCGTCTTTTAGAACCAGTACAATTCGAATGTGATGGTCAGGTAATAGTTTCGACAATCTGGCAACCAAACGAAGGCAGAACATTTTGCAATATGGAAAGACATTCTGCTATAACTCAAGGCTTTGTTCAGCTTTCGGGTTGTAAATCAGCTGTCTGTGTGGCTCCGCCGACAAATATAAAAGATGGCCCAGACATTCCTGATGCACAAAGTATTAGAGCGTTCTTGATAAACCCAGAGATTGGTTTCGCTTTCAGAAGAGGAACGTGGCATTCCTTGAATAGATATATCCTAGAGGGCGATGGAGCTAATTTTTTAATTTTTAATTCAGATCCTAATCCTACCGAGATGATTGATTACTCATCAGGTAAAGGAACCAGATATGACGACCTTGGAAGAGATATCAAAGCTGATGAGTTTCAGCATCATGGTGAGTTTGGAATTACTTTTAAAATAGTGGCTTAACCGTGGATAAAAGAGTTCAGGCGTCGAAAGAATAAAACCCTAGTATCATCGCCTTAAAAACGTTTAGGTATTTTCCAAAGAGCAGCGCTCAATAAAGATAAAACATATCAAGGATCAAAGATATAAGGGCTCTGTTGATAACTTGCACCACAGCTACTTGGAATGGTACGAAATAAAAGGAGTATCATCGTTTCACAAATAAGCAAGCGACCCAGCTAACGTTTAGGGTTTTGCTGGGGGGTCGAACATCAATGACAATTAGCATTGGTTTAATGATGTTCCCAGTCCTGATGATTTTTATATTCATTGGATTCCCCGTGGCGTTTTCATTAATGGGAGTGGCTGTACTCTTCGGTTATCTGCGATTTGGGGATTTACTAGTCCACCAACTTGTAGCCAAAGTTGATGACGTAGCATCCTATTATGTATTGTCCGCCGTACCCCTCTTTATTTTTATGGGGTGTATGTTGGAGAAATCTGGCATTTCCGAAAAACTTTTCGAAGCTATGCACCTCATAACCCGAAAACTTCCTGGAGGGCTAGCAGTAGCAACCATTATACTTTGTGTGTTTTTTGCTGCTGCAAGCGGTGTAGTGGGCGCTGCTGAGTCTGTGGTGGGATTAATGGTCATTACGGTGATGCTACGGCACGGTTATAACAAAGGTTTGATCTCAGGTACTATCTGCGCTGGTGGTTCACTAGGCACCATAATCCCTCCTTCGGTTGTTGTAGTTATTTTGAGCCCAATCGCTGGAGTGGGTGTAGGTAATCTTTTTGTTGGAATCATGATCCCAGGTTTAATACTGGCTGCTCTTTATATATTTTATATACTCATCCGCTGCACAATTTGGCCCACTGACGGGCCCTCGGATCACACAGAGGCCAAGAGCACTTCACTAATTCAAGATGTTTGGATAATTATAACCGCATTAGTGCCGTTACTTACACTTATCTTTTCTGTCCTTGGATCAATAATGTTGGGTTGGGCGACGCCAACTGAAGCTGGTGCAATGGGGGCCCTCGGAACTATATTTCTAACTGTCTTGTATGGAACATTTAAATTTAGCTATTTAAATGAAGCATTTATAAAAACCTTACGCATAACCTCGATGATTGTGACTATTCTCCTCGGTGGAATGATGTTTGCCAGTATATTTGTCGCGCTTGGTGGATTAAGCGTCGTCCGCAATTTTTTTGAAGTTTCAAATCTTGCGGTTTGGCCAACAATCTTAATTTTTATGCTTATTACATTTATTGCCGGGTTTGTTTTAGAGTTCATTTCGATAATGATTATTGTTGTCCCTGTTGCTGTAGCGGTGCTGCGACCTATGGGGGTCGATGACGTCTGGTTCTGTATTTTATTTTTGATCGTTATTCAGACAAGCTATCTGACACCGCCTATGGCCCCAGCGATCTTTTTTTTAAGGGGTATCAGCCCCCCTGAAATCCGACTAGCTGATATGTATCGGGGGGTCATTCCGTTCATAATGTTACATTTTGTGTGCATAGGATTGATCATTATATTTCCAGAGTTAGCATTGTTGCTTCCAGAGATAATGTTTGATCGTATCCCATCCGGAACACCAAACTAGAAGCTTTGGCTATATGAATTGGTCATAAAAATCAAAGCATTGTTTTTTAGATGATATCTCGGTAATCTCAGCGCGCTTGGATCAGATCTTTCTAATGTTTTATAGCGGTTCGAACTGTATCCGGGGGCGGTCTTGGGCCTTTTCGAGGATGGCCAAGGAAGTAGATATATTTAGCTGCCCTAAACACCAGTTACTTACATGCCGACGATAACTTTTTTTCTGGATAAAAAGCATTTAATTATTTTTTGTATTTATTCTTCGTTAGTAAGAATATTGAGTTTCTGGCCGCCCTTTTTTCTTTCAATTATTTAGGGCACTGCCTTGAATTAAATTCATTCTGCCCTGCATTCGATAGATTCATATTTTCGATGGACAACGAGTGTTTGGCCTACTTGCATGGCTATAGAGCAATTGTTCCAATTTGGATCTTGACTTTTGGTTTGGACTAATACTGTTTTTGTTTTTGTAGAGAGAAAATCTATCTTAACGGTTTCATTAAATGGAATTAAAACTTTATCTTTTACTCGGTTCTGCAACGTAACTTTGAAATTCTCAACTCCGTCATTTTTAACTATTATATAATCTTTTTTTGGAGCTTTTGTTTTTTCCTCCTCACCAAAACATCCAGCTAAAATGGCTGAGCCGATTAACACAAAAACGATTATAGTACAGCGTTTCATTATTTAATCCTCATTATATTTTTTCAACTCTATGACGTGGATAAAATACTGTAAAGATTTTGTTGGATATAGATACATTTGAAAGAACAAGACATTTTTCTAGCTAACGATCGTAAACCCGCAATAAGTTTCCAAACTGTTGCTGAAATGCTTCATTTGGTTTGATCCCATCTGCGTCAGATGAGAACTCAGGTTTTAATCTATTTACAAAATACATAGTCAAAAGCCCCTTTTTCCCCGAGTCGATCTCACCGCGTTCTTCAGTTTCGAAAGCTTCACTCACTTGTTGAAAGGTCGTTTGGGAGACATTTATTCTAGCAGGTTCGCCTTCTTTTTCCATTAAAGCGGCGATATTCACAGCGTCTCCCCAAACATCGTACGTAAATTTTTTCTCACCAACCACGCCGGCTATAATGGGACCAGAGTGGAGCCCTATCCGCATGTCCCATCTCGGCATACGCATCTTTTCCCTTTGCACGTTGGTACGCTCCATGTGGTGTTGAATTTCAAGCGAGGCCAGGCAGGCTGCTATCGCATGTCCTCGGCTTTCAGCAGGTACACCCGCTACACACATATAGGCATCTCCAATTGTTTTCAGTTTCTCAACATTATGTTTAGCGACAATATTATCGAATACAGAAAAATATTGATGCAGAAGATCAATCAATGATTTTGGTTGCATTTGTTCAGCAAGTTTTGTAAAGCCGGCAAAATCTCCAAATATAATAGTTGCGGAGTTATAGAACCTCGGTTCTACTTTTTCCGTATTTCTGAGCTCCGAGGCTATTTTTTTTGGTAATATATTTAATAATAGCTCGTCAGATCTGCTTTTTTCGGCAACCAATTCCTGATGCATCTTATCCCGACTCTTAATGGCGTTGTCCATTTCTACGACGGTACGCCGCAGCTCAAGTTGCGTTACAACTTGATGCGAGAGTCTGCGCATTGCCTCCTGTTGATTGAGTGTTATATCCCTCTCTTCAAAATCTACTGTGCATAATGTTCCTATAGAATGGCCAGTTGGAGTGATCAGAGGCATACCTGCGTAAAAGCGAACATTGGGTGCAGACTTGACCATGTCGTAATCGGAAAACCTGTCATCTTTGGACAAATCGGGCACCAAAAGGAGATCATTTTGACAAATAGTTGTTGCACATATTGATGCGTCTCGTGGCGTCTCTACGAAGTCGTCTGGCAGACCATATTTAGATTTAAACCACTGCCGATCTTCGTCCATAAACTGAATAAATGACACAGGGCACTGAAGTATCTCAGCCGCTAACTCGGTAATTTCATCAAATACAATCTCTGGCGCCGAATCCATTATGTTGTATTCATCTAACTTCTCTAGACGTTCCGCCTCATTTTCAGGAACAGGTACTTTATCCGTCATCCCGACACTCCATATTTGATAAACAGCTTATGATAAAAAGTCTAAGCAAAGCAAAAAGAAATCTCTACTCAGAATATTTAAAAAGTCAACTTAAGCAGTAATTCAAAGGAGTCTCTTGTGGTTTGATATTTGGCATAAAATAATAGATCATGCCCGTGAAAAAAACTGATACCTTAGGATTATTTCAGATGAAAGATCATCTTGTTGAATTAGCGGCGGAATTTCTTGTGCAAAGTAGATTAGAGGGTGGAGCAACCTCTACCCCGCCTGATGAACTAGTGCCACAGACCGAGTTGGATGGCTATGCAGTCCAAGCCGTTGTTCATCAAATCCTGCAAAAAGCAGGGTATGGCCGTTTAGTTGGACATAAAATTGGCTGTACAACTGAGGTAATGCAAAAATTTCTGAATATAGATTACCCATGTGCAGGAGAAGTTTTTGATACTACAGTTTTTGAAAAAACTACTATTTTGCCCCTGTCCAAATTTCATCGAGTAGGGATTGAATGTGAAATAGCCGCCCGTTTAAAAACAGATATGATGGGAACTCTTGGTCCTTATACAATTGAAAGTGCAAAAGATGCTGTTGGTGCTCTAATGGGGGCGATAGAATTGGTAGATGACCGTTATGAAAATTACAGTAATCTTAGCGCTCCAACACTTATAGCAGATGATTTTTTTAACGCTGGTACCGTACTCGGGGAGGAAAACATTCATTGGCGTAGTCTAGATTTGAAGACGATTGTTGGAACTCTCTTTATAGATAAACAGGAACACAGTAGAGGAGTTGGTGCTGACATTTTAGGAGACCCAATGGAGGCTCTTGCATGGTTGGCCAACCACCGTGCTGGACTTGGTAAACCTTTAAGAAACGGCGACTTCGTTTTATTAGGTAGTGTTACCCAGACGGTTTTTATTGAAGAAGCAGCCTTTATTGAGGTTGAGTTAGACGGTCTAAGTAAAGCATCAATAGAGTTAATATGAGGTTATTCGCATTCTATAATAGAACAAAACGCCTTATTTATAGATTAATGTTGATTTAGTCAGACAATCAGAGCGACCCAAATTTTTTACTTTTGACAAGTCTACCTCGTATCCAGATGGAAGCGGATTTTTTTTTAATGTCAACCAAGCCTTTATATCTCGCACAACTACGTCCCTTTCTAGGTCTCTGAACAATAAATGGTGACCATTTGGATAAAAAGCTAAATGCCATTGTTTTTGTTTTCCGTTAGGTAACTTTGATAGCATTCTGCAAGTAGACGATTTTGGAACCAAGTCATCCTTTGCCCCATAGAGAATAAGCAATGGTGTATCCTGATAACTCGATGCTTCTAAAGCTTCATCCATCAGATTGGTAAGTCCGTAAACAGTATCAAGACGTGATTCAGTGATATAGAGAGGATCGTCTCGTAACGCTTTTAACATCTCCTTATTATCGGAGGGATTGATATTTAAGCCTTGAGAGGTCAGTTTTATCATGGGAATCATATGAACTAGGATATCTAATATTTTGCTTTGCCAAATAGGCATCGTGTTGCGTCCCCTGACAGCTGGGGCTGATAATATCGCGCTGGTTAATTTAGGGCGTTTCATACCTTTTTTCTTAGAAATAGCCGAAAGAATAACTGCTCCTCCCATACTTTCCCCTAATGCATGTATAGGCAAAGTAGGGTGCGCTTCTTTTATAAGCGAGATGATTTCCTTTAGGTCTCGCACTAGTAAATCGGTTCCAGCCCAAATACCCCTATTTTGGGTATTGCCAAACCCTCTTTGATCATAGGCGTAAAATAAGTAACCATGATCCGCGAGTATATTTCCTAGTTCCTTAAATGCTCCAGAATGATCATTAAAACCATGTAATGCAATAACGACTGCCTTCATCTTCGTTGCTTGTGAGTTCCAGACATTCAATGGTAATTTCTTAGCATCAGAGGTAATAAAGAAACGGTCCGTAAGTTTTGGTTTTTGCAGGTGTCCTTGATACGTTTGCACTGAGGGGGAGCATCCAGATATCAATGCTATCAAAACCCCTAATCCGATAATGATAAATGAGAGTGGAGGGTTATATATTAACGCTCCTCGTTGTAGTTTATCCAATATCATATCCACTTTGTTATCATGCATTTATTTCTGCGTATAATTTAATTATGTTATTGTCTTTATTATAAGCGCTAACTAAATTTTGGATCAAAAAATGTCGATACTTGATGATAAGCGCATACTTCTCGTCGTTACAGGGGGAATTGCTGCCTTCAAAGCACTGGAGTTAGTGCGTCAAATTAAAGCGAATGGCATTAATGTCAGGGTAGTCTTGACTAAGTCGGGTTCAAAGTTTGTGACTCCTCTCAGCATTCAAGCGCTCACGGAAGATAAAGTTTATACAGAATTGTTTTCGTTAACCGACGAATCGGAGATGGGGCATATACAATTATCCAGAGACGCTGATTTAATTCTAGTTGCACCTGCTACTGCCAACATATTAGCAAAAATGAGAGCTGGTATAGCCGATGATCTTGCCTCAACGGTGTTACTGGCAACGGATAAACCAGTGTTAGTCGCACCTTCTATGAATGTTAGAATGTGGGAACATGACGCTACTCAAGATAATATAAGTGTTTTGATTAAACGAGGCGTGGAAGTTTTAGGGCCAGATGTTGGAGCAATGGCTTGTGGAGAATTTGGGGCAGGCCGCATGTGTGAACCGGATGAAATCGTTAAGCAAGTTTTGAGTTTCTTATCTTTTAATAAATCACTTAAAGGCAAAACGGCATTAGTGACATCAGGTCCAACGCTGGAACCAATAGACCCGGTCAGGTTTATCAGCAACCGGTCTTCTGGTAAGCAAGGTTACGCAATGGCCGCCGCATTATCTAAACATGGAGCAAAAACTACGTTGGTAACAGGGCCTACTAATCTTAGAGACCCTTTAGGGGTTAAAGTTATAAAGATAGAGACCGCTAGGGATATGTTGCAAGCATGTTTGGACTCTTTGCCTGCTGACATAGCTATTTGCGCCGCTGCTGTGGCGGATTGGTGTGTGGCTAATAATTCTGAACAAAAAATAAAAAAAAGCGATAATGGCTTGGTTTCCGCCCTGGAATTAAACGAAAACCCAGACATTTTAAAAACGCTATCTCAATTGGAATCAAATAGGCCTGATTTGGTGGTTGGTTTTGCGGCTGAAACAGAAAATTTAATAAACAATGCGGTAGAAAAGCGAAAAAATAAGGGTTGCGATTGGATATTGGCAAATGACGTTAGTGAGTCCACGGGGATCTTTGATGGAGAGAATAACCTCGTTCACTTGATAACGGATAAAGGATGCGAAGAATGGCCCTTAATGTTGAAGGAAGACGTTGCTATTCGATTGGTGGAAAAGATTGTAAAAGAAATTGAAAAGTGAACGATTTTTATAATGAATATTGAAATAAAACGTTTATCGCATGCGATGGGGCTACCATTACCCCAATATCAAACTTTGGGCAGCGCCGGAATGGATTTGCCCGCAGCAATAGAAAACACTAAATTTATTAATCCAGGAGAGAGGGTTTTAATCCCAACTGGTTTTTCTATGGCGCTCCCTTGTTCAGTAGAAGCCCAAATACGTCCCAGATCCGGATTAGCTCTTAAAAATGGTGTTACAGTTTTAAACGCCCCTGGAACAATAGACTCAGATTACAGAGGCGAAATATCTATTTTATTAATTAATCACGGAAGTGAACCTTTTGTAATTAAAAGAGGAGATAGAATAGCTCAGATGGTTATTGCTAAAGTCGTGCAGCCCCGTCTTGTAGAGGTCGAAAATCTCTCAAAGACCGTGAGAGGTGAGGGTGGTTACGGGTCGACAGGGGCAAATACCTCAGAAAAAATAGGAGCACCTCAGAATGGAACTGACTGATAATCAGTTTGAACGCTATGCGCGTCATTTAATCTTGGATGAAGTGGGCGATGAGGGACAAGAAAAGTTATTAAACTCAAAAGTTTTGTGCGTTGGAGCAGGTGGCCTTGGCTCCCCTGTTTTAATGTATCTTGCTGCAGCTGGGGTTGGCACCATAGGTATCATAGATGATGACGACGTTGATTTATCCAATCTACAGCGTCAAATAATACATGCTACAAGTAAAGTGGGAACGCCCAAGGTATCTTCTGCGGAAGATACCTTGTTAAGAATTAATCCTACAATCCAAATTAACTCACATCATATGCGTCTATTGCCAGAGAATGCAGATAATATATTTTCTAAATATGATTTAATTGTTGATGGTTCAGATAACTTCCCCACTCGTTACCTGATCAATGATGCAGCGTATTTCAACGGGAAAACGGTTGTATCTGGCGCATTACTGAGATTTGAAGGGCAATTGACTACCTTTCGTGGAGGAGCTGGGGGCCATAATGAGGAACCTTGTTATAGGTGTCTATTCAATGCGCCTCCCAGCAGCGACCCAGACGGTTTCCGTTGTGAGGATGTTGGAATTCTGGGTGCGGTAGCGGGGGTTATTGGGACACTTCAGGCGACGGAGGTTTTAAAGGAACTTCTAAATATTGGAGATTCGATGTCAGGGCAATTGTTAATCTTTGATGCCATGGAAATGACATTTAGAAAAATCAGATATAAACGAAATTTATCGTGCGCTTTGTGCGGAGATACACCATCTATTCAAAATACCACTGATGTTGAATTTGATTAAATTATGGGTCTTGGAATGAAAAATGGGTTGAGGCTGCTATTGCCATTAAATTTGTTTGTTTTTGGTATATTTTTACTTGGACTGAGTTTTGTGCTTCCCCAAATTAGTATGGCCGACTTAGGCCGGGAAACAGGACTAAAGGTGCCGCGTTTTGTCTCTTTGAGTTCAAACAAAATAAATGTTCGAGCGGGCCCGGGAAGGAGATATCCTATTAACTGGATCTTCCAACGTCAGAATTTGCCAGTTAAAATTATAGCTGAGTTTGATACATGGCGGAAAATCAAAGATCATGAAGGACTAGAGGGTTGGGTTCATCAGCGTATGCTCTCAGGCCGCAGATGGGTATTTGTTCTAGGAGAAAGTGTAATTATACGTAAAGAGCGGTCGCTAACAGGTAAAGGTGTCGCTCGTTTAGAGTCAGGTGTTATGGCTCGACTAGAGGAAATTTCCGGGGATTGGTGCCTCGTGGAAGCCGGACCCTACACAGGGTGGTTATTAAAAACCGATGTCTGGGGGACTATTTCAAATAAGGACTTATAAACCCAATTAGACTGCCTTATTCATATTAATATTATTCAAAATCCTTAACTAAAGACCCCTTGACTTCAGGAGAAATAATGGCCATGTGGCCATAGGCGGGATGATTTATCCCGACACTAATTTGAGTATTGGGTTTTTTGAATAGTTCGATTTGATCAGCCGAAAGATTGAAATGTATGAATTGAACCGACGAAGCCTTTCCCGCAGCTGTGGTCCTATCTACGTCAGTTTCTGAGTCGCCAAGAATTGTATCTCCATTTATTGTCAAACAGCAAACTTCTTCTACCCCGCCTAGGCTCATAAGAAGGGTTTTACGACGTTCAGGTTCATCGATCTCAAACATTAAAGTGGCTACCAGCTCACTGCCCTGGGGTATTAGGGGGTTATACGCCGAGAGTTCATCCTCTATTTGATCCTCTCCTCCTTTTTCGATGAAGAGCATCTCATGAATTTGCCACCACATTGTATCGTAGTTCTCAAACATAAAGGTTGCATCTGGCCCAACCGCTACTCTTCGATCTTTTTTTATATTTGATATTTCTGCCCTCTTTTGCTTTCGAATCTTTCCAAAAGACTCCATATCAAGGATATCAGATGCAGTTACTAATTTTGGTGTCTTCATTGTCGTTCCCTTTGGTGCTGCTGGGGTATAATTAAAACCCATAGGCCTTAGCTAAAAGTTCTATAGGATGCGTCGCCTTTTCAACATTGGGCTTATTACCATCGAGAGACTCCATACCTTGGAGAATATGCTCAGCCGCAAGAGGACATCCCGAGGCTACATAGGTTGATGATGCCTTTTTCGCCTGACGGGCTGCGGGTTTCCCAACCTTCAAAGCAGTCTCGTAGTTATCCTTCATCATACCCCAAGACCCTCCATGTCCAGAGCATCGTTCGATAACAGTTAGATCAGCATCTGGGATAAATTTGAGCATTTCAACAGACTTCTGCCCAAAATTCTGGGCTCTGCTATGGCATGCATGATGCAGCGTTATGCCACCATCCAACGGCCTTAAACCATCGACAAGGCCTTCCTTTTTTGCAATGTCTACAATGTACTCATCAATATCGTACGTTGCACTCGATAGCACTTTGACGTGTTCATTCTCTGGAAGTATCAACGGCCATTCAAACTTTAACATCAGTGCGCAAGATGGCGTCAGTGCAATTATATCATTTCCTTCATCCACCCAGATTCGAAGCTCCTTGGCTACCTTTTCCGCCGCTTTTGCAACGTCTTCTATGTTCCCTTGCTCCAGTTGTGGCATCCCACAACAGGATGGATAAACTACTTCTGTCTCTACTCCGTTAATATTTAATACATTTACGGCCGAGGTCCCTATGGAAGGATTATTGTAGTTCACAAAACACGTAGCATAAATAACGACTTTCCTACCGTAACCAGGTGCTTCGGAATTAACGGATTTTGTTTTGTTTTGGTCTTTTGCCAGAAATGTTTGTTTGTGGAACTTTGGTAGAGCCGCATCTCGATGGACGTTGCAGGTTGTTTCCAATACTTTCCTGGGAATCGAATTTTCTACATTCGAACCCCAATTCACTATCGATGCAATCTTCCCAAGCACCTTTCCATTCCGGTCTGTTTTTGTGAGTTCTTTGTTAACGAACGGTGTTTGACCATTTCGAAACTGTACCGCACGATACCGCAGCATTAGATGGGGGAAGTCAATGTTGAACTCATGAGGCGGCACGTAGGGACACTTCGTTAAATAGCACATGTCGCACAGGGTGCAAGCATCAACTACCGGTTCAAAGTCTTCACTTGCAACCGTATCGAGCTCACCTGAGTTAGAATCATCAATTAAATCGAATAATTTTGGAAAACTATCGCAGAGATTGAAGCAACGTCGACACCCGTGACAAACATCGAAGACACGCCGCAGTTCATCGTCTAGTTTTTCAGTGTCATAGAAATCTTCATCTTGCCATGCAAGATTGTGGCGAACAGGAGCATCTAGGCTGCCTTCTTTCAATTTATATCTCCAAAAAAGACTGTGTTTATAGTTTTGGCCATTGTTACAGCGATTACGCCTAGAACAAACACGCTCAATTGGGCAAGCGATTGGCTTGCCCGTTTTTAAGCGCGTTTAACTAACTCAATTTATAATGATAAGTTAAGTTATCTCAGTCCATCGCATCAAAAGCTTTTTGGAAACGTCCAGCGTGGCTTTTTTCTGCCTTAGCTAATGTTTCAAACCAGTCGGCGATTTCATCAAACCCTTCATCGCGAGCGGTTTTCGCCATCCCCGGATACATGTCAGTATACTCGTGGGTTTCACCGGCAATAGCAGCTTTTAGATTGTCGCCGGTCGGCCCGATTGGTTCACCAGTTGCAGGATCACCAGTCTCCTCCAAAAACTCCAAGTGTCCGTGCGCATGCCCCGTCTCACCTTCAGCCGTGGATCTGAACACGGTGGCGACGTCGTTGTAACCCTCAATATCAGCTTTTTGTGCAAAATAAAGATAACGCCGGTTCGCTTGCGACTCGCCAGCAAACGCTGCTTTTAGATTTTCTTCTGTCTTTGAGTTTTTTAATTCTGACATTGTGCTAATCCAATCATTGTTTCCCTAATTCTTCTACGAAACCTGTGACTGTTTGGTTCAAGAAGAGTCCCATAATTATGCGCTATATATGATTACGGGCACCGAAAAAGTCAAGGTATTTAGAACGATTCTAAAAGAGAAACAGACTGAAATAATATACTCGGGACTGATTATTTTTTTCGTAAACGTATTATGACGTCCATCTCTTGGATATTACAGTCTTTAGGTATCTCTGGAAGTGTTGAAATTTTTACCTTGTTTCGTTCCACATCCAACAATTCACCGTCATCTTCTATGTAAAAGTGGTGATGAGGCTCTGTATTTGTATCGAAATATACTTTTCCAGGTTCAACAATCACTTGCCGTAACAGGCCGGCACGTCGAAATTGGTGGAGTGTATTATAAATTGTCGCGAGCGAGATAGTATGGCCAGCTATTTGCGCTTCTTTATGCAATTGCTCCGCCGTAAAATGTCGGTTCTCCGCCTTAAACAACATTTTGGCAAGCTGAGTACGTTGCTTTGTGTGCCTGAGTTTGGCGTTATCGAGAAGTTTTTCAATTTCGGATGTAGTCAAAACCATATCCCTTACCACTCTGTATTTATAGCTAAATACTAATTTAATCTCTATTTGTAAATCAGATGGCTTCAATTATTTAGAACGGCGTATATTAATCTTCGCATTATGATGGATTGGATGGGGGTAGATAGAAACTATTCAACCATCTGCTTATCATAAAATATTGGCGTAACGTCATATTACAAGTAATATAGAACAATAGCAGCGATCTTGCTGATGATGAATTAATGAGAACCTATTGTACCTTTTTGCACAAGGATTGTTTTAACGTGACCTCTGATCGAAAATTTAGCTTTAATTATGAAGAGTTGATTCAATGTGCCAAAGGAAAGCTGTTTGGGCCAGGTAATGCACAGTTACCTATGCCCCCAATGTTGATGTTTGATAGGATCACTCATATTTCGGATGACGGCGGAGCTAATGGAAAAGGCAATGTAGAAGCGGAATTTGATATAAAGCCAGACTTGTGGTTTTTTAAGTGCCATTTTGAGGGTGACCCTGTAATGCCGGGTTGTCTTGGAATGGATGGGTTATGGCAATTACTTGGCTTCACACTTGGATGGCTAGGCGGCCCTGGATCGGGACGAGCTATTTCCGTGGGTGAGGTAAAGTTTACAGGGCAAGTTCTGCCTTCAGCAAAACTTCTAAGATTTCAATTGGATTTAAAAAGAGTGATCATGCGTCGTTTATGCATGGGCATAGCTGACGGTCGTGTGCTTTGTGATGGTGAACCTGTATTTGAAGCCAAGGACATTAGAGTTGGCTTATTCTCAAATACTGCTGTGGAAGGAACTACATGATGCGGCGAGTTGTCGTAACGGGTCTTGGGGTAGTTTCCAGCATAGGTGATAATTCTGAAGAGGTTACAGAATCTCTAAGAAATGGCACCTCAGGAATAACATTCAGTGATGAGTACAGGGATATGGGCTTCCGAAGTCATATTCATGGGTCTATCAAATTAGAGCCAAGCGATTACATAGACAGGAAAC
Organism: SAR116 cluster bacterium AG-447-C21; assembly: GCA_003212315.1. Lineage (GTDB taxonomy): Bacteria > Pseudomonadota > Alphaproteobacteria > Thalassobaculales > Thalassobaculaceae > UBA7326. Next base: position 79,861 of record QCQB01000005.1, on the reverse strand, counting down.
TTCTCAGGTTTATGGGCAATGGTGCCTCTTATGCATACATTGCTATGGAACAGGCCATCAAGGACGCAGGGTTAGAAGAATCAGAAGTAAGCAATCCGTCAACAGGATTGATCATTGGATCTGGTGGCCCATCAACATCTAATATGATGACAGCTTTCGATCTTGCGCGGGAGAAAGGACCAAAAAGAGTTGGCCCTTATATGGTGCCGCGTGTCATGTCGAGTACTACGTCGGCGACATTATCCACTTCATTCAAAATTAAAGGTCTAAGTTATTCCATCAGTTCGGCGTGTTCTACCAGTTCGCATTGCATTGGTAATGCATATGAAACGATCCAGTTAGGAAAACAAAATATAATGTTTGCGGGAGGTGGTGAAGAATTGCATTGGACACTTTCGGTGCTCTTTGATGCAATGGGCGCCTTGTCTTCGAAATATAACGATATTCCAGAAAAGGCCTCCCGCGCATACGATGTAGACCGCGATGGGTTTGTAATTGCCGGAGGAGGAGGCGTTCTGGTTCTTGAGGAGTTAGATCATGCTAAAGCGCGAGGAGCCCAAATCTATGCTGAATTAGTTGGTTATGGAGCTACTTCTGATGGAGTTGATATGGTGCAACCTTCAGGCGAGGGAGCTGTTAGATGTATGAGAATGGCACTAAATGAAATATCGGAACCAGTCGATTATATAAATACTCATGGAACAAGTACTCCAATCGGAGATACTAAGGAACTTGAGGCAATTTCAGAGGTTTTCGACTCAAAGGATATCCCCTTGATTAGTTCTACAAAGTCACTGACCGGGCACTCGCAGGGAGCGGCGGGCGTTCATGAATCCATTTACACTCTTCTTATGATGAAAAATAACTTTTTGACAGCATCTGCCAACATTGAGAATTTAGACCCTTTAGCAGGATCGATGCCCATCATAACAGAATTGAAGGAAGATATAAAAGTTAACGTTGCCCTTTCAAATAGCTTTGGTTTTGGCGGAACCAACTCAGTTCTAGCATTTCGAGCTATTGACAATTGAGTGCTATCCAAAACGCGCAATATACACTAGGAGTGTGTTTCAAATATGAATGAGGCAGTTACAGGACCCGGTTTAATGCGCGGTAGGCGCGGTTTGATTATGGGAGTTGCTAATGAACGCTCTATAGCTTGGAGTATTGCGGCAGCAATCGCCAAAGAGGGCGGTGAATTGGCTTTTACATATCAGAATGATTCCATTGCAAAAAGAGTTCGACCCTTAGCTGCTTCGGTTGGGTCTGACTTTGTTTTGCAATGTGATGTTGGAAATGATGAGGATCTAGATTGTGTATTTCTGGAAATTAAAAAAAAGTGGGGTGCTTTGGATTTTGTAATCCATGCAATTGCATACTCGGATAAGGCGGAGCTTAAAGGACGTTATGCAGATACCACTCGTGAAAATTTTAAAAATACGATGGATATTTCGTGCTTTTCATTCACCAATGTAGCTCGTCACGCAGCAGATCTTATGGGGGCGGGCGGAAGTCTTATTACCCTTAGTTATCTTGGGTCGGCGAGAACTATTCCAAACTATAATGTTATGGGAATTGCAAAAGCCGCCTTAGAGGCCAGTGTTAGATATTTGGCGACAGACCTTGGAGGTCGTGGAATTAGAGTTAATGCGCTCTCGCCGGGGCCAATGCGAACACTGGCAGGGTCAGCTATTGCTGACGCGAGATATGTGTATAGGTACTCAGAACAGACCTCACCCTTGGCACGCAATGTTCAGCCCGAGGAGGTGGGAGCTGCTGGACTGTTTCTCGCTAGCAATCTATCTAGCGGTGTGACAGGAGAAATTCACTATGTTGATGGGGGAATGCGTGCAATTGGAATACCCTCACCAAGAGAAAAAAGCGATGGATAAGTAAGTTTTTTGTGGGGTCAATGTTTATAATCTTTCAGTGATTTTAATGACTTCAGGTCGTCGGTAATAATCGAATGAACGCCCAACCGCAATAAATTTTTAGCTATAGAGATCTGGTTGACGGTGAAAGGAATTATTCGCAACTTACTATCTAGAATCGACTTGATATTTTCAATGCTAGCCAAACAGTTGTAGTTTGGGTTCAACGTATAACATTCAAGGGCTTTAGTATTACTTAACCAATCGTTGTTCAGATCATTAACTAATAATGCCCTGGGCCACTCGGGGCACAAATTAATTAGTTTTTTAAGACAAAGCAAATTGAAACTAGAGAATAAAACATTACCCCTTAGTTGTTCCTGAAATGGATTTATAGTTGCTAATATTGCCGTCACTGTCTCGGCAGCTTGTCCAAAATTCGGTTTTATTTCAATGTTTAAACCTAAGTTTAACTCAATACAAAGCGTTATAGTTTGCAACAGTGTAGGTACTTTTTCGCCAGAGAAGTCAATATGATAATGGCTTCCAGCATCCAGTTCTTGCAATGATTTAAGAGTGAAACTTTGCACTGGCCCTTGACCATTAGTAGTTCTATCAACGTCATTGTCGTGAAAGACTACAGGAATTTTGTCAGAAGTTAATCGAACGTCAATTTCAATCCACTTGGCACCTAATTGTGCCGCTTTTCGAAAGGAGATCAAAGTATTTTCGGGAGCCGAATTGTAGGCGCCCCGGTGTCCTATAATATTTGGAAGCTTGGGATAAAAAAATGACGCCAAGGTACTATTCACAGTGTGGCGCCATTTTATAGAGTAACTTAACGTAAACTTTAGGAATCTTCTTGACCTTGTTCCTCTAAATCTTCCCCGGTTTCCTGATCAACAAGTCTCATGCTTAACTTAACTTTTCCTCTATCATCAAATCCAATGACTTTTACTTTTACGTCATCGTCAACTTTCACTACATCTGTCGTTTTGTTGACGCGCCCTGGCAATAATTCACTAATGTGTACAAGGCCATCCCGAGGGCCTAAAAAGTTTACAAAAGCACCAAAGTCGACTGTTTTAACTACTTTCCCGTTATAGATGACGCCTAATTCGGGTTCTGCTACAATTGATCTAATCCATTGAACTGCAGCTTCTCCGGCTTCGTTATCTACGGCAGCCACCTTAACTACCCCTTCGTCGTCAATGTCGATTTTGGCCCCCGTTGATTCACATATTTCCCTTATGACCTTACCCCCTGGTCCAATGATATCCCTGATTTTATCTTTATTGATAGTCAGAGTTGTTACGCGTGGTGCGTGATCAGATACCCCTTCTCTACCTTGATTGATTGCCTTTTCCATTTCACTAAGGATATGAAGTCTTCCGTCCTTGGCCTGTTGAAGAGCCACTTGCATTATTTCTTCAGTTATGGACGTAATTTTAATATCCATTTGTAGAGATGTAATTCCCTGCGCAGTGCCCGCTACTTTAAAGTCCATATCCCCTAGATGATCCTCGTCTCCAAGAATATCTGATAATACAGCAAAACGATCTCCCTCTTTAATCAATCCCATAGCAATACCTGCACATGGCTGACTAAGTGGAACTCCCGCGTCCATTAAAGACATAGATGTTCCACAAACTGTTGCCATCGATGAGGAGCCGTTCGACTCTGTTACCTCTGAAACAACCCGCAGTGTATAGGGAAAATCCTCCTTTTTAGGTAATAGCGGTCGTATTGCTCTCCACGCTAGCTTCCCATGGCCAATTTCACGTCTACCGGCACCTCCCAGTCTACCAGCTTCTCCAACAGAGTATGGTGGAAAGTTGTAATGCAACATGAAATTTTCTCTGTATTCTCCCTCAAGCGCATCTATTATTTGTTCGTCTTGTCCAGTACCCAACGTCGTCACTACCAAAGCTTGAGTTTCTCCTCTTGTAAAGAGTGCAGATCCGTGGGCTCGGGGTAGAATACCGACTTCGGATACGATTGGGCGAACTGTTTTTGTGTCTCTTCCATCTATTCGAACACCCGTATCCAGAATTGACCCTCGAACAATATCAGCTTCTAGGGATTTTAGTGCACCCTTTGCAGCATTAATCTCTTCTTCTGTTTCGAACAGCTGCGCTCCTTTTTCCTTTGCAACCGCTATCAGCTCTTGACGTTTTACTTTATCAGCAACCTTGTATGCTTTTTGCAAATCTTTGGTTATTGATTTTTTTAGTTTTGCAGTCACTTTTTCTACTTCCGGTGGCTCCGGCGATATGTCTCTTGGCTCCTTGGCACATGCCTCTGCGAGCTCTATTATTAGATCTATGACTTCCTGGCACGCTTTGTGGCCAAACATGACTGCACCAAGCATTATATCTTCCGATAGGGCGGTAGCTTCAGATTCGACCATTAAAACACCATCTCGCGTACCGGCCATCACTAAATCTAGATCTGAATCTCCAACTTCGTGTTGAAGCGGATTCAACACGTATTCACCATCCTTGTAACCAACTCTACACCCGCCGATTGGGCCAAGAAAGGGAAGGCCCGAAATGGTTAAAGCAGCTGAGGCCCCTATCATTGCAACTATATCTGGATCATTCTCTAGATCGTGAGAAAGAACAGTGCAAATAACTTGTGTTTCATTTCGAAACCCTTTTGCAAACAGAGGTCGAATTGGTCGATCAATAAGACGTGATACTAAAGTCTCCTTTTCGGTAGGCCTTCCTTCTCGTTTAAAAAAACCACCAGGAATCTTGCCTGCGGCGAAAGTTTTTTCTTGATAGTTAACTGTCAATGGAAAAAAGTCTAATCCAGGTTTAGGGTTTCTTGCTCCAACAACAGTGCATAAAACTGTAGTATCGCCTAAACTTGCCATTACAGCACCATCAGCCTGCCGTGCTATTTTTCCAGTTTCAAAAACAAGCTTTTTACCACCCCAATTTAATTCTTTTTTATATATATCAAACATACTACTTAATTCCTTAAATGATCGCCCTCAACCTAAACTAGATAATCAAAATATAACGCCTAAACTTGCTAACAAAAACTTATCTCAAGAATTACTTCAGGGAACTTGTTAGCCTATTTGGTATGAAGGCTTTAGCTTTTGATTCGTTCAATTCAATTAGTGGGCCCTACGTTTCTATCTCTATTACTATTCACTGAATGCCATGTATTAAACAAAGGGTCAAATTAGATTTTTGATCAACGATGCATATCGATCCATCAAATAAATATTATCGCCGTAGGTTTTCTAACGGCGAAGCCCAAGGCGGCTAATTAAATCTAAGTACCTAGCCTCATTCCTAGATTGCAGATAATCGAGTAGACGGCGGCGTTGACCAACCATAATCAAAAGACCTCTTCGAGAATGGAAGTCCTTCTTATGAGTTTTCAGATGCTCAGTAAGGTTAAGTATCCGTGTCGTTAGAATTGCTACCTGCACCTCGGGGGAGCCAGTATCGCCTTCTTTCTGCCCATATTCCCTAATTAATTCAGCTTTTTTTTCATTGGTAATCGACATCATTCGCTCCATTACATTAAAAGTTAAGGACGCGAATAGGACAAATAAAACCCTGCTGTAATCTGGCAATTGCTACTGGTAACCCCGAAAACTTAGTATATAAAATACCACCTTCTTCGAGAGCAAGTGAGCAACACCAGTAAGCCCCCTTTTCTAAAGGGACACTTTGGCCATTTCTCATCCTATCCGCTTGATCACCTGATAAAGGTATTGCCGGGATGCCGTCTAGCGCCACCTCAACAGGTAATAGCTTATTAAAATTGGCGGGACTATGCGCTAATGTTTCAAGATAATCCAGAGAAATCGCGTCGTTTTCGGAAAAAGAACCAACTTTTAACCTTCGAAGTGAAGAAATATGCCCGCATGTGCCGAGCTTAGCAGCTAAATCGCGCGCTAAAGCTCTGATATAAGTTCCTTTTCCACTAGTAACCATGAATGTTGCAGAGCTCTCGTTTTTTATATTTATCAATGAGAATGATTCTACGAAAACCTTACGCGGCTCTAGTATGACGTTTTCTTGATTTCTCGCTAAATCATAAGATCGGCGACCATTAATCTTGATAGCAGAGAAAATAGGAGGTACCTGATCAATATAACCCAAAAAAGAGGGTAAAGTGGTGATGATTTGTTCCTCGGTTGGGCGTAGATTACTTTCTGCTACTACTCGGCCCTCGCTGTCTTGGGTATCGCGTTCCTCTCCCCAACTAATGTCAAACTGATAATCCTTTAGGGATTCCATTGCAAAGGATATTGTTTTAGTTGCTTCTCCCAACGCTATTGGAAGCACCCCTGATGCCAATGGATCTAACGTCCCAGCGTGACCTGCTTTTTGGGCGTTTAATGCACGTCGAACATCATTGACCACTTGAGCCGAGGTTTTTCCAATTGGTTTATCTATGATGACCCAACCGCTTACAGGGTTCCCCTTTTTCCTACGAGGCATTATCAGGGCCTATAGTCCCATCATGCTCATTTAGAGATATATCTGCCATTTTGAGAACTTTATTGAGGTTACTTGAGTTATCGAAAGCGGTATCAATTTTGAAGTCTAAGCGTGGGATTGAGCGTAATTCGATTATCCCCGCTATTTTACTTCGTAAAAACGAGGAGGCCCTTCTCAATCCTGATATTACACTATCTTGTTGTTTTCCTCCTAAAGGCATTACGTAAACAGTGGCGGCCTTTAAGTCAGGGCTAACAGAGACTTCTGATATCGTAATCGATACATTAATAAGATCGGGATCTCTCACTTCAACTTTTTCGAAAACCTCAACTAGAGTTTTCCTTATTAATTCGCCAACCCGGTATTGCCGCTGAGATCTTCCGGTGCCTTCACCACTGCTTTTTTTAAATCGAGAACGCGGCATTCCTGGTTTCAACAATTACTAATTTATGACGCTTTAACATCGGACTGCACGGATTCAAGAGTTCGGGCTATTTCTTTAATTTCGAAACACTCTATCAGGTCTCCAATTTGTAAGTCGTTGTAATTTTCAAAAGCAGCTCCACATTCCGACCCTTCTTTGATTTCATTGACTTCATCTTTGAACCGTTTCAACGTTTTTAAGGATCCTTCATGTATTACGACATTATCACGCAATAAACGAACATTAGCTCCACGCTTGATGTTGCCTTCTGTAACCATACAACCCGCTATCTTACCAACTTTACTTATATTGAAGACCTCTTTGACTTCTGCGTTACCGAGGAACTCTTCTTTCAGGTCTGGTGATAAGAGCCCTGTAAGGGCTGCCTTAATATCATCGATAACATTGTAGATAATTGAGTAATATCGAATGTCAATTCCACTTTTTTGAGCCAACTGCCTCGCTTGAGGGTTCGCTCGAACGTTAAATCCTATTACCATCGCATTGGATGCAGCAGCTAAAGTTATGTCAGATTCGCTTATTCCCCCGACTGCGCCTAGTAAAATACGAACTGTTACGGTTGGATTAGAGATACGTTCAAGACTTGTTCTGATTGCCTCTAGTGAGCCATGCACATCTGTTTTAATTAGCACAGGTAGTTCTTCTGCTTGGCCTGCGGCTATTGCTGATAACATTTGTTCCACTGTACCTCTTGCGCCGGCGGTTGCTTGTTTCCGTCGGATTTCCCGCTGTCTATACTCAACAATTTCCCTGGCCCTAGCCTCATGCTCAACCACTACAAAATCATCCCCAGCAACTGGAGAACCATTTAGCCCCAGTACTTCCGCTGGAAAACTAGGACCACATTCTGTAATTCGACTTCCGCGATCGTCAAGTAGGGCTCGTACCCGTCCCCATTCTGCTCCCGCTACAAAAATATCCCCAATTTTGAGAGTTCCATGTTGAACTAAGACAGTTGCTACACTACCTTTCCCGCGTTCGACTTTTGACTCTACAATTGTGCCAGCTGCTGTCCTATTTGGATTTGATTTTAGTTCTAGTATCTCCGACTGTAATAAAATTGCTTCTTGTAATTTTTCTAATCCCTCTCCCGTTTTAGCAGATACGTGAACTTGCATGACTTCTCCCCCAAGTTCTTCTACTATTATCTCATGCTGCAAAAGTTCTGTTTGCACTTTACCAGGATCTGCTTCTGGGAGATCTATCTTGTTGACGGCTATAATAATTGGGCTCTGAGCTGCTTTAGCATGCTGAATAGCTTCGACTGTTTGTTGTTTTATTCCGTCATCAGCAGAAACTACCAGAATTATCAGATCAGTGACTGTCGCCCCTCTAGCACGCATCTCAGTGAAAGCTTCATGGCCCGGGGTATCCAAGAATGTTATTTTTTCACCCGATTGGGAGTTAATTTGGTATGCTCCTATGTGTTGAGTAATGCCACCAGCCTCACCCGTGACGATGTCAGTTTTTCTAAGCGCATCTAGGAGTGATGTTTTCCCGTGGTCTACGTGTCCCATTATGGTGACCACTGGAGCTCTTGGCTCCGTGTTTTCTTCAAGTTCTTGCTCTACTTGAAGCCCTGTTTCAACATCCGAGTCGGACACACGCCTAACGTTATGACCAAACTCCGCTGTCACGAGTTCTGCTGTATCAGCATCTATAACCTGATTAATCGTTGCCATCACGCCCATTGACATCAACTTCTTGATAACCTCTCCCGCTCTTTCCGCCATGCGGTTCGCCAACTCCTGAACTGTTATGGCATCCGGTATCGTAACATCTCTTATACGCTTGGTAGACTCCCCACTTTCCTCTCGAGCTCTATTCCTTTCCTTTTCTCTGGCTCTCTTAACAGAAGCTAATGATCGTACCCTTTCAAGTTCCGTATCGTCTAATGCTTGAGATATGGTTAATTTTCCCGAGTGGCGTCTTCTTGGTTCACCTCTTCGACTTACTGATGGTGTAATTTTTTTATTGGATTCGTTTCGTTTTTTTCCTGACTTGGCTTCGGTTGAACTATCATCTATTTCGATTTCTGAGTCTTTTTCTAATTCTGCTGTTCTATCATTAGATCTATTTGCCTGTCGTGGTGAAGCTCCTTTTGCTAATCTAGCTTCTTCCTCTTCAGCCAATCGCGCCGCCTCTATTATTTTAATTTGTTTCTCTTCTTCTTCTATTCTTTGGGCTTCTAAAAGCTCTAACTTTCTCCTGTCGACCTCTTCTTCTTCGCTTTTAGTTTCTGTTGTTTTGGGCGTTAGAGTGGACGATGTCTCCTCTTGTTCATTAGATACGTCATGATTTAGTTTAATTTCAGTTTCTTCCTCGGACACCGGGCTCGATTGGGAAGCATCAGAAGTTTCTAAAGTATCATCTTTTTGTTGTAATCCTTCTTTTAAGGCGCGGGTCCGAGCCGCCCGTTCTTTAGATGTCAGACCCTTAAGTGAAAGTTCTTCCGCGCTATCCGAATCTTTGTTTTCATTATTTACAATCGGAAGACGCTTCCTCCGGCGCTCAACCTGAACTGTTTTAGAACGACCATGAGAGAAACTTTGCTTAACTTGACTTGTTTCAATGGTTTTTCCAAGCGAAAGCGTCCCACCACGTGAGAGGCTTAACTTTTTTCGATCTTTATCTTCAGTCGTCATTCGATTAACACGTGTCCCTAATCAAAAAGCTATATGATAGTCTCAATACACTGGTAAGTCGAATTTTCCAACTTAACATTTTTGTTACTTTTCCTAAACTGCTCCAAACGACCAAAATCTTTTTTAAATTTAGCCATTAGTCCATCATTACCGTTTTTATTATCAACGGCAATGGCAAGATGGATTGCATCACGCTTTTCAAACGCTCTTGCTAGTTCTTTCCCATAGACGCAATCTAAAATAGGAATATTAGGGTCAAGTCGGGTTAATTTATTCCTGCCACCTTCGGCACCATCTTTGGCTTCTATTCTCAACAAAACTTTGCCTTCCCGAAGTGCACGATCTATCTTTGCGTGACCAGCTAAGACCAGTCCGGCTCGTCTGGCGAGTCCAACTGCGGATACTGCTCGATCAACCAACTTTCGTTCTATATTTTCAAGAAAACCACTAGAAATTAAAACCTTTTGGTGCGTGGACTTCTCAAAGGATCGTTTTTCTACCGTTTTAGATATTGTTTCATAACATGAGGTGACCCACATACCTTTCCCAGGCAGTTTTTCCTCTATATCCGGGACCACTTCGCCAAAAGGGCCTAGCACAAACCGTATCATTTTCACTGGCTCTTGGGACTGCCCGGTTACAATGCATTTACGAAGGGTCATCCTACTTTTTTGGTATTGATCCAACTGATGTATTTCTTTTTTTTGTTTCAAGCCTCATTCCTCGTTATCGATACTTCTTTCGGGAGAAGGATCTGTGATCTGTGGCTCTTCAAACCAATGCGCGCGAGCAGCCATAATAATGCTATTTGCATCCTCAATAGATAAACCAGAATCTGGAACCATTTCCATCAATTCGTCACTGGCTAAGTCACCTAGGTCATCAATTGTTTTAATTTGGTTTTCTCCCAAAACGACGAGCATATTTGGTGTCATTCCATCCATTTCAGCTAGCTCGTCGGTCACACCTAATTCAACACGCCTTTTTAAAAAACTCTCTTGCTCTGCTTGACTAAAAGCAGATGCTCGGCTTTGAAGCTCTTCACCAATGGCCTCATCGAAACCCTCAATTTGAGCTAAATCGGAGAGAGAAGAGTGTGCGATTTCTTGAACTGAAGCAAATCCTTCGGCAACTAATAAATGTGCTATTACATCGTCTATATCTAAAGCTTCCATAAAAGCGGTTGACCTAGTTTTAAATTCTTCTTGCCTTCTTTCTGACTCTTCGGCTTCGGTTAGGATATCTATATCCCACCCACTCAAGATTGACGCCAGCCTCACATTCTGTCCACGACGACCTATCGCTAGGCTAAGCTGCTCATCGGGAACCACCACTTCTATTCGTTTTTGATCCTCGTCGAGCACGACTTTACTAACTTCAGCAGGTGCGAGAGCGTTGACTACAAATGTCGCAGGGTCGTCTGACCAAGGAATAATGTCTATTTTTTCACCTTGTAATTCACCAACTACGGCTTGCACTCGACTGCCGCGCATTCCTACGCACGCTCCTACGGGATCAATGCTTCCATCATAAGATAAGACTCCAATTTTGGCTCGGCTACCGGGGTCTCTAGCCACCGATTTTATCTCTATTATACCATCGTAAATTTCAGGTACTTCCTGTTTGAACATCCCTTTCATAAATTCTGGGTGGGTTCTTGATACGAAAATTTGTGGCCCTCTAGACTCTTCTCTCACATCATATATATACGCCCTGACCCGATCCCCATTTCTGAATGATTCTCTGGGCAACAGCTCATCCCGCCTCAAGATTGCCTCAGCTCTTCCAAGGTCTAAAGTGACATTGCCAAATTCAACACGTTTTACAATACCATTGATTATTTCCCCAACGCGGTCCTTGAATTCATCGTACTGTCTTGACCTTTCCGCTTCTCGAACCTTTTGAACTATAACCTGCTTGGCTGTTTGGGCCGCGATTCTGCCAAAATCTATCGGTGGGAGTGGGTCTATTATGTAATCGCCAAGTGTTAATGTTTCGTCTTTTTTATGTGCTTGGTCCAGAGTGATTTGCGTCACTTCGTCCTCGATTTCATCAACAATTTGGGTGCGCCTGACGAGGCTTATCTCTCCAGATGTTCTATCGATACTCGCTTGAATATCGTGTTCGTTGCCGTACTTTGATCGCCCCGCTTTTTGGATGGCTTGTTCCATTGCCTCAATTACTTCTTCGCGTTCAATACCTTTTTCTCTGGCTACAACATCAGCCACCTGTATTAATTCTAATTTTGGAAAAGATGCTATTTCAATGGACACGTTCTTGCTCGCCTCAGTAGTTTAAATTTGATTGTTTTGACTTGCATTAATTAATTTGTCTGTGAGTATCAGTTTAGCTCTTCTAATATTCGAAAAATCAACAATTACTTCTTCTTTTTTAGGTTCACCGTTTTCTATCATTCTAAACCTGATGGTTTCATCGCCGCTTACGCCGCCTAATTGGCATTTAATTTTTGTCCGCCCATCTACAGGGCTTCTTAACTCAATATTGGCATCAAAACCTTTGTAATGCATGAAATGACTAAATTTATTTAGTTTTCTATCAATACCCGGAGATGTTACTTCTAAGTTGTAAGCATGTTTTATAATGTCTTCTATGTCGAGCCTCACCGCCGCTAACTTGGTTATTTTTACACAATCATCAATTGTTATATTCTTTGTGTCTAATCGCTCAGCAACTAACTGCACAATTCCATTTCCCAGTTGCGATAGATTAATTTCAACTAACTCGTAACCTTCCGCGTCCAAGGTTGGATTTAATATTTCTGCGATTTGTTCACTCAATACGCTATTCATTATAGGGAGCCTAAAACCTCACGCTGACAACAAAAAATGGGCCTTTGGCCCATCACACACTTCAATTCTATCAATTACTTATACACTGCTTGAAGTAATGATTACAAGATAATTCGACTCAAAACAATAATATACCAAACCCAATAAATTATATCTTTTGGTATCTTAGAAAAATTGGCGTACGTCCCTCGGCAAGCGCTTTTTTTTCGTATCGGGTTTGCGGCCAATCAGTCGGCCGTAATCGCCAATCGTTAGGTCGCCGTGCTAGCCACTCAAAGCCAGGATGATTGTTTAAATGCAAAAGGATCCATCTTAGATATAAAGGGTCATCGGTAGCCACACGAAATTCCCCGCCAATTTTTAATAACCTATAAAATTGGTCCAAAATGTTTTTTTGAATAATTCGCCTATTTTCATGCCTTTTTTTTCTCCAGGGATCTGGAAATAAAATAAATAAACGGTCGATGCTTTTATCTGGTAGTCGTGCCAAAAAAGGTCGTGCATCATCGGCCAATATTCTAATATTAGCGAGTTGTTTATTTTGGACATCGCGAAGCAGGCTGGCTATTCCATTTAGAAAAGGCTCACATCCTATAAAACCCACGGTCGGATTATTTTCTGCTTGCCAAGATATATGCTCGCCACCTCCAAAACCAATTTCCATCCAAATAGATGTTGCCATTTTTGGAAATAGATCAAACGGATTTTTGATATATGTCTTATCAGACGAGTCAATTTTTAAGTCTAGTAAGTTGTTCTCAAGGAGACTGGCCATACTAGGGCGCAGTTTTCTGCCACGTCGACGTCCTCTGAAAATGACAGGGTATTTTTCTAAAGACAATTCTTTTGACCGTATTTCATTCAATTAATTAATATTTAGGTTTTGAAATTTTCTAGCTCAGCAACCAAATCTAGTTTTTCCCAAGAAAATCCGCCATCGGGTTCGGGTTGCCTGCCAAAATGGCCATAAGCCGCGGTTCGTGCATATATTGGTCGACTTAGCCCTAATCGTTCTCTTATGCCTCTTGGTGATAAATCAACTATATTGTGTAAATAATCACCTAGTTTTTCTTCTGAAACCTTCCCTGTTCCATAAGTATTTACGTAAATGGAGAGTGGCTTAGCTACGCCGATAGCATATGAGAGTTGTATGGTGCACCTGTCAGCTAGGTTTGCCGCAACTACATTCTTTGCCACCCACCGCGCGGCATATGCGGCGGATCTATCCACCTTTGTAGGATCTTTTCCGGAGAACGCTCCTCCGCCATGGGGCGCTGCACCACCGTAGGTATCAACTATGATTTTTCTTCCTGTCAGACCGGCATCACCGTCAGGACCGCCAATAACAAATCGACCCGTTGGGTTGACGTAAAATTCGTCTTCAGGGCACATCCAACCATCTGGTAATACACGTTCAACGAATGGGCGCACTAGTTCCCTGACCTCCATTTGATCTAGGCTTTCGTCGTGTTGTGTTGAAATTACCACCGAAGTTGCCCCCACTGGTTTCCCATTTTCGTACCGAAGGCTAACTTGACTTTTGGAATCCGGGCCTAAACCGACAATTTTGCCTGACCTACGTGCGTCGGCCATTTCACGAAGAATAGAGTGTGAATACTGTATCGGTGCAGGCATTAGTGTTTCTGTTTCCCGGCAAGCGTAACCAAACATTATGCCTTGATCGCCTGCCCCCTCATCTTTGTTACCAGCGGGGTCTACACCAAGTGCGATATCACTAGACTGTTCATGTAAAAGAATAATGATTTCTGCATTTTTCCAATGGAAACCATCTTGTTCATAACCAATATCTCGAACAGCCTCCCTTACCGCTTTAGTTATTATATCATGGGTAATATCGGAAGGTCCTCGTATTTCTCCAGCCAGAATTATTTTATTTGTTGTTGATAGCGTTTCACACGCTATTCTACTATTTTTGTCTGCCTTAAGATATAAATCGACTACCGTATCTGAAATTCTATCACAAACTTTATCAGGGTGCCCTTCAGAGACCGACTCACTTGTAAAAATGAAATTTTCTTGAGCCATAAGTGCTCCCCATTCAGTAATATATTTTTCTAATACTCGTATTAGTTCAGTACCTAAAAGGTCAATAGGAATTAAGTTTTTTGTAAATTTAAATCGCACTATTTCTCTTAAAATGGACGATTATAATAAAAGAAGAGATTAAAAGTAAATAAATCCAATCCCCAAATAAACTATAAATTGTAGGTGATGATGTTGGTGCGGCCAAGTGTTTATCCAGGACGCCAGTCTGATTAAGTTTTATTTCTCCTATTGTTCTGCCGTATGCATCATAAAACCCGGATATACCGGTGTTAGCAGATCTAATTAAGGGAATACCTTCCTCGATTGCCCGCATTTTAGCAATTTCTAAGTGTTGCTTGGGCCCGGCACCAGTTCCAAACCAGGCGTCGTTGGTTAGATTAACAATGAGTTTGACTCTATTTCCTTTTTTCCCATTGAATATCTCTCCAGGAAAGATAATCTCATAACAAATCAAAGGAGCTATTTTGCCGATCGAGGGAATATCAATAAATTTAGGGCTAGTTCCAACTTGGAAATCGGCTAAGCTCTCAACCAATCGAGGGATAGGAAGCCACTTTTTGAATGGCACGTACTCACCAAAAGGGACTAGTTTAATTTTATCATAGCGGGCGTCGATATTGCCTGTCTGAGATATAACGAAAAAGCTATTGTGTAACTTAGTTGGTTTTTGAACGGCAATGGCAGGGCCACCGGTGATAAGTATGGATGGCTCGTCAATCGTAGTCATTATTAATCTTCGCAATTTTTGATCGTTTTCTATAAAAGCAGGTATAGCCGT
This sequence comes from SAR116 cluster bacterium AG-447-C21, assembly GCA_003212315.1. GTDB lineage: Bacteria > Pseudomonadota > Alphaproteobacteria > Thalassobaculales > Thalassobaculaceae > UBA7326. The sequence continues at coordinate 64,776 of QCQB01000005.1, read as the reverse complement.
TTCGGGCCATATGATAATCTTAATAACAGATGTCTCCGGCAGCTCAGAACTAATAGGCAAGCTACTTAATCTCAGATATTTCGAAATGTTTTTAAACTTTAGCTCAGGATCCCACTTTTCACTTTGCAAGATATTCGCTTGAACAATTCTTATGATTGTATTTCGATCAATTTCCTCATTACTGTTTTGCAACCTCAGCATGCCACCAAGTCCCATAGCTAAAGGAATAAAACAACAAGAAAAAAGAATGAAGAATGAGGATTTTGTTCTGTAAAATCGTTTTCTCAAAATTATAGATGGAGCTAAGGCAACAAAAATAACAAGAAAATTCAGGCCATATGCTCCAACAACTGAAGCTATCTGACTCAAGTTTTCTGAAAATGATACCGTATAAGACATCAAGTTCCAGGGAAAACCTGAGAATAGCTTGCCTCTTGCAAAATCGGAAATTGACCACAAAATCGCTATGGTGACTATATCTAACGATGGTGATCTGCGCATTAAAGGAAAAATACTCAAAATCACCGCGGGAAAGAGAGCCAGCACTGCTGGTAACCCAACAACAACAAGGGGAATGAAAACCCCGAACTGATCACTATCGACTAAAAAAGCATTCGATATCCAATGGATACCTATTAAGTGAAAACCAAAACTAAAGAACCATGACACGCGGGCCGCTTCAATTAATCCTGTGCTTTTACTTAAAAGGAAGCCTAAAATAGCGAACGAAAAAATTCCAGGCGTAAAGAACCATGGAGGCAGGGCAGTAGCAGCAATCATCCCCAGTAATACCGTCGTTATGTTTTGACGCCAGCCCATTAGAAAATAGCTGATGCCTATACAGTATTTACTATGCATCATCACTAACCGATTTATTCAGAGGGCAGACTCTCGGAGGGACGCCGCACTCGAACCGTTTTTAAGCGTCTAGGATCAGCTTCTATAATATCAAATTCCAAACCAGTTCTATGACGGATAATCTCACCTCGTTTTGCTATTCGGCCAGTTATACTAAAAATGAGGCCAGCTAGTGTTTCTGCTTCCTCTTTTTCTTCTGCATTTAATACAGGCCCAAACAGCTCTTCCAATTCTTCCACGGTAGCTCTGGCGTTAGCAATGGCCGTTCCATCGGATTGATTGATTATTTTTGGTCCCTCTTCAACATCATGCTCATCGATTATTTCTCCAACGATTTCCTCGACTAAATCTTCTATTGTAATTAAACCGTCTATACCGCCAAACTCATCAACAACCAATGCTAAATGTAATCTAGTCATTCTCATTTCTTGCAAAAGGTCGAGAGCCCTAATCGAGGGTGAAACAAATAAAACTTTTCGGATAAGGTCAGATAGCCCCATTTTCTTTGTTGAATTTAGTTGAGCCAAAACATCTTTTATATGAACCATACCTATAACTTCATCTAAGGTGTTTCGATACACGGGTAATCGGGAGTGTGCCATTTTCACCATTTCAGAGACAAGTTCTGGAATAGGTGTTTTCACATCTATTGCAGTGATATCTGCACGTGGCACCATTACATCCCAGGCAGTGATATCACGCAAATCCAAAACATTCCTAAGAAGTGTTCTTTCATGACTATCGGTGTCGACATGAATCTCATCATCATCAATTAACTCTTCCAGAGTTCCACGAACAATATCAGCTTTTTGTGGTTTGAAAAAATTTCTCAACAGCCAAAAATTGTTTATTTTTTCAAAAAAACTCAATGTTTTAGGTCCATTAAATAGTTAGCGGATTTAAAGTATCACAAAGCGATTAAATCTCTGCACTGTTTTCATGAATTGATATTTTCGCGAGCTGATAAATCATAAGGGTTATCGATATTGAGTTTTTTGAGAATGTTAATCTCAATTCGCTCCATCTCTTCCGCTTCGTTAGTTTTTTCGTGATCAAAACCAAGTAAATGTAGGCAACCGTGCACTAATAAATGTTGCATGTGGTTGAGGAAAGTTAGATTAGCCTTAATACTTTCCTCTAAAGTGATCGAGTATCCTATAGCAATATCGCCAAGAACAAATGGTATTTCATAAAAGTTTTGTGATCCGCTTGGAAAAGATAAAACATTAGTTGGCCCATCTTTTTTTCTGTACAACTTATTCAAATCAAGCATCCGGTCATTTGTTGTTAACAATAGACCAATCTCCCTTTTTGACGAACTGAATGGAACTACTTGGTTTTCAAATACCGTGGTGATAGTTTTTTGACAAACTCCTTCTATATTGCTGTCTACGAGGTACCATTCTTTGCAATCTACAGTAATCTCAATAGTAGTATTGGTCATCTAGCCACCCCTAATAAAGGTTTTTGGGACAAGTCAACATACTTAGAGGAGTCATTGTGCGGGTACCTTGTAAAACTGTTTGCCATCTCGCTGGTCATATGCATTGACAATTTTTGTTACCATTGGGTGGCGAACCACATCAGATGAAAAGAATTCTGTGATACTTACGTCTGGTATCGTTCTGAGAATTTCGAGAGCATCGTTAAGTCCTGATTTGGCTCCGATTGGTAGGTCTATTTGAGATAAATCACCCGTGATGCAAACGTGGGAGTTTTCTCCCATCCTTGTCAAAAACATTTTCATTTGCGCTGGCGTCGTATTTTGAGCCTCATCTAATATAACGTAAGAGTTTGCGAGTGTCCTTCCTCTCATGAAAGCCAAAGGTGCAATTTCAATCTCACCATTTTCTATAAGTCGTTCTACTTGGTCCCCTGGCATCATATCATGCAAGGCATCGTAGAGTGGCCGTAGATATGGGTCCACTTTATCTTTTAAATCCCCAGGTAGAAAGCCAAGCCGTTCCCCAGCCTCTACAGCGGGTCGTGATAAAATTAATCTTTCAACTTGGCGATTTTTTAACATGGCGACCGCTACTGCAACGGCTAGATAAGTTTTTCCGGTTCCGGCTGGACCTACACCTACGGCCAGTTCAGTTTGCATCAGTGATTTTATATAATAATGCTGATTTGGAGAGCGTGGAGCTACTTTTCGTTTCCAAGTGGTCAATATTGATGAAGAATCATTAAAATCAGCTAATTTTATGTCACCGGATTTATTTGCCGTCTTCTCAACCCATTTGATGGCTGCATCTACGATACTTGTTTCTAACATTTGATCGTTTTCGGATGACTCAAGCTTTTGATAAAGAGTTTCTAAAATTACCTTTGCCTTTTCCGTGTCCACCTGGTTTCCACTCACTTCTATTATGCTTCCGAAACAGGCCAAGGAAACATGAAGTTTTTGTTCTATTCGAGCCAGATTACAGTCATGCTGTCCAAACAATAATGGCAAAAGCTTATAATTGTCAAAATCGAGATTTAACCGATAGTTGCCAACTGACTTGACGTTCAAGCTTGTTTCCTCTCTTCAGAATAATTTTTATTCATTATCACATGACTCCTATCTTGTTCTTTGATCGCAACTCTGCCGAATAGACTTTTTTCACTTGCATGTTCAACATTGATATCAATCACCTCACCTAACAATCGAATTGGCCCATCAAAGCTGACGCTTTGCATGAATGGGGTTCTCCCAGTTAATCTGCCATCACGGTCGCGCCGCCTCTCCACTAAGACTTTCTGCGATGTATTAATACATTGCATATTAAACGAGAATTGCTGCTCATTAAGGAGTTGTTGAAGGGTTTGTAGTCTGTCCGACTTAGTCGCATCAGATAGTTGTTCAAGGTTAGAGGCAGGTGTTCCTGGACGTGGGCTGTACTTAAATGAATAGGCTTGTGAGTAACCGATTTCCATTATAAGGCGAATTGTGTCCGCGAAGTCATTATCAGTTTCCCCGGGATGTCCAACAATAAAGTCTGATGACAAGGCTATATCGGGCCGGACTGCTCTAAGTTTTTCGATAATTTTTACATAGAAAGCTACATTATGCTTTCTATTCATAGCTTTTAGCATTCGATCAGACCCAGTTTGGATTGGTAAATGCAAATATGGCATTAACTGAGGAACCTCCGCATGAGCCATTATAAGTTCATGATCCATATCTTTAGGGTGGGAGGTTGTGTAGCGAATTCGAGCTAATCCATCGATTTCCGCTAGTTCTCTAATTAATCGGGACAACGACCACTCTTTGCCAGCTTTAGAGAGCCCATGATATGCATTCACATTCTGTCCCAATAAAACAAGCTCTTTTGCCCCAGCTTTAATTAAGTTTATACCTTCGTTAAGTATTTGCTCGACAGGCCTAGACGCCTCGGCTCCACGGGTATAAGGAACAACACAAAACGAGCAAAATTTATCACATCCTTCCTGTATACTCAAAAAGGCACTCGTTGACGATTTAGTATCCGTTAGTAGGTGATCAAACTTGGTTTCAACAGGAAAATCTGTATCGATAATGCCGGCGCCATTTATTTCACTCTCTTGTCGGGAGTTTGTTGCCTCAATAACCATGTTTGGCAATCTGTGATACGTCTGTGGACCAAAGACCAAATCTACATAAGGAGCTCGTGATATAATTTCACTCCCTTCTGCTTGCGCAACGCATCCTGCAACTGCAAGAAGCACGTTCCTACCATTTTTAAACCCTTCCATTTTCAATTTACGCAACCGACCCAGCTCTGAGAAAACTTTCTCTGTAGCTTTTTCGCGGATATGGCAGGTGTTTAGTATTATTAAATCAGCATTTGAAGCACTGTTGCACAAAATAAAACCCAATGGCTCCAGCAGTTTTGCCATCTTATCAGAGTCATATACATTCATCTGACAGCCATAAGTTTTGATAAATAATGTCTTATTCCCTGTTGGATTTTCTAAAACACCAGAACTAGCCATTACGTTGCACACGAGGGATAAATGAAGTTCAAAACAGCTTAACTTTCTTAAAGAACTATAGAAACACACGCAGATTATCATCGCACTAAATCAAGTCAACCTGCCTATAATTAGTTATAGTCCTTTTGCAACTGTTTTTTGACAATACACGGCAAGTTTTTTTCTGTTTGAAAACTGATCGGCTCTAATTGGCTCATGAAATACAACCTCGATGGTGAAAATTCCTAGCGATAAAGCATTCCAAAGATGGGGGCGCAAGTCCATATCGCCATACCAACCAAAAAGCGACCTACTAGAATAACCAACGGGTATCCCATTCAAGTGAGTATAACGAATGGTAATGGGTTGGACTATTGAATTTGTAAGCATAGCTGCATCAAATAAAGGGCTTTTAAATGGTAAAACCCGTCTTCCATCAGAACTAGTACCTTCGGGAAATAAAATTAATTTTTCACACCGGTCTAGCTGTTCTTTAATTAATCTTACTTGATCATGGGATGCTTTCCGGTCTCGCCGAATGAAGATAGTGCGAGTGATTTTGGATAAAAACCCAAAGATTGGCCAGTTAGCGACTTCTGATTTTGCTATAAACCTCCCCGGAATAAGTGATCCAAGAATAATTATATCAAGATAAGATAGATGATTACTGACGAATAATACCTTTTTATCCCCAGAAATGTCTCCAACTCTATCAATTTTTAAACCAATAATTTTTGTTATTAATTTATGATGAAGAACGGGGATAGAAATTCTCAATGGTAAGCAAGTTGATAAGGCCAGGACTTGAAATGGTAATATTATTAGAGTTGTGAGTCCGTATAGAAATAATCTGACAGCAGATAGCCATTTGGCATCAAATATTTGGTGCCAAATGGCATGTTCAAAAAGTCGCAACTTAGCGTTTCCACTATTAGATGATTTTGTTTGGTTGGCATTCAAAGTATCAATCATTGAAGTTGCATAGATTTAGAGAAAGACCGTTCATAGTGTCTGCGGTATCTAGTTGGCAGAGATTCAGTTTTCACTACTACACAGACGTCTGTGGTATTGAATTGACTATCTATGACTGCCCCATCACCAACCTGCCCCCCAACTCTAATATAACCTTTAATGAGGGGAGGAAGATTATTTATCTTTATAACCTCATCACCAATAGCTTCGTGTTTACTGGCCATATCAATATATTTTTTAGGCAAAGCGCTAGGACGTATAATTTGAGGAGCTTGATGCTGACTCCGAAGATAGGCTAACGCTGGTTGGTGTATCTCTGGTTGAGTGCCAGGGAAGCTAGCACAGCCGAACATTAGATCAATTTTGTGACTAAAAACGTAAGCAGCGATGCCTTGCCACAATAATTGCAGGGTCACTCTATTTCGGTAGTTAATATCCACGCACGAACGTCCAAGCTCCAAGATTTTTCCTGGGAATGATAAAATCTTTGATATATCAAATTCATTGGCTGTATAAAAACTTTGACTTGGATCCAAGTGAGCGCGTTGTAACAAACGATATGTGCCAATGACTGGATGCCTGCCGCCTCCGCTCAAATTGTTTCGTAATCGCCGATCAGTCACCAAAAGATGGTCGGCGCCATCATCAAATTCATCATGATCCAATCGAAGGCGCTTGACTTGGGGTGATGGATTGGCTCCCATCTCTTCATAAAAAACGCGGTATCGAAGTTTCTGGGCTGCTTCGATATCATATGAATTTTTAGCTAACTTTAACTCCAAGTTACCGAATATAATAGGAGGGATAACTCGCCCTATTGGGGAGGTGGCACTTTGTGAGCCAACTACAGAGCTATCATAAGATTCCATTATGGCCATTTGGGTCTCCAGACTTAACATAATACACCTAGCTTCAGTGGTAGATGATTCCGGGCACCTTTAGTATAAAGGAAAAATTAAATATTTATTTCTGCATAATTGCAATGGTGGCACTCAACCTTTCGATTTTTATCCAGTTTTGATAGGCAAATGCATAATTATAGCGTTTTTCTTATTTTTACCCGAAAATACATAATAATTGTTTCTGATCCCAATTTTCAGAAAACCTTGTTTTTTGTAGAACCCGACAGCGTTCCGATTTGTTTCAGCCACTTCGAGAAGTATCGACTTGAGTTGATGAAGTGTAGAAAAACGTTTTGCTTGTTCTATCAAATATTCCCCTATTCCATTTCGGCGAACTCTTTTTTTTACGCCAATGGAAAGTATCTCTGCTTCATCTTCAATGACCCGTAATAATAAAAAACCCTGCAATTGGTGAACAAAGTTATTCGCCGGTGATGTAACAAAACATGTCCATGAATATTCAGAATGCATGTGATGCCTTAAATTCTTATTACTCCAACGCATGCCGTGCCGATATATTTGTAATTTAAATGCCTGCCTGATGAGATGTGTCTCGAGTAATCGTGGTAGTGGTTTAATTTGAGAGCTAAACCTACTTCCTATACGATTTTGGTAAGCTTCATTATTTTGTTGATTTTTAAAGATGGAACAATAAAAAACTTGAGATCGTTTCGTACGCTTCCCTGATATTCTTTTAATCAATTTTTGCTCAAAGTGAAATCTGGAGAATGCAAGTAATCTATCGTCAAACGGGGAGTGTTCTTCTGGATATTAGCTCTAGAATTCGACGCTTCGTTATATGTACAATGCGCTACATCAGTGGCGTCTAAAGGTTCTTTGTCTTTCTCATTAACGGGTAAAAAATGATCATAAATATCAATAGGGGCGTTTTCTAACAGCTGTGCGCCGCCATCTCCAATTAACCGAATATTCGTTTGCCTATCAATCAATTTCTTTAGTTTGACAAATAAAACATTAGAATTTATAGCCCCACCGGGAATCACTTTTTCATTTAACGAGTCTCTGCATTCTATATAAAGGTCTTCTCGTTTACTGTTTAAAGCAATCAACAAAAGGTCATAGGACGATGCCCTATCCGCTTGATTAACTCTTTGAGCAACTGCTTCAAAACATGAAATGCCTAATAATGGTATCGTGTGCGTTATTGCAAGACCTTTTGCCGCCGCCATAGCAATTCTCAATCCAGTAAAAGAACCAGGACCAATGGTGACTGCTATACCCGTAAAATCAGATAGTGAAAAATTAGATTCATATATGGCTTGTTGGATCATTGGCATGATAGCGGTTCCATGGCCCCGTTCCATGTGAACCTTCACTTTATTAGAGATAATTCCATTTGACATTATTGCCACGGAACAGGAGGAACTGGAACTATCAATGGCTAGTGTTAGCATTAAAACTATCAAATCCTTTGGATATTGTTATAATTTTCATGTTGAACATATTTCATCAATTATATTTTCTTTTATTTTATTACTTCAAAAGTATAAACTTTAAAATATCGATTTAATGATAGAGATTGGTACGAAATGAGAAACAAAACCCCTGTTTTTCAAGTTATGGTGCTGTTTATCTTTTGCGCACTTTTCAAGTCAGATTATAATGTTAGGGCGACTGAATTTAAAAGCGCTGGTTCGGCTGTGATTTTAGCTTACCATCGTTTTGGTGAGGGACAATTCCCATCTACTAGTATTAGAATGGAGCAATTTAAGTCTCACATAGCGGAATTGAAGAGGAAACGCTACAATATATTGCCAATCACCGAAATAGTTCAAAAAATTAATGATAGAAAAAAACTCCCCGACTTTACTGTTGGTATTAGCATTGATGATGCATATAGCTCTGTTTATGAGAAAGCCTGGCCATTATTACGAGAAGCCAAAATACCTTTTACACTTTTCATTTCAACTGATGCAGTAGACCGTCAGGCGACAGGCTATATGAGTTGGAATCAAATACGAGAATTAAAATCAGCAGGAGTGACAATAGGTAGTCAAACTAAATCCCATAAGCACTTACCTTTAATCTCTATAGAGGATGTAAAGCAAGAGATAGATAAAGCTAATGTCCGTATTAGCAGGGAAATAGGCTCGCGTCCTGATCTGTTTGCATATCCTTATGGAGAATATAACTCATCGGTTCGACAGTTAATTAAAGACCGTGGTTTCAAAGCTGCCTTCACACAGAGCTCTGGCGCTTTAAATAATTCTTCTGATAAATTTGCCCTTCCAAGATTCGCCTTGAATGAAAGATATGGTGGAATAGATAGATTCCGACTTGTTGCAAATTCGCTACCATTGCCCGTTGACGATGTTTTACCATCGGACCCGTTATTGGTTGAAAATCCCCCCGCATTCGGTTTTACCGTTGATAGTTCGGTTGGCCCTATAAAGCAACTTGCTTGTTTCTCGTCGAACGAAGGCGAATTACGTCTAGAACGATTAGGACGCAGAATAGAGGCGAGATTCAATTCTATGCTTCCTAAGGGCAGGTCTAGGGTTAATTGCACTCTTCCTGGCCCTAATAAGCGTTGGCGTTGGTTTGGTATCCAGTTTTTAGTTTCCAACTGATAATACTGTTTAAGCCGCCTTTGAAAATAATTAGCTCAAGGGGACAGTGAGTAATTATCAAAGTCTGTTAATTGATTTTCTCGGATAATAGACTTTATTGTTAAAATATAATGTTCGGAATTAGATGAATACTTTTTGAGTTCCTTCACTAAGTTTTGAGCCCATATATCGATTGGATAGTCTGCTTTCCTTAGCGCACTGCGTTTAGACCTAAAACTTCTATAATGTGAACTAGAATTTAAATTGTGAGTATAGTCCTCTATTGACTCAGCCAAGTGACTAAAGCGGAGAACGGAATGTTTAGTTCCTGGGGCTCTTTGTTTGGGGCGAATGCCTTTATTAGTTTTCCATGTCCATTGACCAAATAATGCATTTCCATCAATGGAAAACCGAGAAGTTCCCCAACCAGTTTCCAAGGAGGATTGTGCTAAAGCCAGTGAAACAGGAATAATATCAATCCTATTCAATAACTCCTTTAATATTTCCTTTGTTATAATCGGTTTTGATATACTTTCATCAAAAATTTTATAGTGTAGAGCGGTTTTTACTAGCCAATTGTATTCATCAATAGAAAGGCTCGAAATCGGTTTTTCAATAAGTATTTTGACGGATGAGCGCTTTTGGGTAATTGCAATATTGTGTCTAATCAGTAGTGGTAGAAGAAGCGTTATGAAAATTTTTTTTCTATGATTTACTTTTGCTATCCCTTTGAGATCCTTTGGCAGACGCCAAATAAAAATAGGTGCAACGAGCCGAGAGTATTCTTGTAATGGATTTAATTTTGAAGACTGGGACTCAAAATACCCTTTTATCCCCGCTGTTTCAGACACACTTGAATTTTGGAGTTTTTTTATTTTTCCATAATGCTCAAAAAAGATTGGAAGGCGCTTATGGATCACAAAAGAGTTGTTTTTTTGGACAGGCGCCCGAAGCAGTTCACCGAAACCTACGAATCCTACTGACGAGGTAAACAGTAGGATTCCGAAAATAAAAAAAGTAATATTTGATTGTTTTCCTTTCAAACGACCCCGCCAAAACAATCGTTTTTACATTTCTGCCGCTACAACCTCTTTCACTTCTGGAATGTAGTGCCTCAGCATATTTTCTATGCCCATCTTAAGAGTGGCTGTAGAACTGGGACACCCAGCACACGCCCCTCTCATTTGAACTGTTACTGTACCATCCGTAAAGTCCTCAAATACAATATCGCCCCCATCTTGAGCAACTGCTGGTCGAACTCTTGTGTACAATAGTTCTTTTATTTGCAATACAACGTCCTCGTCCTCATCCTTAACCGAGCTATCCGACTTACTATTTTCGTCATCTGAAATAATGACGGGACGGTTCGCGGTAAAATGTTCCATGATGACGCCAAGTAAACCGGGTTTCATCAGATGCCAATCTTTGTCATCACGCTTTGTGATGGTGATAAAGTCATCCGAAAGAAAGACACCAACTACACCATCGACGTTAAATAAAGCCTCAGCTAGAGGGGAGTTCTTCGCGTCTTGTTCAGATCTAAAATCCATACTTCCGTTTGGCAATACCTCTCTTCCCGGTAGAAATTTTAGAGTAGACGGATTTGGCGTTTCCTCGGTTTGTATAAACATTATGTCCTCGTTTCGTTTTTTAGAAGAGATCCAACCCCAATAGATATAACACCTAGGTATATGATCAAGTATTGGAGGTCAAAAAATTCCTTACATCTTTTTATCAAAATCTCATATATCATCTAAATTTTGAAATAGGGATTAAATTTTCGAACACAGATTATATACAATCAGAATTGTCGGATCGAATCTATTTAAAATTTAAAAGTTTGGGTCATGTATTTAAAAAGCCAACTATTTTTTTTGCTTCAGCAACAATTGGAGCAGCAATTGCTTTTGCTTTCAAAGCTCCATCATGAAGAATTTTATCTACTTCATCTGGCGCCCCCATTAGCCTTTGCATTTCATCTCCGATAGGCCCCAATGTAGAAACAGCAAGGTCCGAGAGCGCGCTTTTGAAATCTCCAAAACCCTTGCCTGCAAACTCGGTTACGACGGATTGCATTGTTCTATCAGATAGTGCTGAAAATATTGTAATTAAGTTTAACGCCTCAGGCCGAGTGGTTAGGTCTTCTAACCTTTCCGGTAACGGCTCAGGATCTGTTTTGGCTCGGCGAATTTTCTGTGCGATTAAATCTGGTCCATCGATCATATTAATTCGTGAGTTGTCAGAAGGGTCTGATTTACTCATTTTTTTCAACCCATCTCGCAAACTCATAATACGAGCAGCTTCTTTTTGAATTCGAGGTTCTGGGAGTGGGAAAAAATCAACCTCAAACATTGAGTTGAATGCTTGAGCTATATCGCGCGATAATTCGATGTGTTGTTTTTGATCTTCGCCAACAGGTACATCCGTCGCTTTATAAGCCAAGATGTCAGCTGCCTGAAGCACAGGGTAGGTATAGAGACCAACGAATGCGCCGTCTCTGTCTTTTCCCGCTTTTTCTTTAAACTGGGTCATTCTATTAAGCCACCCAAGGCGAGCTACACAATTGAAAAGCCATGCCAACTCTGAATGCTCTGAAACCTGGCTTTGGTTAAAAATGATACAGTTATTGGGATCAACCCCGCCAGCTATAACGCCCGCCGCGACCTCTCTAGTAGCTTCTCGCATTATTCTAGGGTCTTGTGGCAACGTTATGGCGTGAAGGTCAACAACACAAAAAATGCACTCGTATTCATGTTGCATTCGTGCCCAATTTCGAATTGCTCCAAGGTAATTGCCTAACTGCAAATTTCCTGAGGGCTGGATGCCTGAAAATATACGATCCATTAGATGGTGCTCCTTAGTAGTGCATCAAGGACTATCAAATTAGCTGCTGCTTTAACGTCCATAGCAAAAGAATTGCATGAAAATATTTTTAATCGCGAACAGACCAGCGTTTCAAGTTTTCAACTATTTCTTCTTTATTTATGCCATTAAATAAAAATAGGGAACTGAAATAAATAAATCCGCCGCAGAATATCAATAGCAAAAGAACGCAAATACCTAAGAGGCGTGAACTCTCAGCGAAACCCCCTGAAAACTCCTTCAATGCAACTAGCCCTAATCCCATAACAGAGGCAGCCAGAATTATTCGAATTATCTTTACTAATAATTTTCTTCTGGGGGAATATAAATTTCTATTTTTCAAAACTATTGCAAAAATTGCAGCACTCAACCAAGCAGCAATTGATGTCGCCATAGCTAAGCCTGCATGGCCAAAATATTGCATTAAAATCAAATTTAGCATCAGATTTATAACTACTGAACCAGCAGCAATCTTTACGGGTGTTGTGGTGTCATGCCTTGCAAAAAAGTTAGGTTGAAAAATTTTTATAATTACAAACGCTGGTAACCCTGCCGAATAACATACCAATGCCCTGGCTGTTGCGGCCGTAGATGCTGTATCAAAAGCGCCACGTTGAAACAAAGCTGTTACTATGGAGTCAGATAAAATCATTAGTCCAAAAGCTGCTGGAATTGTTAATATTAAACCAATCTCCAGTGATTTTTCTTGGTTTTCCTTAGCTTCCTGGAGCCGTCCGGCTTGTATATTTCTGGACATGTTTGGAAGCAATGCAGTACCAATGGCTATACCAATCACTGCCAGAGGAAGTTGATTTAAGCGATCCGCGTAGTATAGATAAGAAACTGATCCGGTTGGTAATATCGATGCCAATATAACATCTATCAAAAGATTGATTTGCACGACACCTGCGCCCAACAGGGCAGGCAGCATAAGTTTTAGTAATCGGCTAACTCTTGGTGTCCATCTAGGCCATACTAAACGAGGTAAAGCCTTAGCCCGCCGGCATGCCTCTATCAACCATATAAGTTGAGCCAGTCCCCCAATGGCAACTCCTATTGCTAACCCATGACCTGGCGTCTGCAAAATATCAGCAAAAATACCCAGAGAAGAAATAAGAAACAAATTAAGTAAAATTGGAGCCGAGGCCATAGCCGCAAACTTGCCTAGGCTGTTTAGAATACCTCCAAGCAGTGCGACCAGAGAAATAAGAGGTAGGTAAACAAAAGTAAGTTCAGCAAAATCTACAGCGAGATTAAATTTATTTGGTGCATGGGAAAAACCAGGCGCGATTAATCCCACTATTTGAGGCATAAAAAAAATGGCCATTATAGTAACCGTTAGTAGTATAGCCGCCATAAACGACATAATCTCTTGAGCAAACTCTAGAGCTTTTTTCTTGCCATCTCGTTCAAGAACACCTGAAAACATAGGAATAAAGACAATTGTAAATGATCCTTCGGCGGTCAGGCGGCGAAAAAAATTTGGTAATTTAAATGCTACAATGAAAGCGTCTGCGATTGGACCTGCACCTAACGTTGCAGCGATAAGAATATCTCGAATGAAACCAGTCATTCGGCTTATCATTGTATAGCCACCCACAGTGGCAACAGCTTTCAGAAGAGACATAATAGATGTTTAGATCATTTACAGCGTTTGGTGAATAGTGCGATTTATTTAGTTTGATTAGGTTCAATCTCTGTCATGACACCATCGGAATGGGACTGGAGTTCATCTAAGATATATTTTCTAATTAGATTTATCCGACGATCACTTTGAATTTTTAAACCAAAAAGATCTTTAACATAGAACACATCGACAATACTTGTGCCATAGGTCGATATTTTTGCTGAATTTATTTGGAGATTTTGTTGTGCTATCTTTCGGGTCAATTGATGTAATAAACCTGGCCTATCTGTGCCGTTTACCTCCAAAACTGTATGGGTTGTGCTAGCTTTATTATCGATTAATACTCTTGGGGCAGTTGTCATGCTTCTAGCCCTTTTGGGAAAGTTTCCGGGGCGTTTTTTTATTGCGTCATTAATTTTCAGTTCCCCATTCAAAGATAGTTCTATTGCAGAATTAATGTAGTCAGTGGAACTCATTTTTTCAGAGTAATTTAGCTTTGGCTCATGCACCCAAAAGCTATCCAACGCCATTCCGTTTCTCATAGTTGTAATTCGAGCATCCACAATATTGGCGCCAATCGAAGCCATGGCTCCAGCAATGCGTGAAAATAACCCTGGGTGGTCAGCGGTGTATACCGTTATTTCTGTTACCTCTTTTTGATAATCACGCTGACTTTGGATTGTTAATGGGACATTTTTCGACTCAGCATTAAAAACAAGTTCAGCATGCCTAGTTAGAGCCGGAATGTCATACATCAACCAATACGAAGGGTAGCCCCGCTTTATATGTTCTTCATAGTCTTTTTGTTTCCATTTTGACAACGCATCTCGGAGCTTGCTATGGACATGATTTGCCCGTTCTACAAGTCCTTCTTTGGGGCTTTGCCCTAGGAGAACTTCTTCCGCTTTAAAAAATAAATCTCTTAAAAGGGCTCCCTTCCATCCATTCCAAACATTTGGTCCGACCGCACGAATATCGGCTACCGTCAAAACTAGTAATAATTTCAAACGTTCGGGTGACTGAACAATTTCGTTTAAGTCTTCTATGGTCTTGGGGTCATTTATATCTCGTTTAAAAGCGGCGTAACTTAGCAGGAGGTGCCAGCGTACTAGCCATGCAACTGTTTCCGTTTCCTCTTTTGATAATCCAAATCGCGGACATAAACGGCGTGCAACTTTTTCGCCAAGTATAGAATGATCTCCACCTCTACCTTTAGCGATGTCGTGTAATAACACAGCGACATATAATTCTTTTCTAGATATTACTTTATGAATTACTTCGGAAGCTACCGGAGCAGTCTCCTTCAATTCTCCACTTTCAATTTTAAACAAAATACCAAGCATTATTATAGTGTGCTCATCTACTGTATAGACGTGATACATATCGTACTGCATTTGTGCCACGACCCTTCCAAAATCTGGAACAAACCTGCCAAACACCTGCGACTCACTCATGCGCCGTAAAATACGTTCAGGCCCTTTTTTAGATATTAAAATTTCTAAGAATAGTCGGTTGGCTTCACTGTTATTTTGCAGAGCACGATCAATTTTTTTGAGATTCTGTGTTACTAGACGCAAGATATGGGGATGGAATTCCAGTTCATTTTGTTGAGCTACATAAAACATTCTTACTAAATTAACTGGGTCTTTCTCGAATATTGCATCCGATTTTGAATTTAAGCGCCCGCCCTCAAGTTTAAAATCTCCTAGCTCTTTATTTTTTTGCCAAGGAGCAGAGATCCGTAAACGTGGTTTTCTTTGATGTTCTTCTTCTATTGCGGCACAGAATATTCTTGTCAGATCGCCAATATTCTTAGCCGTCAAATAATAATGTTTCATGAATCTTTCTACGGCGATATTACCAGATCTATCGGTATACCCTAATTTTGTTGCTATTTCTCGCTGGTGATCAACTGTCAATCTATCTTCCTCACGGCCGGCCAAATAATGGAGATGGCAGCGTATTGTCCAAAGTTGTTTTTGGGCTTTGGCGAAGTGATTGGCTTCTCGCGATGATAAAATACCTTTTGTGACTAACTCTTCTGCAGTATTCGTTTGATATACGTATTTGGCTATCCAAAATAATTTATGTAAATCGCGCAGCCCGCCTTTCCCATCTTTTATATTTGGTTCAATAACGTATCTAGAGTCTCCAAGTTTTTTATGACGATTTTCGGATTCTTTTAACTTAGCTTCCACAAAATCTAAGGCTGTGCCAACCACCACCTCGCGCTGGAAGCGTTTGACCATCTCGGTTAATAAGGATATTTCGCCTGTTATAAAACGGGATTCTAAAATAGCGGTCCTTATTGTCATATCCGCTTTAGCCTGATGCATGCACTCTTGGATAGATCTTGTGGAATGCCCAACCTTTAAGCGCATGTCCCATAGGAGATAAAGTATTGTTTCTACGACCTGCTCTGTGTGGGGTGTGAGTTTGTAAGGAAGTAAAAAAAGCAAATCAATGTCAGACGAGGGAGCTAATTCACCACGACCGTATCCACCCACCGCAACAATACATAACTGTTCTCCCTGGGTCGGATTTGGAGCTCTGTATAGTTTTTCAATAATCGTTTCATGGGTTATTTGAATAAGAGTATCCATCAAAAATGCTTGTGCAAGTACTGTCTCTGCACCATTATTTCTGGACAAGAAACGTTCTTTTATCACTTGGGAACCATTATTTAGGCTCCTACGTAATATCTCAAGCAGAGCTGCTTTAAACTGGTTGGATGTCTCTGTGCTCCCCCAAGATGCCTCAATTTCGGTTTTCAGTTCCTGTATGTTGACTACTTCTGGATGACCGCGAGGCTTTTTTATGGCACCTGAAAACTCAGCGTTGCTCTTGGTGGGTGCCGACATTATTGAAGTGAACTTGCCCATATTCTATTTTCCATAATACTTTCGAAGTTCGATGAGCCAAGAAGTTCTCTAATAGTATACAATATTGTCAAATAAATTAGGATTACTTTTTTGAAATCTGTTATGCATTAAATTTAAAGCGAGTGTTGTAGGCTGTGGAGAACCAAAAATACCGAGACAAGCCTTTCAAGTTAAACAAAATTCTAAGAGAGTTCCATAATGCAAATATATGATGTTGTCATTATTGGAGGTGGTATTATAGGGAGTGCTATAGCATATTTTCTTAAGGCTAGCCCTCACTTCCAAGGCGATGTCGTTGTTATTGAGCGCGACCCTAGTTATGCTAAAGCATCAACTCCACGTTCCTTGGGAGGTGTGAGACAGCAATTTTCAATTCGGGAAAATATCGAAATTGGTCTATTTGGTGTTGATTTTGTAAAACGCGCTTCCCAGTATTTAAGCGTTGATAACGAACCTATAGAGCTTGGTTGGCGTGAATTAGGCTATCTTTTTCTTGCTAGTCCCGAGGGTCAGAGAATTCTGGCTGAAAACCAACAATTACAAAGTCAATGTGGTGCCAAGATTGAAATATTGAACCCCGAAAACTTAAAAATTAAGTTTCCATGGTTGAATACAGACGGCATTGCTCTTGGTTCCTTTGGATATGAAGGGGAGGGATGGCTCGACCCTAGTCTGTTGCTCGGCGCTTTTCGAGCAAAAGCGCGTGCTCTTGGCGCCACGTTTTTGTATGACGAAGTAACAGAAATAGTTAAGCACAAGCAGAAGATAAGCTCAGTAATATTAGATAGTGGGGTGCAGGTGGGATGCAGTTTCTTAGTCAATGCGGCTGGAGCTTGGGCAGGCGCTGTTGCCGAATTAGCAAAAATCCAATTACCGGTCGTTCCAAAAAAACGTATTATCTATGGGCTGGACTGTCGGGAAGAATTAAACCCTAAATTACCATTGGTGATTGATTCTTCGGGTGTTTTTATACGCTCAGAGGGTACTGGTTTTGTATGCGGTGTCTCTCCTCCTGCTCATCTTGACCCGGATTCGTGGGATGACATGGAGATAGACTACCCTCTTTTCGACGACATCATTTGGCCTGCAATAGCTCACCGCATTCCTGCTTTTGAAGCGGTCAAGGTCACCAATGCATGGGCGGGATGGTATGACTACAATACTTTGGATCAAAATGGAGTTATAGGCCCCCACGGGGAAATTGATAATTTTCTCTTTGCCAATGGTTTCTCAGGACACGGTTTACAACAGTCTCCAGCTATAGGAAGAGCTATAATGGAATTAATCACGTTTGGAGAATATCGTACGATCGACCTATCGCGGTTTAGTCATGAGAGAATTATTAGAGGATTGGCATTGACAGAAAGAAATGTTGTTTGATGCCAAAACTTTCGTTGAATTCTGAGTTATATTGTACCGATATACTGTTTTAAAAAGTCTTTTCGATTAATTTAAACTAAACGTCCAACATTACTTCAATGGCGGCGCTAGCTATCACTGCGTGGTCGTTGTTTTTATGATCGGGCACATCGAGCCCACCTTTAATCACGTTTATTGAAACTACCCCCACTGGAAGTAGTTTTTCTAGTTCTTTCGTTTTAACGTTTTCAGGTTTTTGTACACCAATCGTAACATTCACAAATAGTCGACTTTTATCAATGTTTAGAGTTCTGATAAAACTAAGCGAACTGTGATGTAATGCGTCTTTGATAGCCCGTTCTGCTGCTTTGGTATAATCCTCGCCATGTAAGTCGTTACCCATACCCATTTCAAGTATGGCTCGCTTCATTGTCATAGCGAATTTCCTTCAGTTTCATCAAGATAAACGATAGCTGCCGCATTTGCTATTATGGTAACGTCATTCCGGTTTGTATTCTCAATCTCAAGACCCCCTTTTACACAGGAAACTTGACCTGTTCCATGAGGTAAAATACTGAGAACCTCTTCTACGTTGACTTTTTCAGGTTGGGGTATTCCAATACGGACCTCGACCCACATGGAATCAACATCAACGCCCATTATATCAGCTATCCCTAGCGAATTATGCCAAAGAGCATCTTTTAATGCCCGGCATGCGGCTTTGGTATAGTCTTTCCCGCGAATGTCTGTGCCCATTCCCATCTCTATAACCATTCGTTTTCTAGTCATTGACTTTGTCCTTTCGTCACGACCATCTAAAAATATCATAGTTTAAGTAAAATATCCTGTGAAGGGAAACTCGGATTGTCAGCTAATTAAGTCATGCTTCAACGTTTTTTGAAGCGTTAAAAGTAAACCTAGAAGCAAAAATGTGACAACGGTTAATACATTCAGTGGATAAGAAAAATCACCAGTCAAATCGTGCAAAAAGCCTATCACAAGTGGCCCTGCAACACCGCCAATTTCTGCTGCAGTAAAAAATAAACCACCTGCCGTCCCAGCACGCTTAGGTCCAACATTTGGTATTTCTACCAACATTAAAAGCGCAACAGTCATCATTGCACCTCTGGCCAAGCCTTGCAGGCATAGACCGAATGCGAGTTGAAAACCAGGCGAAGTATGCAATAAAGTTGTTGCCAAACCAGCCGCGAGGATTAGCAAACCCATTACTAGAACTCTCCGTTCAGTTGTGGCAAAACGTGGAATCAGAAGAGCGCTTATGATGCTAATCGTGGTTGGTATAGCGGCCCAGTAACCGGCTTCAGCAAAACTAAGGCCCTTCGATCGAATAATCTCCGGAAGCCAGTTGTTTAGCCCGTGGTTGAAGAAAAAAATTCCAATGCTCATTAACAAAACTATTTGCACGCTGGGGATAGATGCCAGGCTTCGAAATGTTTCTGCGATGGGGCCACTCTTTTCAGCTTGAATTTGAGATTCGATAATACGCCCTAGTTGATGAGAACTCAAAATTAGCCAGATGCATCCACTCATTAACGTAAAGAAAGCATAGGCATTTATGACTAAGCGCCAGTCATTATCGAACAGAGGCAATAAAAGACTATTGGTGATGGATAAGGCTATAACTGCCCCAACACCGGGGCCGGTGATATAAATCCCCATTGCCAATCCCCTATTTTTTCCTTCAAACAAAAAAGCGATCAGTTTAGGTGCGCCAATAGAAATGAGTGGCCCCCCTAGCCCAAATACAGATACTGCTACAACCATCATAAAATAAGTGTCTGAGAAACAACGCAGAAAACCCGACAGTGCCATTATCAAGGCCGCTAGAAATAGAGCGCGTCGGGGGCCTATTCGGTCTAAGAAAATGCCACATGGTAGTGCGGATAGAATATAAACAAACGGCCAAGCACCCAAGATCAGTCCCATTTCCCCATAACTTATCTTTAAATCTTGGCATACCTTGGGGACCAGTGGAGCTAAAGCAGCGACAGTCAGTCCAAAACTGAAGTATATCAACCAGACACCAAATAAAATTGCCCACCGGTAGGTATTACCTTCAATTTTGTGTTTGACTTGATTATCCGGAGTGACCAAAGATACACCACCTACTGAGTTTAGCATTAAAGTTCGTTTAGTTCTAAAAACGGTATACTTTAATGTGTGTTATTAATACTTAATCTTGAGCTGCAGCCGAAATTTAAGTTTTGGTTCATCTCAATGGCAACTGTTTTAGGAGAATTTTGTGCAATATCTACATACAATGGTCCGTATTAGCAACGTGCAGGAATCGTTAGACTTTTATTGTGGTAAGCTTGGCATGGTTGAAGTTAGAAGGACGGAGAGTGAAGCTGGTCGCTATACAAATATATTTCTTAGCGCATCCGACGATGTCGAGTCGGCCAAAGCTGGCTGGGCACCAACCTTAGAATTGACGTTTAATTGGGATCCAGAAGAATATTCTGGGGGGCGAAATTTTGGTCATTTAGCATATCAGGTAGATAACATTTATGAACTTTGTCAGTCTTTACAAGAAAGTGGTGTTGTAATTAACAGACCTCCTAAAGAAGGTCGAATGGCTTTTATAAGATCTCCAGATGGCGTTTCCATTGAACTTCTGCAAAAGGGTGAAGCGCTTGAAATAAAAGAGCCTTGGGCAAGTATGGGTAACACTGGCGCATGGTAAAAGGCGTTCAAAACTCTAGTTCAGTTATGAATAAATCTGTAATACAACTCATATTGAAAGCATAAAAAATGACTGATCAGAAAATCATACCAGAGATAGCAGCTAATCACGAAAATATGACTGCCTGGCGCCGAGATCTGCATGCTCATCCAGAATTAGGGTTTGAGGAACATCGCACGTCTTCTCTAGTCGCTGAAAAGTTGAAGGCTTGGGGCCTAGAGGTACATCAGGGCCTTGGCAAGACCGGTGTTGTCGGAACTTTACGAGTGGGTAATGCTACGCAAAGTATTGGTTTGCGGGCCGATATGGATGCTCTTCCTATGGCAGAGAATAATACTTTTTCTCACAAATCTACGACCCCCAATGTAATGCATGCCTGTGGGCATGATGGACACACTACAATGCTTTTGGGCGCTGCAAAATACCTTGCGGAATCCAAGAATTTTGAAGGCTGTGTTCATTTTATATTCCAGCCGGGAGAAGAAGGCGTTGGCGGTGCGAAGGCTATGGTCGACGAAGGATTATTTGACCAATTCCCGTGTGATTCAGTGTATGGAATGCACAATAGACCGGGTTTGGCAGTAGGAAAATTTGGAATGAGGACTGGTGCAGCCATGGCTGGAGGAGCCCTTTTTGATATAGTTGTGCGTGGGAATGGTTCGCACGGGGCCAGACCGGAATCTGGAATAGATCCAGTAATTATTGCTGCACATATAGCAACGGCTGCTCAGACGATTGTTTCACGAAATACCAGTCCTCAGGAAACAGCAGTGCTGTCAATTACCCAAATTCAGTCGGGAGATGCGTATAATGTAATACCACACACTGCTATTATGAAAGGCACTGCGAGAACATTCTCGAATGACGTAATGTCGTTAATAGAAACCAACATTAATAAATTATCAAAAAATATTGCTGAAGGAATGGGAGCCGTTGCAGAAGTTGATTTTCGTAAGACTTTCCCCCCTTTAATAAACTCTGAAGATGAAATCAATTTTGCGGGGGATGTAGCCGCAGCGATAGTAGGAGAGACTAATGTTAATCGAAATAGTAACAGAGTGATGGGCTCTGAAGATTTTGCCTATATGTCGAATTTAATTCCTGGTGGGTATGTAACGATTGGACAAGGTGAGGGTAAGTGGAATTGTGAGGTCCACAATCCACACTACGATTTTAATGATGAAGTATTGCCGCTTGGAGCGAGTTACTGGGCAAAGCTTGTTGAAACAAAACTGGCCAAGGAAAAGTGAGTTTCGTTTCTCGAAATGGCATGCGAAAATAAAATTTATTCTAATTAATCTTATAAATATTAAGATTTGGGGGTTCAAATGTTCGTTGTTACTGTTAATTTTTCAGTCAAACGTAATCAGATTGAGCAGTTCAAACCACTAATGTTGGAAAACGCGCGACTATCACTTGAACTTGAACCGGGATGTAAACAATTTGATGTTTGTTTCGACTCCAATGAACCCTGGGAATGCTTTCTGTATGAGGTTTATAATGATAAGCCCGCCTTTGAAATGCATCTCCAAATGCCACATTTCAAGTTGTTTGATGCAAAAGTTGCCGGAATGCTGGATAATAAGATTGTCAAAACCCTTTCTTTAGTGCAGGGAACGGTGTTGTCGTCTTAAGAAATAATCTGAAACTAAATTCTACTTAATTCTATAAGGCCATGTTAAGATGAACCATGATAAATTGATTAAAAAGTGGATAAATTAATGGACGCTGCCATACAGAGTTTCCTTGCAGGAATTCCTTTTCTACTCTCGCACTTTGGCGTCACTGTTTTAATGCTGGTGATAGGGGTATTCATTTACATGTGGATCACCTCGCATGATGAAAGAGCATTAATACGGGAAGGCAATACTGCAGCAGCGATTTCGCTTGCCGGAGCTATTTTAGGTCTTGCTATTCCTCTGGCGTTTTGTATGGCTAGTAGTGTTAATGTATACGATATAGTCATCTGGGGAATAGTCACGTTAGTGATCCAGCTTGCGACATTCTGGATCATAGATATTTGGCTTAGAGACCTTTCTAAAAGAATTGAGGAGGGGCAAGTTGGCACGGCTATTTTATTGGTTTCTGTAAAATTAGCTGTAGCCTCAATCAATGCTGCCGCTGTGTCTGGCTAAATTCGTCAAAGTTATTTGATGATCAGAAATCATTCAGGATAACCTACGGCATTGGTACTATTTGCCAAATCGTTGTTTCAGAAATATTTTGCTCTTCGAGGTAAATTGGAGTTTCAACAGGATATTGGGCCAATTTTTTAACGCCCTCTTTAGGAAAGTATGCTCGACCTGGATCGCCAACGAGAACAAGATTCCCTAATCGAGCAAACTTTCGTAAATCGTATAAGATAATGTTTGACATTTCTTGCTCATAAAAAACGTCACCTGCTAAAATAACATCCCATCGGTTTTGGTTTTGGGGAGTAAATATGGGCAAGTGTTCTAGTATAACTTGAAAATTCTGATCTAACTGGTTCGCGGCGAGATTGAGGTGTATTGCTTCTGCGGCAAAGCAATCTATTTCTTTAAAATCAACCTTAGATGCATTACTAAAAAGAGCTGATAATCCTACAAGCCCACTTCCCGCTCCCATATCTAAAAC
Source organism: SAR116 cluster bacterium AG-447-C21 (assembly GCA_003212315.1). Lineage (GTDB taxonomy): Bacteria > Pseudomonadota > Alphaproteobacteria > Thalassobaculales > Thalassobaculaceae > UBA7326. The sequence goes on along the minus strand of QCQB01000005.1, from coordinate 41,488 downwards.
GGATTTATCTTCTACTAATTGAGGATTATCCAAGATATAGCGCGCCAAGGCCTGTCCGCCAGCCCATGCAAATGCCCAAAATGGTAGAGGAAGACCGTTATCTTTTAGCTCTTTTGTAGTCATTTTCCATAATTCTGTGGCATCAACAGCGAGATGAAGCTTTATTTCAGGGACTAACGGAGGTGATCCTAATTCGGTATTTTTCTGGATAAAAAATCGATGATATTGGTTCATATCAACCTAGAAATATGGCAAAAGTTATTAGGAAGCCAAAGAAACGGTTTGATTTAAATTTTTTGAGACAGTCGTTTGGGCTATCTAGGTCTAAAGTGCGTATTTGCCAAATTAATTGGCAAAAAGCGATCAAACAAACCAAATAAAATGGAATGGAAAACTCGCTTATCCATCCTATCAGGAAAATTCCCGCCATAGTTATGATATAAACGATGTAAATAAATGGTTTAGTCGAATTCTCAAGGGCTAAGGCAGAAGATTTTACACCGATCAGGGCATCATCTTCTTTGTCTTGATGGGCGTATATTGTGTCATAACCAAGTGTCCAAAATACGCCAGCTAAGTATAGTAAAACGCTTGGTATATTTATTTCTCCGGTAATAGAAACCCAACCCATTAGAGCACCCCAATTAAATGTGAGTCCCAAAATAAATTGTGGCCAATAAGTAAATCGCTTGAACGCAGGATATGAAAAAACCAATAACAAAACCAAAAAACCCAAGAGCCAGCAAGTTTCATTTAGTTGTAGCAATATCGTTAGACTGAGCGTTAATTGAAGGAGAAGAAATAATACAGCATTAGTGACGCTGATAACGCCTGAAGCGATGGGTCTATCCGCGGTTCGGGCAACCAGTTGATCAAGTTTTCTATCCCATAAATCATTGATCGTACAACCTGCGCCGCGCATTAAAATAGCGCCAACGGTAAATAACAAATACAAGTAACCAAGTTCCAAAAGAGTTATTTGATCCCGGTTTAGCTGCCAGCCCAAAGCTAAGCTCCACCAGCAGGGAAGTAAAAGTAGCCAAGTGCCTATCGGTCGGTCTAGACGCATTAATAGGGCATATGGACGAACCGGTTTTGGGAGCAAATTCTTAACCCAACCCTCTTCAGCTATATCACTAAAATTTGTCATACTGGTAATGGAAGCCCTAACATATACTGTTATCCAAATTTGTTTTTTTGAACCCTTTGATGACCATCACCAAAATTTTTGATAAGCTAGTTTAGAAATAGCTAGTAGATCTAAGAAATAATAGAACCCGATAAAAAATTTGGCTGAAAATGTATTTTCCTCTATTAGCATAATTATCTAATTACCGGTTTTCTAGGCCAATTATTGGCTTTAGCACCAGAAGCCAAATCAATTGAAGAGTAACTCATGGTTATTAGTAGTTTAAAAGCACGTTTATTTGTAGAACAAAATTTAGTAGCTGATGACCTTCTAACGCTACCCAAGGATCAATCTCATTATCTTCGTAATGTTTTAAGATTGCACGAAGGCGATAGGATAGGACTTTTCAACGGCGTAGATGGTGAATGGGAGACCGAAATTACCGCAATTAGAAGAAAAGAAATAGAGGTTTGTGCGAAATTTTGTATAAGGAATCAATGTTCTTCTCCAGACATCTGGCTTGTATTCGCACCAATTAAGAGATTGCGGATTGACTTTATCGCTCAGAAGGCTACCGAACTGGGAGCCAGCATGCTCTGGCCTGTTTTTACCGAACGTACCGCGGTTGGGCGAATAAACATAGAGAGATTGAAATCGAATGCGATAGAAGCTGCCGAACAGTCTGATCGACTAACTGTTCCTGAGATTGGAAAACCAACTGAGTTTGAAGAATTATTAAAAAAATGGCCAGAAGAAAGATTTTTATTTTGTTGTGACGAAACAGGAGGCGGAAAGCCTATTCTACAGGAATTCCAAAAACACACGGGTCCATCCGGATTGCTGATTGGTCCAGAAGGTGGTTTTTCCAACTCGGAACTTGACCAACTCGATAAACTCAGCAATGTGTGTCGTGTAAGTTTAGGGGGAAGAGTGTTGAGATCTGACACGGCTGCTTTCGCAGCTTTAGCCTGCTGGCAGGCATCTGTTGGCGATTGGAATATTTCTCCAGTGCGGTTAAAAAATTGATTATGGTTGCTAATTCCACATTTTTTTGGGGTCATTATGTCTAATTCACCTGATCCATCGGGCGTGCCAATTGAAAGTAAATCGCAATTAATTGACGATTTGATATCTGGTTGCACGCCTCGTGAAAGTTGGCGTATTGGCACGGAGCATGAGAAATTTGCTTTCCGTCTATCCGACAAAAAAAGATTACCCTACGAAGGAGGCGACGGCATTGGAGAGATTTTGTCTCGCTTAACGCGATTTGGTTGGACCCCAATTAAAGAGCAAGGCAAGACAATTGCTCTTAATCTTAACGGATGTGCCATAACCTTGGAACCCGGTGGTCAGTTCGAACTTTCAGGGGCTCCTCTAGAAACAATTCACCAAACGTGTGATGAGGTTCACAATCACTTGGCGCAAGTAAAGGAGATTGGAGAAGAGTTAGGCATAGGTATGCTTGGTCTTGGATTTGATCCCCTGTGGAGCAGGAATGATATCCCTTGGATGCCCAAAGGACGTTACGCCATCATGAATCGATGGATGCAAAAGGTAGGCAGTTTGGGCCTAGATATGATGCTCCGAACTTGCACAGTTCAAACCAACCTAGATTTTTCAGATGAAAAGGATATGGTTGAAAAATACAGAGTTAGTTTAGCTCTGCAGCCGATAGCGACAGCATTGTTTGCTAACTCTCCATTCGAAAATGGCAAACCAAGTGGTTTTCTATCGTCGCGCAGCAATGTATGGACTGACACAGACCCTGATCGATGCGGGATGCTGCCATTTGTCTTTGAAAAAGGATATGGGTTTGAGCGTCATGTCGATTACATTCTAGATGTACCAATGTATTTTGTTTACCGCGATGGCATTTATCACGACGTCGCAGGAAAAAGCTTCCGTGATTTCATGAATGGGGAACTCGAAGGTTTTGAGGGTCAACTCCCGCATATGGGAGATTGGGCAGATCACATGACGACCAATTTCCCTGAGGTTCGTTTAAAAAAATACCTTGAAATGCGCGGAACTGATGGCGGTCCTTGGAGAAACCTGTGCGCATTACCGGCATTATGGGTGGGTTTACTATACGATCCTGACTCGCAATCTGCGGCATGGGATTTGATTAAGGATTGGAGCATAGAGGAACAGGAAACATTGCGTAATCAAGTTCCCTTAAAAGGTCTCGCAACACCGTTTAGAAAAACAAGTGTCCAAGAAATTTCCAAAGAAATACTGGCGATAGCCTCGGCTGGATTAAAAAAGCGGGCCAAGCTAGATCCTTCAGGGAATGATGAATCTGGCTTTTTAGAGACACTTCGAGACATCGCCGAACGAGGCCGGACACCTGCAGAAGAATTGCTGGAGGCGTTTTCGGGTAAATGGTCTAAGTCAGTCAGTCCTATTTTTGAAGAATTACAATATTAGCAAAAAAGCAGAAAGCTTAAATACAATTCCGTGGAAAACCGTCTCCAGGCGGAAAAAATTTCCAAACTTATTAAACGGCTGTCCCTCCAACTGTAATTCCGTTCATTTTCAAAGTGGGTTGACCCACCCCAACTGGAACCCCCTGTCCATCTTTTCCGCAAGTTCCGACACCGTCATCTAGTTTCATATCGTTGCCTATCATAGAAATTTTATTCATGGCTTCCGGGCCATTCCCTATAAGTGTCGCCCCTTTTACTGGCCTAGTTACTTTCCCATTTTCTATCAGGTATGCTTCACTTGCTGCGAAAACAAATTTTCCAGAAACTATATCCACCTGTCCACCAGAGAAATTAACAGCGTATAAACCATTTTTTGCCGACTTAATGATTTCTTCGGGTGCTTCGTTTCCGCCCAGCATATAGGTATTTGTCATACGCGGCATGGGATGATGAGCATAACTTTCTCTTCGTCCATTGCCGGTTTCTGGAACGCCCATCAGTCGTGCGTTCTGTCTGTCCTGCATGTATCCAACTAGTATTCCGTCTTCAATTAAAACATTCCTTCGTGATGGAGTTCCTTCGTCGTCAATCGTTATTGACCCTCGTCTATCTGGGATCGTTCCATCATCAATAACAGTCACTCCTGGCGACGCCACTCTTTTTCCGATCATATTAGTAAATGTAGATGTTTCTTTGCGGTTGAAGTCTCCCTCTAATCCATGGCCAACAGCCTCATGGAGCATAACACCCGGCCAACCTGGACCTAGAACAACATCCATCTCCCCAGCTGGGGCCGGCACGGCCTCTAAGTTAACCATCGCTAATCGAAAAGCCTCGTCTACTTGAGCTTGCCAATTTTCAGTCTCAATATAGCTAGCATAGTTCATACGACCACCCACGCCCGTGCCGCCAGCTTCCATTTTATCACCATCTGCAACAACCACGGAAATATTTAGTCTCACTAGTGGCCTAATATCTGCGGCACGATGCCCATTCGCCCGCAGAATCTGAACTGCCTGCCAAGAAGCTGACAAAGAAGCCGAAACCTGTTGAATTTTGGGGTCTTTGGAACGAGCGTATGAATCAATATCTTGTAAAAGCTTAACCTTATCGGAAAACTCCATATTCAGAATTGGGTTTTCATCTGAATATAATTTCGCATTTGTTCGTGCGGGATTATTGGTAGCTAAAGCTTGCTGTCCAGATTTGAGGGCTTTCACAGTTTCAGCAGCACGTTTTATGGATGTTTCGGAGAGTTCGGATGCATGAGCGTATGCTCTCGTTTCTCCCACTATACCTCTAAGACCGAAACCTTGTGATGAATCAAATGTAGCTGTTTTCAAACGGCCATCATCAAACCCAAAGGCTTCAGATTGGCGATATTCGATAAATAACTCTCCATCATCACAGTGTCCAATTGAGTCGGAGACAATCCGTTGTATAGAATCTTGATCCAGATCGGTCTGATTGAAAAATATATCGTCCGTTATCTTAAGCTCGCTCATTAATTTAATCTTTCTGAAAACAGTGATTTATTATCGTACACGGGTGTCTTTTTTGATATAGTTCATTTCAAGAAATGTCACTAGCATAGATTTCAAAAGCCTGGGGTTGTCTTTATAGAATAAATCACTTAAATCATAGGCCTAGGCATTGGTTTTTGGCATGCTGTTACGTTAGGTTAAGCATGACTCTGCAACCGACAGAGTATGCTTCATGGGGATGAGCAACATGATCGGCGTCAAAAGAGGTCCTTTTTGAGGGCAGCTTTAGGCGATTGGCACGGGAACGAAAGAGTAGTCGGGATGAAAATAATTCGGCGATTGAATATGGGCTTCAAAAAATTAGTTGGCCTAATAATATTGATGTACACCGTGATGATTACAGGCGCTCTGGCGGCTTTACCACGAGAGTGGCAATTAGGTGTTCCTGAACCGGTAAGCCCTGTTGCAGTCCGTATTCACGAATTCCATGACTATCTTTTGTGGTTGATTGCAGCAATATCACTATTTGTCTTGGTTTTGATGATTTATGTCTGTTTTAGATTTAAGGCTTCGAATAACCCAAATCCCACCAAGACCACACACAATACATTCATAGAAATACTTTGGACCGCTGTACCTGTGTTAATTTTAGTTATTGTAGCGGTGCCATCATTTAAAACGCTGTACTACGGTGATCGCGCTGTTGACCCTGATATGACAATAAAGGTTACCGCAAACCAGTGGTACTGGACATACGAGTACCCGGATCAGAAAGTAACTTTTGATAGCTATATGATACCGAAAGAGGAAATAGACCCAAAGACGCAAGCGTATCTTTTTTCAGTTGATAACCCGTTAGTTGTGCCAACGGGCAAAAAAATTCAATTACTCATCACCAGTAATGATGTCATGCATTCGTTTTTCCTCCCTTCAGCGGTTGTACAAATTTATGGGATAAACGGAAGGATTAATGAGGCGTGGATGCAGATAGATAAAGAAGGCTGGGTCTATGGCCAGTGCAACCAGATTTGTGGAATTAATCACTCTGCCATGCCGATAGCTGTTAAAGCTGTGTCGGAAAAAGAGTATGAAAATTGGCTAATTGAAGCCAAAACTAAATTCGCATCAGCTCCGCCCAAATTTAGGGTAGCGAGCACTATTGAAAATAAACAGTAAGCCAGGGGAAATATAAAATGAGTGCGGATCATGCCCAACACGATAGCCATGACCACGGTACGCCAACGGGGTTCTTGAGGTGGCTCTACTCGACTAATCATAAAGACATTGGAACAATGTATCTGATTTTCTCAATCGTAGCAGGTTTGATTGGGGGCGGAATATCCATGTATATGAGAATGGAGCTTCAGGATCCTGGTGTCCAATATATGGAAAATGGACATGTTTGGAACGTATATGTAACCGCCCATGGTCTTATTATGGTCTTTTTTGTCGTAATGCCGGCGTTGATTGGTGGTTTTGGAAACTGGTTTGTGCCGCTTATGATAGGCGCGCCAGATATGGCATTTCCGCGAATGAATAATATTAGTTTTTGGCTTTTGATCCCGGCCTTCCTGTTGTTATTTTTATCAATGTTTGCAGATGGAGGCGCTGGAGTAGGTTGGACTATCTATCCGCCCATGTCCGGGAAAGAGGGGACGCCTGGGATGTCCATGGATATGGCAATATTATCGCTCCATTTGGCTGGTGCATCTTCGATTTTAGGGGCGGCCAATTTCATAACAACGATATTCAACATGCGTGCCCCGGGGATGACTTTACACCGTATGCCCTTGTTTGCGTGGTCTATTCTGATCACGGCATTTTTACTTTTGCTCGCGCTTCCCGTGCTTGCGGGAGCTATCACAATGCTTCTTACAGATCGTAATTTTGGAACTACGTTTTTTATTCCATCGGGTGGTGGCGATCCCATCTTATTTTTGCATCTGTTCTGGTTCTTCGGCCATCCAGAAGTTTACATTATGATCCTTCCAGCTTTTGGTATAGTAAGCCATGTGATCTCGACCTTTTCCAGAAAGCCTGTTTTCGGTTATCTGGGAATGGCGTACGCTATGGTATCGATAGGTTTCGTTGGATTTATTGTATGGGCCCATCATATGTATACGGTTGGGCTGGATGTTGATACCAGGGCGTACTTTACTGCCGCCACTATGGTCATTGCCGTCCCAACGGGAGTAAAAATATTCTCTTGGATAGCAACAATGTGGGGTGGATCCATCACCTTCAAAATTCCAATGTTGTGGGCTCTAGGTTTCATTTTTCTGTTTACCGTGGGTGGTGTGACTGGCGTTGTCCTGGCGAATGCCGGGGTTGATATTATGCTTCATAACACCTACTACGTCATAGCCCATTTCCATTATGTGTTATCACTTGGTGCAGTCTATGGGATCTTTTGTGGCTTTTATTACTGGTTTGCTAAGATGACCGGTTATAATTACAGCAATATTCTAGCGCAATTGCATTTTTGGATAACGTTTATTGGAGTGAACTTGACATTCTTCCCGATGCATTTTCTTGGTTTAGCAGGGATGCCGCGACGATATATCGACTACCCAGAGGCGTTGCACGGGTGGAACCAAGTGGCATCTTATGGGGCTTATTTAGCTGGGCTAGGCACGATAATATTCGTGATAATGATATTTGAAGCATTCATCAGGAAGCGCCGTGCGGAAAATAATCCGTGGGGAGATGGCGCTACGACATTAGAATGGACTCTATCGTCTCCTCCTCCTTTTCATACTTATGAGGATTTGCCGAGGGTTAATAATTAAGACAGATTATAGGAACTTTAGGGGCTTGTTATCGTGTCCAATACAGTTTTAGCCACTCATACGCTGTCTAAACCGGCTGGCTCGGTCTGGACCCCACTGTTTGATTTCATATCGCTATTGAAGCCAAGGGTGATGTCCCTTGTAGTCTTCACCGGATTCGTTGGTTTATTCCTTGCCCCTGGTGATGGTAATCCAATCTTACAAACAATAGCCATCCTCTGTATTGCCTTTGGTGCAGGCGCGTCTGGTGCTATTAACATGTGGTATGATCGAGACATCGATGCGATCATGTCTAGAACAAAGTCACGTGCTATCCCTTCAGGTAAAGTGACTGCTGAGGCGGCTCTCACATTTGGTGTTTTGCTTGCGGGTGGATCCGTCATGGTAATGGGACTGGCGATAAATTGGGTCGCTGCGACTCTGCTTATGGTGACGATAATGTTCTACGTTTTTATCTACACGATCTGGCTAAAACGACGCACTCCCCAAAATATAGTGATAGGTGGAGCGGCTGGAGCATTTCCGCCAATGATAGGCTGGGCAGCTGCGACTGGCACGGTCAGTGTTGAATCTATTACATTATTTACGATTATTTTCATCTGGACACCTCCACATTTTTGGGCGTTATCGCTTTATAAGAGCGACGATTATAAAGCGGCAGGCGTTCCTATGATGCCTTTAGTTCACGGAAGATACGAGACAAAAAAACAGATTTTGCTCTACAGCATCGTTCTGGGCCCATTGGGCATAGTGCCTTTTTGGCTTGGGACTTTAGGGGCTGTATTCGGCGCGACGGCAGCACTACTAGGCGCCCTTTTTATTGCTACTGCATGGCGAGTGATGCGGGACGACTCGGATAAGAACTGTAAGCAGCTTTTTGGTTTTTCTATATTTTATCTCTTCTTATTATTTCTTGCGATGATCGTAGACCGCTGTGTTGACTTTAACTCCATCGCGTAATGAATTGGACTGCAGGCATGACTGAGGCAAAGGAAAAGAAAATAGAAACAGAAACAGGTCTCGCGTTTCGTGCAAACAAACGTGGTCGTAACCTCGCCGTACTCGCTGCAGTTCTTGGGTTTTCTGGGTTATTTTATCTCATCACCATAGTTCGGATGTTTTGATCTTGTCCGCTTCTTATCAAAATTCACAGTCTTCAGCTCTGAAGAAGTACAGAACCCTGGGTTTTCTATTAGTTTTGATCATGGGAATGGGGGTTTTGAGCTATGCATCGGTACCCCTATATAAGCTATTTTGCCAAGTCACAGGGTATGGCGGGACAACGCAACAAGTGACTAGTCCCTCGTCTCAAATACTGGAGCGTAAAATAAAGATTCGGTTTGACGCAAACACTAAACCCACTTTGGACTGGAATTTTCAACCAGTACAAACATCAATAGATATTTCCGTAGGGCAAAATGCATTGGCGTTTTATCAGGCAGAGAATACAGGAAAAGATCCTGTTGTGGGTACAGCGACTTTTAATGTCACGCCAGAGAAGGCGGGCGTGTATTTCAATAAAATAGACTGCTTTTGTTTTGTCGAGCAACTCTTGGCACCTCAGGAGGCGGTAGAGATGCCGGTATCTTTCTTTATTGACCCGGATATTGTTAATGATCCAAATTTGGACGATGTTACAACCATAACTTTATCCTACACGTTTTTTCCATCAGAGGACCAATCCCTTGTGGGGAAGACAAAAAAAGAAAATGCAAGTTGAGACCTTGTTAAAGTTGTATTAAGAAGCTAATTTTAGCCTAAAAAACTGATGGTAGCTTGTAAAAAGGGAATGAGAAACGTATGAGCGGTGGACATAGTCATTCTTTTCATCTTGTAGAGCCAAGCCCATGGCCGGCTCTGGGAGCTATGGCGGGTTTTGTTGCCGCTATTGGTGCAATCATGTTTATGCATGAAAAGCCTTTTGGCGCGATAATAATGGGGGTTGGCTTTGTAGCGATCCTAGCAACGATGGCATTCTGGTGGAGGGATGTTATCAAGGAAGCCGAGCATCAAGGGCACCATACGCCGATAGTTCAAATAGGTATGCGTTATGGTATGATATTGTTTATAGCTTCGGAAGTTATGTTTTTCCTTGCGTTCTTCTGGGCGTTTTTTGATGCTTCCTTATACCCGGATACAGGAGTTTGGCCACCAGCAGGAATAGAAACGTTTAGCGCTTGGGATATTCCTTTGATTAATACCATGATTTTGTTGTTGTCCGGTTGTACGGTTACGTGGGCACATGCGGCGCTTTTGAAAAACGATCGAGAAAACCTTATAAAAGGGCTCGCTTATACAATACTACTAGGTATAGCTTTCACCGCTTTGCAGATTTATGAATATGATCACGCAACATTTAAATTCACTGATGGTATTTACTCGTCGACATTTTATTTGGCGACCGGTTTTCATGGTTTTCATGTTTTTGTGGGAACCTGTTTCTTAATAGTCTGCTGGTTTAGAGCTCGGGCTGGCCATTTTACACCAGAACACCATTTTGGATTTGAGGCTGCCGCTTGGTATTGGCATTTTGTTGATGTTGTTTGGTTATTTCTTTTCATATGCATTTATTGGTGGGGTGGTTGATTCTATCTTTCTGAAGATTAGTTCTTGGAACAAGTTTTTAAGTTGTCATAGCGACGTGATTCCCATCACAATTGGTAAATCTATGCTCTATTAATTTAGTGTTAAGACAAGGAATACTTTTCAGCATAATGGAAAGAGATCTGATTTCATTACCTCAGTTCGTTTAATTTGCGGTTTTCAAATATTGATCAAGTAGTAATAATTCTGATGGTGCAAATCCTTGCTTAACTTGGAAGTGAACTGCATCACGTTTGGAAGGTTTTTATCTAAATGTTAGGCGAGTGGAAATTTAAACCAACGATCGGGCCGACTTTATTTGCCGTTCCAACGTTTATTATTTTAATCCTTCTGGGTAGTTGGCAGGTCCAACGTATGAGTTGGAAGCAAGATATCATCGCATCATTTGAGCAACAGATGGCAAAACAGCCGGTTATTCCGCCTTTAGACATAAAAGAAAGTACTGACTGGAGGTACACGCGTGTTAGAGCGACAGGCCGTTTTTTGCATGATAAGGAGATCTTGCTGACCGGGCGAACTTTTGAGGGAACTGCCGGGTTTCATATAGTTACACCCTTCCTATTTAATGGAAACCGGATTGTTTTAATTAATAGAGGTTGGATTCCAGAAAAACTTCGTGAAAGGAAAAGCCGACCCCAAACGATACCCACGGGTCTTGTCTCCATGGAAGGAATTTTGAGAGAAGATAACAGAAAAGGCTACTTTGTTCCCGAAAATGAGCCAAACAATGAGGTCTGGCTTTACATCAATACAAGACAAATTGCCGAATACAGAGACATTGGTCCAGTTCCTGGTTATTATATCGATGAACTTAGAGCGCCGGGTCCGTATAAATTACCTATAGGTGCTGCGGGAAAAATTGAGGTACGAAACGAGCATTTGAAATATGCTGTAACCTGGTTTCTTTTGGCCATTACGTTACTTGCTGTTTATATCGTATATCATACTCGTAAATGTGAAGATGACTAACACTAGTAAAAAATCATACTTCGAATTAACTAAAAAATGGCAACGTGTTGCAGCCCTCTCGGATGCGATAGCCATGCTTTCCTGGGATCGCCAAGCGATAATGCCTTCCGGGTCTGGTGCTGCACGCGCCGAACAAATTGCTATTCTCTCTGTTTTGAAACATGAAGAAATAACCGATTCATTAACATTAGAATTGCTAGATAAAGCAGATACGGCTGAGTTAGATGATATAGAACAGAAAAATTTACTTGAAATTCGGCGTATTTATCGACATGCAGTAGCCTTGTCTCCTAAGCTGGTCGAAGAACATTCGCGCGCCTGTGCTGCCTGCGAGGGACAATGGCAGGTGGCTCGAAAAGAGAATAACTTTCAGGTTGTTGCCGGATCATTAGGGGAAGTTGTTAATTTAACGCAACAGATTGCTGCTATTAAAGCGGAAACATTCAAGTCTAATTCATATGATAGTCTTTTAGATGAGTACGAGCCGGGTGGAGCATCGGCTCAAATTGATACAATTTTTGCTTTATTAGAACCGGCATTGCAAAAGCTCCTTCCAGAAGTAATAGAGTATCAAGCTGATATTGATTTTCCCACATATTCAACCCCGGTGCCTGTTCAGAATCAAAAGAGTTTAGGTAAAATAATTATGAAGGCACTAGGGTTTGACTTCTTGAAAGGTCGCCTCGATACAAGTGTTCACCCCTTTTCGGGTGGCACTCCAGATGATGTCAGAATAACCACACGGTATAATGAGAATGACTGGACAGGCAGTTTAATGGGTGTGATCCATGAAACGGGTCATGCTCTGTACGAACAAGGTTTGCCAAGTTGTTGGCGAGGACAGCCTGTGGGGTCTGCAAGAGGGATGGTGCTTCATGAGAGTCAATCACTATTAATGGAGATGCAAGTTTGCCGATCTCTGGAGTTTTTTAAGTTTTTGGCCCCCATCATAGCAAAAGAATTTATGGTGCGAGGAGATCCGTGGAAGGCAGAGGAGCTAAGTAACAATTCAAAGCGAGTTACTCCTAACTTTATTAGGGTTGATGCGGACGAAATCACCTACCCCCTCCACATTATACTTCGTTATAAACTAGAGAAGGCCCTCATGCGCGGTGATCTTTCAGTTCCGGATTTACCTGATGCATGGAACGAAGCATTTGAATCGAGTTTTGGGACGCGACCTCCGGATGATTTGCGGGGTTGCCTGCAAGATATACACTGGTATGACGGAGCATTTGGTTACTTCCCTACCTATACTCTTGGTGCTTTGGCTGCTGCTCAACTATTCTCTGCCGTTAGAAAAGATCACCCAGATATATTGGCACAAATTTCAAAGGGATATTTTTCTACACTGTTGAATTGGCTGAAAATAAACGTACATAGCGTCGGAAGCGCACTTAGTACCGAAGAAATATTGATTAAAGCGACGGGAAGCTCACTCTCGACAACGGCCTTTTTGGCACACTTGAACAGCAGATATCTCGGTAAAGCCTCAAAAACTTATTAGAAGACTAATTTTTCGAGACGAAACTGGCAAGGATATCTGTCACATCTTCAGCTGTTTGTCCTTTCTTCCTTTTTTCCACAATTTCTTCACCCAAAATAGACTTTTCCACAACCATATATGTTTCTGCCACGCCATGGAAAAGCTTTTCAGATAAATTATTGTCGTCGAAAGTTTTTGCTATTTCCTCCATTTCGCCCACCCATCGATAGGCTTTTGGGCACATATCTGGCAGCCACTTTTTCATATGATTAAAAAGACTAGGTTGGCTAGAATTTAACTCTTGGGCGAACGCATCCTCTACACCCTCTAACTTAGCGATGATCATTGAATTTATTGCTATGGCCGTTAGTCCTTTTGTCATAGCCGCGTATGACATTTTTATGGCAGAGGCGGACCCTATTTCATTCCCTAAGCTTCGGAAGTCAAGGCCTGTTGCATTTAAGGAGGTAAGCTCTTGCGAATTTGGTCCAGAAACGTATAAGCGCGGGCTTTCATTTTTGGGTGCTCTAGGCGGTCCCCCAATGATCCCGCCATCTATAAATTTTAATCCGACACTACTTGCTTTCTGAGCCGCATTCTTTCCCGTGTTTGGCGAGATTGCATTAAGATCCACAATGATTGGTCTCGAGGGGTACTTGGTAGTCTTTTTTGCTAGGGTTTCAATAAATTCAACAGCCTTATCTGGTCTCATAATCGATAGTATTACATCAACGCTATTGAACAAATTATCTATATCTCCAACATCTTCAATTCCTGCCTCTTGGGACAGTGTTTTTGTTCTTTTTGAACGCCCTTCCAAGGCAGACACGACCCTATAACCGCCTTCAACAAGTAGTCGACCAACCCCATGTCCCATGTCCCCGGGTGACTGGATAGCTATTGTCTTGATATTCATAGTTTAATCCTTTTATTTTATAGGTAGCGCCATCATTCTTGCAAGACGGCGAAGCCAAGGCTAGTGTGGCCAAATATTGGCTCTGGAGATACTTTTGAAATATATTAGCACGCGGGGGGTTGCCCCGGAATTAGATTTTGATGATGTTCTGATCACAGGGTTAGCTCGAGACGGCGGACTTTATTTGCCCAAAGAGTGGCCAAAATTTAGCAAAAATGAAATTGAATCCATGCGGGGATTATCATACGCTGATCTAGCAATTCAAGTTATGAAACCATTTATTGGCAATAGCATCTCAAGTGATGATTTTGATAAGCTGGTCCGTGATACCTATGACAAATTTGGACATCCAGCTGTAGCACCATTGAAGCAGCTAGAAGATAACCTGTGGCTATTAGAGTTGTTTCATGGTCCAACGCTTGCCTTCAAAGACTACGCCATGCAGATCCTTGGGGGATTATTTGATGAAGCACTTCAAAGACGCAAAAAGCGAACAACAATAGTTGGTGCAACATCGGGCGATACAGGGTCAGCTGCTATTGAAGCTTGCAGAAATAGGGAAGCGATCGATATTTTTATCCTGTTTCCCAAAGGAAGGGTCTCGAATATTCAACAAAGGCAGATGACAACGGTTGATGCCTTAAATGTCCATGCGATCGCTTTGGAGGGTACCTTTGATGACTGCCAAGACATGGTTAAATCATTGTTTAATGATCTGGAATACCGTGATAAATATAATCTTTCGGCAGTTAATTCAATTAACTGGGCGAGATTATTGCCCCAGATCATCTACTATTTTTGGGCCGCGTTAGCATTGGGGGTCCCCAATCGTAAAGTAGGTTTCTCGGTACCTTCAGGAAACTTTGGCAACGTGTTCTCTGCCTACGCGGCAAAAGCGCTAGGATTACCAATTGAGAACTTAGTAGTTGCAACTAACACAAACGATATTCTGTCGAGATTTTTTTATTCTGGTAAAATGGAAATCAAGCAGGTCAGGCCTAGTTTGAGTCCAAGTATGGATATTCAGGTGTCTAGTAATTTTGAGCGACTTTTATTTGATTTATGCGAACGTGATGGTTCATTAACAAATGAAATAATAGAAAATTTTCGAACTAATGGCTATTTTGACATTGAAACGGAGTTAATCGCGAGAAGAGCAAATATTTTCTCAGCTCTTAGTGTGGACGATGAAACGACCTTAGCTAGAATCAAAAAAACTCATAAGGATACAGGTGAGATAATAGATCCCCATAGCGCGGTTGGATTAGAAGCAGCGCATCAAATTAGATCATCTGGATTAGTGTCTCCCGAAATACCAATTATCTCTTTGGCTTGCGCTCACCCAGCTAAATTTCCTGAAGCTGTGTATAGGGCGACGGGCTTCTATCCTGAGTTGCCCGCTCAACTCGATGATTTATTAGAAAAAAAAGAATACACAGTCGAACTTCCAAATGATTTTGATTCGGTATCCAATTATATAGCGGATAATACAAATGTCTGAGTCTCACGTTAAAGTTACTACCTTGGACAATGGTATACGAGTTGTTAGTGATACGATGAATTCTGTAGAGAGCGTTTCGCTTGGTGCTTGGTTTGGAATTGGTACAAGGAATGAGTCCGCAAATGTGAATGGGGTAGCCCATCTTTTAGAACATATGGCCTTCAAGGGTACTAACGGTAGAAGTGCGGCGGCCATAGCTGAAGAAGTAGAGCTTGTTGGAGGACATCTCAATGCATATACCTCTCGGGAACAGACGGCTTATTATGCAAAACTTTTAAAGGCTGATATGAGCTTAGGAGTTGATATCCTAAGTGACATTCTGCAAAACTCCATATTTGCAGAATTAGAGTTAGATCGCGAACGCAATGTGGTATTGCAAGAAATAGGACAGTGCGCAGATACACCAGATGATATAATTTTCGACTATTTTCAGTCGACAGCCTATCCAGACCAGGGACTTGGCCGTCCGGTTCTTGGCACTGGAGAAATTATAAGTAAAATGTCGCGAGACACCGTAATTAAATTCATAAATGATAATTATGGTGGTGAGCAAATGGTTTTTTCTGCAGCGGGGAATATCTGCCACGATAACCTCGTAGATCTTGTAAACAGTAAATTCTCTTCGATTTCTAAAAAACAAATTCCAGAGTTGGAGCCTGCAAACTATGTAGGTGGTGATTGGCGGCAGCATAAAAAATTAGAACAGGTTCACTTAATCATAGGTTTCCCCGGAGTAACTTTTTATGACCCGGACTTTTACGCTCAACAGGTATTATCCATGTTGCTGGGTGGAGGCATGTCTTCACGTTTGTTCCAAGAAGTTAGAGAAAAACGAGGTTTAGTCTATTCAATTTATGCATTCACCTCTGCTTACAGAGATAGTGGTATATTGGGGATTTATGCTGGGACAGGTGAAAAACAGATAAAGGAATTAGTGCCAGTAGTATGCGATGAATTATTGGGGATTATAGAAAGCGATCTTGAATTAGAAATTGAGAGGTCAAAAGTACAACTACGTTCTGGCCTATTAATGAGTCGTGAAACGACCTCTAACCGTTGTGAGCAAATGGCTCAACATCTCCTAGTTCATGGCGGTATTATGTCGGTTGAGGAAATAGTAGAAAAGGTCAATCAGGTTGATATAATTTCTGTGAAAAGAGTAATAAAAAAACTTTTGGCTACTGTTCCCACACTGACTGCACTTGGCCCTATTTCTAATTTAGAATCATACGAAAAATTTTGTGATAGACTGAAATAATTACAGATCTATACTAGGTCTAAGGCTTGCCTGAATTTAGTTGTCGTGTTCGACTTGTATTTTTAATAATAATTGAAATATGTTGTGGCTTTAAATTTTTTCCCCTCAATTTTATCTGAACCGAGAATTACTCTTCCACGTTTGTTTTTGCGTTCACCTGTGCGCGGAGATTGGTCGGCGTGGGTTAAAGTTAGATCAGATAGCCGCAAATTTTTGACTCCGTGGGAACCCACTTGGCCTGTTGATGCCCTGACAAAGGCCTCCTTTCGACGTCGCTTGTCAAAGTACTCAGAAGATTGGAGTAATGACCGCGGATATGCTTTTTTTATTTTTAGAAGATTAGATAATGTTCTCGTAGGAGGAATAACCATTGCTAATGTAAAGCGTGGTGTAGCTCAATCGGCTTCATTCGGATACTGGATGGGTCTCGAATACGCACGAAATGGATATATGACTGAGGCAGTTCACGGAGCATGTGATTTTGTTTTTGATAATTTATCTCTTCACAGAGTCGAAGCGGCATGTCTACCAACTAATCATCCTAGTCAAGGTGTGCTGAACAAAGCTGGTTTCCGATATGAAGGCTTAGCCAAAAAATATTTGAAGATTAATGGGGAATGGGAGGACCACATGATATTTGCTCTTCTCAAAGAAGAGTTTTATTCTTCATAAAAGCTATTCTCACGGTATAATGGAGAATGGCTCGTAGCGTTCCGAATGACAATGTATTGGGAATATCTTTTGTGTCTGATAGAAATATCCAAGGGATCGATATTCTTCTTCCTTCGGGAACCAGGACTTTTGTGCAAACAAAAATCAATGATCGGACCAAGCGAATAAGTCTGCGTATAGACCCGAGCCGTAATGCCGCTGTTCTGACTTATCCAAGAAAAACTTCAACTCCCATTATTAAGAATTTTATACAGAATCACCTAAATTGGCTCTCTGATAAGTTATCGCAAATCCCAAATCGAGTCGAATTTTGTGATGGCGCGGTATTACCGATCCTTGGGGAGCATTATGTTATAAGACACTGTCCGAGGAACTTTGGAAATGTATGGATTCAATCGAATAAATCTAATCTGCCAATGGATCTTTGTGTCAGTGGCATGAGTGAGCATATTCCTCGCAGGATTAAGGATTGGATTAAAATAAAAGCTCGGGAAGAGATGCGAACCAGAAGTCAGAATTATGCAAAAATTTTGGATAGAAACATTAATAAAATTACAGTTAAGGATACAAAATCTAGGTGGGGAAGTTGCTCGTCAAACGGCAATTTATCTTTTTCGTGGAGGCTTGTTTTTGCCCCTGAACATGTTCTCAATTATGTTTGCGCCCATGAGGTCGCTCATCTGGTAGAGATGAACCATTCTCCAAAATTCTGGAAAAATGTCGACCTTTTGATCAATGATTGGAAAAAATCAAAAAAATGGCTGAAAGAGTATGGGAATATCCTTCATAGTTTTGGATAGATTAATAATTATTGGTGTTTGGGTAATAGATTGAATGATAATTAAAAGGGCGGCGAAAGCCATAATTACATATTACCAAGGCCGCTATTTGTTTCAGTTACGTGATGATATTCCGACAATTACTTTCCCTGGATATTGGGGGTTGTTTGGAGGGGCCTTAGAAAGTATGGAGACCCCTATACTAGCTATAAAGCGCGAACTTTATGAAGAACTATCGTACCGTCCAGACTCAATAAAGTATTTTTTTCTGTACACTTATTCTCTAGACATGGTGAATATAATTGATAGAGAAATAACATTATTTACGTGCTCTATTAAGAAAGCTGAGGTCGATAAACTCGAGTTAAAAGAAGGTCGATGTTTTTCTTTTTTTACTACACAAGAATTAAAAAATAGGAAAGTTGTCCCCTTAGATCTTTCTGTCGTGTTAATGCATCAACTGTCAAATTTAATGCCGCATCTTCTCAAGAGCAATTAATTTGAGTTTACAGAGGGGACATGGTCTTGGTTTAGAAAAGAACTATAATCTTATATAGAAAACTCTTAACAGTTTTCATTAAATTGATATGTTTGTTATTCGCCTTAAAATACACTTTGAACTTTATTTGGCAGGCTTTTTTGGAAGAACTCCTAAGACAACTTCGGGCTGCGGCAGAGCCAACGAGATTAAGAATTATAGCTCTTTGTGGTCACGCTGAACTTTCTGTAGGAGATTTTGTTGAAATTCTGGGGCAAAGCCAACCACGTGTGTCACGTCATTTGAAATTATTAGTCGATGCTGGGCTTCTAATTCGCAATAAAGAGGGTAGCCGAGCCTTTTATAGATTATTAGAATCTGATAAAAATGCTCAATTAAGTCAAGTTCTCAATGATCTTATGGATGAGAGCGACCCAGTGCTAGTCTTAGATCTGTCTAGACTGGGGATAATAAGATCAGAACGCGCTCGTTTTGCGGATAATTACTTTGACGAATTTGCTGGTGAACAGAGCCGACTGAGTCAAATTTCTGCTGACGAAGAGTTAATAAGTCAGCTTTTGCTCCAACATGTCCAACAACAAAATATAGGTGAGCTGCTTGATGTTGGAACTGGTAACGGGAGGATGCTGCTTCTTTTGGGCTCAAAAATAGAGAAGGCAATAGGGATTGATAATTCTCGCGAAATGTTGGCTATTGCGAGGACGAACCTAGAACAAGCAGACCTAAAAAACTGTCAGGTTCGTATCGGAGATATGTATCGACTCCCTTTTGCCGAAAACCGTTTTGGACTGATAACAATTAATTCCCTATTGCGTTATGCAGAAAAGCCCAAAGACGTTTTGACTGAAGCAACTCGGGTGTTAAAGCCGGGAGGTATTCTTTTTATAGTTGATTTTTCTGATCATGGATTGACAGAATTGAGAGATGAGTATGGTCACCGATGGTTAGGCTTTTCGAAAGATGAAATGTTAGACATGTTAGACGGGGATACAATTACTATAGAAAGTACTAATTTTTTTAAGGGCGAGGTGCTGACAGTTTGCGTGTGGAAGGGACAAAAAGTAGAAAATGGTTGAGATTGATAATCTCAGGTTTTATAGAGATTCCACGTTTCTAAGCCATATCTCCAAAGAAACAATCTGCCAAATCACCATCATGTGATTTTCGATATTTTTTCCCGATTCAACGATTTTAAAATGTTGATTTACCACTTTGTGTAATTCTTTTTGATTATAAATCCCACGTTCAATAAATTGCCTCGAAGATATTAGGTCTAGTAATTTTTTTCTCCCTTCATCAGCAAACCATTGATGTGCAGGCGCGTTCCATCCCTTTTTAACGATTCTTGTTCTCGTAGGCTCAGGCAATAACCCCTTGTATGCGCGCCGGGCAAAAGCTTTAGTAATACCATTTTGAATTTTCTGTTCTGATGGAACTCCATCCATTAATTCGAATAGTCTATAATCTAGAAACGGATGGAAGTCCGATATGCCCATGGCATTGGAATTCAAATTACTCGCGCGCAAACAACATGGCATAGTGGTTTGCAATAATTCATTTCTACTATGACTTAAAAGATAGCTATCGGATGTGGCAGGATAAGTTGGAATGACATCGCTTAAATCAGTCAGATCTGAATGTAGTATTTTTTGGTATTTATACAGCAATTCAATGTCCGGGTTGCAATTCCCTGTAGTGGATGGACTGGTTAATTTAGATATTTGCGACATAGCCAAGTGTTTAGTTTTTTGAAATATAGGATGATTGTGATTTCGTATCCAAGCTTCAATTTCTTTTCTAAGTAAGGCATCTTTTTTTTGATGCTTTAAGTCAGCAAAAAAATAGAAAAAGTAGTCATATTCTCCTGCATTTAGTTCATCGCCCCCCAAACCCGTAAAAAGTGATCGATATCCAAGTTTTTTGGCCTTTTTGGTTAAAATAAAATGATTTAACCATGTTGCGGTAGGTATGGGGTATTCATGGTGGGGAGTAACTTTTTCAAGGAGGTCAAAAATGTTGGGGTTATCAATTGAAACGGCCTCCCATTCCACGATACCAGAATTCACAACATCCATTATTTCAAGTTTCTCATCGAACGACTTATCCTCATGGATGGATGAGATCGCTGGTTGTGGAATACCAGTAATTTTGTGTGCCATAGCTATGACGGCCGAACTATCTAGTCCGCCCGAAAGAGTAAAGATCGGGTCAGATGACTTTTTTAAACGGCGTGCAACAGAATCCTCAAAAAGTTCAATATAATCGGTCTCTGTAACTATTAGGCCCTGCCTTTTCTCATCGGATTGCCACTCATAGAAACTATAGTTGTTTATGGACCCTTTTTTGAACTCGACTATGGATCCAGGGGGGACTTGAACTACGTCTAGGAAGGGGGTTCTATTCGGATGTGTATCAAGGAAACGGTAATTTAAGGCAGCGGCAGTTTTTAGGAACGTTGGGTTTATATTTTTTGATACAAAGGATAAATTTAGCAGAGACCGAATACTTGAAGAAAAACCGCAATTGGGCCCTTTCGAGCTATAGTATAGCGGTCGAATACCAAACCTATCTCGCGCTAAAGTCAGTGAATCAGAATGCTGGTCAATAAGAGCTAGCGCAAAGTCTCCATTAATTTTTGCGAGTGTTGCCGGAAGTCCAATTTTCTCAATTGACATTAAAATTAGTTCAGAATCAGTATGCCCCTTATATTCTGCGCGGAAGTCTTCTGGGTTGTATATCATCCCATCTAATACCAGTATGCGCCTACCCAAGGTGGAAAAATCCTCTTTATCGGAGGAGGCGCAATTCAATAAGCAAATTGGTCTCTCCACGCCAATACTTTGCAGCATAACTGAAGCCGTATCATTGGCAAACGCACTTTCACCTGGAAGTTGTATACCTGCTATCTTTCCCATTTCAATCCAACGACGTTGCTTCTGATTTTAATTCACATTATTTGTGGATGGTAATCAATGTATAGTGCGTTTTTCAGAACACTTATCATATACTTCTGTTGTAGACTGACTATACAACGTGTGAAGAAAAGAAAGATTTTTGTCTTTTAATGCTTTAAGTTCGTGTAATCCAAAAAACCAAGGTCAAATTAATGACTAATATCCCATTTGAGACAGTAATTGAGAAACTCTATAATGATAGGGTACTATTAGTTGGTGGAGGAGGATTTATAGGACACAATTTAGCTTTGGAATTAAGACGTAATGATATCACGACTATGGTTGTCGATAATATGATGGTCAATAGTCTGGTTGACAATACATTTCACGACAACGGCGATGTATCAAAGCGGGACCTGAATTTACATTTTTTGATGGCCCGCTTTGAGTTAATGCGCGAACTTGGAGTAGAATTTAGAAATTGTGATGCTAGAAATTTTTCTGATTTAGCGAGTGTATTTAGAGATTTTGGTCCAACTAAAATTGTACATTTAGCCGCTATTGCCAGCGCTGTTGAAGCCCGTAAAAATCCTGGAATGTGTTTTGATCTTCAACTTACAACATTGCGAAATGTTCTGGAGTTATGCCGGTTGGGGCACGCTGACGTATCTACATTAATGTTCCTTAGCTCGAGTACAGTATATGGCGATTTCATAGATGACTGGGTTGATGAAACGACTCGTCCAAGACCAAGGGGAATTTATGCGAATACTAAATATATGGGGGAAAGGTTAGTTCGGACATATTGTCATACTAATGGTTTGGGTACTTGTATAATAAGGCCGAGCGCTCTTTATGGGGAAAGATGTGTGAGTAGGCGAGTTAGCCAGGCATTTATAGAAAATGCTTTAGCAGGAAAACCTCTTCGCTTAGAAGGAGGTGGCAACGGTCTCCTCGACTTTACTTATATTGATGACCTTGTGAGCGGAATGATTAGGGCATTAGCATTGCATGGTGGTCATGGTGCATCAGATACTTTCAATCTCACTTATGGACACGCAAGAAGTATAGCGGAATTAGCAAGCATCGTTAAAGAGATATTACCTAATGCTAGATTAGAAAATAGTCCAAAAGCTGTTGATAAACCTGTACGTGGAACTTTACGAATGGATAAAGCGCGGCAAAGTCTTGGGTTCTATCCGAAATGGTCCATTGAAGAAGGATATAAACAATATTGTGAATGGTATGTAAGAGAGTGGGAGAAAGTTGTGAGGACGAATGTATGACATCTGGGGTCGTAGTTTTTTCGCGTCTTAATTCAACCCGCTTGCCAGGCAAGGCATTAATAAAAATCGCCGGGATAACACTTGTTGATCGAGTTCTTGACAAACTTGAGGCAGTGATAGGGATATCGAGAACTATAGTTGCCACAACCGAAAGTTATTTGGATGATCCTCTAGTCGCCCATCTAGAAGCCCGTGGTATTGATGTTTTTCGCGGCTCTATTGATGATGTAGCGCTAAGAGCAGTTCGCTGTGCTAGAGATTATGGCCTGGATCATTTTGTTCGTGTGAGCGGTGACAGCCCTTTCATAGACCCAAATCTGATAAATAAAGCACTTCTAGAATATCGAAATGGGCGTTTTGACCTAGTAACAAATGTTTTCCCGAGAAGTTTTCCTAATGGCGCTAGTGTTGAGGTCATTAGCACCTCTTCACTGCAAAAATTACTGAGTTTAACAAAAGATCCCTATGACAGAGAGCACGTGACCCCATATTTTTATAAAAACGCGGACAATTTTAGAATAAAAAACTTCTTTTCCGATAATAAGAAATATCATGGAGTAAGCTTGGCGATAGACACTCCAGAAGATTTGAGGCGCGCAACTTGGATGTTAGAAACATTTGGAGAACGCCTGGATTTAAACCTTGCTGCAGAAAAGTTTTTGCTTTGGGAGCGGAATGATGCAATTTAGAATAATTGAACCCCCACGAAAATTTAAAGTGGGTGATTCCGATGCTCCAATTCAATTGTCGCATGTGATGGATATAGCCCTTGGCCCAGATGAACAGGTTACGTTTACCGCCAGAAATGGAGGTGAGTTTGATGTTTGCCGGAAATCGTGGGGATATTATGCTACGCCATCAATCAATGATAGGCTCATACGATTTGGATATAGAACTTGTTTAGTGAAAAGTGATGAAAGGCATTATATACATCTGGTCGAAAAAGATAAAATAGATGAGTATTTGGAATATTTGATAATACAGAATATGAAAGTGATACAATGGTTAGATGAGGATACTTCTCAGCTTAATGATAATGAGAAGGTTAAACAGTGATATCAAACAAAAAGGCTCGTCAGGAGTTTATGGAAGAGTGGTGGGATGAGTCGTTTAAAGAACAGATCGATCAAAATGCCTATAATACCGCACCAGTAGAGGCCTTGGTCCGGTTTACGTCTCATTTCTTGCGAGCCCGTTTTGAAAATTCTGAGCAAATAAAACAGCTAAAATTTTTAGAGGTAGGTTGTGGTGCGGGTGCGAATTTAATCTGGTTGGCGGAAAAGGGCATTCAGCCAAACGGCATCGACATATCTCAAAAGGCTCTTGATCTGTGTAAGTATCACTTTCAAAAAAACCAGTTGGAACACCGATTAGGGGATTTGAAACGTTGCTCCGCCACTTCTCTGCCTTTTGAAAAAGATAGCTTTGATGGAGTGCTAGAATCGTGTGTTTTCCAGCATCTAAATGAGATAGATAGAAAAAAAGCCCACCAGGAAGTTGTTAGGGTATTGAAGCCCGGCGGGGTTTTTATAGGACATATGCTAAGCCAAAATCATACAACCTATCAATTGAACAAAGGAAGTATTAAAGAAACAGAGCCGGGTACTCTGGTCCTCAAATCAGAAGAGGCAAAAAATAAAATTAACCTTGAGGCTATTGGCCTCTCACATTTTTTTTCAAAAGATGAATACAACGGTTTGTTAAAAGGTTGTTCTCTTATAGACCCTTGCGAAACGACATATGAACTGCCGTTAGAAGAAGCTGCGCGGCGCGGTTACAAAAAATATTATCAAGCCATGTGGATTGTTTATGCAATAAAATAGTTTCTTTTTCAGTTCCTAAAGAAGAGAACTCATCCAAGTTCTCTTGATCTGCATATTGCCTATGTGAATAGTGACTTGTGGTACAAAAAATTCAGAGCAATATTTTATCTATAGTTTAATTTCAATTTAATAATTCGAATGAAAATTGTATTAGGTTTCAAAACGGGAGGAATGGAATGGCGCAGATTGGATTTATTGGATTAGGTAATATGGGGGGGCCAATGGTGCGCAACCTGATTAAAGCAGGGCATTCCCTAAAGGTGTTTGATTTATCGGAAGAGGCTATTAATTTTGCCGTTCAGTCTGGAGCAATAGCTGCATCTTCAGTCAAAGATGCAGCCGCTGGAGTTGAGTTTGTTGTGACCATGCTCCCTGTTGGCGCCAACGTTAAAGAGGTTTTTATGGACGATGGTGTTCTCACAGCTGCGGACCCTGGAACGGTGATGATTGATTCATCGACAATCGATGTTGAAACAGCACAAGCCGCGCACGCAGCAGCGAAAGCCGCTGGTTTTGATATGATAGACGCTCCGGTTTCAGGTGGGGTAACTGGCGCGGACGCGGGAACACTCACTTTTATGTGTGGGGGTGAGAAACGGAGCTTTGAAAAAGCAAAGCCAATCTTAGAAGCCATGGGTAAGAATTTAGTGCATTGTGGAGACGCTGGGTTAGGCCAAGTAACTAAAATTTGTAATAATATGTTAGCGGGGATTAATGCTCTAGCCGCGGCAGAGGCGATGGTTATGGGAGAGCGCTTGGGAGTTTCGAGGGAAACACTGTATAACGTGATTTCTACGTCAACTGGACGTTCCTACATTTTTGAAACGTCCAACCCAATGCCTGGTGTCAGTGCCACATCTCCTGCTAACAACAACTTTAAACCAGGTTTTATGGCAAAGTTAATGTTGAAAGACTTGCGCCTGTCTCAGGCGGCTGCTCAGTCAGCGAGCACAGCAACTCCTCTAGGTGCTGTTGCCACGGCGGCTTTTCAACAATTAATAGAAAATGGATTTGGGGATCTTGACACTTCAAGTATTATTAAGGCGATTGATCCTAATACTAAATAGATTTCTAATTAAAAGGGAGAAAAAAGCAGGTGTCATCGCTATCGCATTTAAAAGTTCTGGATCTAACAAGCCATCTCTCAGGACCATATTGTGCTATGATTTTAGCAGATCACGGGGCTGATGTAGTCAAAATTGAAAACCCAAAGGATGGTGATCAACTGCGAAAAACTCCTCCGTTTCAAGAAGGAGAGAGTGCACCGTTTATGCTATGGAATAGAAATAAGCGGTCGGTAACACTTAATCTAAAAGATCAAAATGATCTCAACTCGTTACTTAAAATGGTCGCGGTAGCCGACGTGATGATTGAAAACTTTAAGCCGGGAACGGCCAAACGACTGGGAATTGACTACCAGTTTATTTCCAAAATAAATCCGGGTTTAATCTACTGTTCTATATCTGGTTTTGGCCAAACTGGTCCATACTCGCCGAGAGGTGGATTTGACCTAATCGCATGCGGAATGTCTGGTTTAATGTCTATAAATGGACCGCCAGAAGGACCTCCCTACAGGATTCCAATGCCAGTATCCGATGTGTGTGGTGGAATGAATGGCGCCATTGGGATCTTAACAGCTTTGGCAGCTCGGACGCAGACCGGCAAGGGCCAACATGTTGATACAAGTCTTTTTGAATCAGGCATCTCTTTGGGGGTGTATGAAGCGGCAAATGTATTTGCAAATGGTGAGGTTCCTGAGCGTTTAGGTCAAGCCCATAGAGGAAGTGCTCCGTATCAACTTTTTCCCACAAGTGATGGCTATGTCACTGTTGGAGGCGCGCAGGATAATTTTTGGCGGGGAACATGCAAGATTTTAAAATGCGAGCATCTGTTGGAGGATGCACGATTTAAATCTAAAGCAGACCGAGTACTAAATAATAAAGAATTAGTTCCTGAGCTGGAAGTTTTTTTCAAGCGACAAACCACAGATAAGCTTTGTAAAGCATTCGATGAGGCTGGTATTCCTGCAGGACCTGTGATGAACCATGTGGAAGTCTTCAATGACCCACAAACTATTGCACGGGAAATGGTGGTAGAGGTAGAGCATACTAAAATAGGTAAAATGAAAACCATTGGGGTTCCCGTTAAACTATCCGATACGCCTGCAAAAATTTCGAGAGCTGCCCCACTTTTGGGAGAGCACAATGATGAAGTTTTAAAAGATTGGTGCATCAAATAAATCAATGGCACATATTTTTTAGGGTCAATCTTATCTGATTAGTGCTGAAATTGGAGTTCAATAATGGCAGTTGTAGAGATCTATACGTCGATGTGGTGCCCATTTTGTCATAGGGCTAAGAAGTTGCTCAACGACAAAGGAGTTAATTTCAAAGAAATCGATGTGGGCATGAATTCCAAAATGAGAGAAGAAATGTTAGATCGGTCAGATGGACGCTATACTGTTCCTCAAATTTTTATAGATGGTTTGGGTATAGGTGGTTCTGATGAATTAGCTGATTTAGATTATAATGGAAAATTAGATTCAATGTTGGATCTGTAATATGTTGAAAAGAAACTTTTTATGTCAGTGGTAAAAATTGCTTGTATCCAGACTAACTCTACTCCTGAGCCAGATGAAAATATAGCTTCAGTGAGCGATCTCATTAGGGAAGCTAGTGCTTCAGGCGCGCAAATTATTACTACACCAGAAGTTGTAGGTATGCTCGAGCCCAATAGAGCGTCAGCGCTATCAAAAGCAGAGCCCGAGGAAAACCACAGAGTCTTGAGAGCTTTTCGCAAACTGGCCTGCGAACTGGATATTTGGTTGCTGATTGGATCAATTTCAATAAAAATATCAAAAACTAAATTATCAAATCGCAGCTTTCTTATTAATTCAAATGGCGAAATAGTAGCTAGATATTCAAAAATTCACATGTTTGATGTTGAAGTTGGTGATGGCAATCAATACATGGAATCAAAAACTTATGAACCTGGAGCTGAAGCAGTAATTGTTGATACCCCGTGGGGGCTAATGGGGTTAACTATCTGCTATGATATCCGTTTTCCCCATTTATTTAGAGATTTAGCTAAAGCAGGTGCGAGGGTTATTTTTTCACCTGCTGCTTTTACTAAACTAACTGGGGAGGCCCACTGGCATATTTTACAGCGCGCTCGAGCTATAGAGAACGGTTGTTTTATTGTATCTCCAGCCCAAGTTGGAATGCATGCTGATGCTCGTCAAACATATGGCCACTCATTAGTGGTAGATCCATGGGGAAGTGTCTTAGCCGATGGGGGAACTACCGTTGGTTACATTACGGCTGATATTGATCTGAGCTTGGTGCAGATATCTCAAAATAAGGTTCCATCGCTTTTGAATGATCGTTATTACATAAAAGCTTTCTGAAATATCAAATAAGTTTATTATGGGTCATCTTAACGAATTTTGATCGACGACTTTCGCACAAACTAGATTTTGGTATGTTGGATAGCTCTTTTAGATTAGTTTCTATAGCATCGCCTAAGTTATTGAGGGTACTTTTGTGATCTCTGTGGGCTGCACCCAATGGCTCTTTAACTATTTCATCAATAATGCCCAACGAATAGAGGTCTTGAGCGGTCAGGCGTAAAGCATTTGCTGCTTCTGTCGCATTTTTACCGCTTCTCCAAAGAATAGAAGCACAACCTTCTGGAGAAATGACCGAATAAATAGAGTGTTCAAGCATCAAAACTCGGTCTGTTGTTGCTAAGGCAACAGCTCCTCCTGAACCACCTTCACCTAATATTACAGCTATGGTTGGGACATTAACTTTCAAGCTCGTTTCTATTGATTTTGCTATAGCTTCTGCTTGCCCTCTTTCTTCTGCACCGATACCGGGATAAGCGCCTGCGGTATCAATGAATGTTAAAATTGGCAGATTAAATTGATCGGCTATTTGCATAAACCGTTTTGCTTTCCTGTAACCTTCCGGCTTGGCCATACCGAAGTTAGTCTCTAAACGTTGTTGAGTTGTATTTCCTTTTTCTGTTCCACTAACCATTACCGAATAATTGCGAAACCGGGCTAAGCCACCATTAATGGCTTTGTCTTCAGAGAAACTTCGATCCCCTGCTAAAGCTACGAAGTCGCTGAGCAGATAATTAGCTACTTCTCCGAAATGAGGTCTATTTGGATGGCGAGCAACCTGCACTTTTTGCCAGGGGGTGAGTTTCTCATAAATAGTCTTCAATTGACGTTCGGCTTTGGTTTGTAATTTACTAATTTCTGCCACGATATCCGTATCGCCATTGCCAGACATATGCCTTAATTCTTCGATTTTTCCTTCGAATTCAGCTACTTGCTTCTCAAAATCAAGAAACACTTTTTTAAAACTCCTTATTTAAACAACTAAGCATGGTAATTCTTTTTTGAACCAAAAGCTAATCAATTATTATTAGTCGTGTAGTCTTTTTTGGTTAATGGGTGGTGACTTGAAACGACAGACATCAGTCTTTTACTTAATACGTGAGTATAAATTTGTGTCGTTGAGATATCGGCGTGTCCAAGCATTTTCTGCAAGCTTCGAAGATCTGCTCCATGGTCCAGTAAGTGAGTGGCAAACGCGTGTCGTAATACATGTGGGGATACTTTTTCAGGATCGATATTTGAAGCTATTGCGAGATCTTTTAAAAGTTGGCCTACTCTTCGTCGAGTGAGAAACCCCTCTTTGGACCAAGATGGAAATAAAAATTTGGATTCACGATTAGACTTCAAAAAAACATGGCGAACCTCGCGATAGGCATTGATAGAATCTATAGCCGAAATGGTTAGTGGAACTAGACGCTCTTTTCCACCTTTCCCTCGCACCAATAAAATATTTTGATCCTGGGCTAAGGCTGTATTTGGTAAGCTGATTAATTCAGAGACCCGTAACCCCGCAGCATAAACGATTTCAAGCAAGCAAACTAATCTTATACCCTCAGGCCCCACGATTTGATTTGCTTGCTCAAAAAGTTGCTCTACTTCTTGCTCTGATAATAATTTTGGCAGCGATTTAATTTGTCTGGGTCCATCTACGTTATTAGTTGGGTTATCGCTCCTATGGTTTTCAGACTGAAGAAAAAGAAAAAATTGCCTAAGAGAGGATAACCGGCGATTTGCCGTTCTTGGATTTAAGCCATTTTTACTTAGGTATTTTATATAATTGGAGATACTGTCTTTAGAACAACTCTCAATTTTACTATCAATCTCGTTTTCAGTTAGATATTTTTTAAAGTGCGAAATATCATTTAAATAAGCTGAAACAGTGTTCACCGTGGCGCCTCGTTCGGCCACTAACATGTTTAAAAAACTATCTATAAGTGGATTGACCGGTTTTTCCAATTGTATTACTCGATCATTATCTTATGTTATAAAATGTCCTAGAAAAGTTGGGAAACCATTATCTCAAACGCAAGTTTTCTAGCTTCTTCATGCAATCCCAACTTATTGACGCTATCAACAATTAATATTAATTCGCTCTTTGATAAGGCAGTGAACTCGGTCTTGTCTAACGAAATTAATAACAAAGTTATCGTCTCTGCCAAATTGCCTGCATTTGCCGCTATTTTTATAGAAAATTGATTGTCAAAGATAGTTTTTTTAGCTCTATTTCTGGCATTTGGTCCAATTAACGCTGCTCGTAAACTTGGCGATATTGGGTCTCCAAGAACATACATCAAATGATATAATAAGGAGGCGGATTCTCTGGCCTTGTTTGGGTTAGTTTTTTTTATGATTTTCCACCAATTCCTCATCTTATCGTCGTTCCATTTAAAAACTTCATCACCCCACATAATTCTAATTAATGGCCAATACGAATCGGTAGTTGCCAGAAGGGTTTGATCCATATTAGCTTCACGTTTAGCAAGAGAAGACCATGATCTTACTTGTTCTAGGTCGAAGTTGGCTGTGTGGAGTAATGTTGCATCTGGTGCAAACCATCCAAGTTCTGATCCAGGCTGGATTTGATCGAAAATAGGTGTGTAAAGTTCTGCCATCTCTGAAAAAAATTTGTTTTCTTGTCCTATTGATTGGGCTCTTTGAATGGCTTGTGCCTTTCCGAAGTTAGATTCATGCCTCAGCGTTGCTCTATATAGAAGCATTCGAGCTCGGGGTGTTTTTTCATTGAGCGCTATCGAAATGGCGTTTTCTATTTCATTTTCATCTAGTTCTGCTGATTTGTAAACTTCTGACAAAGCTTGGATATCAATCACTCCAAGTTTAGCCGCTCTTTCAGCTAGTGATAGCCTTATCGAGTGTTCCACACCCGGATCTTGTATATAATTAGGAAGTAACCAAGCACTTGGAATTTTGGAATCCAGTTTTGGTAGCTCATGTTTACTGGCTCGTAGCATGGCGACGTAAAGTGGTTTTAATTTATCTACAGTAAGTTCAAAGGTTCCTTCAACACGATCACT
Source organism: SAR116 cluster bacterium AG-447-C21 (assembly GCA_003212315.1). Taxonomy (GTDB): domain Bacteria; phylum Pseudomonadota; class Alphaproteobacteria; order Thalassobaculales; family Thalassobaculaceae; genus UBA7326. The sequence continues at coordinate 10,535 of QCQB01000005.1, read as the reverse complement.
TAGCTTTTGTATTAAATTGAAAAAGATTTCATCTTCCGCGTCAAGTTCTAGAAGTAAATTTAGGCCAAAGTCGACCTTGTCCCAATTACTGTCGAGTGCGTCGCAAAAAATAAGAGATTTTTGCCAATATTGTGAGGAAGATTTTTCAAACCAACGAGAGGTAATATTACATGCTTTATCCATTTCATTTTGTAGAAACGCTACATCTGCCCTCAGTTTAGCTAATTGTTCACCGTGATATTCATCAGGTATGATTTTCGTCAATTTTTCAAATTCTACTAAATACCCCGAACGAAATAACGCTTGTGCCCTCTTAAAGAGTAGACCCGTTTCTTCAGAATTTTCCGCCGCACTGGGGATTTTGGCTGTTGTCAGAAGAAGGCGTTTATATAAGCGTTGAAGGTTTCTTGAATGCAGCTGACTAGGTAAAAATTTAAAGAGATTTTCTATCGTTTCCCGCGACGTGCTACCCCACATATTTTTTTTGAACCCGCCTGTAGATGAGTCTATAGTACCAATGCTTTCAACATCTATATCTCTCAAGCTGTTAACTTCTATCCCCACTCTTTCCCGCAGTGTTGTTGTTTCTTTTGGGTCTGGTTGTTCTTGTACACTGATGTCAGTCTTTATTTTGTTTTCTTGTTTGTCTATTGTTGTTTTTGAGGACGTATATGGCTTATTTGGTATCAACGATGTTGGCGTATCTGCGAGTATTGTTGGGCTGATGACGATGGAATAAAGAATGCCAAGTGAGGTGGCAATATACTGTACTTTATTTCGAGCGCTTCTCATTAGAAATATCTCTTTCTATCGAAGTAACTGGGGCGGGAATGTCCCACGCAGCCAAGAAAATTAATCCCCCTAACAATGTTAAAGAAATCAAAATTAAAACCATTAATGCAGACTTCATATTTCAACCCAATGAGTGGCATTTTATATATCTATGATAGCAGTTTATAAATATACAAATCAAACAGAGAGTAGTTTGTTTTTTATTTTGCTCACTTTTGAAATTCACAAGATATATTCGAAATAACAATCTTTGTGTTTACTCAACATGTTGAGTATGCTGAAAACTAGAAAGTTAATTGGTTATAAGAACGAAGGTCATTATTTAAAATTACTTGGTATGGGGTCTAGTGAGCAAAAGAAACTCTGGAAGAAAATTTCATGGTCCATTCCAAAAGCCTATTGTTTTGGTTGGACTAATGGGGGCTGGGAAAACTAGTATAGGTCGAAAATTAGCTGAGCGAATGCAAGTTTCATTTGTCGATGCGGATCATGAAATAGAAAAGGCTGCTGGCTGCACCATAACGGAGTTTTTCGAAAAATTTGGGGAAAAAGAATTTAGAAGAGGCGAAAAACGAGTAATAGAAAGACTTCTAAAATCTTGGCCTTGTATATTGGCGACTGGTGGCGGCGCATTTATAGACCCAGAAACGCGTGCCACGATAAAAAATACAGCCGTATCTATATGGCTCAATGCTGATTTGGATACTTTGGATCACAGATTAGCACGACGATCGGGACGTCCGTTACTGCAAACTAAAAATCCTCGGGCGACACTTCAGTCACTTATGGAAAAACGTTATCCAATTTATGCGGAGGCCGATATGACTGTTGATACAATAAATGGTTCGATTGATGTGACCGTTGATAAAGTGTGTGAATCTATCACTGATTATTTCTCCTTAACGTATGAGCGAAAATAATGGACTCAATCGAGATTATCCCAGTAAATCTTGGTGACCGTAGCTACGAGATCTTTGTAGGAACTAAGATGCTCACGGATATAGGGAAAACAATACAAAAAAAATGCGGCCAAAGAAAGATTCTTATAGTCACAGATCAAGATGTGGCGTCATTCTGGTTGAATACTGTCGTCGATTCATTAAAAAGATCTAGACTTGACTTTGAAGTGGCATGTGTACCCTCGGGAGAGAGCAGCAAATCATTCTACCAACTAGAATCTCTCCTGGATCAATTCTTTGAAGCCCAATTAGCTCGAGACGGATTAATCTTAGCATTGGGTGGCGGTGTAGTAGGTGATCTAGCGGGTTTCGCGGCGGCAATTGCATTAAGGGGGATTGATTTCATCCAAGTGCCTACCACGTTGTTGGCGCAGGTTGATAGTTCAGTAGGTGGGAAAACGGGTATTAATACAAGTCGAGGAAAAAACTTAGTTGGTAGTTTCTATCAGCCTAAACTGGTTATAATTGATACTGGAGTTTTAGATAGCTTGCCAAAACGTCAATTGCTAGCAGGTTATGCAGAAATAGTTAAATATGGATTGATCAAAAATAAGCCTTTTTTTGAGTGGCTTGAAATAAACGGTTCAAAAGTCATATCAGGTGATTCAAAGGCACGGCAAATTGCGATAGTTGAAAGTTGCAAGACAAAAGCCATGATTGTTGGACAAGATGAAAGAGAGGCTGGGGAGAGGGCGCTTTTAAATTTTGGTCATACTTTTGGTCATGCTTTCGAGGCAGAGGCAAGATATAATGGCGAATTGTTGCATGGGGAAGCTATTGCACTTGGCATCGTAGCCGCCATGAATTTATCAAAAACCATGGGCTTTTTAAATAGCCAAGAAGTAGACAGAGTGACCCGCCACTTTAAAACAGTGGGGCTCCCAATAAATTTAAATTTTATTGATAAGTTTTCAGATTGGAATGTGGATGCTTTAATTGACCACATGAGGCACGATAAAAAAGTTCTAAAAGGTAAAATGAGATTTATTCTACTTAGAGAAATAGGGAATAGTTTTATCACATCAGATATCATGCCAGAAAACGTTGCCCAAATCCTCTCAAAATCCATAGGGGGGAAATTGTAGCATTATTCCTAATACTATATAATTTGAATATCTACTTTAAGAGGGTCTAATGATTGAAATAACTGGTATGCACGAATCATTAATTATCGGCGTTTTAGTTATTATTGTACTTTTATTTTTGTCAGCATTTTTTTCAGGCTCGGAGACTGCCTTAACCGCGGCCTCTGATGCCAGACTGCATCAACTTTCTCTACAGGGCAACCGCCGAGCTAGTATTGTGTTGAGGCTTAGAAGACAAAACGAAACATTAATTGGTGCGATACTTATCGGAAATAATATCACGAACATAGCGGCATCTGCACTGGCAACAAGTATTTTGATAGTTTTATTTGATGAGGCTGGTGTTGCCTATGCAATGATTGCAATGACGATTTTAGTTGTGATTTTTGCAGAGGTTCTGCCAAAAACATTTGCCATAAATAATGCTGATAAGTCAGCCTTACTAGTGGCGCCAACCATTAGGGTGTTTGTTTGGTGTTTAAGACCATTAAGCATTACCGTTAGATTGATAGTTAACGGTGTTTTTCGTGTTTTTGGTGCGAAGGTTTCTGCTAAATTTGGGCAAGAAGAAAGAGAGGAAGAATTAAGAGGCTTAATTGAATTACACAGAGGACCGGGACCAGAGGTAAGCGAGGAAAGGGCCATGCTTCGCAGTATACTTGACTTAGGCGAGGTTTCAGTTGAGGAAATCATGACGCATAGAAGAAATGTTGTTATGATTGATTCGGATTTGCCCGTAGAGAAAATTTTAGACGAATTGACCGAAAGCCCTTTTACGCGGTTACCGTTATTTCGAGGGGACCAGGACGAAATAATAGGAATTCTGCATGGTAAAGCCTTACTAAGGGCTATCAGAAATCACAAAGGCCAGGATATGTCCGAACTTGATATAGTCTCTGTTGCAAATCCACCTTGGTTTATTCCGGATTCAACTAATCTCCTAGACCAACTTCAGGCTTTTCGAACTCGGAGGGAACATTTTGCGGTCGTCGTCGATGAGTATGGGACGCTTCAAGGTGTTGTCACACTTGAGGATATTTTGGAGGAAATAGTTGGTGACATAGACGACGAGAACGATATCTCAGTTGCTGGGGTTCGAGCTCAAGCGGATGGCTCGTATCTCGTCGATGGTACTGTGACGCTGAGAGACTTGAACCGTGAATTGGATTGGAATTTACCGGATGAACATGCCTCAACCGTTGCAGGGCTGATCTTGCACGAAGCTAGGGTAATTCCCTCTATTGGGCATGAATTTTTGTTTCACGGATTTAGATTTAAAATTTTGCGCCGTCATAGAAATCAAATAACACAGATACGAATTTGGTCACGGAAGACTGCGGTAGAAAAATAAGTCACACCTCTAAAGAAATTATGTTTAAGCTTTTCATTTCTTCTAAAGAAATAGATTCATTAATTATATCGTTAAACGGGAACGTCTCAATGCCTCTCACATCTCCTAGTCCCAGAAAATCTCTGCATGATAGAGAAATTAGCTGTACAGGTTTTCATAGAAGTGATGGTCTATGGGACATTGAGGGGCGATTAACAGATAGAAAAAATTATTCTATTGAAAATGAGAATAGGGGGCAGGTAAATGCAGGGGAGCCTATACATGATATGTGGATACGAGTAACTCTCGATGACAATTTACTCATAATAAATGTCGAAGCGGCAACGGACGCAAGTCCCTACTCAATTTGTCCAGACATCACTGCAAATTTTAGTCGTCTCAAAGGGATTACGATAGGGCCTGGGTGGAGAAGATTAGTTCAGAGCCGAGTGGGTGGTGTCCATGGCTGTACACATCTTGTTGAACTCCTTGGGCCGATAGCAACCACGGCCTATCAAACTATTTTCTCCAAAAAAGCAGAGAACATTAAGAGCCCAAAATTAAACCAAAACCAAATTGATGTAGAAGAAGAAGTAAACACAAGTCAGCCAAAACTTTTAAACACGTGTCATGCTTTTAATGAAACTAGTACAGTGGTAAAAAAAAGATGGCCCAACTATTATAAAGGTTAAAAAGCCACTCAAATAGCTTCTATGCTGAGCGCATGTACTGGACCTGAGAGTTCATCTGCCAACACTCGGTATATTGCGCGTTGTTTTTCGATACGCGTTTTTCCTGAAAAGAAATCAGATGAGATAATTAAACGAAAATGTGTTTCGCCTTCAGGGCGAGCTCCTACATGTCCTGCATGCAGATGGGATTCATCAATCACGGCTAACTTGGTGGGTTCAAATGCTTCAACAAGTTTTTTTTTGATTGTTTCGGAAACGGACATTATATTCCTCCATATAATCTACTGAGATCAGTACCCCAATGGCATGCTGAGGTTATTATGACAATGTTTTTTACTTAAGAAGTTTAGGGTGGATGGATAAAAATATTGTTTAACTCAAACAAAGATAGGCGTGTCAAAGAAGCCTTGCGTTTAAAAGATCATGACGAACATGAGCAAAGCGGTTGTTGTGATCACCCAGGTTGTCTAGAGGAAGGTGCATATAAAGCCCCTAAATCAAGATTGCAACTTAGGAACTATCATTATTTTTGTCTTCAACATGTCCGAGAGTATAATAAAGCATGGAATTATCATAAAGGGCTAAACGAGCAACAAGTCGAAAATTCTATTCGTCGTTCCACAACTTGGGACCGACCCAGTTGGCCGTTTGGGACAAACCACAAAATGTTTGAGAGTTTTGTAAAAGGAAACGTCTCAGACAACTTTGATTTTTTTAAAATGGATAGTTTCTCTAGAAATAATGGGGAACCTAATAAAAAGTTTAATGCAGATCAGTTAGATGCACTTGACATAATGGGGTTAAAACCGCCTATAGATATTGCTAAATTAAAATCACAATACAAATATTTAGTCAAAATACATCACCCAGACCGTAACGGTGGTGATAGAAAAGCAGAAGAGAGGTTGAAATTAATCAATGAGGCGTATACCACACTAAAACAGGTTTTATCGTAACTTTCACCGATGACCAAAAGTTTCTGGTCTACTACATTTTAATCCCAACAAATATGGATAATGGCCATGTCGGCAACAGATAATAATGAACGAAAACTTGCGCATCATATAACGGCACCAGATGTCGAAGTTTCTGTGCGAGAAAAATTTGGTATTGATCTTGATATGAAAGTCCCAGCTTTCAGTGAACCCAGTGAGTATGTCCCTGTGATAGATGATACTTACCTCTTTGATAAAGAGACTACCATGGCTATCTTGGCGGGTTTTTCTCATAATCGGCGTGTCATGATTCAGGGATACCATGGGACAGGTAAGTCCACACATATTGAACAAGTAGCAGCGCGACTGAATTGGCCGTGCATTAGGGTTAACTTGGATAGCCATATAAGCCGAATCGATTTGATAGGAAAAGATGCAATTGTACTTAGAGATAGCAAACAGGTAACCGAGTTCCGGGAAGGAATTTTGCCTTGGTCGTTGCAAAATTCGGTTGCGTTAGTTTTCGATGAATATGATGCTGGACGGGCAGATGTCATGTTTGTTATACAGCGCGTTTTGGAGCAGGACGGAAGGATGACGCTGCTCGATACCAACAAAGTAATAACCCCAAACCCGTGTTTCCGTTTATTTGCGACGGCGAACACCGTTGGTTTAGGGGATACGACCGGATTATATCATGGGACTCAGCAAATTAACCAGGGTCAAATGGATCGTTGGAATATAGTTACTACTTTAAATTATCTTAGTCATGAGGCTGAGTGTGGCATCATTCTTTCAAAATCCCCAACCTACGACTCCAAAGATGGTCGGTCCCAGATTGAATCGATGGTGGCGCTAGCTGATTTAACTAGGCAAGGATTTATGGCAGGTGACATATCAACGGTGATGTCGCCAAGAACGGTCATAACATGGGCGGAAAATGCAAAAATCTTCTCAGGCGACATTGGATTTGCCTTTCGGGTTAGCTTTCTTAACAAATGTGACGAGGTGGAACGGGCAACCGTAAGTGAATACTATCAGCGTTGCTTTGGGGAAGAATTACCAACGGGAAGTATTTCGTCAGCTACAGCTGAATAAGTATAGAATGGAGGCTCTATATGGTGGAGTCATTGAGGGATGATGAACATCCGGTAGAGGTGTTTAAAAGATCTACAGCCGCTTGTGTTCGTGCCATGTCTGGAGAAAGAGAGCTCGAGGTAACTTACGGTGCAGAAACGCCAAGCATGTCGGGAGAAAAGGTTCGTCTACCTCTCCCTCCGCGTGACCTAGATCCATTGGAAGTAGCTAAAGTTAGAGGCGAAGCTGATAGTCTTTCGCTCAAAAAGCGATACCACGATCAAAACGTTCACGCAGCTCGCATGCCTTCGAACCAGGCTGCGCGGGAAATTTTTGACGCAGTGGAGCAAGCGCGTGTGGAAGCTATTGGAGCTAACCGTATGGCGGGAGTAGCTCAGAATTTAGAGACAGCGCTGGACGATAGATATAGAAGGCGGGGTTTTGAACGTATTAGTGATAAAGACGATGCTGCTTTAACGGATGTCATACATTTGCTCGCCAGAGAGGCATTGACTGGGCAGTCGCCACCTCCATCTACTCGAAGGGTGGTAGATCTCTGGCGACCGTGGGTTCAATCAAAATTAGGTAACACATTGAAGGAATTAGAAGCATTTGTTGCCGATCAAGATGCATATGCAGACCATGCTCGGCAGCTGATAATGGACTTAGATTTGGAGGTTGGTGAAGAAGGTTTAGCAGATGATGAATCGAGTGATAGTCAGGATGATAGCGAAGGCGGCGACTCAGATGAGATGAATGATTCTGGAACCCAAGGTGCAAGTGAAGATGGAGATGAGTCGGAGATGCTTCCATCTGAAATGGAGGCTGGTGATGAGTCGGCTGATGGTGAAGATGGTGAAGATATGGATATGGAGCCTGGAGGTGGTGATGAAGAACCAGCGAACCCAAGTACTCCTCCTATGTTTCACAATTCGGATGATGCACAAAAGGCTATTTATAAAGTTTTCACGACAAACAATGATGAAATCATTCCTGCTTCTGAACTTTGCGACCCAGAGGAGTTAACAAGGCTACGCGCGCTATTAGACCAACAGTTAAGCCATCTTCAAGGATTAATTGGGAAACTTGCAAATCGTCTCCAGCGTAAATTGCTTGCACAGCAAAATCGCTCTTGGCTTTTTGATTTAGACGAGGGTATTTTGGATGCAGGAAGACTGTCACGGGTTGTGACAGCGCCACTTTTCCCTCTTTCATATAAAATGGAGAAGGATACAGAGTTTAGAGATACAGTGGTTTCACTTTTAATCGATAATTCTGGTTCTATGCGGGGACGACCTATAACGATAGCTGCTATGAGCGCAGATATCTTAGCAAGGACGCTAGAACGATGCGGCGTGAAAGTTGAGATCCTAGGATTTACAACTAAACAGTGGAAGGGTGGGGCCTCTAGGGAGAAATGGATAAGTGATGGAAAACCGCAGAATCCGGGTAGATTGAATGATTTAAGGCATATTGTCTATAAATCGGCCGACTCTCCCTGGCGCCACGCCAGAAAAGCACTCGGTTTGATGCTGCGTGAGGGAATACTCAAAGAAAATATTGATGGTGAAGCCTTGATGTGGGCGCATCAGAGGTTACTGGCCCGCCCAGAAGAGAGACGTATTTTGATGGTTATCTCCGATGGTGCTCCGGTAGATGATTCAACACTTTCGGTAAACCCGGGAAATTATTTAGAAAAACATTTGAGAGAAACGATACAATTCATTGAGACCCGTTCTCCTGTGGAGTTAGTCGCAATAGGAATTGGACATGACGTGACGCGTTACTATAGAAGAGCGGTCACAATCGTCGATGCCGAACAACTAGGTGGTACAATGATGAACCAGCTTGCAGATTTATTTGATGAGGATGATAATGTAAATCGTTCTGGCAGAACAAGAAGGCGTCAGGACAATAAATCTAGCTTGGGCAGGGCCTGAATGAAATTTTAGTAAGTCTTATTTTGTATGGCTCGGTTTAGTAATAGCACTGGAAGCAAGCCTGCTAGGACAATGGTAAGAGCGGCAGGCGCACATTCGTTCAGTAGCTCGTCCGATGCATATTGATAGACGAATGTTGCTAGAGTTTCAAAATTAAAGGGTCGTAGTATCAAGGTCGCAGGCAGTTCTTTCATGATATCTACAAAAACCAGAACTGAACCTGATATGATGGTACTTTGTATAAGTGGAGCATGAACGGTAAATAGTGTTTCCCTTGGCCCTGATCCTAATGTACGGGCTGCCATATCCATGTTGTATGTCACCTTACTCAAGCCTGCCTCAGCAGACCCTAAAGCGATAGCTAGAAAACGGGTAGTATAGCCAAATAATACTGCAGCGAGGCCGCTTCCAACGAATATACTAGCAGAAACGCCAAATGTAAGTTTCATGGTTTCAGTGAATATAGAATCAATTGCCCCAATTGATATTAGGATGCCGATTGCAAGAGCAGCGCCCGGGATTGCATAACCGATGGAGGCTACCCTCACGGCAATCTTAACAAATAGGCTCGGACAAATACGGGCGGCATAGGCTAAAAATACACCAATTAACACTATAATTAGTGTTGCAGAGCTGGCCAGCATAAAACTGTTCCCAGCATATTCGATATATTTTGCAGAGTAAAAGCCTTCAATATTACCTAAAGCATGATAAACCAGCATAGAACTTGGCAGCACAAACCCTGTTAGAATTGGGATTAGGCAGCTAAATATAGCTAGTAAAGACCGCCATCCTCTTAATTTAGTTTTTTTTATTAATTGGTTCTTAGAAGAATTATGAAAACGTTGGCGCCTCCTCGATGAGCGCTCCAGCCATATCAACATGATTATAAAACCGAGTAAAACCAGAGCAATTTGCGCCGCTCCTCCCCTGTTTTCCATGCCAAACCATACATCAAATATCCCCACTGTAAGTGTACGAACTGCAAAATAATCAACAGTTCCAAAATCACTCAATACCTCCATTAAACATAGCGTAACGCCAACAACGATAGCTGGCCGTGCTAGTGGCAAGGATGTGTAAAAAAAGTTTTGGGTACCTGTAAGGCCTAATACCCGGCCCGCTTCTAGTGTCGATACTGATTGCTCCAAAAAAGAAGCCCTGGTTAGAGCATATACATACGGGTACAAGACTAAACTTAATACAGTGATAGCCCCTCCTAGACTTCTAATTTGGGGAAACCAATAGTCTGATGAAGTTGTCCAGTTAAAGAGCATTCTACAATACGTCTGCACCGGTCCCGCAAATTCGAGGAAATCGGTGTAGACATATGCGACGACATAAGCTGGCATTGCCATCGGAAGAATAAGTGCCCAAGCAAAAAATCTTGACCCTGGGAACTCGCACATGGCAACAAGCCAGGCGGTTCCAGTGCCAATTATTGATACAAAGGCCCCTACACCAAACATTAGCAGCACTGAATTATAGATGTAAGTTGGAAGCACCGAGGTCGCTAGATGAATCCAAACATTCTCTTCGGGTGAAATCGCAACCCAAATAATAGCAAGTATAGGCGAAGTAATGATAATTGCTATAAGAATAGAGGCAATAAACCAATTACGATTGGCTCCGTATAACGTCTTATTAAGGCTTCTTTGTTTCATTTATTGGCCAAGTATTTTGGTCTTGAGTGGCATAGACTTTGATTTTTTACGTTATTAGTTT
>QCQB01000004.1 GCA_003212315.1 SAR116 cluster bacterium AG-447-C21 | reverse complement strand
GAAGCGAATAGAATTTCTTACTCAGTATCAAAACGCCACATATGCTGAGCGTTATGAAAATTTGGTGCGCAAAGCCGAGGATGCGGAACAAAACCTCACACCTGGTTTTGAGGGGTTTGCTGTGGCTGTAGCGCGTTATGCTTTTAAATTAATGTCATATAAAGACGAGTACGAAGTGGCAAGGCTCTACACCGATGGTACGTTTTTAAGACAATTAAATGAGCAGTTTGACGGTGATTACAAGATCGAATTTAATCTAGCCCCGCCGCTTATTTCCAAACGGGACCCTTCTACAGGCCAATTAAAGAAACAGGTTTATGGCCCCTGGTTAATGCACGGCTTTCGCTTGCTTTCAAAATTAAAGGGATTGAGAGGCACAGCATGGGATATTTTTGGGAAGACAGCGGAGAGAAAACAAGAAAGACTATTGATAGAGGATTATTTTTCGGTAATAGAAATGGTGTGTCGAAACCTCAGCCGAGACAATCATTCAGTGGCAGTTGAGTTAGCGAGTATCCCTGAAAAAATCAGGGGTTACGGGCATGTTAAAGAGGCTGCGATTATTGAATCAAAAGCCCACCAAAAACAAGCGCTTGCCATATTTAATAACCCAGAACTAGCAAAAACGGCAGCCGAGTAAATAATGCCATCGCAAACTTTGGATTGTTAGACACCTTTCAGCTCAATTCCGTTCCCTTCAGGATCCTTGATATAAATCGAGGGGCCTTTTCCATTAGCGCCATAGCGGATAACAGGTTCCTCTGACTTGACACCCTGAGTTATCAAATATTTTCTAATCTTTTCTCCGTCGAAGGGAAAAATTTGTATGGCAATATGGTCGACATTATGACCTTCTCTGCCAGGAGGATCTCCTCCCTGCAAACCAAGTTTTCCATCCACTGGAACCAAGTCTATCATCGAACTACCAATAGATAGGTGGTAGAGTCCCATTTCAGCATTTTCTTTTTTTAGACAGGCGCCAAGTATATCACAGTAAAATTTTAACATAGGAGCGAGTTGGTGTACGCGAATTACAACGTGATCAATACCCCTCAATTCGCAATCTGGTAGTGCCATATCTGGAATAGCCTCTATAGTTAAGTTGTATTTATGCTTTACTATTAAATGTAGTCGATAGCATGTTTTAGATCAATTTTATGGATTATAAATTTATGGAGCGAATGCGGGAACTATCTGAGGACGATGCCACAGGTTCGGTGGCTGAAATATATCAGGAAATTAAAGAATATTATGCGGCTCCATATGTTTCGTCATTATTTAGGCACCTTGCAACATATCCTGGGCTTTTAGAGTGGATTTGGAAAATTACCCTCCCAGCTTTTCAAACGGGACTTATACAGAATGTAGGTTGGAAGCGGGTTGATATATCTGCCTTAAAACCGCTTACGCCGCTATCGAACGAAGAATTAGCAGATATGCAAATAGATAATGTATCGAAAAATATGATCATTGAGACATGTCTTACATTCACAAGAGTTAGCCCTGTCAATCTTATATTTGCGGGCTGCATGAGCCATCTTTTATTAGGTGAGAGGTCAGATGAATCTGCTCTAAATAAGAATGAATTTCCATTACCTCCTTGTTTATCACCCTTGCCAAAAATGCTCCCTTGGGAAGACATGAGTGAAAGTGAGTTGGCTGTTATCAATATATTTTCTACGACTTTGGCAGGCGAAACATTTATTCCAGGTATTTATCGTATTTTAGCTAGATGGCCGTTGTATCTGAAACATGTTGCAAACGAGTTGGGGCCGCTATTGCACGACCCTGTAATAATAGATATTTGCGAAACAATAGCGGATAAAGTTTTTTATTCTGCCTCCGAAATCTGGGGTAACTTAGATCTAACAGAAAAAGAGCCTCCACTAGATGAAAACCAGAAGCAAAAGGTCTTGGCGGCTATAGCCGCTTATAGAGGGACTAGCCCCCAGATGGTAGGATTCGGCACTCTGCTATTAAATGCGCTCCCAAGCAATGGTTTGAACAGTCCATAAAACAACTAAATATAAGAGAGTATTTTTTATGAAAATTACCGCTATTCGCACTCAGGCAATAGAAATCCCATTCAAAGAGCCAATCGGAACATCAATACATAATATAACGGGTGTTGCTGGATTGTTGGTTTGGATAGAGACAGATGGAGATATTATTGGGGAGAGTTACCTTTGGGTAATAGGGAAGCACAAGGTACCTGTATTAGAGGTGATGATTAAAGCGCTCGGACCGGTAGTCATCAACAAAAACCCTTTGGACACGGAGGCGCTATATTCTGATATGTGGAAAGAAATTAATTTCCTTGGACATAAAGGTGTTACTATTTTTGGAATGGCTGCAATCGATTGGGCGTGCTGGGATATAAAGGGTAAATATTATAATACATCTGTTGGTCGATTGTTAGGCCGTTCAAGAGACCGAGTTCCCGCCTATGCTAGTGGTGGTTTATGGACGTCCATGACAATTGAAGATCTTCAGACCCAGGCAAGATCTTTTGTGCAGGAGGGTTTCAAAGCCATAAAAATGCGCATTGGATTGCCTGATGGCAATATGGATTTAGAGCGAGTTGCTGCCGTCAGAGAGGTTATAGGTCCATCGGTTGATTTGATGGTCGATGCTAATCAAGGTTTGAGTGTAAATCAGGCGATAAAGCTTGGCAGAGGTCTAGAGCAGTTTGATCTAGTCTGGTTTGAGGAGCCAGTTCAAGCATATGATTTGGCTGGTTCAGCCCGTGTTGCGGCGGAACTTGACACACCAATCGCGAGCGGAGAAACCGAATATACCCGCTATGGTTTCCAAGATATGATAGAACGGCGAGCAGCAGATGTTTTAATGCCTGATTTAGAGCGGGTGGGGGGTGTGTCAGAATGGATAAAGGTTGCTCACATGGCAGCAGCAGTCGATATTCCCGTAAGCCCTCACATCTTTACCGAACACAGTTTGCAGCTTTGTGGGGCCGTATCCAACATTACCTACGCGGAACACATGCCATGGTTTGTTGAGCTATTTAAAGAGAAAATAGAAATGATTGATGGCGATATTTTAATTCCAGACCGTCCAGGGATGGGTTTTTCTTTCGATCCTGAGGCAGTCAAACGCTTCTCTATTTGAGTTTTACGGGTACGGTTTACTTTTATTTCCTTTTTTTTCTGTTCAAAAATGGTTGCATCATTATGTTTGGTTCGTCTGTTTTATAAGCTTTCTCAAACGCGTCGATACCTGCGTTAATACTATCTTCTAATGAAAGTTTTTCCCATTTCCCAACTAAAGCTTTCTGGCTTCGTACGGCAATTGCTCCAGAACAGGCAATTGCATCAGAAATCGTATTGATTTCTGTATCCAAATTATTCTCGGTACAGATGTTTTCAAGAAAACCCCATTCATAAGCTTTTGTTGCGCTTATATTTTCTGCTGTTAACACAAGATAGTTGGACCTTCCCCATCCAATTAACCGGGGAAGCAGAGCTGCTTCAATGACTGACGGCAAACCAACTCTAACTTCAGGCATCCCAAATATAGCGGTGTCTACGGATACTCTTAAATCACATGCAGCAGCCAATTCCATGCCCGCACCCAACGTATAACCATTAATTCGAGCGATTACAGGAACTGGATGAGAACGTATAGCTAGAAACAGTTTATGTAGTGAAGTTATAAATTCTTTTGCACCTTTCGGGTCCATTTCGCTCATTTCAAATATATCGGCGCCGCCAAAAAATGCCTTGGATCCTGAGCCAGTTAATACGATTGCTCTTAGGTCTTCATCATTCATTAAGGATATGAATGCTTGGTGGAGTTCCTTGACGCCTGTGGAATTCAGGCTGTTTAATTTTTCTTCACGACTGTAGGTTATAGTAGTGATATGGCCAGAACCAGACTGTCTGTGGCTTAAGTTAATGCTCATTTATAGTCCTTTTCAGTAGTGGGGTGTCCACCATTTTTTATAATGAGTTGCCGAATAGATTCTGCACTCGCTTCTATATCTTTAATATCTGTTCCTCGCAATACAAGCTCGGTGCCATAGACACCTGAACGGAAATAGGGATAGCTGCCTATATCGATATTGGGTTTTTGAATTTGAATTTCTTCCAGTCCCTTGGCTATCAAACCTTCACCCAGATTACAAATTACGGTTGCTGAATGTACTTTTGTACCGGTTTTAAGTGTCGGCAGTAATTCTTTTACCATCGCCTGGAACACACTTGGGACCCCCGCCATTACATGGACATTTTCCACCGTAAATCCAGGTGCTGCCGATATTGGATTGAGAATTAAAGTTGCACCTTTGGGGGTACGTGCCATTCGCATCCGTGCTTCATTTAACTCCACATTTCGTTTTCTTGCATGGTCAGACATGCGCTGAACTGCATCGGGGTGATGGTAAACTTCTAGGTTAAAGGATTGTGCTATGGAGTCGCAGGTGATGTCATCATGGGTTGGGCCAATCCCTCCTGATGTAAAAACATAATCGTATTGTTTTCTTATAATTCTGACTGTTTCGGCTATTATTTCATGGTCGTCTTTTATGATTCGAACCTCTTCGAGCCGTATTCCGATGTTAGATAATTCAGAAGCAAGGAAGGATAAATTTGCATCTTTTGTTCTACCCGATAGTATTTCGTTTCCTATTATAACAAAAGCAGCAGTAACGAGATTGATCGTATTGTCGTCAGAAGCCATATTTGTTCTCTTCCAAGAATGAATAATTGTTTACTTATTGGATAGCACCATGCAACTGCCTCGTCCACTTCATCCTGGGATATTAGTAAAGCGTTACAAACGTTTTTTGGCAGATGTGATTCTGGAAGATGGAACCAAAGTTACTGCACATTGTCCCAACCCTGGACGAATGACGGGATTGATGACCCCCGGATCAAAAATTTGGCTCTCCCACTCGGATAATCCAAAGCGTAAACTTCCATTCACTTTTGAATTATTTGAAGATGAAAATGGATTAGTTGGGATTAATACTGGATATCCAAACACGATTGTTTCGGAGGCTATTACAGAGGGTAGAATACCAGAACTCGCTGGCTATGAGACCATAAGAAGAGAGGTGAATTATGGAGATCGATCTCGGATCGATGTGTTGTTGGAGGACTCAGCGCGCGGTCGATGTTGGGTGGAAATTAAAAATGTTCATTTGAAAAGGGATACCGGTGTTATTCCTGGTATAGCTGAGTTTCCAGACTCGGTGACAACGCGCGGCGCACGCCATTTAAATGAATTGGCAAATCAGGTTAAAAACGGGGACAGAGCGGTGATGGTATATCTTGTCCAACGCATGGATTGTGACCGTTTTTGTATAGCTGGAGACATAGACTCGGACTATCAAAAGGCTTTTATTCATGCTGAAAATGTTGGCGTGGAGATGCTGTGTTTAGATGTGTCAATAACGACAGAAGTCATTTCCGTTCGCCGTCCTATTAATATTCTATAAGTTTCGCATTTTTAATAGACGTTTTTTCCCTTATTTTCTCACTATTCCCCAAAAACCCGGGAAAAAATTGTATCAATGTGTTTCATATGGAAAGACATGTCGAACAGCTCGTCGATCTCGTTATGGTTAAGATACTTTTCTATAGCGCTATCGGCTTTTAACAAATTCCGAAAGTCTTTGCCTTCGAGCCAGACCGGCATGGCGTTGCGCTGGACTGCTGCGTAGGACTCTTCTCTTGTCATTCCTTTTTGAGTTAATTCAAGCAGAACCCTTTGGGAATGTATGAGGCCTCCTAGCTTATCTAAATTAGATTGCATGTTTTCTGGATATACAATTAATTTATCTATCACATTCGTCATTCTTGCCATTGCAAAGTCTAGCCCAATGGTGCTATCGGGACCGATCACACGTTCAACGGAAGAGTGCGAAATATCCCGCTCGTGCCAAAGCGCTACATTTTCCAGTGCTGGAATGACATGGCTTCTAACTAACCGCGCCAGTCCGGTTATGTTTTCTGTCAACACCGGGTTTCGCTTATGCGGCATGGACGACGAGCCCTTTTGTCCTTCTGAGAAAAATTCCTCAGCTTCCCGTACCTCTGTTCTTTGTAAATGTCTCACTTCAACCGCCAGGCGTTCCAAAGAACTTGCTATGACGCCGAGTACCGCGAAGAACACGGCATGTCTATCACGAGGGATAATCTGTGTTGAGACGGGTTCGATTTTAAGTCCAAGTTTGTCCGCTACGTGTTGTTCTACTTTTGGGTCTATACTTGCAAAAGTTCCAACCGGCCCGGAAATAGCGCAGGTTGCTATCTCTTTTCGGGCAATTTCTAATCGATCTTTATTTCGTTTGAACTCCGCATAGAAACCCGCGAGTTTAACGCCAAATGTTGTAGGCTCTGCGTGGATAGCATGGCTTCTACCTACAGTCGGAGTTAGTTTATGTTCTATAGCCCTGCGTTTTAGGGCAGCAAGTAAATTATCCATGTCCTCGAGCAAAATATCGGCAGCTTGACTGAGTTGCACAGAAAGACATGTGTCCAATACGTCCGATGAGGTCATTCCCTGATGAACAAATCTTGCTTCTGGTCCAACGTACTCAGCGAGGCTAGTAAGAAAGGCGATTACGTCGTGTTTAACCTCCGCCTCTATCGCATCTATTCGCTTTACATCAAACCCACCTTTCTCCCAGACAGCTTGTGCCGCCTCTTTTGGAATTATCCCCAATTCTGCTTGTGCGTCGCAGGCATGTGCTTCTATTTCAAACCAGATTTGGAAACGGTTTTCTGGCTCCCAAATTTTTTCCATTATGGGACGGGAGTAACGCGGTATCATCTATTCTATCCTTAAAAATATCTTTGCATACACGAGAGATAACCTAATATTTTAGAATGGTAATAACCAGAAATTAAACAATATTTTTGAAAATATTTTATAATTGATTGCAGTATTTTCTGGAACTAATAAGATATTGTTGTTCCAGTTATTCTGTCGCGTAAAACATTTTGCAATCGTATGATATCAAGATATCGGCATTTGAAAATAGAGGACGATATGAACACTGTATTAAAAAACGTGGATTTGGAGACTTCCTACGCAGAGGCTGAGGATAATTTTAAACAGCGTAATCCAAACAGTGCAGCAATGCATGTCAGCGCTTCTGAAGTAATGCCTGGAGGTAATACCCGCACCGTATTGCATTACGCGCCTTATCCGTTAACTTTTTCGAAAGGTGAGGGAGCACATTTATACGATGCGGATGGACATAAAATTGTAGATTTTCTGGGTGAATACACGGCGGGTATTTATGGTCATAATAACCCAATCATTCAGTCAGCGATTGAGACGGCAGTTAGGGACGGCATTGTGTTGGGAGGGCCCAACATGATGGAGGCACGGCTCGCCCGTTTACTTGTCGAACGTTTCCCTGCCCTGGATCTAATTCGATTTACAAATTCTGGTACCGAAGCCAACCTGATGGCTATTGGTGCAGCAAGGGCGTTCACCGGACGCTCTAAAGTAATGGCGATGGAAGGTGGGTATCATGGAGGAGTGCTATATTTTGCCTCACCATCACCCATAAACGCTCCTTTTGAAATGGTCCTCATTCCTTATAATGATCCAGAGATTGCTCGCGAGGTGATAAAACGCGAAGGGGATCAATTAGCTTGCGTAATTGTGGAGCCCATGATGGGTTCCAGCGGTTGTATACCTGCCTCTAAAGAATTCCTTGAAACCCTCCGCAGCGCAACTAAAGAAACCGGATCACTATTAATCTTTGATGAGGTGATGACATCACGATTGGCGCCTGGCGGAAGACACGGCGATCTGGAAATCTTGCCTGATTTAATAACATTGGGAAAGTATCTTGGGGGCGGGGTTTCTTTTGGTGCTTTCGGTGGAAGAGAAGACATAATGGAAGGGTTTAATCCTAAAGCTGATGGTGCCTGGCCTCATGCAGGCACTTTTAACAATAATATAATGACTATGACCGCTGGCGTAGCCGGTTTGACGCAACTTTTTACGCCGGAGGCTTGCAGGCAATTAAATGCAAAGGGGGATAGTTTTAGACGGCGTTTAACAAATAGCATTGAGAAGAGGTCGTTGCCCATGCAGGTGACCGGGGTTGGTTCAATGAACACTGTCCATTTCACGGAAAAACCTATTCTTCGACCCGTCAAAGATCCGGTAGCTAATCGAAAACGCGACCTACTGCATTTAGATATGCTTAATTCAGGCGTTTATCATGCAAGACGAGGAATGCTAAATCTATCATTGCCAATGGTCGATGAGGACTTAGATTATGCCATAGGCTGTTTTGAGGAGTTTTTAGATAGTCGCGCGGGTATTTTAGCTGCGGATTAATATTCGGAGTGATCGAGTAGCTATTACAAAAACCAATTGACCATGCCTATGGCATCTCGCATCCGCGCTCCTTTAGCGTTTTATCTATCCACGAACGATCACTCGTACCCGACTCAATCTCAGCCATTTGATCCACCTCTGTCTTCTGTTTTGAGATTGTAAACTCAAGGACTCTTTGGACATCGTCAAACGGCACTGCGAGAACACCGTCCCAGTCTCCAATGACCAGATCGCCTGGCTCGATTACCATGCCATCTATTGCTATAGGAACGTTGATTTCTCCTGGGCCATCTTTATAGGGGCCGCGGTGGCTCACTCCTGCAGCAAAAACGGGGAGATTGACATCTAGAAATGCTAGTACATCCCTGATGGCAGCATTTAACACAAACCCACCAACATTCCGCTTAGCTGCATGGGCTAACATTAATTCTCCCATGAGCGAATTTGTGAGATCACCTCCCGCGTCGCAGACAATTATATCACCTGGTTCTGCCATATCGATGGCTTTATGCAACATTAGGTTATCTCCGGGACGAGATTTGACGGTTAACGCTGCACCTGCCATTTGACCTGATTTATGCATGGGGCGTAGAGATGATCCGCCGGCTGTCATTCGCCACATGCTATCACTAACATTTGCCACGGGTAGCTCAAGGAATTGGTTAGCTAAATCAGGATCAACCTTTTGTTTTCTATTTAATATTCTGAAACCAATAGACACTGATTTTCCTCCCTTTTTTTACCACAAATAAACTGTTTCTATTAAGAACTACCTTACTGGTAAGAGTGTAACGCAGTATTTCTTTGTTTAGGTAATCTGTAATGCGGGTTTGTGCGAATATCGTGTTTGTAGAAAAAATAAAAATAAATTGCTTTTTCGGAATGTTGATCGTAGAGATCTTTTATATCTGATGGTCCAAAAGCTCGATCTTGCTGTTTAAAGTATTGTTGTTGCTTGCACCAAAATCAAAAGACGAGCTTGTAATGACTAAAGAGAAAACAGCCAGTATAGAAATCCCATACGGTTGGATAATTATCATCGCCTCCCTATTGCTGAATACGATTGCGCTAGGCGCTCCCAATATACTTTTTGTTGCACTTAAACCGATTGCAGCGGACCTTGGTGAGCAGAGATGGGTTCCATCTTTGGCCTATTCACTGATGATGATAGGCGCCGGTATCGGTGGTATTTTTATGGGATTATGGATGGACCGTCGTGGAATCCTTGGACCTGCCGTATTTGGTTCTCTTATGATTGCTCTTGGTGCTTTCGTGGCAAGTTTCACGCAGGATCGTTGGGAGTTGTGGCTTGCTAATGGCGTTCTAATAGGGCTTTTTGGAAAAGCGGCTATGATAGCACCCCTGGTGGCAAACGCCACACGCTGGTTTGATAAAAGACGAGGTTTAGCCGTTGCAATAATAGCGTCTGGTCAGGGATTGGCAGGTGTGTTGTGGCCTCCAATATTCCAGGCCATGAATGATTTAGTTGGTTGGCGGGAAACTTTTTTTTATTTTTCAATATTTTCTCTGATTACCATGCTTCCCTTAGCTTGGTTAATTAGGCCACATCCCCCTGCAGTACAGAAAGACCACCTTAACGAGAATGTAAATAATGATGGGCTTGTTCTGGGATTGTCGTCCATTAGAGTACAAATGGTGTTGTGGATAGCAGTTATCTGCTGTTGCTCGGCAATGGCTATGCCAGTTGTGCATCTCGTGAGTTATGGTACTGACCTTGGACATTCTGCTTCTAATGCTGCGGGACTTTTATCCGTTCTGATGGGGTTTGGATTTGTTAGCAGAATTTGTTTTGGTATGCTTTCGGATAAAATTGGACCCGTTCTCACTTTGTTGATTGGCTCTGCCAGTCAAGCCACGATGTTGCTGGTTTTTGCTTGGGTAGATAGTCTTGTGGGTCTTTATATAGCGGCAGCGCTTTTCGGTATTGGGTTTGCTGGTATCATGCCGTGTTATCCCATGATCTTGAGACTATGGTTTCCTGTGACACAGATTGGCTGGCGAGTTGCGGCCCAATATGGATTTGCTGCAGTTGGAATGGCTATCGGAGGGTGGATGGCTGGTCATATCTATGATGTGATGGGTTCTTACAAATTTGCGTTTGTGGGTGGGTTTTGCTTCAATGTTGTTAATTTTGTTGTCTTTGTTTATTTCTATTTGCGATCGCGCAGAATTGAACTAAATCCGTCACTTGCTTAGATTTAATGTGTGGATAAAATAAACACTGATATTTTGTACGAATCGGACAAGTATAATGGCTGATTTCCCAAGTCAAGCTCGAGTAGTGATAGTTGGTGGTGGTGTCATAGGGTGTTCTGTCGCTTATCATCTAACAAAATTAGGTTGGAAAAACGTTGTCCTTCTGGAAAGAAAACAATTAACAAGTGGTACCACTTGGCATGCCGCAGGTTTGATAGGGCAACTAAGAGCTACCTACAATATGACTAAATTAGCAATTTATTCGACCGACTTGTACAATGAATTAGAGGCAGAAACAGGGATCGCTACAGGATACAAGAGGAACGGGTCTCTCTCTCTGGCTATCACCTCGGAGCGTATGGAGGAATTTTCACGTGGTGCCGTGATGGCAAAAAATTGTGGTATTGAAGCTGATATTTTATCCTGTGATGAAGTCCAAGCTCGTTATCCTCTTTTAAATATTTCTGATTCTGTTGGAGGCCTTTTTCTTCCAAGTGATGGACAAGCCGATCCAACAAATATTGCCCTAGCCTTAGCTAAAGGAGCTCGCCAAAACGGCGCCGAGATCTATGAAGATGTTAAAGTGGTCGGAGTTACTCAGGCTAAAGGATATGCAACAGGTGTAGAGACTAACAAAGGCACAATAGCAGCGGATTATGTAGTTAATTGTGCCGGGATGTGGGGCCGTGAAATCGGGCGTATGGCCAATGTCAATATTCCACTTCATGCAAGTGAACATTTCTATATTGTGACGGAACCCATTCCTGAGTTGCAACCAAATCTCCCTGTCTTAAGGGTCCCTGACGAAGCAACCTATTATAAAGAAGATGCGGGTAAATTATTAATTGGAGCATTTGAATTAAAGGCAAAGCCATGGGGCATGGATGGAATTCCAGATGACTTTTGTTTTGACCAATTACCAGAAGATATTGAACATTTTTCACCAATTCTAGATGCTGCTGTGCGACGCATGCCACTTTTAGAAAAAGCGGGAATACAGCTATTTTTCAATGGCCCAGAGAGTTTTACCCCCGATGATAGATATTTGCTTGGGGAGGCACCAAATCTAAAAAACTTTTATATGGCTTGTGGGTTTAACTCTATCGGAATTCAATCTGCCGGTGGAGCAGGAAAAGCTTTATCAGAGTGGATGGATGCCGGAGAGCCACCGTTCGATTTATGGGATGTAGATATTCGCCGGATGCAACAGTTCCAGGCTAATAAAACCTATCTTTATCACCGTTCAAAAGAAACACTTGGACTGCTCTACGCAGATCACTTTCCTTATAGGCAATATGCATCTGCTCGGGGAATAAGGAAAAGCCCGATCCATGATGATCTTCTGAAGTTTGGCGCATGTTTTGGTGAGACAGCGGGCTGGGAAAGACCAAATTGGTTCTTGCCTGTAAAAGACATCAAGGACGGAAAAAAAGCAGAATACCAATATTCTTGGCAAAGACAAAACTGGTTTGAATATGCTGCAAAAGAGCATTTGGCCATTAGAACAGGAGTTGGCTTTTTCGATTTAACTTCTTTTGCCAAATTTCGAGTTGAGGGAAGGGACGCAGAAGCTGTTTTACAAAGAATTATGGCAAACGATATTGCTGTAGATGTCGGCAAAATAGTTTATGGCCAATGGCTTAACGAATCCGGATGTATAGAAGCTGATTTGACAGTAACAAGGCTTTCGGAAACTTCGTTTGTTGTGGTTACAGCGGCAACCTCGGCTGTCAGAGACTTATCGTGGATCAAACGCAACATCCCAGATGAAGCTCATTGTATTGTTACAGATATTACCAGTGCAGAGGCTGTATTCTCTTTAATGGGACCAAAATCTCGGAGTCTTTTAGAGGCCATTACGCCCGAAGAATTATCTAATGAAAAATTCCCATTTGGAACTGCCAAAGAAATAGAGATAGGGATGGGTTTAGCAAGAGCTCATCGAATTAGCTACGTTGGTGAATTAGGATGGGAATTATATATCCCCACAGACATGGCAAAACACGTTTTTGATACTATTATTCAAAATGGTAGTGACAAAGGCCTTCAATTATGCGGCATGCATGTTCTTGATTCCTGCAGGCTGGAAAAGGCATATCGTCATTTTGGTCACGATATAACAGATGAGGATCATGTATTAGAGGCTGGCTTAGGGTTTTGTGTCAAATTGAATAAGCCAATAGATAAATTTGGACACTTTATTGGACGGGATGCAGTTTTAGCTAAAAAAGATAGGGGCCTCGAAAGACGATTACTACAATTTAAACTGCGTGATAGCATGCCTCTACTTTACCACAATGAAACTATTTATCGAGATGGAACATTGGTTGGTCGAATTACCTCAGGTGGATTTGGACATTACCTTGGAGCGTCGGTGGGTCTAGGTTATGTACCGTGTCAGAGGGGAGAAACTGTTGAGCAACTAATGAATTCCGATTATGAAATTGATATTGCCGGGACACGAGTTAAAGCTGAGGTGAGTATTCGCCCATTCTACGATCCACTGAATGAAAGAGTGAAACTATAGAATTAAATGGGTGCCGCACCATCGAACAGGATATATTTATAGTGATGCTAACCAGTTATACCAATATTCCACGGAATAAATTCATGTCTACCTAAATCGAGTTTCTCACTCTTGGTTTTTCCGCCTGAGGCTACATAAAGAAAATATTCGAATATTCGTTGGCCCATGGCTTCCATATCAACCTCGCCATCCAGTAATGCTCCACAGTTTATATCCATGTCCTCCTCTAATCTTTTAAACATCGGTGTATTCGTTGCGAGTTTTATTGAAGGACTCGGCTTTGCGCCAAAACATGATCCGCGGCCCGTGGTAAACGCGATCATATTTGCACCACCAGCTATCTGTCCCGTAGCAGAAACAGGATCGAATCCTGGAGAATCCATAAAAACAAAGCCATGGGTTTTCACTGGTTCTCCATATTTATAGACTTCCATCAGCGGGCCAGTGCCGCCTTTCATAGAAGATCCAAGGGACTTTTCCAGAATATTTGCTAGCCCTCCTTGTTGATTGCCAGGGCTTACGGTTCCGTTGATCTGTACATCGCGACCAACCGCGTATTCATCTTTCCACCAACGAATCCGCTCAATTAATTTTTGTCCAATTTCAACTGAGGCTGCTCTCGCTGTTAAAGTGTGTTCAACGCCATATATCTCTGGTGTTTCTGAGAGTATTCCAGTCCCCCCATGTTTTGAGAGAATATCGACCGCTTTGCCGAGGGCAGGGTTAGCTGTAATAGAGGAGAAGCTATCTGAACCACCGCATTGCAATCCGACCATAATATGGCTCGCAGGGAGTGTTTGCCGGCTACACTTATTTGCTTCTTTTAATAATTCTTCAACAACAGCAATGCCATCAGAAATGGTCTGCCTAGTTCCTCCCGACTCTTGCATTACAAGCGTTCTCAAATTAGGCCCGGGAGTGAGTTTCTCAGATTCAAAAAGACCACCTACTTGGCATCGTTCGCATCCTAAACCAACGACTAAACTGGACGCTACATTGGGATGCCTGATATATCCGGCAAGAGTTCTATGGAGTAAGTCCATTGGTTCGCCTGTCAACTCCATGCCACAACCAGTATGGTGGCTGAAGGCCGCCACACCATCCACATTGGGGTATTCTGCCATACGTTCTTTTGTAAAATGATCTGCTATTGCATGAACGACAGTTGCTGAACAATTAACTGTAGAGACGATTGCGATGAAGTTGCGCGTTCCCGCAGTACCATTCGATCTTAAAAAGCCTTCGAATGTGGCTCGATGGTTTTCTGGAAGTAACTCTAATGGTTTGAATTCTTTGGTATAAGCATAATCGCGATCAAACTCTTTAAATTCAATGTTATGATTATGCAGCATTGTCCCAGCTAAGATATCATTTTTTGCAAAACCAATCGTGACATTATATTTTTTTATGGGATCACCTTTTGGGATATCGTCAATAGCTATTTTATACCCCGGTGGAATTATTTCGCGTGTTACGATATTAGTATCTGGAAGTGTCGTTCCTGAACTTATTTCACTCAAAGCAATCGACACATTATCTGCAGAGTTCAATCGAATTGCTGGCCCAGTCGTATTTTTATCGTCAAGATTCAACACGTTAATTCCCCCATTTTTAAATATATAATACGGAGGTTTTAACTGCTTTATTCTATTTTACATATAAATTTTTCAAAGCCGCTTTGTTCGCTTCAATCTGGTTTGTATGACTCCGGAGCAAATCTTGCGAATAAAGTGCCTATGATAAATAGAATAGAAGCCGCCATATAAAGTGCCACATTGGTCCCATGAATATCGACAATAAATCCCAGCAATATTGGACCAACAACGTAACCAATATCACCTAACATGCGGAATAAACTCATCGCTGACGCGTTCATCCCCGGCGGCGCCGAGTCCGCGGCGTAGGCTGCTGGTGCTGAGCCACCAATTCCTGAGGCAATGCCCCACAATGCGTTGGCAAACGCGAACCAGAAAAACGTTTCAGCCACTGCGAAAAGTAAAAATGAAATTCCAGTCACAAACGTAAAAGGGACAATTATCGCTTTCCTGCCCCAACGATCTACTGCAACACCAGCCGGATATACAGCGCAAAGACCCAGTAAACTGCCAATGGCTAACGCGACCCCAATTTCATCGTATGCGAGTTGTATTCGAAAACTGCCTATAATAGGAATGATATTGAATAAACCACCTGTTCTTGTTAGAGCATGTGAAAGTGCTATTCCACTTACAAGTACGAACCCTATATTTTTGGATAATATCTTTAACTGATCTGCTAAGGAGGGTAAAACTGTGCCTTTAATCTCTTTTTGCCTAGCCAAATGGCGCGTTTCCTTGACACTGAAAAGAGCTATTGAACCTGCTATGAAACTGGCGAATGCGCAAAACCAGAACGGTGCGAGTAATCCAAAGTTTTGAGCAAGGAGACCTCCTGGCAGCGGTCCTATCCCAACCGCAAAAATGAAGGTTCCTTGATATATAGCGATTACTCGACCTCGTCGAGCAGGTGTTGTGATATCAGCTAAAATTACAGATCCTGTTGTGACCACCATTCCCGCACCGGCGCCAGCAATAAATCGTGCTATCAAAAATTCTGGATAATCAGTAGCGTAAACACTCAATAAGTTTCCGGCTGTGGATAGAAATCCCCCAATTGCTAACGCTGGCTTCCTTCCCCATTTATCCGAAATTTGGCCGGAGGGTATAGCAAGGACAAATCTTGCCAAGCCATAAACGCCTATTGCTAAACCAATCGCTGCCCCGGAAACGCCAAACGTTTCTGCATATAACGGTAGGGATGGCACCATCGCCCCAAACCCAAGCTGGTTTGCGAAAATCAGCACGCACATCCAGATCAGAACATTGCGTTCAAAAGTCATATTTGAGTTATTTCATTGAAAGAATTGAAATCGGCAGTTGGTATTACATCGAGATTACGATAATAGCTATATTTTGTATGCATACATTATTAAAAATTATATGAAGACCCATATAGGGTAATGATTGGTGCTTATTACTTTGGGCCGTATTTTAATTTTGTCTTAATAGTTGGATCCCTTTAGGGCTGTAGGAATTTAATGTCAGTGACGATGGAAACCAGTCCAGGTTATCGACTGCTGCTGTTGATAACAATGGCAGGTACAACGATGCTCTACTCGCTGACTATGACAATGGTGAATATCATCTTGCCGCAATTGCAGGGCGCACTATCTGCGAGCCAAGACCAAATTTCCTGGGTAATTACACTTAATGTTCTGGCAACGGCTATAGCTACTCCGCTCACGGGGTCAATGGTTGCAATCTTTGGCAGACGAGCTGTTTTAATCTTTTGCAGCGCAAGTTTTACTATTGCAACGTTAGCTTGTGGTTTTGCCAATTCTCTGGAGTCATTAATATTTCTTCGAGTTCTTCAAGGGGCAGCAGGCGCGCCATTAGTGCCGTTATCTCAGTCGACATTGTTACAGAGCTACCCCCGAGACATGCATGCTAAAGTAAATGGTATTTATGGTATGGCTGTAGTTGTAGGGCCAGCAATAGCACCGTCGTTGGGGGGGTATTTATCTGAAGTTTATGATTGGAGATGGGTTTTCTTTATGATGGTCCCAATTGGTATTTTTTCCATTTTGGGAAATATGAGGTATGTGAAAGATGCAGGTAGGGAAAATAATTACAAATTTGATTATCTAGGGTTTACTCTTTTTTCTATTGCCATTGTTTGCCTGCAATTAATTTTGGATCGTGGCGAGCGAGAAGACTGGATGGAGTCGATTTACATAATCAGTCTTGTAACTTTCATGGCAGTTGCATTTTATATGTTTGTAACAAATACGATGTTTACAAGACAACCATATATTGACCCTAGGATATTTCTGAATCGTAATTATGTTCTTGGGGTCATTTTAGTATTTGTCTACGGTTCTCTAAATTTCACGCCTCTGGTTCTTTTGCCGTCAATGTTACAGAACTTGCAGGGTTATCCAGATCTGTTGATTGGCTGGATTTTGGCGATGCGTGGAGTTGGCATGATACTTGGTTTTTTTATTGCAGCTAGAATGGGGCGTTTCGATCCCCGCGTTGGTATGGTGATAGGCATGGCCTGTATTGGTCTAAGTGGTTGGTTGATGAGCTTATATGATCTCAATGTCAGCTTTTCAGCCGTTTCTTGGGCGAGTGGCCTCCAGGGTTTTGGTTGTGGTATTTTATGGGTTCCATTAGCGGTTATCACTTTTTCAACCATCCCAGATTATCTTTTCCCGACAGCCTCAGCATTTTTCCATTTGTTAAGAAACCTTGGCACAAGTGTGTTTGTAGCGATAAGTGTTACTCTGTTGATAAGGACATCCAAAATTAGTTATTCTGAGTTGATGGAAAGTATAACTCCCTACGAAGAGAGATTGAGGTTTCCAAATGTTGTAGGTGATGGGGACCATGATTGGACAGATAGTTTGGTGAATTTAGTTTCCGAGGTGACTAGGCAATCTTCCATGATTGGTTATGATAATATATTTTATTTTTATGCACTCACCTGCTTAATAGCTTTGCCAGTGCTCTCATTAGTGACTGTGAAGAAATAAGGTATTAGAATATAAAAAAAATCAGGGGTGTTAATCATGCAGTCTTATCGCATTGGAACTGTAAGTGAATTTGAAGAGGGAACCAAGAAGGTCTTTAATCTTGGGGAGACTGAGGTAGGCGTCTTTCGACTGGGAGAAAAATTCTATGCCTGGAACAATATTTGTCCACACCAAGGAGGACCTGTCTGTCAAGGAAGGTTATATCCGCGCGTTCACGAAAACCTAGATGAAAACAAACACAGTCATGGTCGTTTATATGATGAAAATAATATAAACATTGTTTGCCCATGGCACGGTCTTGAATTTGATGTGAGAACGGGAAAGCATCCAGGGAATGAGGAGATAGCTCTAGATCCCTTACCGGTTCAAATTGAAGGAGGCGAGATTTATGTCATCGTTGGAGAATAAAAATCCTGAGCTTACGGGTATTAGGGAAACTAGCAAGGAAAATGACCCATATGCTATATTTGAAAATGTTGCGGACACGTTATGGGAGAGAACTGAATTAGCGATAGAAAAGAATGAAGTGGCTAGGATTTCGGATGATACAGTCGCAAAATTAATGACAACGGCTCTTAAGCTGTATGCAGCTAAAACGGATGGCGAAGGGAGAACTTTCAGGCCAGTTCTAGGTAAATATGATGAAATTGTAACACCTACAGAGGCTTTAACAGCTGTTACAGAAGTACTTAGGGCCCTGCGGCTTGGGCCGATGGAATTTGGCCTTTGGTCTAGACGACGCCCTGAGGATTATCATGATACTGATTTTGAAATAAATCCTAATGAGAATACTATAGAATAGTCGATGATAAGAGGGAAATTGTAAATGGACGCTTTGATTAAGCCCGCGATTGAGCATCCGGTTCAGGAACTTGATACACGAACGGATACGCGAGATTATTTGGCACATGCCCGAAATGACGCAGAAAAGAAAGGATTTGCGGATTGGCTCATCGTTGATATTGATGCGCATCACGTAGAGAGCGTCAGCTGGGCCGAAATAACATCCTACATTGAAGATCCAGTGGTCCGTCATCAAGCGGAAATGTATCAGTCGGAGAGAGTCGGAGCTCCCCCTTATGGATTAAACGGAGATTTAGGCCTCCGATATCAAGATGTTGGTGGTCGAATACCGCACCAGTCCAGCCAACGTGAAGTAGTCGAAGAGAAAGACGTGCATCGAGACGTAGTTCTTACGCGTCGTGCAATGCATGGATTGGCAGTGGACTATATGGTCATTTTCCCAACGCCGATGTTATTTCTGGGAATGCATCCACAGACAGATATGGAAGTTTTTTTGTCGCGTGCTTACAACCGTTGGCTAACCGAGAGGGTTCTACCCGGCGATCCGGGAATGGTGACACTTGTGGTTTTACCGTTTAATACACCTGATGAAGCGTTGAAAATGGTTGAGGAGTTCGCTGACGTTCCCAATGTGATAGGGTTTTGCGTAACATCTACTAGGTATAAACCGGTCCATTCTAACGAATATATGAAATTGTACAGGGCAATAGAAGAAAGCGGAAAACCAATTGCTTTTCATGCAGGCTACCATTGGCAAGACCCCTCCCTAGCAACTTGTAATACATTTCTGGGAATGCATTCTCTGGGATTTGCTTGGTGCAATATCGTGCATATGACTAACTGGATATTAAACGGAATCCCCGAGCGATTTCCAAAATTAAAATCTATGTGGGTTGAGAGCGGTTTGTCTTGGATTCCATTTTTAATGCAAAGGTTAGATGATCAATATCTGATGCGGCAGTCGGAGGCTCCACTACTGCGGCGTATGCCTAGTGAGTATATGTCGGATAATTGCTTTTATTCCTGTCAACCAATGGAACAAAGTAATATGAAAGCTTTGGAATGTACGTTTGAAATGATTAATGCGAAGGATCAATTACTTTTTTCTTCCGATTGGCCACATTTTGATTTTGATACACCAAGTGTTATTTACGATCTACCATTCTTAGATGAGCAATCAAAACGAAACATTTTGGGCTTGAATGCCGCGAAATTATTTAATCTAAATACTAATGGGCCAAAGTAACTAGATCGTAATATCATGCTAGAATTTAAACAAACGTGCAATTTTCAATTATGCTCTTCTAACCTCTTCCAATGAAGGGCATTTTTGTGGCCATGACTGTTACAAACTGAACATTGGCATCAGCGGGTAAACTCGACATGTGGACAATTGTTTGCGCAACATTTGATACATCCATTACCGGTTCAATTTCTGTGCTTCCGTTAGCTTGAGGTACACCCTTCGTCATGCGCGCGGCCATTTCAGTTAGCGCATTTCCAATATCTATTTGCCCGCATGCAATATTGTACTTCCTTCCGTCTAACGAAGTGGAACGCGTTAGTCCCGTCACGGCATGTTTAGTTGCTGTATATGGGGCAGAACCCGGTCGTGGAACGTGAGCGGAGACTGAACCATTGTTTATTATTCTACCTCCCATAGGAGACTGACTTTTCATGATGTTGAAGGCTTCTTGCGTGCACAAGAATACCCCTGTCAAGTTGATACTCACTACGTCTATCCATTGCTCATAAGTTAGCTCTTCTAGAGACACTCCAGGCGCATTTGTTCCAGCATTGTTGAATAATAGGTCCAGACGTCCATATCTACTATGTGTTGTCTTAAATAGTTCTTGGACCGATACCGGGTCACCGACATTGGTAGGTATAGCGATTGCCTTTCCCCCAAAAGCTTCGATTTCGGAAGAGACTTCATTCAGTGGTTCTGGTCTTCTCCCCGCTAATATTAATGTCCACCCCTCTGCAGCTAGTGCTACGGATGAGGCTTTTCCCACACCAGACCCTGCCCCTGTGACAATTGCTATTTTATCAGTTTTAGTCATCTAAATATCCCCTATCACTTCTTTAAACTGCCAATTGATATTGAATTATTATTCTTTTTAATAACTCAACCTGATATTGAGAACCCACCATCAACAGGTATTGCTGCCCCGGTAATATAGTTCGAAGCATTGCTTGCTAAAAAGACAGCTATCCCGGCATGGTCCTCCGGCGTTCCCCAACGCCCATCAGGGATGCGCGCCAACTGCTTTTCATAAAGTCCATCAATTTGTTCCCTAGCTGTGCGCGTGAGTTCGGTATCTATCCAACCGGGAAGCACAGCATTTACTTGTATCTTATCGGTTGCCCAAGCAGCCGCCATTGATTTAGTCATCTGCACTATTCCGCCCTTACTTACCGAATATGCTGTTGAGACTGGCCCACCAAATAAAGAATACATGGAACCAATATTGATAATTTTTCCGCCACCCACTTTCTTAAAATGTGGATACATGGCTTGGCTAAATACAAAGGCGCTTGTTAAATTAGTATCCTGCACCCATCTGAATTCTTCTAAGGATAAATCTTCTGGGCGTTTTCGGATATTGGACCCGGCGTTATTGATTAGTATATCTATACGCCCAAACTTATTTTGAACTTCCGTTGCGACTTCGGTACCGGCCAAGTCATTTGTGACGTCCTTTTCGATCGCAATCACATTTGCGCCTGTTGCCTCTAATTTTTTAGAAGCAGTTTTATTCTTCTCAGAATTTCTTCCCACAATAGCTATAGAAGCGCCGGAACTGGCCAGCCCCAAAGCCATTCCTAGACCTATTCCCCCATTGCCACCAGTGATAATGGCCACGCGACCATTTAAATCGAATAATGACATCTAAAACTCCTCCATTAAAATATCGCAATAAGTATCACATACCCTATTACCAACATGCAAAAGTTATTAGACCTTCTTAGTTATTTTTGCGATATTTATACTTTGACTACAGTGAATTTTTGATAAGGTGTTCGTTATGAAACTATCCTCTGGTTTATTAGATATAAAGCCAATTTCGGGCGCTGTTGGTGCTGAGATACACGGTGTAGACCTTAAAGATAATATACCCGAAGAACAATTTTCGGAGATAAAATCGGCTTTTGGGGAATATGGTGTGATATTTTTCAGAGATCAAAAATTAACACCGGAGCAAGAAATAACATTTGCTAGACGGTGGGGGGAAATAAATATCAATCGGTTCTTTACCAAAGTAGATGACTACCCAGAGATAGCAATGGTCTTAAAAGAGCCGAATCAAAAAAAGAATATAGGCGGTAACTGGCATACAGATCATTCATATGACACAGAACCTGCTTTAGGATCGATTTTATTCGCACACGAAGTCCCAAAAAGTGGAGGCGATACGGTATTTGCTAGTATGTACTCCGCCTACGAAACTTTATCCGATGGTTTAAAGGGAACACTAGAAGGTATGTCTGCTAGACACTCGAGCCGACATGTGTTTGGTCCCTCCAGGGCAGAGAAAGAAGACGATACAGTAGGTAGGATAAAAAATGCGGAGGCTGCAAATCAAGATGCGGTTCATCCAGTAGTCATCACGCATCCAGAGACGGGGCGTAAGGCACTATATGTAAACCCAGGGTTCACTCTGGGTTTTGAGGGATGGACTGATGCCGAGTCACAACCATTGTTAGAATATCTTTATGCTCATGCTACTCGCCCAGAGTTTACGTGCAGGTTTGATTGGAAGCCCGGTTCAATCGCTTTTTGGGATAATAGGGCTACGTGGCATTTTGCCATTAATGACTACCATGGAGAAAAACGACTTATGCATCGAATTACAATAGAGGGGTCTAAGCTCCACTAATCTCTTTTTCAGAAAAAGCAGGCAATTCCATAACAAGACGCGTCAAAAATATTTGTCGCGATGGACCAGGTTATTAGATCTAGCAAAGTGGCTAGGCCTAAAATTGGCATTGCAACGAAAAGTATAAAATAGAAAAACGCTTGTCGTGTGAAACGCCGAGCTGGGACGATTCTTCCTCTGATTCGGCTTGGTTTTTTAAATAATCTCGTCATTGACCAAAGCTATATCAAAAATAGGACTTTAAAACCATTAGAATATAATAACGTTTTGGCTATGTTTGTGATGCCTCTATCTGTTGTTTTTTAATCCAAGTGGTATGTTATGGTATGATCATGGGGCGTGTTGAAACTATAATATGTAAAATTAACTAGAGTGTCGGTAAAAAACCAAAATACAAAAGCTAAACAAACTCTCCCGGGCACTTTTAATGGTTCCCTCGGTGGACTTGATCTGTACTCCAATGGGGTAACTGCTCGACAATGGGATGCGTGGCTTAATTCAGTCCCTATTTCCTCTATCGAGCAGACGTGGAGTTATGGGGAAGCATTTGTTGGAGTTACGCCATATACGCCAGTTCACAGTGTCGTATATAAAAAGAAATTACCCGTGGCTATGGTGCAAATGGTGGAGTGGAAAATTGCTAATGCAATACGGCTGATAAAAATAGTGAGGGGACCACTATTTTTTAAGAACGTCTCGTTGGAAGATAAATCAAGCACTTATGCATTGATTAATAAACAATATTCATGGAAGAATTTTGATTTTCTTATGTGGACGCCTGAATGTATTGATTCCAGTCAAGAGTTGAATTTGTTTAAGATATTAGGACGCAAAAAAGTTGTAACGGGCTACAGCTCTATATTGCTCGATCTTAGCAAAAGTGAAGAGCAATTAGAAAAAGAAATGCACTCAAAATGGCGTAATCAGCTCAAAAAAGCAAAACAACAAAAATTGAATATTCAACTGGGATATGGGGGCGCTGCCCTCGAATGGTTATTGACTAGGCATGAGGGCAATAGGCGACGAAAACGACTTAGAATGCCAGCCTCACCGTTTATTCTAGCTATTTCGTTAGCCATGCGAAATAAGCAGTCTACCCTTGCTTTCTCTGCTTACAAAGGAAGAGAGGCCGTTTCGGGTATCCTGGTCTTCAGGCATGGCAATACAGCTACTTATTACTTATCATGGAATGGTACTCAGGGTCGTATGCTGAATGCCAATAATTTACTTCTGTGGCATGCCATAAAAGAACTGAAAAGCCGTGGCGTAAGATGGTTCGATTTGGGCGGGGTGGATGGTAGCTCAATGCCCGGGGTGTCTCGCTTTAAGTTGGGGGTAGGTGGCGAGCTATTTACTCTGGCGGGAACATTTGTTTGACAAGACGCACTGGTATCTTATTTTTTTAATCAATGTGATTAATTAATTTTACTAAAACCTTTAGTTTTTCGTCCGGTATTCCTGCATTTTCTAAATGTCGCGAAGTTTCAATTAAATAGTCGGCACATGGTCCCAGAAACCCATTGGCTCTTGAGATGATAGCTGCCGTCTCGCGGTTTGAGAGTTTTTTGATATAGCGATCCTGCTTTCGATCGACAATAAAGCCTAAAGCTTTAACCTGTGTCTCTCCTATTTTTCCAGTCAACCATTTGGGTATATATGAACCACCTACCATCTCTCTTCTCCAAATTATCTCAAGTTCCTTTGGAGCTATTTTGGCAGGGATTTTGAATGCAATACCTCGACAGCTTCCACCATGATCTAAACCTAGAACGAGTCCTGGGACTTCTTTACTTCCTCGGCCGAGATATGTTTTTAAGCAGAATTTTCTATGAAAACCATATATTGTCATAATGCTTTTTCGTTCAAAATGGATAGCTGGATTCCAAATTAGAGATCCATAGCCAAAAAGCCAAACGTCTTGATTGATCGTTCTGTTTTTGAACATACTTAGAAGGGAATCGTTTCGCTCTTGCTCTGTGAGAAGCGGCATAGACTGGTTCTCTGCTTTAACTAGTTCAAGTACATCGCCAGAAAGAATAGAATCACGAGTAAGAATATTTTTTTTATTCTGTTTCATTATCATCAAATTATTAGTTTTCGTTTGTAATTTTTTATACCTATGTTCTTATATGCAAAAAATCGAATTGGACTCAAATCTTTTCCACAGTATCTAAAAATATTTTAATTAGGGAAAGTTAATGGAAAAAACAAACTCTTCTGAGCGTGCGGCATTAGAAATTCTCTCACAAGTTATGGACGAGAAACTTGGGTCATCAAACTTGATTGCAAGAGAGGTCTCCCGCGCATTTAATTCAGGAAAGTCAGCAGATTTGAGTAGAGCGGGTTTATTATTTGAGTCTTTGCCAAGGTGGCAAAAAATTGAAGTTTATGAAGATGCTACGTATCGTGCGCATGAAGCAATAGGCTCACAGGAAATCTCGTCTGCTCGAAGATGGCCCATCTCAGATAGAGAAAATGCCAATGAGTCAAAAAACAGAAGTTTACAAAAACCACTTCCCCAATTCTTGATCGAATAGTTTTTAGAGATATAGCTTAGTTAGGGTGTATCTGCCCGATTATTTAGTGAAGAATACGGTTTAAGTTGGGTCTATTTAATGTTTAAGTTTTTTAAGAGGTTATGGTAAACGGTGGTTCTATGTTTTTCATTTGTTTTTCGAAAGGATCAGTTTAATGCGTGGTCGAGAACAGATTGAAGAAAAGTTTGACATTGTTCAGCACCTAGCCAAGGAGTTTGCCCGGTTTGTTAACCGTGTGCAAAATGGCCAGGTAGATATGTTAGGGGCATTCTTGATAGAAAGCGAATGGGAAAATTATATAGGCGATAGTAAAGAGGTTCTCCAGTCCCTGGAATTGGCAGGTTTTATTATTATGCCTAAGGAACCGACAGAAAAAATGGTGCAAGCCGCAGATGCCTCACTAAGTTCGGGATTAATGGGTGAGCGAGGAGCTCAAAACTACATCAAACATGTTTTTGGTGCGATGGTAGATGAATGGTTGAATAGTTATGACACTAACCTTGTTCTAGATATTTTTTCGATGGCTATAGCTCGAGCCTCGGACCCAAAAGCCAGAGCCGACACAACAGGAGAGAATACTTCTTACCAACGATTTCGAAAACAGGCGCAAGACGTAGTATCGGGCATTCAAAAAAACGGAGCAATTATTGCCCCCGATGAAGCAACGGCTGATATGATTGCTAAGGGTGTGTCGGAGACAGCAGAGAATAAAACTCAGGCAAGTGAACAAAGTGGTGGCAATTCTGATTATATAGCATCAATTTACGAAAATATGGTTAAAGCAAGAAACGAAAAGTAATTGGGCTAGGACTGTTTTTGCTTAAACGCGGCCGCTAGCGTGGCAATTGCTTTTTGATGTCGGGCGCTGCTTCTAGGGGGAGGAGATTGCGGTTGCCTCGTGCTTGACATGGTTAGGGTCTCTGATGAGGCTATTGCCGAAAGTAGCGAATTTTCATTTGCCTTTTTTACGACATTGCTATTATTTTTGCCGGCTGATGCACTTTGAATTGCAAGAGCGCAGATGTTGGGTAAAAAAGGATTAATTAATAAATTTTTGAGTTCCGTGTCGCTCTCGGCCCATACCCGCAACAATTGTGCAGCTTCTTGCTTATTTTCACCTGATGCATCCAATGCTTCTAGGGATTTTTTTTTAACATATTCCTGAGACATCACTTTTTTCCACAAACATCTATTACTGCTGACATTATATCATAAGATAAATATTTTTGTTGTTCATTGTGTTTAGTTATTTTTATACGTCAAAGTTACTGTAAATTCTTAACTTTAACAAATGCCGGACTGAGGTTCTTAAATTGTCTAAAAGGTAACTGGAAGATATGAAAAAGTTGAATAAGATCCACCTAGCCCAATTTTTGGTTCATGGTCCGACCTATCATAGCCTCGGCATGTGGAGACATCCAAAAACGATCTCCAGTGGCTTTAAATGGGATAAGCCCGAGTTGTATCAACATATAGCAAGGGTCTGCGAGCGGGGTTTATTTGATACGGTATTTTTTGCGGATCTGAATTATATTGCCGATACATATAAGGGAGCCATGGCTCCATCACTGATGCATGCTACTCAAGCTCCTGAACATGATCCTATTCCATTGTTATCTTTTATGGCAGCTGCTACAAAAAAAATAGGTGTCGCGTCTACTTTCTCAGTCAGCCATAGCCATCCATTTTATGCTGCTCGTCTATGGGCAACATTAGATCATCTTACCAATGGACGTGCTGGCTGGAATGTAGTGACTTCAATAAATAGTAATCAGGCAGCAAATTATGGAGAAGAACGTCAATCAACTGATAATAGATATGATAGGGCCCATGAATTCATGGAAGTTTGCCAAAAATTATGGAATTCATGGGATGTTGATGCGGTAAAGATGGACCATGAGAACGGTATTTTTTCAGATCCAGAGAAAGTTAATCGAATAGAACATACAGGTAAATTTTTCAAATCTAGGGGCCCTTTGAATGTAACGAGGTCCCCTCAAAATGGCCCAGCGATATTCCAAGCGGGAACTTCGCCCAAAGGTCAGGATTTTGCGGTTAAATATGCAGACGCTATTTTTGCTATTCAACCAAGACCCGAAGATGCGGCCAACTATTTTAATTCTATTAAGAGCCAAATGACCGATATTGGTAGGGATCCAGATGCATGTAAAATATTATTCGGCATGCAGCCAATCATAGGATCTTCGGAAGCAGAGGCGCGTGAAAAACAGGAGGAACATAATGCCCTTGTTCCACTAGAGGGAGGAATGGCGATTTTGTCGGCTCACCTTGATTTTGATTTATCAAAAATACCTGCTGATGCGTTAATGTCCGAACGGAATGAACCTGAACTATATAGAATGCGCACCCGTTTCCATAAAATTGATGGAACCCCCATGACAGTCGCCGAGACTGCAGCTCGACATGGGCAGAGTGTTAGCCTGCCACAGTTTGTTGGAACTCCGCAAGGAATAGCGGATCAAATGGAGGCTTTTATAAATGTTGCTGGAGGCGACGGCTTTATGTTGACGGCCATACATTCCCCTGGGGCGATTGAAGAATTTGTTGATCTAGTGGTCCCCGAGTTGCAAAAAAGGGGTATTTATAGGAAAGAATATAAAGGAAACACCCAACGCGAAATTCTTAATCAGAAAGATTAAAATTCAGCTTGATGATTAGCCTCTTAAAGATCAGTAAGGTACCGTATATTCTAGTTGCCTAAAAACCTTCTAATTACGTTGTCAATCATTGTTGAGATATTGTTGTCGCAGCTATTGTGGGGGAGACTCCCACAAAAAGTTATAGAACCAACAGAGAAAACGCCGCCACCGTTCGGGGTATCAAAATATACAATGTCTGCCCTGATTAACTCCTCGACCGGCTTGTGGGGCCAGGTGTCATGGTGGGTAAGTATATCTTCGGGAACCAGTACAAAGCTAGTATCATGACCCTCTGAAGAAGCTATGATCGTTGCATTTAGCGGTGTCCCTAAATCAATATCGGCTCGGTCTAGTTCAAACCCTGCTGCACCACCACCGGATAGACCAAAATCTCCAATAATTTCATCTGTTATCCCCTCAAAAATCCAAGAAATTTCGGAGCTATATGATGCACTCGTTCGTCGGTAAGGCGCACCGAAATGATCTCCTTGAGAGGTGAACCCAACACCACTCAAAACCTGCGGGGCACGACCATTTCGGCGCCAAAGTCCACCATAGGTTCCATCGAAAGCATTATAATACTCACCTGGTTCTGAAGCCCACGCCCGTATCCCTCCCTCTCCTCGTCTTATTTCAACAGCATCTTTCCAATGATCAGTTACCGCTACTTTCCAATAGAAACCGTTCCCTCCAAGGTATAAAAGATGTCCCCCTTTCTTTGTGTATTCCTGAAGAGCGTTAAGCGAATTACTTGTGTGATATTCAGGATGAGAACATGTCATCAGCACATCATAACAATCAATAACATCTGCTCCGTGCCTATGTATTTCGTCATCAGTTATGATATCAAAATCATATCCTTTTACTTCTAGCCAATACCAAAGGTGACTGTCGGCCGGAAAATGTCTGCAACCTGAACCGGGCACTCCTGGGTAGGATATGACATTTGAACGCATTGTTATTATCGGTCTTCGTCGAGAAGAGTAACTAATGCCACTTCCATCAGAATGGTAATTATAAGTAGATAGTCCATATTCGGTGTGGTCATCCGCGCTATATTTTTGAGCTCCCCAATCGTCCATGCGCTGGCGCATTTCGCTGTTGGTATTCCCACGGGCAATATTCGCGTAAACGGTATATGTGAAAGTAGGTATCAGAATACAAATTCTTGCCTGAGGTTTTTCTAATGGTGCGGTGACAAAAAAAGGAACCATTTCTGCAATGTTTTCTGCAATTTCCAGCTTAGCAGCATAAACTCCACTCTTGAAGTTTGCTGGTACATGAAAACTAAAATCAGTTTCCCACTCGCAATCATAGAGGTCGTCATCGTGAAAATGTATCGCGCCATAGTGCTCTGGTTTTTTGGTCCAATCAAAGCAACTACCATCCCACTTGAAACCTTTAACTGCTCTAGTGGGTAAATTGATAATTTTGCCGGTAAAATTATTTCCACTTATGTCTACGGCTTCTTGTGAAGAAATGTTTTTAGAAAAATCCCAAGCAGCCGTAATCCTCGTATCGTTTGCGCCTTTTGCTATATCAAGAGCATCTATGTCATTGATGGCGGTATTGATGAAAAATGGCCTTTCTATTTTTCCATTAAAAAAGTTGGTTATCTTGTTATTTCCTGCAGCTCCAATTATCAGTGGTTGCTGGGGCATTAGAATTGGTTTTGTCGAACACGATATTTCTTTTCGAAGCGGGCTATCTAGATCAAAACTATCGATGACAGGTGTTTGACAGATCTCTAATTTTGAGGATCCAAGATCAAAGCTGGCCCATATATGATACCAACGTCTCTCTGATAATGGTCTGTCTATTGACAATCTAATTAGATTATTTTGCCCATCAGCAACTACTATCGACGCACCTTTGGGGCCGACAAAAAGTGCCATGCCTGCATCTTGTGCCGAATTAAATTGGCTAATTATGCATTGATCATGGATAGTAATTTTAGTCGGCCAAATGGTGGCTCCTAGTGTAAACCCCCCAGAGGGGTTGAAGGAATTGTTTGAGGGCACTCTGACATATGACCCCAGATTAGTTGTCTGCCGACGCGACGGATATACCCCTGAAAAATCTGATTCTATATCCTCTTCTATTAATCCAGGTCCCTCAGGATTTGGGTCCCCAGAAATAACTCGTATTAATTTGGCTCTGTAAGGGTCATTTGAGGTACTTGATATTTTAAAATTTATTTTTTCCCCTGGTGCTAGAGAAAAGCGATCTGCATATCCGGTGATAGGTATTTTATCCATCTTTTATCCAATTATCATAATAAGTGGGCAATAAAAATAAAGATTTCCATATCCTAATTTTCTTATTAGAGAGGTTTATCTCCTGCAATTGTTACCCTATATCCCCGTCGAACCTCTGGATAATAATCCCACATAGCGTGATGCAGAGCGCATCTATTATCCCAAAATGCGATGGAGTCTTTTTCCCATTTAAATCGGCATTGAAAAGTGGGTTTTGCGATGTGTTGAAATAGAAACTCTAAAATTGCTTTGCTTTCGTCTTTAGGGATGCCGTTAATGCTTTGCGTGAAAATTCTATTCACGTAGATAGACTTTTTATTTGTTTCTGGATGCGTCCTTATAACGGGGTGTGAATTCGACGGGAAAACTTTTTCTGGTTTATAGATACCTGCACGTTTTGCACGATCAATATAATTAGGGCCACCATCATGAATAGCAGTTAACGGTTCAAGAAATTTTTTCATTGAACTGGACAAGGCATCGTAAGCAGCATACATGCTCGCGAATAAAGTGTCTCCTCCGCTGCTAGGAACCTCAAAAATTCTCAAAATACTCCCCATTGGAGGCTTTTCATCGCACGATACATCAGAGTGCCAGTCATCGCCATTCACTCGAGAGGTATCTGGACCGGCATTAATGTAGAGGATTTCGGGATGACCCTCTATCCCATTTCTATCCCTTGCGGGATGAATATGAAGATCCCCAAAATATTTCCCAAAAGTCTTTTGTTGATCGATACTCAGGTCTTGATCTCGAAAAAAAAGCACCGAGTGTTTCAAAAATGCGCCACGTATTTTTGATATTTCTTCTTTATGTAACGTATTTCTAAGATCTATGTTTTTTATTTCAGCCCCTATAAAAGGAGTTACCGGATTTATCTCTAGATTTACCATTCAATTAAGATCCCTTTTTTCGCTTATAATAGATCTTAAAAATATTTGTTAACTTTGTCAGGCCTTTATTAGGAGACTAACATCTACAGGATATATTAATATGAAAAAGAATTACTATCATAGGATAGTGCTGGATTGTATATCTAGTATTATGAGAACAGGTGAGATTCTTTGAATAGGTAATTCGGAGTGTTTTATGAGTAAACTTTTTGATCTGCAGGGCAAAACTATTTTAGTTACAGGGGCGTCCAGAGGTATAGGCTTTTCTATGGCTGAAGCTTTAGCGCAACATGGTGCAAAAGTTATTCTTAATTCCCGCGACGGATCTGCCTTAAAGCAAAAAGTGGAGAAATTAAAAGAGGCTGGCTGGGACGCTGAGTATGTTGTTTTTGACGTCACGAAGATCGAAGACGGTTTAACTGCCATGTCAGATATTGTTCAAAACAATGGCAGCCTCTTTGGCCTAATCAATAATGCGGGCGTACAGCATAGAAGCCCTATCTTAGACTTTACCACTGCAGATTTTGAGCATGTCTTATCAACAAACTTAACTTCCTGTTTTAGTCTGAGCCGTGAAGCTATCCGATTTATGTCAAATAGTGGAGGCGGGCGGATAATAAATACTGTGTCCATGTTAGGACCGCAAGCCCGTCCCACCGTCCCAGCGTATATCGCTGCTAAAGAGGGGTTACGTGCATTAACGAGAGCTTTGGCGGTTGAGGTTGGTCAAAAGGGAATTTTGGTTAATGCAATCGCGCCTGGTTATATCGCGACTGAGTTGAACCTTGCGTTACTTGAAAATAAAGAGTTTTCAGATTGGGTCATATCTAAAACACCATTAGGCCGTTGGGGCAATCCTAGTGAGCTTGGAGGCGGGGCCGTTTACTTGATGTCCGATGCAGGCGGGTTTGTTAATGGACAGGTACTTGCAATCGACGGAGGGATGAGTATTCAGGTTTGACGAGGCTATAGGAATATATGGGGGATTATTGAATGACAGAGAATTTATTTGGTTTTATCGGATTGGGTAATATGGGATGCCCAATGGCCGAAAATATCGTTTCCAAGAATATACCTTTAATTGTCTATGACTTGGCCGGTACAAAAGAGAGGTCGCCTGACAAGGCTATCATAGCTGTATCTAATCAGGACTTGGCGCAAAAAGCGAAGGTGATAGCGTTATCATTGCCGAATGTAGAATCGAACGAAAGCGTGATCCGCGAGATAGCAGATGTAGCTAAAAGTGGTACAGTAATTGTGGATACATGTACAATTGGTCCACAAGCTGCCGCTAAAAATAAAGAAATTTTATACTCAGCTGGTATATTATATTTGGACAGCCCCGTATCAGGTTTAAAGTTTCGGGCAGAAGAGGGGGCCTTAGTTAGCATGGTTGCTGGGGATGCAGAAGCATTGATGTTAGCAAGGCCATTAATAGAGAGTTATTCTCGGATTATTTATCATGTTGGATCTGAAGCAGGACAAGGACAACGCATGAAGGTGTTGAATAATGCGATATGCATATCGTCGTATGTATCAACTTCTGAGGCGTTGGCTTATGGTGAGGCTGGGGGCCTCGAGATTTCTTCTATGTTGGAAGTAATAAACGAAAGCTCTGGACAGAATTTTGCAACTCAGCACTTATTCCCGAAATATGTAGCTACTAAAAATTTTGATCAATCTGGAGCCGAAGCTCATATAGTAGAGAAGGACTTGGGTTTATTTATAAATAGTTCGATTTCAGACCAAACGCCAAATCGATTATTAGCTGCGGCTCACGAAATCATAGCCGAGTTTTCTTCTGATAATCCAACGCAGGATCAAATGATGATTTATCCGTATATCCGAGGGAAAAAGTAGCGAATTTTTCAGTAATCCTGAATAAGGCGCGATAACCTTTTTTGATCAGAAAATAAGCTGATCATCTCCCGATCCACCGCCTATTATAATCTCGCCCTTATCCTGTAACTCTTTAGCAGATTGTACTAGGGCGGTCTGCGCGTCTTCAACATCTTTCAAGCGAACCGCTCCGGCGGCTTCCATGTCCTCACGGAGTAATTTAGCGGCTCTCTCGGACATATTGGAAAAAAACAAATCTTTAAGTTCGTCAGATGCACCCTTAAGCGCTATCGTCATTTTATCTTTGTCGGCCACTCGCATAAGCGTCTGAATTCCAGCAGGGTCAACATTTTTCAAATCTTCGAATGTGAACATTAGAGCCCGGATTCGCTCTGAGGCATCTTTGTTGCGCTCTTCTAATGCTGTCAAAAACCGGTCTTCAGTAGCCCTATCTAAGTTACTAAAAATATCTGCCATAGTTTCGTGACTGTCTCGTCTATTCGTCCGTGCCAGGTTCGACATAAATTCGGTCCTGAGAACACGTTCGACATCTTTTTCAATATCTTTATTCACCGCTTCTATTCGAAGCATCCGCATAACTACTTCCATAGCAAAATTTTCTGGAAGGATGGCCAATACTTTCGCAGCGTGGCTCTGTGCGATTTTCCCCAGAATTACTGCCACCGTTTGTGGATATTCATTTTTTAGATAATTAGTTAAAACCTGCTCGTTCACATTGGCCAGCTTATCCCACATCGTGCGACCTGCAGGACCTCGAATTTCTTCCATGACATCGTTAACACGATCTTCACCCAGTATTTTTGCCAAAAGTCTCTGTGTGCTATCCATAGAGCCAACTAAAGACCCTGTCGACGAGACACTTTCGGCAAACTCAACGAACAGTCGTTCAACGATATTTGAACTGACTGTTCCTAGACCAGCCATTACTTGGGATATTTCTTTTATTTCCTCATCATCAAGCAGGGCGAATAATTTACCCGCTTGATCTTCGCCCAAGGACATTAATAGGATTGCCGATTTTTCCGGCCCAGAAATATTTCTATAATCCTCTCGGATCCTCAATCCCATCGTTTTAGTTCCTCATCGTTTTTATGGTTGCCTTTTATGCGTCCACCCTGCTGCACCCAACATATAGAATATAACATAGTTTTTCTCATATATTTAGGATTTATTTTAAATGAATTAATCTTATCTCGGTGCATCACCTTTTAGTGTTACTCGGTGCATTTCACGTCGGAAACCGTGATAATCATTTAAAGGATTATGTTGCGTGCATCGGTTGTCCCAGAAGGTGAGAGTTCCTACGCTCCATTTCACGCGGCAAGTTAATTCTGGTTTGATTTGGTGTTGAAATAAATAGTTAAGTAGAGGTTCACTTTCTTCTACGGACATTCCTTTGAAATGGCTTGTATGGGCAGTATTTATATATAATGACTTTTTACCCGTTTTAGGATGTGTCCTTACGACTGGATGTTCCGCTAGAAAGGATGCCTCATCTTTGTCTGTGGGAGCTGAATTTCTCATCGGAGCGCGTGTATTTTGAACTCGACCTTTGCCAGATATATTAACAGCGACTAATTCCTCTAGTAAATTCTTCAACCCGGTCGAGAGTGTCTCATATGCCAGATACATATTAGAAAATTCGGTATCTCCCCCATAGGGTGG
The DNA here is from genome assembly GCA_003212315.1 of SAR116 cluster bacterium AG-447-C21. Taxonomy (GTDB): domain Bacteria; phylum Pseudomonadota; class Alphaproteobacteria; order Thalassobaculales; family Thalassobaculaceae; genus UBA7326. The sequence continues at coordinate 92,024 of QCQB01000004.1, read as the reverse complement.
TAGTTCTCGTGCATAGAGCATCGTTCCTAACGGGGGCGTTTTTTCATAGGATGTGTCCGAGTGCCAAAGGCCACCAAAATTTATTGTTTCCGTTTTTTCTTTAACTACCGGAGTAACCTGAGGATATTCGGGAAGCCCTTTCACAAAAGGGTAAATCATTGGCTCACCAAAAAGTTTAGCAAAGTTAAGCTGTGATGAAGGCTCTAATTTTTGATCACGGATACATATAACCAAATATTTCAAGAATGCGTCCTCAAGCTCCTTAAAAACATCTTTCCCTATCGGTTGGGATATATCTACATTGTAAATATCTGCACCAATTGATCCAGAGATAGGTTGAACAATAATATGTCTGTATTTTTCCATTAATCCTTCACAAAAAGGTAAATTAGTATTGCAGGCTTCACCAAACTTAGATTATCCATGTTATATACGATGAGAAACATTTTTAAAATATTTCCATATGCAGAAATTCGCCAATAGAAATTTTATAGTGCAAAGGAAAATTAGCTTTTGGCGAATATATCAATGTCCAGTTTGAGCGGCTCAAAAACAATTACTGGGATCCTTTTTGCCGTTTTGTGCTCAATAGGGTTAGGGCTTGCCGTTGCTCTAGGGCCTATGACGTTTGAAGGGGGGACTACGCCATTAGCTGTTGCTTTATTTAGGGCGTTGTTTTCTGTGATTTTTATGGCAGGGCTATGTATTCTAATGGGAATATCGCTTCGCTTATCCTGGCCGATGTGTCTAAATATGCTTATACTAGGGGCGCTATTCTCACATATGGCATTTGGGAATATTGGTTCTACTAAATATATTCCGATCAGCTTGGCGGCATTGCTTTTTTTTATATACCCTCCGCTAGTAACCTTGATTAACGCAGTCATTAATAAAAAATATCCGGGTTTAATTAAATTGATAGCCATAGGGATAACTTTTTCTGGGTTGGGCGTCATGCTGGGCATTGGCTTTGAGCAATTTGATTATAGGGGGATCATTATTGGCTTAACAGCAGGAATAGCCTGCGCTATCAATATTGTATGGGTGAACCGAAGAGTAAAAAATGTCCACCCCTTCGTGATTGTTTTTTATCAATCGATTATAGCTGCAGTTATAATTTTAGTTTTGGCTATAGAGTTAGAAGAATTGAGATTTCCTGAAAATAAGGTTGGCTGGTGGGGGTTTGCTCTGATTATTTTGTTGCAATCCTGCTCAATTCCTCTTTTCTATTTTTCTATTCAGAGAATAGGTCCTGAATCAACGGGTTTATTCAATAACCTCCAGCCGGTAGCAAGCATTGTTGCTGCAGTTGTAATTTTTAATGAAATTTTAACTGGGGAAAGGTTAGTTGGCGCTTTTATGGTGCTTTTGGGGATTATAATCGTTCAGTTACTAGAATATAAACGGATAAGACACTAATCAAATGGGTTCCTGAGTTTAGGGTCCTCTATTTCTACTACCCAAACGTCCTCATCATATTTTATCTGTCGTTCCAGATATGCGTCTGCCTCAGTTTCACTTAAGATATCTTTGGTTGGCGTCTCCACCCATTTTATAGTCTCATCAGTTTGTCTTTGTTGTGTATAAATCAGACAATCATAGACGATATTACTTACTTTGATATATATGCTTCCAGCATCGGGATCACCTAACCGTGCTACAGTTGCAGGCAATCCTCGGTCGTTGCAAATGCGGATGATAGCATCGATAATGATTTTAGATTTTAAACGTGCTTGGTCCATGTGTCGTATTTCTATTTTGTCTGCTTTTATTAGCTTAAATAATACATTTAAAGAAGACTAACTTATTATCGAGGTTGAAAACCACACAAACAAACGTTAGAAACTCTACCGGACAAAAAGACGGCAAAAAAAGCCGGTTACCGTTAATTTTGTGTTGTTAAATATTAATAAATATAAGTTATATTAGTAACTTAGCGAGCAGCTTGCCCAAAAGGATCCACTTATGCCGAATATCACTTTACCAGATGGAAGTGTACGAAGCTTTGATAATTCAATAACAGGATTTCAACTCGCCAGTGATATTGGTCCGGGATTAGCGAAGGCTGCATTAATAATGCTTGTTGACGGCATCGAGTTAGATCTTGATCACCAGATTATAAACGACTCAAAAGTGGCCTTCATTACAAGAAGTGACGAGTCAGCGCTTCCTTTGATACGGCATGATTGTGCTCACGTAATGGCTGCAGCTGTCCAGGAGTTATTTCCCGAAACGCAAGTAACGATAGGGCCTTCGATTGAAAACGGTTTTTATTATGATTTTTACAGACAAACGCCTTTTTCGCAAGATGACCTTGGAAAAATTGAAAAGCGTATGCATGAGCTTGTTGATAGAGATGATAAAATACAACGCGAAGTCTGGGATCGGGGACATGCAATCGATCATTATAAAAGCATAGATGAACCTTTTAAAGTCGAGCTGGTAGAAGCAATACCGGATGGGGAAGTTTTATCTTTCTATCGACAGGGGGATTTTTTAGACTTGTGTAGGGGGCCTCATGCTCCCTCGACCCGGCATGTAGGACATGCCTTTAAATTAATGAGCGTCGCGGGTGCGTATTGGCGGGGCGACTCATCGCGGCCGATGCTGCAGCGGATTTATGGAACGGCTTGGCCGGACGAGAAAAAGCTTAAATCATATCTATTGATGTTGGAGGAGGCTGAAAAAAGGGATCATAGAAGATTAGGGCGAGATTTGGATCTTTTTCATATGCAAGAAGAAGCTGTTGGATCCATTTTTTGGCATGAAAAGGGATGGACATTGTATCGAGAGATAGAGGCTCATGTTCGACGACGCCTCGATGCTGGTAGTTACAAGGAGGTAAAAACTCCACAGCTGATTGATAGGGCGTTGTGGGAAGCATCTGGTCATTGGGACAAGTTTAGAGAAAATATGTTCACTGCAGAAAGTGAGGACGACAGAACTTTAGCGCTTAAACCCATGAATTGCCCCGGTCACGTTCAAATATATAAACAGGGCATAAAAAGCTACCGTGATTTACCTTTAAGGATGTCAGAATTTGGCTCATGTCATAGAAATGAGCCTTCCGGTGCTTTGCATGGCATCATGCGAGTTAGGGCATTTACTCAAGATGATGCTCACATATTTTGTACCGAAGACCAAATAACAACCGAGAGCATTATCTTCTGTGATCTATTGAGGCAGATCTATAAGGATTTTGGTTTTGAGGATATTCATGTCAAATTTTCTGATAGACCTGAAGTAAGAGCAGGTGACGATAGCACTTGGGATCGCGCAGAGACAGCCTTGAGGGATGCTTGTAGTGCCGCTGGTCTGGATACTACCCTTAATCCGGGAGAAGGTGCATTTTATGGTCCAAAATTAGAATTTGTTCTTAGGGATGCGATTGGCCGCGATTGGCAATGTGGCACTTTACAGGTTGATTTTGTTCTGCCGGAGAGGTTGGATGCTAATTACATAGCTCAAGATGGATCGAAGCGCAGACCCGTGATGCTACACCGGGCAATTCTAGGCTCGATGGAAAGGTGGATTGGTATTTTAATCGAAGAATATTCTGGAAAATTTCCTATGTGGCTCTCACCGGTGCAGGGCGTGGTTGCTACGATAACAAGCGATGCTGACGAATACGCTAATAAGGTATTCGAAGGACTGAAAAAGGCAGGCTTGCGGGTAGGTAAGGATGTTAGAAATGAGAAGATCAATTATAAGGTAAGAGAGCATAGCCGAGCGAAAATTCCAGTAATTATAGTGGTTGGGGAGCGAGAAGAAAATCAAGGAACGGTTGCAATTCGTCGTCTTGGTGGTAAAACTCAAGAAATCCTTGCGCTTGACGACGCAATTAATAAACTAGTAGATGAATCGAGACCTCCTAAATAGGGAGTCAACTTTATTAAATGAAACAGAAATAGGAGGCTTTAGATAGTCAAACCACCATTTAATCATCAGCCGGTCAAACATGGCCCGCGAGTGAATGCCGATATACTGAACGAAGAGGTTCGTTGTATAGCACCAGATGGCGAGCAACTAGGCGTCATGAAAACAGAAGACGCCATAGCTGAAGCCGACTCACACGGACTGGATTTAGTGGAAGTTTCTCCAAATGCAGACCCCCCAGTTTGTAAAATTCTCGATTATGGAAAATTTAAATTTGAGGCTCAAAAAAAGCGGAACGAAGCCAAAAAGAAACAGAAAGTAATCGAAGTTAAAGAAATAAAATTGCGTCCGAATATAGATGAGCATGACTATCAAGTGAAAATGCGCAGTGTTCAAAAGTTTTTGGACGAAGGTGATAAAGTTAAAGTTACACTCCGTTTTCGTGGTAGAGAGATGGCGCATCAAGAGTTGGGAGTCAATGTCCTCAATAGGGTTCGTGAAGACACCGACGAAGTTGCTAAGATCGAAGCTTTTCCGAAATTAGAAGGACGCCAGATGATTATGGTGATTGCTCCTAAATAAAGGTCTCCAAGTCTCATAATGGTTATTTCAGTATTTGTGAACTGCGTTGAGTAGACACCATCACTTTTTGGACTATCTTTCCCGTCATGAGTAAAATGCAAAAAACTCAGCTATCAATGCCGCCAGACCACCCTATTATCCCCAGAGAAAGGGTTGGTGTTCTATTGATTAATCTGGGCACGCCAGATGCAACAGACTTCTGGTCGATCAGGCGTTATTTGAAGGAGTTTTTATCAGATCGTCGTGTGATTGATGTAAATCCGATTTTTTGGAAATTACTCCTTAATCTAGTTATCCTTAACGTACGACCAAGCATTGCTGGTAAGGCATATAAGGAGATCTGGGTTGAGGAAACTGACGAGTCGCCCCTCCGTTTGCATACTCGAAATCAGTCAGAGTTTCTGCAAAGAATGATGGATAAAGAGGAAGACAATTTGGTTGTTGATTGGGCAATGCGATATGGAAACCCTTCTATAGAAAGTAAACTAGAGATTATGCGATCGAAAGGTTGCCGCAGAATTTTGCTTTTAGCTCTGTACCCGCAATATAGTGCTACCACCACTGCCACAGCGTACGACAAGGCCTTTGCTGCCTTGTCTGCGATGCGTTGGCAGCCGGCGGTCAGAACTGCGCCCGCTTATCCGGACGACGCCAGTTATGTTACTGCATTGGCTGAATCAGTAAAAAGTCATATTCTTAAACTTGATTGGAGTCCTGACCTACTTTTGACATCTTTTCATGGCCTGCCAAAACGCTATTTAACGGCTGGAGATCCCTACCACTGCCATTGTCTGCTAACGTCCAGACTTTTGCGAGAAGAGCTTGACTGGCCAGCGGATAAAGTACGGGTAGCGTTCCAGTCGAGGTTTGGTAGGGAGGAGTGGTTACAACCTTATATACAAAATGTTGTTGAGGATCTCCCGAAGACGGGGATAAAAAACGTAGCAATTATCTCACCTGGTTTTGTTTCCGATTGTGTAGAAACTTTGGAAGAAGTTGCTATTGGCCTGAGGGACACGTTTTATGAATCTGGGGGTGAAAACTTTACCTTTATTCCGTGTTTAAATTCTGGAGACGCAGGCTTAAAGGTTTTAGAGCATCAAATATTAAAGGAGTTGAATGGTTGGTTTCCCGCTTTAACAAGCTGATCTGAATAAACATCCAATCCGTTTATAGTTTATATAAGGATGAGAACGATTCGCAATTAGTCCTTGCCGTTTTATTTTCTTTTGTTATTTTTAAGAAAGCAATCAATCAAATAAAGGCATAAACAATTATGGAGGCTATAGAACTTTTAAGAACGCGCCGTTCAGTCTTAGTCCGAAATCTATCTGGTCCTGGTCCAAGTAAAGAAGAACTTAATACGATTATAGAAGCTGGGTTGCGGGTTCCGGACCATGGGAAAATTGGTCCATGGCGTATCCAAATCATCACGGATAAGGGACAAAAGAAACTCGGGGATATTTTTGCCAGGGCTTTCAAAAAAGAGCATGGGGACCGCGCTACAGACCCTATGATTGAATTTGAGAAAAATCGCCCAAACCGAGCGCCATGTTTGTTAGTCATAACGTCGAATATTATAGTTCCCCATAAAATACCAGAGATGGAGCAGAAACTATCTGGTGGTGCCTTGTGTATGAATATTTTAAATGCAGCCCATGCATTAGGATATTCAGCTCAGTGGTTGACGGAGTGGGTATCTTACAATTCAGAGATTAAGGTAGCACTTGGACATGATCCATCTGTTGATATAATAGGAATGATTTACATCGGCACTCCTCTTGAGCAACCACAACAAAGAGAACGCCCCTCGATAAACACAGTAGTAAGTGAGTGGTCTGGCTAGTAGAATATCATATTCGTTGCGTGTTAGAATTAGAGTTTTTTATGACAAACAGCCTGTAATTTATTACCATCGAGATCTCGAATATAGGCACCATAGTATGCTGGGTGATAATGTGTCCTTAGTCCGGGTTGACCTTCATTTATCCCTCCAAGTGCTAGAGCCTTTGCATGAAAATTATCTACTGCTTCACGATCACTTGCAATAAAAGCAACGTGGGTCCCATTTCCGACTGTTGCTTTTTTACCGTCAAAGGGAGAAATAATCCAAATTTGTTCGCCATCTTTCTTGCCATATGCTCGGTGTTTGTCTCCCTCAGAAAAGCAATGGTGACCTAAAACACGAAGGACTGGATCATAAAATCCTTTAGCTCGATTTAAATTATTCGTTCCAATAGTAACATGACTGAACATTATTGGGGTTCCATCGGTAATATCAAATACTGTTTCAATTAATGCGCCTCTGCCCAATTCAAACCTGATCCGACTTCCGCTACCAAAGGCACGGATATTTCTATCGCGGGAAGCGCAGCATTTTCCATAGTCTTTTGAACGACTTGTTTCGTTTCGCCTAATTGCTCGTTTGGCACCTCTAGTAATAGTTCATCGTGAACTGTCAATAGCATTTTGGCATCTAAACTAGCTTCTTCCAATGCGGCGGGAACTTTTATCATCGCCCGTTTGATTATATCCGCAGCTGTACCTTGTATAGGAGCGTTGATGGCGGCTCGCTCATAAAAGCCACGCCGCGCAGGATTGGCCTCTTTAATACCTGATAAATGTATCTTTCGACCAAACAAAGTTTCAACATAACCATTTTCACGGGCTGTGATTTTAGTGTCCTCCATATAAGTTTTTATCCCAGGATACTTACTAAAGTAGGAGTCTATATAGTTTTTTGCTTCGCTTTGTGGGCAACGTAATTGTCGAGCTAATCCAAAACTCGAGATACCATAAATTATACCAAAATTGATTGCTTTTGCATTTCTTCGGACCATTGGGTCTATATTTTCAATCGGTACATCGAAAACCTCGGAAGCTGTTTGAGCATGGATGTCTATGCCATCATGAAAAGCTTTTTTTAGACTTTCAATATTTGCGATATCTGCGAGTAGACGAAGCTCTATCTGAGAGTAGTCAATCGAGATAAAGGTATTTCCGCTTTCAGCTATAAACGCAGTTCGAATCCTTCGGCCATCTTCAGTGCGGATAGGTATGTTTTGTAAATTTGGAGAATTCGAACTTAGACGGCCTGTATTGGCTCCTGTCATTGAATATGAAGTGTGTATTCTGCCGGTTAATGGATTTATTTCTTGGATAAGAGCATCCGTGTAGGTAGATTTTAGTTTAGAAATTTGACGCCATTCAATAATCTTTTCTGCCAAATTGCTTCCATTGGCGGCTAGTTCCTCGAGTACCTCGGCTCCAGTGCCATAAGCCCCGCTTTTATTTTTTTTCCCACCGGCTAGTCCTAGCTTATCGAATAGTACTTCGCCTAATTGCTTTGGAGAGCCAATGTTGAACTCGGAACCTGACGTCGAATATATCTCTTCAGCTTGGTTTTCTAGTCTTTTACTAAAATCTTCTGACATTTTTTTGAGAATTAATGGATCAACTTTTATGCCATTATTCTCCATCTGGGTAAGTATTGGAATGAGCGGTCTTTCTAATGTTTCATAGACCGTTGTCATTTTATTCCTAGCCAGCATGCCTTTAAGTTTTTTATGAAGTCTAAACGTCATGTCGGCATCTTCGGCAGCATAATCGAGTGCTTTTTCTACATCTACTTCGGCAAAGCTGATTTGTGATTTTCCAGAGCCACAAACGTCCTTGTATTTTATATTTGTATGATCAAAATGCAGCTCTGATAGTTCGTCTAATCCATGACCATGAAGACCCCCCTCTAAAACATAGGATAGGCACATGGTATCATCTACTGATTTAAGTCTTATGCTCCCATTCTTTGTTTGTTGAACTACCAACGCATCATATTTTATATTATGACCAATTTTGAGTATGCTTGGGTCCTCTAACATGGGTCTTACCAAAGCGATAGCTTCGTCAAATGGTATTTGCTGTATCGCACTAGCCCCATCGGTTAACAGACTGCTTTGATTCGAAGTATTATGCCTTAATGGTACATAACAAGCTTTTCCATTTTTTGTTGCAAGAGATATCCCTATCAACGTAGCTTGAGTGGCGTCAAGTGAATCAGTCTCTGTATCGAAAGCCACGATGCCTATTTTTGTGATTTCTTCCAGCCACTTCTCCAATAGATCTTTCTCTTGGATCAATTCATAGCTTTTTTCAGTTTCGGACTGATCGGTATTTTGTAACTCTGCTGTACCGTCAAAGTTATTATTTTGAACCTCGAATCGTGCTGTTAACCTCTTAAAGCCTTGTGTTTTCAGAAATTTGAGCACTGTTTGGGTGTCTGGAGCACTTATCTTCAATGATTGGAGTGATTGAGGAACTTCAATATCCGTTTTTAATGTAACTAAATCACGACTTATTAGAGCCATTTCTGAAAAATTTATCAGATTATCTCGTCTTTTGGGCTGTTTTATTTTATTAGCATTACTTAGCAATGAGTTGAGGTCACCGTACTCGGTTATTAATTGGGCTGCTGTCTTTACACCTATACCAGGAACTCCTGGGACATTATCTGCAGAATCACCGGCCAAGCTCTGTACATCGATTACCTTCTCTGGCTCTACGCCAAACTTTTCAATAACTTCAGCGACGCCAATATATTTATTTTTCATCGGGTCATGCATTACTACCTCATTACTGACCAGTTGCATTAGGTCTTTATCGGAAGATACGATGGTGACCTTTGCGCCCTCCCTAATAGCAAGTTTTGTATAAGAGGCTATTAAATCGTCGGCCTCAAAGCCTTCCATTTCAATACAAGCTAGGTTAAAGGCTTTTACTGCCTCTCGAATGATAGAGAATTGTGGGATTAATTCCTCGGGCGCAGGGGGGCGGTTAGCCTTGTATTGATCATAAATGTCATTTCTAAAGGTTTTACGGGCCGTATCAAATATGACTGCGCAATGATTCGCTTCTAAATCGTCAATCAATTTTATCAGCATATTGGTAAAGCCAAAAACAGCATTTGTTGGGGTTCCGTCTTCCCTACTCATTGGAGGCAGCGCATGGAAAGCACGAAAAATAAAGCCAGATCCGTCGACTAGACAAAAATGAGGTTTGGACACAACATTTTGAGTTGTTTTATCGGCCATATTTATGAATCCACTGTTGTCATATGTTTTGAGAAGTGTATCGCTTAAGTGGCGGGATGCAAGTGCCCATTATATTTTGGGAGATTGCGATTACGGTAAAAAGTTTAGTCTCAACCTTGATAAAATTATGCATTTGACTGCATACTGATTTCATTTGAAATAATAATTTGGCAGGTAGACTTATGTCCAATACTTCGCTCGTATCTACGAAAGTGCGTTATATCAATTCTGAATGGAAGGGGCGTGATGAAGCGCCTCGCATCGGCTCGAAAGAGTCGCGTAGGGAGAATACAGCTTACCAAGATATAAAGGTGCACGACGCCCGCCCAAGAATTATTAAAGATGAAATTGGCCTTGAAAAAACAGGGTTTACTCTGGTCGAGAATGTTTCATCCTGTGGTAACTTCAGAGATGAAAAAGTTATCAAGGAGATATACCTTCCTGAAATGCGAAATTTAATTTGTCAGGTTACAGGTGCCTCCGTCGCTTATCATTATGGATTTTTGGTAAGGACAGAGAAACCAGTTGATTTTAATGATGGGTACGCTCGGTTTGTGCATTGTGATTACAACGTAGAGCGTATTGAAAGTATGTCCCATGATGTTCTCCGAGATAACGGTGTAGAGCCTAAAAAGGGGGAATTGTACGCCTGGTTCAACACATGGCAACCATTTGATAACCCTGCTATAAATAATCCACTTGCATTTATTGATGCAGGTACCCTCCCGCGGGAAGATGTAATAGATTATTATTACACCGGTCGCAACAGAGATAGCTTGGTTGCTGCGCCAGTGTATAATCCTGACCATCGGTGGTGTTATTTTCCAGAAATGACTACCGAAGAGGTCATTATTTTAAAACAAATGGACCAGCGCCCGGATAGGGTGGTTTATTGTCCGCACACGTCATTCGATAATCCTACTGCAAAAGCAGAGGCGCCACCGCGCAGAAGCATAGAAACGCGTGTGTTGGCAGTATTTAAATAATCACTAAGCGCAATTTTGATGCAAAATTAAAGCTGTCTAAGTTTATTAATATAGACGAGAAAACTGAAAGTTGTTTTGAAATCGCACAGTTAACTATAAATTGGAGTGAACAAATTTATGCCGAAGTATGATGGTAAAGGTGTAGCCTTAATTATTGGGGCTGGTGATGCTACTGGTGGGGCAATAGCTAAGAAGTTCGCTATGCAAGGTTACGAAGCAGTCATAACCCGTCGAAAGGTTGAAAGGCTTAACCGGATTACGGAGCATATCAGGTCTGCCGGAGGAATTGTTCATCCATTTGGAGTTGATGCTCGCCGCGAAGAGGAAATGGTATCTTTCGTTAAAAAGGTAGAAGATGAAATAGGTGCGATAGAAGTGGCAGTTTATAATGTGGGTGGGAACGTTCGCTTTGGCATTTCAGAAACTACGTCGCGCGTATTTTTTAAAGTTTGGGAAATGTGCTGCTTTGGCGGTTTTTTAATGGGCAGGGAAGTCTCTAATTATATGAGAACCCGTGAACGCGGGACTATTATATTTACTGGTGCTACGGCAAGTGTTCGAGGTGGAAATGGGTATTCGGCATTTGCAGCTGGAAAGCATGGGTTGCGGGCGCTTGCTCAATCCATGGCGCGGGAACTATCTCCTAAAGGTATCCATGTTGGGCATGTCGTGATAGACGGTGCTATTGATACGGAGTGGATAAAAGAAATGTTCCCCGATCGTTATTCAAAGAAGGATCAAGACGGTATATTAAATCCGGACTCTATCGCTGATTCCTATTGGGCATTACACCAGCAACCAAGGAATGCGTGGACTTTTGAGATGGATTTGAGGCCTTGGATAGAGACATGGTGATATTGAAACGTTTAATGGCAAAGGTAAAATATGGCCGCTAGGGCTTTAATGTTTCAAGGTACAGGGTCGGATGTTGGGAAGTCGTTATTTGTAGCTGGTTTATGCCGATTAGCTTCAAAAAAAGGTATATGTGTTCGACCGTTTAAACCTCAGAACATGTCAAATAATGCAGCAGTAACTCCCGATAATGGGGAAATTGGTCGAGCACAAGCATTACAAGCATTGGCTGCAGGGATCGAACCAAGTATACACATGAATCCAATTTTACTTAAGCCAGAGACTGAAAATGGTTCTCAGATTGTAGTTCAGGGTCGGCTTTATGGACATGCGACGGCAAAGCAATATCAAAAGATGAAGGAAGACTTATTTCCGTTTGTTATGGATAGCTTTGAGAAAATTAGAGAAGAGGCGGATTTAGTATTAATAGAAGGAGCTGGCAGCCCCGCTGAAATTAATCTTCGAGCAAATGATATAGCTAATATGGGATTTGCAACAGTGGCTAATATTCCTGTTGTCTTGATTGGCGATATTGATAGAGGTGGCATAATAGCAAGTATGGTAGGAACTAAAGCAGTGCTTTCGGATATAGATAGAGCACAAATTAAAGCTTTTATTATTAATAAATTTCGAGGGGATGTATCGCTATTTTCGGATGGAATGGCACAAATTGAAAAATTTACAAGGTGGAAGGGACTTGGAGTGATCCCATGGTTCGAAGAAGCCTCAAAACTTCCTGCAGAAGATGCAATGGGGCTGAAAGCTATAGTGAGCTCAGAAAGAAATGGCTTTATAGTGGCAGTCCCCCAACTTTCGAGAATTGCCAACTTTGATGACCTTGACCCTTTAAGAATGGAACCAGGTGTAGATTTGATTTTGGTTCGGCCAGGTGAAGTAATGCCGGTAGATGCAGATATGATTTTATTACCTGGTACTAAATCTACCATAGGTGATCTAATGTTTTTAAGGGAACAAGGCTGGCATATAGATATAGCCTCGCATGTGCGACGAGGAGGAAGTATTCTAGGACTGTGTGGTGGATATCAGATGTTGGGAAAAAAAATTAGTGATCCTATGGGTATAGAAAGCTCTGAAAAAGAGATTGATGGTTTGGGTTTTCTAGATGTTGAAACTATTCTAACTTCCAAAAAAACTCTTACGAGCGTCAGGGGTAAAGATACGATGTTCGATGCTGATATATCGGGTTACGAAATTCATATTGGTAAAACAAGCGGCTTTGACTGCAATCGACCAATAATACGCCTTGAAGAGGATGGGAAAGTCAAATTTGACGGTGCATCATCACACGATGGACGCATAATGGGTTCTTATATTCATGGTATCTTTGCATCGAATAGTTTTAGAAGCGCGTTCTTAAACAACCTTGGACTGAAAAAAGAAAAATCTATTGATTTCAATTGGGAAGTTGAGAGCACCTTGGACAAATTAGCAGACCATCTCGAAAAATATATAAATGTAAAATCGCTCTTCGCGCTTGCACGTTGATTGCACGTGAGTATTGTGTAAATTTCATTATTAACCTTGATCCCTGGAGTGTGGCATGGGTCGTTTACTTTTATTAATTGGAGCATTGTTTTTTATTATGACTGCGAGTAGTACAGAGGCAAAAGACCTCGAAAATCAATTATATATAGACCTCAAAGATGGCCGTGTTGTTATCGACCTGCGACCAGATCTAGCGCCGCAGCACGTTGATAGGATTAAAGAACTTGCAAGAGAAGGTTTTTATGATGGCATCGTGTTCCACCGAGTTATAGAGGGTTTTATGGCTCAAACAGGTGATCCAACAGGAACGGGTACTGGAGGCTCTGGTGAGAAACTTCGATCCGAATTTTCAGACGAACCATTTGTTCGGGGAACAGTTGGAATGGCTAGATCTCAAAATCCCCATAGTGGCGACAGTCAGTTTTTTATATGCTTCAACGACGCCCAATTTTTGAATAATCAATACACAGTTTGGGGGAAGGTTACCTCTGGAATGGAATTTGTTGATAACATCGAACGAGGTGAGCCTCCAGCAAATCCAGATAAAATGATCAAAGTTCAAGTAGCTGCCGACGTCAAATAAAATTGGCAGGTATCAGATGACAACCCTTGTTATTGGTGGTTCCGGTTTTGTTGGTTTAAATCTCGTGGAGACCGGTTTACGTCGGTCTGATCGAATAATCGCCTTTGATAAAATACCATTACCGAGTGAGGCTGAACGAGCATTCTCAAGTTTACCTGGAGAATTTAGCTTGGTTCAGGGTGATGTAACGAACCTGGATAATGTCCTCCGCATCATAAAAGACAACAATATAGAACGGATCTTCCACGGTGCAGCGGTCACAGCTGGACAAAAAAGGGAGCTGGAGGAACCTGAGATTGTTTTATCTGTAAATGTAATGGGATTGATTAATTCGTTGAAGGCCTCAAAAGCTGCTGGAACTGTTAAGCGTATTATAAATATTAGTTCGGGGTCTGCTTATGGAGACGGTGGCTTCGGTGATACTGGGTGGGATGGTGTTTTAGATGAATACGGAACGAGAGAGGACCCCGTCACTCTCTATGCTATATCAAAATTTGCCAGTGAACGAATAACTCGGCGATTAGGGAGCCTTATGAACGTGAATGTTTGTAATGTGCGACTGAGTGCTATTTTTGGACCATGGGAATACGATACAGGGTTACGAGATACCCTTAGTGCTCCAATGCAAGCCAGTTTATTAGCACTTTCTGGTTCTACTGCAATATTGTCCCGAAAGGAAAGGCGGGATTGGACCTACAGCCGCGATGTTGCGGAGGCATTATACGCTATTATGGATCAAGAAAATTTAACTTATGATTTATATAATATAACCTCGGGCATAGCCTGGAGTGTAGAGGAATGGTGTAAATGTTTAGCCAAAACCTTTCCTGAATTTAAATATAGGTTCGCGTATGCCGGTGAACAGGCGAATGTAGACCTATTTGGAGAACGAGATAGGGTGACAATGTCTTCTGAGAAGCTCACGATAGATACAGGATACGAATTGTCGAAGAATATTCCAGAGATTTATAAAGATTTCGAAGACTGGATGTTGAGTTCGCGAGGGTTCTGGAAATAGTTTTTAATTTCTAACTAGGCTTCATTTATCGAAAACGGTTTTTGATCCTTTTTATTGGAGAAAATAAATATGCGTTTTGGTAGCTTTACTATCCATGGAAAAGAGACGTGGGGGTTGATGAAAGAAGAAGGAGCTGTATTGGTGGATGCCGGCACAGCATCAAGCTTTCCAAATTTAAAATCGGCGATAGCCAATAATTGCCTCGAGAAAATTGGTGCTGAATTAGGAGTAAAACCGATAGATATACGTCTAGAAGACATCAATTATCTTCCTGTAATAGGCAATCCAGATAAAATATTGTGTGTCGGTCTAAATTACCATGACCATAGATTAGAGGGCGGGCATGGAGAAGTGGGCGAGCCTACGATATTTGTCAGATTTGCAAATGCGCAGATAGGCCATGGGGAAGCCATTATTGCACCAATGGAATCAGATACTTTGGATTTTGAGGCAGAACTGGCAATTATTATTGGTAAACCTGGACGCCGGATCCCTGAGGAGGAAGCATTTGATTACATAGCGGGTTACTCTTGTTACAATGATGGGAGTGTCCGGGAATACCAGCGACATACCACACAATTTACGGCGGGTAAGAATTTTATGGCTACCGGTGGCTTTGGACCTTGGATGGTGACACCTGAAGAGCTGGTGGATCTAGATAATGTTACTGTAGAATCACGTTTAAATGGTGAAATAATGCAGCATGCTAAAGTTGCCGATATGATTTTTCCTATTCCAAAGTTGATCAATTATATCTCCGCATTTACGGAGCTTTCTCCGGGTGATGTCATCGCAACAGGAACTCCGGGGGGCGTAGGGTCCAGAAGAAATCCACAAGTGTGGATGCGGCCAGGGGATGTCTGTGAGATTGAAATATCTGGAATAGGGGTTCTAAGGAACCCAATTATTGGTGAGTGAGAGAGATTATGAGTATCAAAATTCCGTTTAATCGAGACTTTGATGTACCTTATGGAGTTATAGAGGATATAGAACCCGGTATCAGAAGAATTACGGCTAATAATCCTGGGCCATTTACTTTTCGGGGGACAGGTACTTATATTCTTGGCTACGGTCGCGTCGCTGTGATAGACCCTGGACCAGATCTTTCTGAACATGTGAATGCTTTGATAAAAGGTCTGGGGTCAGAACGCATATCACATATTCTGATAACTCACACCCATAATGATCATTCCCCTGCAGCAAAAGAACTCAAGGCGAAGACCTCTGCTCCCACTTATGGATTTGGTCCGCATGGTAGCGGAAAAATAAAAAAAGAAGCACAGGTGGAGGCAGGAGGGGATATGGAATTCATTCCGGATGAAATTGTTAAAGATGGTTCCGTTATCGAGGGAGATGATTGGTCCGTATCATGTCTACATACCCCCGGTCATACATCAAATCACATATGTTTTTCTTGGGATTCTCGTAAAATACTTTTTCCTGGTGATCAGGTTATGGGATGGTCCACAAGCATCGTATCTCCACCCGATGGAGATATGGGGGATTATATGCGCAGCTTAGAAAAAATGCTTTTAAGGAAGGATGATATTTATTACCCTGCGCATGGACCTGAAATAAGGAATCCGAAACAAATGGTGCAGGATTTTATAGCCCATAGGAGAGAGCGGGAAGATAAAATCTTAGCTTGTTTGCAATCTGGCAGGAAAACTGTGAAGGAGATGGTACCTGAAGTGTATGCGGATATTTCTCAAGAACTATATGCTGCTGCCGCTAGGTCTCTATTTGCCACCGTAATATATTTAGTCGAGCAGGAAAAGATTATCTCCTCAGATGGTATGACTATAAATAGTCATTATCAAATTCGGGTTTAGATATTTTTATTTGGCTAATCAGGTATATCGCTGATATTGGCGTCCTTTTCTATATCCAAAAAATGGATACGTCGTCGGGGCGGCAAAGTCGGTTTGTTCCCTACGAATCATTTCCTCTAGCATAAACTCAGTAACGTCCACCATTGGTAAGCTTAATGCGTCCCGCAGACTTAGAAACGCTAGATCTGATAATTCACCGCTTCCGCCTAATATTCCGCTCATCTCGTGTACCCAGGTGTAAAAAAAACGGGCATTGAACCTTACGGCTTTCGACGCAGGCGTTATTGCGTGTCCAACATAGTGCATTTTTTCGAGATTAGGAGCTAAATTCATAGAGCGAATTTCATCCCAACTCTCATTTCCAGTCTCACCTAAATCCCCTGATGCTCCTAATAGAAAACCGGTTTCTTCATAGGCTTCGCGTACAGCCGCCATAGCAAAGCTCTTAGCTTTTGCGGTATCGCTCGATATTCTCCTCGCTATATCTGGATTAAGCTCGCTAGCGGGTTTGGGGAGGGAGTCGCAAGGATCAACTTTCCCCCCTGCGAATACATAAGCATTGCTGAAAACTGCTTTTCGTCCTCTTTTTCCCATCAACACTTGCACCCCTAGGTTATCCTTTTTAAGTATTATGAGACTAGAAGAATCTTTTGGTTTCGCAGGGTATGCAGCATTAGGGTTTTTATTGGGTAAACTATCGGAATGTACTGTCACATCATCTCCTTAAAAACTTGATCCATCTGATTCCCAGCTTTATCAAAAACCAGCGTTAATTGCAGGCATATTTAAGTTACAATTGTTAATATTTTTATTTTTGGTCAGTTGCTTCTGTCAATAATGTATAGATGTCATCCCGCGAATTTAACTTCCTTAATTTTCCGCACATTTGACTATCGCTCATCACTCGGGATATTTGAGAAAGTGCCTTTAGATGATCTGCTCCTGCTATATCGGGTGCCAATAGTAGAAAAATTAAGTCGACGGGCTGTTCATCAATCGAATCAAATTCTATTGCTTCGTCAGTTTTGCCAAACACACCGTATAACTTGTTTAAATTAGCGACCTTGCCATGAGGAATAGCGACGCCGGCGCCTACGCCGGTTGAACCTAGTCGTTCTCTTTCCATGAGGATATCCATCACAAGATGCTGCTCTAATCCAGCGATATCAGCAGCCTTTCGGCCAAGTATTTGTAGAGCTTGCCGTTTATTCGACGCTTTGAAATCTGGAACCACAGCATCGGCCGATATAAAATCTATTATATTCATTACGGCATCCAAAAAGAAGCAACCAAATTGTTGTTAAATTCGAAAACAGTCATCAGTATTTTTGTCGACGGGACATTATGTCTGGTTTTACTCCAAGTCAACCTTCCACAAGTATAAAAGAACTAATTATTGATAACGCTAGGCGACGAAAATCAGAGTGATTTTTGCCGTCGGCGTTGTACGGAGGATGGTATTTTTAGAGCATCCCTGTATTTTGCTACTGTTCGTCTCGCAATATCAATCCCATGACTTTTGAGTAATTCTACGATTCTATCATCAGATAAAATTTTTGATGCTGGTTCCTCGTTTATAAGTGATTTTATTTTAAATTTCACTGCTTCCGCAGAAAAAGCGTCCCCTCCTCCTGCTGATGCTATTGAGGATGTAAAAAAGTACTTTAGCTCCAGCATTCCTCTAGGGGTCGCAATATACTTATTATTAGTTACCCGACTAATAGTGCTTTCATGCATTCCTATAACCTCGGCGACATCTCTTAAGACGAGGGGTTTCAAATGTTGAACCCCGAATCGAAAAAATGCATCCTGTTGGGAAACTATTTCGGAGGCTACCTTAATAATCGTTGTTGCTCGCTGATGCAAAGATTTAACAAGCCAGTTTGCTGATTGGACACAGTCGTTAATAAATTCTTTATCAGATTTTTGCAGATGTTTTCTCGATACTTTGGCATGGTAAGTGTTATTTATTAAAACCTTGGGCAGGTTATCTGGGTTCAACTCCACTATCCATGCTCCATCCGGCGTTTCTTTCATTAAAACATCTGGAGCTATATTTTCCTCGATAGCTTGTTCATAAATTAAACCCGGTTTTGGGTTCAGAGCACGAATTTCTGCTATCATTTCAGTCATATCTTCATCATCAACATTGCAGATTTTTTTCAACTCATTAATTTTGTGTTGCGCTATTAACTCTAAATTATCCAATAATGTTGCCATGGCTGGATCTAGACGGTTTTTATCTCTCAATTGAAATGCCAGGCACTCGGACAAATTGCGGGCAAAAACCCCAGAAGGTTCGAAATACTGCAATTTTTCAAAAACATTATCGATTTCCAACTGCGAACAACCAAGGGTTTCCATTAAGTCGGATGAATCATTGAGAAAATAGCCAGTATCATCAATCATCTCTATTAAATACGCACCAATAATACGTTCTTTTGGGTCAGGACAATCGATCCCTAATTGTTCGTAAAGATGTTGCCTTAAAGTTTTGCTGTCACTTGCCGTTTCATCTATGTTAAACTTGTCGGAGTCAAAGCTTGTATTTCCTCCACTACCGCTGTTTGTCCATTCGTTATTTGTTTGGCCAAAATTATCGGCGTTTGCAGTATTCTCGGAACTAGCGCTGCCCCAATTATTTTCGTAATCGACGTCATTTGGATCGTCATTTTGCTCTGGTAGTGTTTCAGCCGTAGTTCTCATCATCGTGTCCTCGGTTGCTTCCTCACCAAACTCATCAGTGCTAATTTGGGCGTTCGCTTCATTAGCTTGTGCATCATCATAGGCTGTCATGTTATCTGAATTCGCTTCTTGTAGAGTTGAGCTTTCACCCTCATCTCTTTCTAGCATGGGGTTTTTTTCAAGTTCATCTTCAACAAAATCTGAAAGCTCACGGTTAGATAATTGTAATAGTTTAATGGCTTGTTGTAGCTGTGGCGTCATCACAAGAGACTGTGACTGCCTGAGGTCTAACCGTTGTGAGAGGGCCATTGTGCGCGCCCTATAGTTTAAACCGGTCGCCGAGATAAACTCGCCGTACGTCTTTATGAGCTACTATTTCAGAAGGTGGTCCCTCCATTAGAACGGCACCGTCGTTTAATATATAAGCCCTATCGATAATGTCTAAAGTTTCCCTAACATTATGATCCGTTATCAAAACGCCAATCCCTCTGTCTTTTAAATGGGCTATGAGATCCCTTATTTCATTTAGTGCAATTGGATCTATCCCTGCTAATGGTTCGTCAAGAAGTATGAAGTTTGGTTGTGACGCCAACGATCTGGCAATCTCGACTCGTCGTCTCTCCCCTCCAGATAACGCCAAAGCGGGGGTTCTGCGCAGATGAGTAATCGAGAATTCTGCTAAAAGGTCTTCTAATAATGCATCACACCGATCATTGTTTGATTCTGTAACTTCCAAGATTGAGCGAATATTTTGCTCGACAGAAAGACCTCGAAAAATAGAGGCTTCTTGAGGAAGATACCCAATGCCCAATCGTGCCCTTTTAAACATTGGTAATTCCGAAATATCTGTTCCATCTAGAAAGATAGATCCGTAATTAGGAGTTATAAGACCAGTTATTATATAAAAACATGTTGTTTTTCCGGCACCATTTGGTCCTAATAGTCCGACTGCTTCGCCTCGATTTAGATGCAGGCTGACGTCGCGTACTACAGGGCGCATGTTGAACCTTTTCCCTATATTCTTTACGACTAAACCCCCATTTTGTCTCACCAATCTTGGTGTTCTATTGGGGTCTTGGCGCTGTTTATTTCGCGAGGGGATATCTATTTCTTTATTAACCATAAAATCACTTTTTTTCAGGTTGCTTCACATCACGAGTAAATAGTCCTCTTACTTTTTGATTGCCATCAAGCCCTGATTTAGATAGCAAACGGCTCCTACCAGTCTTCAAATCTATTTCCGCAATAGAACCATTCAATTGTGACTTTCCTCTGGTAATTTTAACATGTCCCAATAGGGTAACAAGTTCTTTTTCTATATAATAGACTGCCTCATCACCAACCGCCACCTCGTTTGGTGTGGAAATTTTCACGTTGCCAACCGCCTCTATTCGATTCGCAGCTAGGGACTCATCTTTAGTTTTTGAAAAGTACACCGACAAAGTGTCAGCCCTAACTTGTTTTTCTCCTCTTTGAGCGGTTGCATTCCCTTTTGCAATCGCTAATCTCTTTTTGTCCCAGTATTCTATACGTTTTCTGGCTTTTATAGTTTCTAAGGCAGTTTTTAATCTAAGGTTTTTTCCTGTTAATACTGTGACACTATTATCTAAATCGTAGACACCATAATCACCATAAGCTATTCGGTTGGAGCTTAATACGATCACCTCGCGAATAGCTTCTAACCGATATATTTCAGTATCGCTTGTTTGCGTTTCTCGATAGTGAGCTTTTATGACATCAGATTTCAATTGGAAGTTATTTTGTTTCGCAGTTGCCTCACCGCGTGCAATATAAACTTTTTCGTCAGATAACCACTCGATACCTTCGTTTGCCTCGATGTGTATTGGGTCAAATTTTGTTTCAAAGTTTGACTGGGAAAAAGCAGTATTATTTCTGTCCTGACTTATTACAAAGCACAGTGTTAGTAAACATACGACTATCATATTTGATATTTTTAAACTGCTCACAAATCACTCCCGCGTGAGCCTCTTAAAATGGCTTTGGTTTTGCCAGTAAAAAGAACCCTTGTTCCTTCTCGGTTAATCTCGAGCCCCTGTGATGATATTTCGCCGGCCAATCCGTGAACGTTAACTTGACTCGTGCTTGACCCTATCCCATTTAATAAATCTATTTTTAAAGACTTTGTTCTGAATTCATATCCTTTATCGTGAAAAACAATGACGTCACCTGACAGTTCCAGGACTTGGTTGCTGCGATAATATACCCCTTGATTTGAATTGATTGCTATCCAGCCGGACGTGTTTAGAAAGATATCGGCTTTTGGGCCTTGAAGAATAACTTGATCGTCAGACTTGTCTTTTTGTGCGGCGCTTATGGCTGAGATTTGATAAGGGCGTTGGGACTTATCCATTCCAACATATTTTGGTTGCTCGATTAAGAGTCCATCCACTCCTATTTCTTCTACGAGGTTTGCGGTTACACCAAACTTCCTTTTATCGGGCATTATTTGAGGCCAAGCAAAAGTAAGCCCCACTATAGCCAAAGCTATAGCTGGGAAGAAAAGCTTGATTAAGCTACTAATTCTTCCCGAACGGGAATATATTTTTTTGGATTGACTTCGTTGCGACAATCTTAGCCGTCGTTTAGGAGAAGCTTTTTCTGAGATAATATTCAAGTAAACATTCAATCAAATAAATTTTAATTTAATTATCAACTGATTACATATATCAGGTTTGCTGTTCAATGACTAAAAATATCCTCATTTTCAAAACCTATCAGATCCAAGTTAGCCCTCGTTTGAAGAAATTCAAAGCAAAAATTCGCTAGTTTGACTCGTTCTTCCCTAAGTAAACGTTGATCGAGAATCTCCTTAATTTTATGTAAATAAAGAACATCGGAGGCAGCATATGTTTTTTGTTCTTCTGTGAGATTTTTAGCGCCCCAATCGGAGGATTGCTGTTGCTTAGATAGATCAAGGTTGAGCAATTCTTTGCATAAGTCTTTGAGTCCATGTTTATCGGTATAGGTTCGAACGAGTTTAGAGGCAATTTTTGTGCAATAAATTGAATTTGTTTGAACTTTAAGATACTTTTTTATAATAGCCACGTCAAAGCGTGCATAATGAAATACCTTTGTTACATCTGAGTCTTCTAATAATTTAACTAGATTTGGAGCGGTATAGTTGCATCGTTCAAACTGAACCAAATGCGCATTTCCGTCTCCTGAAGATAGTTGTATCAAGCACAATCTATCTCTTTGGGGTTTTAATCCCATCGTTTCGCTGTCTATGGCGACAACTGGACCAAGATTAAGACCGGAAGGTAAATCCCCTTTGTATAAATTTATAGGCATATACTTATTTTCATTTGATTATTACTCCGTATTATTTTCTGCTGAATCTACAGGTGAGAATTTATTGGCCTATATCTGAACAACCTATGATTTGGTCTTCGTGAAGTTTTGATATTTCTTCATCAGTATATCCAATCTCCTTTAGAATTTCTTTGTTATGTTCCCCTAGTAGCGGAGGTAATCGATCAATAGTTGCAGGAGTTTCAGAAAAATTTACTGGAGGTGAAGTTAGTTTTATTTTCCCCTCTGATGGATGATCTATCAATTGGAAAAAATCTATCTCACTCAAATGAGGGTCATTTTCTAAGTTATTTAATTCGGTTGCTTCGCCGTGTGGAATGTCGCCAACATGCAGAGCTTCTAAAAGCTCGTTCGTTGTCCAATCTTTTACTAATTCGGATACTAGTTCATAAAGTTCGGCAATTTTTTCACTTCTTATTTTTGCATTTACGACTCGCGGATCATTCACCAAATCATCTCTTTTCATTATAGAAAAGAAAGTTTGCCAATGTTTTGTTGTATATGGAAGTGCGCAAACAAAACCGTCCGATGTGGCATAGGGTTTGCGGTGCTTCGCCATGGATCGTTCGTACCCTCTATCTCCCATGGGGGGTTCAAAGGTCATGCCTGACTGGTGCTCTACTAGATTAAATCCTACCATTGATTCGAACATCGGCACCTCGACTAACTGACCAATCCCATCATTTGTTCTACTATAGAGTGCCGCTAGAGTAGCATGTGCGGCAATTTGAGAACATATTTTATCGCAAATAGACGCATTCACAAAAATGGGGTCCCCATCTCTACCTCCTTGCATTGAGGCCATTCCAGAAACACCTTGAATAATATCGTCATAGGCGGGTCTTTTCGCATATGGTCCCGATTGCCCAAATCCAACTAACGCAACGTATATCAATTTTTCATTTATCTTAATACAATCATCAAAGCCTAGCCCTAATCGATCCATAGCCGCGGGCCTAATAGATGTCATAACTACATCGGCACTTTTTACCAAGTTAAAAAATATTCTCTTAGCAGCGCCTTTCTTTAGATCGAGAACTAGACTACGTTTATTTCTATTTGCATTTAAAAAAAAGTGACCCATTCCATTATTACGAAATGGCCCTATCCCTCGGGTAATATCTCCATCGGGAGATTCAATTTTAATTATCTCTGCACCATAATCGCCCAAAATTTGACAAGCGTATGGACCAAAACCAACAGAGGTTAGATCCAGAATCTTTATGCCTTTTAATGCACCTGCCATTTAAATCGCCCCAAACAAAAAATCTTAGAATAAACGTGATAGAAGAATTAACTCTATTAAGATAATACTGAGTGTTTATAGCAACAATACCATTTTTATAGAAAGCTTAAGTTGGGAAAATTGCTAACTTCATTCGTTTATAAGCGCTAACCTATTAGGATATATAAAATTCGAATAAACATGGGGTAATAAATGGTTGAGGTAAGTATCAAAAGAGTTGATGGACTTGCGGACTGGTGGGAAAACCCTAGGGCAGCGTCCGATTATTTTCCTAACTGGATGAAGGAATTAAGGAAGGCGGCCCTAACTTCCAATACACTTAATATGTCAGACTGCTTGCCGGCGATTGAGTGCATGATTCAAGGTATAATTGTAGAATTCCCATGTGATATGACTTTCGAATATGTTGGGATTGCGGAGAAATCTGGAAAAATAATAAAATGTGATCATATTGGTTACCCAATTATTGGAGGCCATGAAGCAAAACAGTATAAAAATTCAGAATTCGAAAACTATCATGTTATTAAAATTGGGCTTCCTTGGGTGTTTACTGTTCCAAAAGGATACTCCTGCCTATTCACTCAACCGTTTAATAGAAACGGGCATAGAAACGCATTTTGCCTGTCTGGAGCAGTCCGTTCTGACACCTATTACAATATGATAAATATACCATTAGCCATTTGCTTAGAGGATGAAGAGGACTCGATCTCATTTAAAAAAGGTGATCCTTTAGTTCAGATTATCCCGTTTTTAAGAGAAACAAAACTGAGATTAAAATATGAAACAGCGGATAGAGACAGATTAACTGAAGTTATTGAACAAATAAAAACGAATAGAAAATTCTACAAGGATCAAGTGAAGACGAATTCGTGATTGATAAAAAATATTTGGATTGTGAGTTAAAACACAAGGTAGGCCTATATTTTTTTGATTGTTCAGATACACTTAGGAATAAGTAAGCTCCTTGTATAAATTCGAAAGAATGGGAAAAAGATGGTATCCAAAGTTTATAATGAACTCATCGTTCAATATTCTGGTGATAACTTTTTGCACTATGCTGCTGCAGAGGAGGGGGAAACCCTGCAGGGTGGCTTGAATCAAAAAGCAGCTTTTGAGGGTTTTGAGAGTGGCGATCTCCAATTTACTCGTTTTTTAAATACCAGCACAAATGATCACGTTTTTACCGCAGACCCGCTTGAAATAGAGGTGTTGCGATCAAACGCTGACTTTGTGGAAGAGGGTAATGTCTTCAGACTTTTTCAAACCGAAGTGGATGGGACGCAGGCGGTTCATCGATTTTTCAATACCGAAACGGGATTTCATCATTATTCCACAGACATCAATGAGATAGAGAATTTCGAAGCCTCCAGCTCGTATACTTCGGAAGGAATAATAGGCTACGGTGGGGTGGTGGATACGCGGGAAGCTGAGCAACTTGCTAGTCAGCAGTCGACGATAATTGTTTCCAATAGGTTTGATACCGTTGAGACGGAAATAAGTGGTTCATTTAATTTGCCAGTGAGTATCGTTATGGATTTGGGGGGGGGGTAATGGATTTAATGGATCTGTTACAGCGATGTCCTCGACTGGCGAAGAACTGCCTGAGTACCTGAACTTTAACGAACGATCTGGCCAGATTTATGGGTATACGCTCAAAGACGGTATAGGGGATAACAATATTTTAGTGCTTGCCGATGACGGTATATCCCAGACGTCGAGTAACTTTGTCCTATCCGCCAGCGATAGTAACATGAAGGCAGATGCTGACGAATATACCGAAAAGTCGCTTATTGCATCAATGTCGGTAAATAGTAGTTCTGTTGGGGGAAATTTTGTTCCCACAATCACAACAAAGTCCAATTTAACATTTGGTGTGGCAGCGACCGCTTCGGCCGCGACAAACTTGGAGGCCTTTAAAACAGCGAATCCGACTATTGATGGCAGTGGAACGACTATAGCTGTGTTAGATACGGGGATTGATTTAGATCATCCATTTTTTGGAGCTGATACTAATGGTGACGGTGTTTCCGATAACATCGTGGCGTCTGCGGATTTTCACGGTGATGGTAATGGGGCGCAAGACTCAGATACTCATGGAACACATGTAGCTGGGATCGCGATGTCATCAGATGCAACGTTCCCTGGTACTGCCCCAGGGGCTAATGTGGCAGCAATTCAGGTTTTAGGAGCAAATGGTGGTTCTTTTTCTAGTATAGAGGCAGGGTTACAATGGGTTTTAGATAATCGTGCGACCTATAACATCACTTCGGTTAATATGTCCCTCGGGGCTTCAGATAATTCGTCCTCGACCCAGTTGTCATCGTTAAGTGATGAAATCGCTGCGTTGAAGTCACAAGGTGTGATAACTTTTGTAGCAGCTGGTAATAGTTTTGCATCATTCAATGCTGAGGGAGTGGGGACACCAGCATCAGATCCCAACGCGTTAGCAATAAGTGCCTTAGATAGCGTAAATGAAGGCGCAGCAAGTTATTCTCAGCGAGATACAACGATCACACAAGTATTCGCGCCAGGTACAGGAATAACCAATGCTGCTCCTGGGGTTGGAGCAACAACGCAAACATTGAGTGGAACGAGCATGGCAACTCCCTATGTCGCCGGTGTATCTTCATTAATGAGCCAACTCAATCCTAACTTATCAGTCGATGATTTTGAGACATTTCTCCAGCAATCGGCATCTACTTTCTCAGATCCAGCGACAGGCGGTAATTATAGAGTACTTGATGTAAATGCACTTGGGCTTTTGGCTGCCGGAGGAACACTTCCAGATGCACCAACTTTGCAACAGCCAAGCACAGATGACCATCCAGATTCAATAGGATCAAACACAGCAGTGGCTCCGGGAGTTTCCGTAATAGGAAACTTAGAAAGAGGTGGAGATAAGGATGTTTACAAAGTTTCTGGAACAGCAGGCTCAACTTACTTAATTGACCTTAGGGGGGAGCCTTCGGCACTTGGGACTTTGACAGATCCAATTGTTACGATTTTAGATTCTAATGGCTCTCAGATAGCTCAAAATGACGATGGAGGAACTGGATTTGAGTCTAGTTTAACTTTCGCTCCATCAACAAGTGGAGATTTTTTTATAGAGGCGGGTGCTTTCAGTTCTGGTTTGACCGGTACATACCAATTAGACGTTACTGACGTCACTATCCAAGATGATCATTCTGGTAATATTGGTGGTAATACGGCCTTGAGTGTTGGGACTAATCAATCTGGTAATTTAGAGATTGCAAGCGATACTGATATTTTCTCCTTAGACGTTCAGGCTGGTGTCACCTATACGATAGATCAGAAAGGTTTTTGGTCTTCTGTTGGCAATTTGCGAGATCCATTATTGACATTAAAGGACTCGACCGGAACCATTTTAGGTCAAAATGATGATGGTGGTTTTAGGTTAGAATCACAAATAATTTATACACCGACGACTACTGAAACATTGTATGTGGAAGCTGGTGCATTTGATACACATACAGGGACGTATGAGATTTCCGTCGGGGCATCGGGGGGCTCTGCTGACAATGATATAGCCAATGCGCCTTCACTTGGGTTAACTTCTATAACTCCTGGCATCTCCCAAACGGGAAACATAGAGATTGGCGGCGATAAAGATGTTTTCTCTTTATCCGTGACATCCGGTGCAACATATCAAATCGATATGAAAGGTTCGACTTCGAATGTAGGTACATTAACCGACCCACTGTTGCGTGTTTTAGATATTAACGGAGAAGTACTTGGTCAAAACGACGATGGAGGTCGGGGGTTTGAAAGTTTGTTAAGTTATACTGCTCCGTCGACAGGCGAAATATATATAGAGGCCGGTGCATTTAGTTCAGCTTTGACTGGTTCGTATCAGCTAGATGTTAAACAGACATCTATTGCTACGAGCAGTCTTGGAGACATAGTTGGCGATACTATAAACGGGGCATCGCTTGCAAACCTAAATACTATTTTTGCTGGTAATATTGATTTCCTTGGCGACAGGGATATGTTCCGATTTTCACTCGAAGCAGATACAACTTATAGGTTTGATGTTCGGGGTTCACATAGTAATCATGGAACTCTTTGGGACCCTCAAGCTTTCTTATATAATGAAAACAATACCTTGGTTGCGCAAGATGATGATAGTGGAACGGGGTTTGAAGCTTCTGTATCGTATACCGCTCCGAGCACAGGTGACTATTACTTGAATGTCATGGCAAACATTGGGGAATTGTCTCAAACTTCAGGCAGTTACTCGGTAGAATCTATTTTTTTCTAGTGTAATATTCAAGCAAAACGAAAAGTGCCATAGGAACAACTGGAAATAATCGAACGGTTATTTACGTGTAATAAGGTGCACCCTGCCGGGTTATAACCACATCGTCATAATCGCGTTGCTTAGCGACTGTTTCGTCCAATATCTTCTTGATTTTAATCAAATCATCAAATTCCAAACTTTCAGCGTCTTTGACAATTTTTTGTAAATTCGTTTCTGACATTTAATTACTCCAATTTCAACAAAAACGTAATAATAATTCATTAAGTACATGTCAAGTGTAATTAATGCAATATTGATCTTTTTCAAAAAAAGTAAGTAAACAAAATATAATTACAAAATCACAATGAATATCATCTATGATTAGATCAATTTTGCTGGATGCTTGGAGATAAAAAATTTATCATTTTAAAAAATCATCAACGCAAGACAATTAATTAAGATTTGTGATATGCGGCCTTGATAGACGAAAAAGATGGCCATTTTTTTCGTCATTAATCACTAGAATGCTGCCGTCAGCCATAACCTCAATATCTCGAACGCGCCCAAATATATTCTTAAAAATGCATTCTTCTTTTTCAGGTTGATTATCGGATGATAAACTAATTAGATAAATGCATCGATATTTCAGTGCACCTATTAATAATTTCCCATAAAATTCTTTGAACATTTTGCCCTCATAAAAAGTTAATCCCGAGGGGGCTATACTTGGTGTCCATATCCAAATTGGGTCTGTAAATCCTTCAGGAGAGTAATTGAGGCCGATATTTCCTCCTATATACTCTTTGCCGTAGGATATTTTAGGCCAACCATAATTGTTATATTTATTTATGATATTGATCTCATCGCCACCACGAGGCCCATGTTCATGGGACCATAACTGGCCTGTAGATTTCTGAAAGTGCAGCCCTTGAGGGTTTCTGTGTCCAATTGAGTATATTTCTGAAAGCCAGCCAAGGTTTCCTGTTTTCGCTTTTCCGTAGAGTGGGATCTTTATAATAGAGCCAGGATGATTATTTGGATTTTGTGCATTATTTCTATCGCCTCTGTCGCCTAGTGAGGCAAAGAGATGAATATCGTTTAGGGCTAATCTGCAACCAAAGTGAACGCCACTCTTTGACGAATAGTTTGAAATGAATATGTCTTGGGTTTTAATCAGTTTGTTTCCTGATAATTTACTTTTTGAGATAGCAACCGTTAAGTTCTCGCTAGCTGTTAATTTCGAGTAACATAAGAATATATAATCGCCATCTTTTCTTTTTTTGACAGCAACATCTAACAATCCGCCTTGTCTATAAAATGCAGAACGTGGTATGCCAGTTATCAGTGTTTTCGTTTTTGTATCTAAGTTAAATAAAAAAAGTTTTCCAATTTTCGTTGTAACAAGTACTTCGTAAGGCGTCAGGACCGCCACTCCCCAGGGTAAGTAAACTGGTCCAATTTTCTCAATTTTGATTTTAGAAGTATTTATTTCTTCAGAAGCTGCTTTATAATCTAATAATCCTGAAATATTTAAAATGACTATAAAAATTGAACCTGTAAAAATTCTTTTCCACATCGATATACTTTTTCACCCAAAATATTATTTGTTAATCTGACCAAATTCAAATAAATAAATTAATATTAATATGTTAGTTAAAAGGATGGTGCCCAGGAGAAGACTCGAACTTCCACGACTTTTAAGTCACTGGCACCTGAAGCCAGCGCGTCTACCAATTTCGCCACCTGGGCTTAAACCTGCAATAATACTCGATTTGGACTTGAAATGTAGGAATAAATTTTAGCTATATGTACTGAGAGAATTTAAATTAAATCGTAAAAATTTTGTTGTAAAGTTCTTTGAAAAAACTTATCGGTGAAGACGCTCACAGAGATTTATTGTTGAACTGAATGAGTTCTCTAGGGAGATTATCTTGAAAAAAAATAAAGTTGTAGTCTTGGGAGGCAGTGGTTTCATCGGTCGTGAAATTGTTAAAAGTTTAGTCAATAAAAACGTAAACGTGATAGTCGGTTGCCGAAACCCCACAAAAGCAAGATTTTTAGAAAAAATCGAAGGTAATGGGAGTGTTAGCATCATTCAAACGGATGTGGTAAATCGCGATGATATTAAAAAAGTAATCCAGAAAGCCGATGCGATAGTGTCGTTGGTAGGAATTTTGTTCGAGTCCAGAAACAACACTTTCGACGCGGTCCAAGCAAATGCTCCTGGAATAATTAGTGAAGAGGCTAAAAAAGCCGGTGTAAAGAAGTTAGTACATATCTCGGCATTGGGGGCTGATCGATTTGCACTTTCCAAATATGCATCTTCTAAAGCTATAGGCGAAGAATTATTATTGGAAAACTTTCCTGAGGCGACCATTTTGAGACCGAGTATAGTATTTGGTGAAGAGGACAATTTTTTTAACAAATTTTCACTAATGGCAACTTTTTCACCTTTTCTCCCATTAATAGGTGGCGGAAGAACACTGTTTCAGCCTGTATATGTAAAAGATGTGTCAGATGCAGTTTTGAAGGTGCTTTATGATACAAAGACAAACGGAAAACTCTATGAACTCGGTGGTCCATCGATTTATTCATTTAAAGAGTTGATGGAACTTACCATGCGGATCAGCGAGAAATCTCGTTTATTGTTGAATCTTCCGTTTTGGTTAGCCGACTTGCAAGCCCGTTGTATGGAAATACTGCCAAATCCCATGTTGACTTGTGATCAAGTAGAACTTCTAAAACACAACAACATCGTTAGTAGTGGAGCTCAAACGTTGGAAGACCTAAACATATCGGCAACTGACTGTAGGCTTATATTGCCAACATACCTATAAATTGATCTGAGAAGATCCTTTCGAGATGCTACGACATAGCGTATACCCAAATCAATAAAGCTGTTCCTAGAATAATTCTATAAATAACAAATGGCATGAACCCCACCTTATCTAGCCACGCCATCATGATCGAAATAGAAGCTAAAGCGGCAAGAAATGATACACTTGCTGCAATCAACGCGTCGACGCCGAGTATCAGATCTTTGGTGCCTAATAGCTCAATTCCTTTCAGAGTGCTTGCCCCTAATATTGCTGGGATGGCTAGTAAAAGAGAGAACCGTGCAGCTGTTTTTCGGTCATACCCTAAAAATCTAGCCATAGTAATAGTTAAACCCGCGCGACTTGCTCCTGGTATCAAGGCTAATGCTTGACTGATGCCAATTAAAATGGCATCCCCAGTTCCCATATGGCGAAGACCGTTTACTGCAAGCCCTATTTTATCAGACATCCCTAATAAGATACCGAATCCTAGGGTTGCCCAACCTATTATTTCGATGCTCCGTGTTAGATTATCTGAGATAAGGGAAATTATAAGTCCCATTATAACTACTGGTATTGATGCAATTATAATCAATTTAGCCAGTTTCAGATGTGGGCTCTGATGAAGATTACGAAAATCGATTAACGCTGAAGTTATGTCCCACAAGTCACGCCATAAATAGATTATAACGGCTAAAAGAGACCCAGCATGAACGGCTACATCAATAATCAAACCCTGATCTTCCCAACTGATTAAATATGGGACAATTATGAGATGTCCCGACGAGGATATGGGAAGAAATTCTGTCAGGCCTTGGATGAGTGCTAAGACAATCAAATTAGTTAAGGGCAATGTAGTTCCAGATTATTTGTTATCTTTATGCAACCTTATTAGCATTTTATCCAAGCGATTGGGGATTTATTTGATGAATCTCTACGGCAACTGATTATTTTATGGTGAATTTTTGGGAACCATTATATGAGGAGCGGCTCCAACTTCCCAGTCAAGAGAGGTATCGTTTAATGACCGGTTGCCTGGGAATGCCTGTGGCCATAGAAGTGGATTAGCGCGAGCGTATTGGGCTGGGTAATCGCAAGTGGCCCCTAATTCGTATGCAGCTTTCCACGACCACCGTGGCTCAAAAAGAAAACCACGCGCAATTGCAATCATATCGCAAGCTTCCTCTGAAATAAGCGTTTCTGCTAGATGAGAGTCTCTTATCATCCCTACTGCCATCGTAGGAATTCCAGTTGCTCTCTTGACCGCTGTAGCAAATTGAACTTGATAGGCCGGTTTGACTTCGGGACGCGATAAATTATTACCACCGCCCGATATGTCAAAAAAATCGCAGCCAAGTTTTTTTAATGCCTGACCAAATTCTATTGCCTCTTCTACTAATAGCCCCCTATCATCCCAATCTGTTCCATTAAACCGAACACCCATTGGTTTTGTTGCTGGCCAGGCTTCCCGCATCGCGGCAAAAAGTTCGAGGGGGAAGCGCATCCTATTCTGCATTGGCCCACCGTACTCGTCAGTTCTTTGATTGGCTATCGGAGACAAAAATGAACTTACTAGGTATCCGTGGGCACCATGCAGTTCCACAGCATCAAAACCAATTCTTTCGCAACGGTGCACGGCTTGCACATGAGCTTCAATGACGTGTTTCATTAAGCTACGATCCATTTCTCTTGGACGATGCCAATTATTTGCGAATGGGATATTAGACGGTGCAATCGTTTCCCAACTATCTTCATTGACTTTTAATGGAGCTCCACCGTTTTGTGGGGGGTGGGCTGATGCTTTTCGTCCAGCATGACCAAGTTGTATTCCTATTGGTGTGTTGCCATACTTCTTGCAAGCTTCAACTACTCTTGATAATGCGCTTTCTGTTTCATCATCATATAATCCAAGGCAACCATGAGTAATCCTCCCGCGCGGTTCAACGGCCGTTGCTTCAAGTATCAACATTCCACAACCGGATTGTGCTAAATTACCCAAATGAATTAAATGCCAATCGGTCGTTTTTCCTTCATCTGCACTGTATTGACACATTGGCGCAATAATAATTCGATTTGGTAGTGTTAATTGACGAAGTTTGAGTTGCTCGAAAAGAGCTGGGTTCTCATTTGACATTATTTATCTTTCTTTAAACCTATTATTCTATGCCTAGTCTTTTTGCTTCTTCACCCAAGACTAAGGCGACCCGCCCTTGGGCTTTACGCTGTAAAACGGTTTGCATAGCCATCTGAAAATCATCTAAAGCGAAGGTATGGCTTACACGTGGGCTTAATAACCCAGATTCAAACCATTTGAAAAGCTCTTGCATACTATTTGCCATTTGGTCTGCATAATATTCGCGCATATCTACTGGGCTCCACCCAAAATAGTATCCAAGGTTGAGCCCTGTTACTGTAATGTTCTTAACTAATAAAATATTAGCTGGTATTTGTTGGATAGTGCCCGCCGCGAACCCAACTGGCATAATGCGTCCCTCAGGAGCAATACATCTTAAAGATTCAGCAAATACCTCTCCGCCTACTGGATCGTACACAATGTTAGCCCCTCGGCCATCAGTAATTTCTAGAACCAGTTTTCGAAACCCAAATTCAGAGTAATTGATTGTATGATCCGCACCATGCTTTTTGGCGATCACTTCTTTCTCTTGCGAGCCTACCGTTGCTATTACCGTTGCGCCTTTGATTTTTGCTATCTCTATGGCAGCTATGCCAACGCCTCCAGTTGCGCCATGCACTAAAACAACTTGATCTTTTTGTACATTGAGAAGGTGTGGCCATACCAATGCCGCATAAGAGGTTAAATAGGAGTTTGTGAAACAAATAGCTTTATTAAAATCTAAGGTATTAGGAATATGAAAAACATTAGCTGCGTGAGCCACAACTTCCTCCGCCTGGCCTCCCCAGTCCAAAACTGCGCAGACGCGATCACCGACATTTACTCCTTTAACATTGTCTCCAACTTCTGACACATAACCTGCGCACTCAGTGCCAGGAATAAAGGGTAATGGGGGCTTGCGTTGATACTTCCCTGCCACCACTAGGCTTGTGGCAAAGCTAACACCAGCAGCCTGAATATTTATTTTTACACCTTCTGGATATAATATAGGGGGTGGGCATTCGTGTAATTTAAGATTACCAAAATCAGTGTATTCTTCAACTAATACGCCACGCATAATTTTACTCCTTGGATAACATAATAATTTTGTAGGTTTGTTTGCAATATCTGTTGTGAATTTAATTGCCCATGGTTACGGTTTGCGTTCTGCTAGTTACTCCAGTTTAATGCTGATAGACTTATTTTTTAAAGGCAATTTTATGTCCGAATCTTATCCTTTGCATCTTATTAACAAGAAACCAAATTTTTATGGTTTTAGTGGTTTAGACAGAGCAGCTCATACGCGCCTCGATGACGAGTGGTTTGAAAAAATTCTACAACAAGATAATGCAAAAGCTATTTTGTCTTGGCGGTCGCAGTCGATGGTCAATATTTCCATACCCGATAAGCCGAGGGCTAGCATTTTAGAGTTAAAATCACTTGATGATATAATCCAAAAAGCTGACAACATAGTCTTTCTGGGCGAAAAAAAGGGGACGCCATACGTAGGTGTCGATCTATCTTCAAGTGATAAAGAGCAATTTTATAATATGATCCCGGAAGTCGGAGTTTTACTTGATTTGCGGGAATTTGGTCCACTTTTGGAGCGCTTTGAGGGCTCTCTTTTAGCATATAACCGGGCACTGTTATTCTGGCATACAAAGAATAAATATTGTGGGGTCTGCGGTGGAAAAACCCATGTGACCAAAGCAGGTCACCAAATAAACTGTAACGACCCAAAATGTGGGCAACTAGTTTTCCCTCGGACAGACCCTGCTGTTATAATGTTAGTGCATGATGGTAAAAGAGCGTTGTTGGGGCGGCAAAAAATATGGAAACCTGGCATGTATTCAACGCTCGCTGGATTCCTGGAGCCCGGCGAAACATTAGAGGAGGCGGTTGCCCGAGAGGTATGGGAGGAAGCGAATATTGATGTTTCAGATGTTCGATACCATTCATCTCAGCCATGGCCGTTTCCTGGTTCAATAATGTTAGGATTTTATGCGAAGGCCAAATCAACGTTCATTAGAAGAAACGATGAGGAGGTAGAGGATGTACAATGGTTTGAAGCTAACAACTTACGCAATTTTCCTGCGCATGGTAAGTCTCTGCCCAGACCCGACTCAATAGCCAGACGTTTGATTGAAGATTGGCTGGAAACAATGGATTAATTCAAATGCTAGTCGAGCATAATTTTTAATTCTCGTCGCATCTCAAAAAGGTAAGGCATGTCGACCCATACCGGCGACTTTCTAAAGTTGCCAGCCACTTTGGTATTCCAATTACCTCTTTTGTTGCATGTTCAAGAACAATTAGGGTTTTTTTGTCAATCCAACCATGAGTTCTGAGCTGGTTTGCGCATGGTATGGACAATCCGCTATTGTACGGAGGGTCGAGAATTATTAGCCCAGCTTTCTCATCCGATGGCCGCATGATTTTTGTTGCGTCCAAATTTAAAACCGTTGTTGCATGTGAAGCTTTTAACGACCGTATGTTTTGATGTAAAACCTCTAATGATTTGACTGAGTTCTCATAAAAGATAACACGGCCCGCTCCCCTAGAAAGGGCTTCCAAGCCGACTGCACCAGTCCCGGCAAAGGCGTCGATAACCAACTTATTTTTATAGCTACCGGGGTACTTACCGCCATCGAGGATGTTAAAAAGGGACTCGCGCACACGATCACTGGTAGGACGGAGGTTCCGCCCCTCGGTGGTTATCAGGTTAATTCCCCGATTTATTCCTGCTATGATCCGCATTTTTTCTCTTATTTCTTATTTTTTTAGTGAAGTTTTTTCTTTGTTGTTCCCCTCCAAAATTGTCAACTTTATTTGAAAAAATACCAAGTTGCTCTTTCAAACTTGATGGTTTCACTTCCTCTATTTTACCTGCTTCCAAATTGCCAAGTTGAAATGGTCCAAACGAGATTCTAATTAACCGCATTACTTTTAACTCTATGGATTCCATTAATTTTCTGACTTCCCTGTTTTTTCCCTCACGTAATCCGATTGTCAACCAAGCGTTGCTTGGCCCTTGCTTATCTAGTTTAATATCAATTGTTCCATACTTGATACCATCGATGGTTACGCCTTTGCTTAATCTGTCCAGCTGGTTTGGTTGAGGCCGACCATAGACGCGCACACGATAACGTCGAATCCATGCGGTTGAGGGTAATTCCAGTTGTCTTGCTAATTCGCCGTCATTCGTTAGCAGCAATAATCCTTCCGAGTCATAATCTAGACGACCAACGGATACGACACGTGGCATATCTTTTGGGAGGCTATCAAAGACAGTTATCCTCCCACGCACATCGCGCGTTGTTGTTATCTGGCCGGTTGGTTTGTGGTAACGCCAAAGCCGAGGTTCCTCTTTTTCCGGTATCGCCTTGCCATCAACTATAATAACACTTTTGCTGTTCACTTTTAGAGCAGGGGTATCAATAATAATCCCATCCACCATTACCCGTTTTGCAAGAATCCATCTTTCTGCATCCCGTCTAGAGCACAAGCCAGATCTCGCCATGCGTTTAGCAATGCGCTCTTCTTTCGGCTCTTGTGTGAAGATGACTTCAAAATTATTCATAAGATTACCAAGCAAAATAATTATAATTATGCGTTAAGTTTTTTCCATTAATTTTTGGATAGGTTACCTATTCTTAGACCTGTTTTTACGCACCCAAGCAGGTTGCCCAAAGACTGGCACTGGCATAGGATCAACAGGTCCTCCAGGCCGTTGAGATCGAGGAGCAAATCTACCCATACTAAGCATTCGATCATACATTACCAGAGCCCCTGCAAGACCAACGTTAATAGAAAACCGCATTGGAATTTTCACTACATAATCGCAACAATCTAACATTTGATCCGATAGTATACCGCGTTCGGGACCAAGTATGTAGGCTGCACAGCGAGGATGATGAAAACTTGGTAATTCAATGGCATCGTTGGTGAGTTCGATTCCTATTAAAGAACACCCTGACGGCAAAAGGAGCTCTTCGACTGAAGAAAATTTATAGAAAGGAACACTTTTTGAAGAATCAGATGTGTCTACAGCCTCAATCTCCCGAATTTCGATTGCTTGGGAGACAGTGAAGGTGAAGCTCGCGCCAAATGCATGCGCAGTACGAGTTACAGCACCCAAATTACTTGGTTTGCTTATTCCCTCCACCCCAATTCCAAAATAACCTCTCATTAATCTGGTGTTGCATAATTAACCCCACCAAGGCAAGCATAGTTTAATAGAGGCGTGAGGAAGCTTTATTTTTGAGGAGGAGGGAGTCTGGCAAAAAGCCAATAAATATTAGTATTCAATAGAATATACAAAATAATACGGGGCAGTTATTGAAATATACATTGATTAAGCAATAATATCCCAATTTTTGACTTAAATTGTAATAATACATTTGATTGAAAAACGTTTCTGTGCAATTGTGCGCGCTGTTTTCGTGGGTTTTCGTGCTCTCGACTGAGGAAAAACAACAATACAGTCGTCAGTTACTCTCCGATATTACTAGCGGACAACTAGACCAAATTAGTCCAGATGTTTTTCGGTGAAGGTAGTTTGTTGTTTATCAGTTGTAATCTAACGCCTGGCTTCACGAGTTTATATTTGTTTCGATTGAAGGAATTATTATGTCTACTACGCCCGCGACAGAAGTACCCACAGAAGAGCCTCGCGCCGATGTACCAAAGGTGCGACAATGCTTACGATGTGAAGCAACATTTCACAGCCAATGGGCCGGAGAAAGAATTTGCTCGCGATGCAAGAGCTCAAATACGTGGCGTAATGGATCCCCTCTTGGTTCCGGAGCATCGGGTAATGGTCGGTAACCGGCTAGCGTTCCCTGAACTAAAACATCCTCTATTTAAATATTGTAAGCAGATCAATTACAGTGTCATGACTCCGCTTGGGCTTGGGCCTTCCGTGCTCGCTTGCCGCCTTTTCGAGCCTTCCTAGCCGCATATCTTGCATCACGAGCGGCTTTCTGCTCTGCTAATAAAGCTATTGCTTCATCGGCTATTCTATCTGCCTCTTCTTTCTCAGCCAATTCGCGAGCTTCTCGAGCTGCTTTTTCAGCCTGCTCTCTCGCCTCTCTTTCAGCTTTCTCGCGAGCCAGCTTTTCTTCTTTTTCCGCTTTGCGTTCGGCTAAACGTTGTTGCCGCGCTGCAGAAATCGCTTCACGCTCTGCCCTGATTTTCTCAAACTCAGGGTCTCCTGGCCCCGGTCGTGCTTTAATACGTTCTTGAATTGCTTGTCGAGCTTTTGCTTTATTAGCTATGCGCGAGCCAAAATTGTCGTCTTTGTAAGAATTCTTCATCTTTCCCCATCTTTGTTTACGAAGTAGTAAAATATTTCAATCATTATATATTGATCTGATTGACCTTAATTTTTAATCTGATTGTTACTGTGCAGGGTATTTCAGGTAATCCCCAGTAATGAGAGAATTATTTGTGTTTTGCAAGTTTCACAATTCAAAGATCAAAAGCATGTGATCACTTGCGGAAGAAAATAAGGATAATAATAAAAAATGCAAGTATACAAATAAAATGTTTCTCGTGCTATGTGATATCTGAGATCAGGCGCATCAAATATCTACTACCAGTAGAACGTGAACCTCTAACCAAAAATCAAATTCATTAGAAAGAACACTTTGTTATGACGATTGATCTAAACGGGGAAACCTTACGCCCTGATAAGCTAGGATTTTGCCCCCAGAGGCTAGCAAGAATTAATCCGTGGTTGGAGAAATATGTTGATGAAGGGAAACTACCATTTGCTGCTTTAGTTGTTATGCGAAGAGGAGAGGTTGCCCACTCCTCTATTTATGGTAAACGAGACATCGAAAAACAACATCCTGTTCTCGAAGACGGTTTATATCGAGTGTACTCAATGTCGAAGTTGATTACTACAGTAGCGGCCTTGTCGCTTTTTGAGACAGGCGAACTGATGTTAGATGACCCAATAACTCGGTATCTCCCAAATTTCCGGAATCAGAAAGTCTATTCATCGGGAGACTTCGATAATATGAGCCTACACGACTTAGCCTCGCCGGTAACTATCCACCAATTGATGAACCATACCTCAGGCTTTACGTATGGGGCTTTCGACCCAGGGCCAGTCGGTCGTGCATTGAGAAAAGCGAAGATAGATTTTGGAAAAACAAATGAGAGCTTAGAAAATATTGTAGAACGGCTCTCGACTACGCCGTTGTGCTTTCAGCCAGGGTCTAGTTGGCGATATGGAGTCTCAACAGATGTACTTGGTCGAATCATTGAGGTTATAACTGGAAAAGATTTGGAAAGTGTATTCAAAGAGAGAATTTTTGACCCTTTGAAAATGACTGATACTTCGTTTTCAGTGCCAGATGACAAGCTAGATAAATTTTGCGCTCTATATACAAGAACCAATGAAAATCCTTTAAAAAAATTAGAAGATGCTGATGATAGTCGGTTCCGACAACCTGTTATCATGAACTCTGGTGGAGGTGGATTAGTGTCGTCTATGAGGGATTATGTGAGTTTTGTTGAGATGATAAGAAGGTTAGGAAAATTAGATGGAGAGCGTGTGCTAGGAAGAAAGACTATCCAGTACATGATGCAGAATCATTTACCTGGTGACATGGCTTCGATGGGTCAGAAAACATTCAGTGAGATGCCTATGACAGGAGTGGGTTTTGGTCTAGGAGGAGCAGTGCTACTTGACCCAGTCAGATCAGAAATTCTTGGATCTAAAGGCGAATTTACTTGGGGGGGCGTAGCGAGTACCGCTTTTTGGATAGATCCACTAGAAGATATATCTGTAGTTTTTATGACGCAACTAATTCCCTCCTCTTCTTATCCAATAAGGAGAGAATTACGAGTACTAGTTTACCAGGCGCTAGATGATTAGTGTGATATAAAACAGTTTTTGATTTGTTCATCTGAATTGCACACCTACTGTATAAAGTTTAGAATAACTCAAGTAAATATCATCTTAATAACCGATGCGTGGGATCCTACAATTCTAATTTGGCAGAATTATATGAGAAGTCGGTGATATTAAAAAGTTTGATGTAGTTAAACTGTTATTGAATATGGTTTTGGAGTTAACAATGAATGATGAACAACAGGCGTCATTTGATAAAGATAGAGCGCAGCTACCAAAAAAATTAACTGGTTCGCAGGCTTGGTATGGGCCCGATATGTTAAGCTCAAAAACATGGATATACTCTTTATCAGATCAAGATATTAATGAAATTCATGTTGCTCTTAAAACGACAGAAAAAAAAGATATCGCAGCTATAACCAAAGAAGATTTTCAGTTGCCGAACCTGTCGCAAAAGTTGAGAGAAATTCAAAACGAAGTAATCAATGGCCGTGGCTTTGCACTCATTCGAGGGCTACCTATAGAAAATTGGTCGATGAAACAGTCAGCAACAGCTTATTATGGAATTGGTATGCATATAGGCAAGGCAAGATCTCAAAATGCCATGGGGCATATTCTGGGTCATGTTCGAGATCTTGGAAGAGACGCTGTTAATGATAAAAATGCGCGAATTTATCAGACGCGGGAAAGGCAGAATTTTCATACAGACTCTTGTGATGTTGTGTCACTTTTATGTCTTAAAACATCTAAAACAGGTGGTGCGTCTGCATTGGTTAGCTCAATGACTATTTATAATGAGATGCATGATCGCAGGCCAGACTTGTTGCGATTACTTTTTGAGCCTTTCGCTACGGATCGAAGAGGAGAAATACCCGAGGGAAAGAAACCATATTTTGAAATACCAGTTTTTAACTATTATGAGCGGTATTTATCCGTCATTTATGCTCCTCGTTATATAGATTCTGCTCAGCGTTTTGATGGAGTTCCTGAGTTGTCGGAGAAGAGACGAGAGGCTCTAAATATGTTTGACTCTATAGCGAATGACCCCGCAATAAATATGGAGATGGGCTTTGAACCGGGCGATATTCAGTTTGTGCACAACCATACCATGCTGCATGACCGTACTGCATTCGAGGATTGGGAAGATGAAAATAAAAAACGACATTTATTGCGTCTATGGTTGGCCGTGCCAGATGCGAGACCACTGCCAGAAATTTATGCAGAAAGATATGGACAGGTAACTATTGGCGATAGAGGTGGCATTATTGTCCCGGGTTCAAAATTAAACGCGCCATTGGACCCTATCTGAAATTTCTAGGCTAATCATGGGACGAAATAGTACATTTAACAATTATATGCAGCTAATGGGTTTATTTCTCTTGTTACTATCTAGAAGCCGCGCTAGTTAACGGAATAGCTTATTTAAATAGAAGTAATAGTATAGGTGAGTATCAAATTATGCATCGTTATCGAACCCATAATTGTAATGAGTTAAGTGTCACTGATGTCGGGAACACGGCTCGCCTGTCCGGTTGGATCCATCGTCGAAGAGATCATGGGCAATTAGTTTTTTTGGATTTGAGAGATCATTTTGGTATTACGCAATGCGTTGTCGACATTGAAGATGCAACATTCCCGATAGTTGAGAGTGTTCGAGTTGAGAGTGTGGTTACCATTACTGGTAGAGTGGTCCGACGGGACGACGAAACTATTAATAATCGCATTCCAACAGGTGAGGTAGAACTCAGGATTGACTCTTTTGAAGTGCAATCTTCAGCCGATCTTTTGCCCTTACAGGTGAATGCCGAGGAAGACTCAGGGGAAGAAAATCGCCTTAGGTATAGATTTTTAGATTTAAGGCGTGAGCGTATTCATAACAATATTGTTCTTCGTTCTAATGTTATATCTTCAATTCGAAGACGAATGGTCGAACGCGGTTTCACTGAGTTTCAAACGCCAATTTTAACGGCAAGTTCTCCAGAAGGAGCTAGGGATTTTCTAGTTCCGTCCCGATTACATCCAGGTAAATTTTATGCCCTTCCACAAGCGCCTCAACAGTTTAAGCAATTGGTAATGATGTCTGGTTTTGATCGCTATTTCCAAATTGCTCCATGTTTTAGGGATGAAGATAGTCGTGCGGACCGGTCTCCGGGAGAGTTTTATCAACTTGATCTAGAGATGAGTTTTGTTGAGCAAGAGGATGTTTTCACCGAAATAGAGCCTGTTTTAGCAGGTTTATTCGAGGAGTTTACCGACTGGGCTGTCCCTCAGCCATTCCCGAGAATTCCTTTTGCTGATGCGATGTTGAAGTATGGGTCAGATAAACCAGATTTGAGAAATCCACTTGAAATTTCAGATGTGTCAGATGTTTTTGAAAATAGTGAGTTTGCAATTTTTGCAAAAACTGTTGCTGGAGGTGGTGTTGTTCGCGCAATCCCTGGTCCAAAATGTGGCAGCCGGGCTATTTGTGATAGAATGAACTCTTGGGCTCAAACAGAGGGAGCCCCGGGGATGGGGTATATTATTCTTGGCGAAGGTGTAGGCAAGGGACCAATTGCTTCCAGAATATCTGATTCGGCCCTATCTGATTTGAAAGAAAGAACCGGAATGGATGATGGCGATGCTATATTTTTCTCAGCAGGAAAATCTGCGGATGCTGCAAAATTGGCTGGTCAAGCAAGGTTAAAACTTGGGGATGATTTAGATATTTGCGAAAAGAATATTTATAAGTTTTGCTGGGTTGTCGACTTTCCGATGTTTGAGGAAGATGAGGTCTCTGGAAAGATTGAATTTTCACACAATCCTTTTTCAATGCCTCAAGGAGGCATGGCTTCGCTTGAAAATAAAGATCCTCTTGAGATCCTTGCCTATCAATATGATATTGTGTGTAACGGGGTAGAACTCTCGTCAGGCGCTATAAGAAATCACTTGCCAGAGGTCATGCTCAAAGCCTTTTCTATAGCCGGTTATGCTGCAGAGGAAGTTGAAGAAAAGTTCAGCGGTATGCTAAATGCATTCCGCTATGGTGCTCCGCCACATGGTGGTTTTGCGCCGGGGATAGACAGAATAGTTATGTTAATAGCTAATGAACCGAATATCCGAGAAGTTATCCTCTTCCCAATGAATCAACGCGCGGAAGATTTAATGATGAACGCGCCTAATGAAGTTGGAGCTGAGCAACTAAAGGAATTACATATTAAAAGTTCATTGCCGCCGCCAAAACCTTTATCGGATTAGTATTGGATAGATGGCAAAAAAGCCTTAAACGCTTTGTGGTATAATTTTTGGTTTTTCGGATTTACAAAAAATATTAATTGAAAAAGGGGGCGAAAAGCCCCCTTTTTATTTAGATTTATGGGCGTTTAAACAACACCAAATGCCATCATAGCATCTGCAACTTTTTTAAACCCAGCGATGTTTGACCCAGCCATGTAGTTGCACCAACCGTCTTTTTGCTTTCCTGCTGCATGGCAGTTATTGTGGATTCCAGTCATAAGGTCCCTTAACATTTTACTGAGTTCCTCATTACTCCAAGACCTACGCTCAGAATTTTGGCTCATTTCTAGGCCTGACATTCCAACACCACCTGCATTCGCCGCTTTTGCAGGTGCAAATAATATTTTTGCATCAAGAAATTGATGTATCCCATCAATATTTGTTGGCATATTTGCACCCTCAGAAACGGCCAAAATACTGTTTCCTAGCATAGTTTTAGCATCTTCCGCCGTGATCTCATTTTGAGTGGCACAAGGCATAGCTAAGTCGGCATTCACACCCCAAGGACGCTTGCCCGCATGATATTCAGCCCCACTAAATTTATCGGCGTATTCGGAGATACGACCTCTCCTGACGTTTTTTAGCTCCATAATCCATTGGAGTTTCTCTTCATCTATACCGTCTTTATCGTAAATAAAGCCCGCGGAGTCTGACAAAGTTAGCACCTTACCACCGCGATGGGTTATTTTCTCAGCAGCAAAGGTAGCCACATTTCCCGATCCCGATATTATAACGTCTTTCCCTTCAATCGCATCGCCTTTAGTTTTTAGCATTTCTTCGAGAAAATATGCCGCTCCATAGCCGGTGGCCTCAGGACGCATTTCACTTCCGCCATACTCGAGGCCTTTGCCAGTTAGCACGCCCGTAAAATGATTTGTAATTCTTTTATATTGGCCAAACATGTAGCCAATTTCTCTGCCGCCTACGCCGATATCGCCTGCAGGGACATCAACATCAGCGCCAATATGACGATAAAGTTCAGTCATAAAAGATTGGCAGAAACGCATGACCTCATTCTCTGACTTGCCCTTTGGATTAAAATTTGCTCCTCCTTTTCCGCCTCCCATGGGCAAACCTGTGAGCGAATTTTTGAATGTTTGTTCAAAAGCAAGGAATTTCAATATTGATTGATTAACGGATGGGTGGAAACGTATCCCGCCTTTGTACGGTCCGATTGCATTATTATTTTGTATTCTGTAACCTCTGTTCACTCGAATATTTCCGGTGTCGTCTTCCCAACAAACTCGAAAAGATATTATCCGGTCTGGTTCTGCCATTCGCTCAAGAACTTGAGCCTCGACATATTCTGGATAATCCTGCAACCACGGTATAATATCTGCTGCGATTTCACGAACGGCTTGATGAAATTCCAGTTCGCCTGGATTGTGCGTTTCCACACCTGCCATGAACGTTTCTAAATCTGTGGCCCTTTTAGACATAATATTTTACTCCCCTCGAGTTGTATTGAAAGGCGGTTGAAAAAAATAGCTTGCCGTTTTGATCCAGCAGATACAATCAAAAAATGTCAAACTTTACATAAATTTATCTACCTAAAGCAAGACAAGGACGTCTCGGGTCAGCGGCTCCCAACAGTATGTGACGTTTGGGTTTTTTTATGATGGCGCAAACAGCTCCGGCTTTCCATATCTGCTCAGGCCATTTCTCAATAATATGTCCTTTAATTTTTAATTTGTCTTGAGTCGCTTCAGGTATAGGTTCTTCAAGTTTTAGTACGTTGGGAAGCGCCGTATGCGGTTCAAAACTGTCCGGAGCATTGTAACTTGCAAATCTTGGCGCTTCGACTGCCGCTTGGGGCGAGTATCCGAATTCCGTTATGTTCAGTAATACTTGTAACATCGCCTGACATTGGACATCAGCACCCGGGGTCCCAAAAGGCATGATGGAAGTGTCTGGCAGCACTGCAATTGCTGGATTTGGTGT
The DNA here is from genome assembly GCA_003212315.1 of SAR116 cluster bacterium AG-447-C21. Lineage (GTDB taxonomy): Bacteria > Pseudomonadota > Alphaproteobacteria > Thalassobaculales > Thalassobaculaceae > UBA7326. The sequence continues at coordinate 47,172 of QCQB01000004.1, read as the reverse complement.
GAGCCGAGGTCTTTTCCATGGTGCAACGCAGGATGGATGGCCTTTTACAGCCCAAGATTGTGACCCTCTGGAGGATGGAGTAATGCCCCATCCCGGGATAGCAGGGCTATTAGCAGAACCATCGCTTGGAGTTATTGAAGCTACCAGTCCATCCGAGTCTATAACACAGACATATGAGGTGTCCTGTGATATAAACTCCTCATCTAAGATACCTTCTTTCCCATTCCAAAGATCAATGCCTCTTAATGTTTCATCGTCCTTAATTAAATTTAATCTAGTCTTAGCATATTCGCTTGAAAGCAATTTTTCTGCGGGTACATTTACAAATTCAGGGTCGCCAACATAAAGCTCACGGTCTGCGAATACCAATTTTATTATTTCGGTTAACGTATGAATATACTCCGCTGAATTGTGGCTCATTGTTGTAAAATCTTTATCTTTAAGAAACGACCACATTTGAGCCATACTGATTCCTTGGCACCAAGCACCGCATGTAAATAACGTGGTGCGGTTGCGGATAACTTTAATAGGTTGTTCAACAGAAACTCTAAAATCTTTTAGATCTGATAATGATATCCAACCACCATGGGTGGCACTAAAATCAGATATAGCGGCGGCGATGTCACCCTCGTAGAATGCCTTGCGAACCGCATTTAATTTCTCGACACGAGTACCTTTTTTACTAGACTCTTCGTCAGCCATAAATTTGAAAGTTTTAGCCAGATCTGACTGTATGAAAAGATCACCAGCCTTTGGAACACTATTATTTGGTAGATAGATTTCCCTAGTGGATGGATGGCGTCTGTATTTTTCCTCATTCTCGCGAATGGATTGAGCCATGAGGTCATGCATTATGAAACCGCCCCCAGCAGCTTGTATCGCTCCTCGGGCAGCTTCACCGAACGATATGGTACCAAATTTTTCAAGAGCTGTTATAAAGGCATCGGGTGCTCCAGGAACAATCATCCGCAGTATTCCCTCAGGAACATGCCCTCCATGATTTTGAATTAAAAAGTCAATATCGGCCTTTTTAGGCCAGCGACCGAGACCGCTGATTGTTGTAACTTTTCCGTTATCTGGTTCCCTTACCATTATTGGGGCAACACCTGCAAAATTTACTAAATCACTTTGCACCACGCCCAAGACCATTGCCGCCGCTACGCCCGCATCAACAGCATTGCCGCCGGCTTCCAATATTTCTAATCCTGCCTGGGTAGCGAGAGGATGGCCGGCCGATATCATGTGTTTATGACCTGTAGCCATCATACGTGTGCTTCCCATCGTATCACTCCTTAAAATTTCTAACTGACATCTAGACCTGCATGAACCATCATGCAATGTTGAATTAGAATAAGTCGGGAGGAGCTTTATGGATATTAAAAATTTCGCCAAACGGTATATGCCAAAAGAAGTCATTGAGGCTGTCGGTTCGGATAGGGCAGAAGTTGCTATTAAAATGGCAAGCACGGCTGCTGCAAGGTTGGACCGAAATAATGAATTTTTTTACGAGCCAGCACACGTTTATCATCCAGGCAACTGGAGTGCAAAAAAATGACAGAACTACATTGGTTAGAGGCCCATGAAGCAGCCGAATTAATAGCAACCAGGCAACTAACCTCGCTAGAGTTAACCAAAGCGTTATTGGACAGAATAGAGAAGTATGATACCGGCCTTAATGCTTTTTTAACATTACGTCCAGACGAGGCACTGGAGGATGCCAAGAAGGCAGACGAGGCCGTGCAGAAAAAAGAGAAAATAGGTGCAATTCATGGCGTTCCGTTCGCCCTAAAGGATATTATTGATGCTGCGGATTGGCCTACTACCGCGCATTCAAGATTATTTGCGGACAATATTGCCAAAAACGATGCCGAGGTAACTATGCGTCTCAAGCGAGCAGGTGGGATATTACTGGGTAAATTATCCACCCATGAATTTGCTCTTGGGGGACCTTCATTTGACCTTCCATGGCCACCAGCCAGAAACGCCTGGGGACGGGACTACTTCCCTGGAGGTTCTTCGAGTGGTTCCGGTGCTGCGGTCGCCGCTGGGTTTGTCCCGATAGCACTAGGCACTGATACTGGAGGATCAGTGCGAAATCCAGCATCAATGAATGGACTTTTTGGAATGAAAGCGACCTATGGTCGTGTTAGTCGTAGAGGCGTAATACCACTCTCATTCTCCTTAGATCATGTGGGCCCACTAACTCGCACGGTTAGGGACAACGCTCTGGCATTATCTATAATCTCCGGATTCGATGAGCAAGACCCAGGGAGCTCAGATGTTGTAACACCTGATTTTTCAAAATACTCTGGCTCAGGAGTAAAGGGATTAAAGATAGGCGTTATAAAACACTTTTACCAAGAAGATATGATTGCAAGCAAAGAGATGTCGTCTGGCCTCGAGAATGCTTTTGCTGTTTTAGCTAACAATGGTGCTGTGCTAGAAGAAATAAAAACGCGTCCCCTTATCGATTTTGCTACGTGTAATCGCATTATTTTATTGTCGGAAGCTTGCGCTATTCACGAGAAATGGTTGGTTGAAAGGACAGATGAGTATGGCGAGTCATTATTAACCAGATTATTACCAGGGACTGCGTTTAATGCAGTCGATTATGTCCAAGCAGTTAGAACAAGGGCGCGTTATGCAGCAGAATTCAATGAATTTTTTAAAAAATTTGATGCAATAGTAACCGTGAATAATATGGAAGTAGCATTTCCAATAGAAGATCAAGCTGCATGTGATAAATATTATTCCCGACAAGCTCGAACACCGTTCAATGTGACGGGGAACCCAGCTCTTGCTGTACCTATAGGGTTCGATGGGGATGGTTTGCCGATGTCTATGCAAATAATAACCAATCAATTTGATGAGACCATGGCGTATAGAATAGCTGCTTCTTATGAGGCGGTTACAAATTGGACAAAAATGCATCCCGATTTAGATAAAACGGCGACTTTACCTTAATAACTCGCTACTTATTTGAAGCTGGCGTGCAAGATTAATATATTCGGTTTTACTGTGAGGTTATTATAGGGCTGTCGATTGTTTCTCAAGGAATAGAGGATATGTAAGTAATGTGGTTTATTGGTGTTGATGTTGGAGGAACATTCACAGATTTCCATGCCATGAATATTAGTGATGGACGCGTTTTTTTGCACAAAACCCCGTCTACTCCGAATGATCCCTCGTTGGCTATCATGACCGGGCTCGACTCTTTACTTGAAAAAAGTGGAATTGATGTTGGGGAGATAGTTCGTTTGGCGCATGGCACTACTGTTGCCACTAATGCCTTGATTCAAAGACGCGGTGCTAGGGTCGCCGTTATTACAACAGAGGGATTTAAGGACTTACTGGAAATTGGTCGTCAAATAAGACCGAAGATGTATGATCTCAAAGCGGATAATCCGCTACCTCTATCAGAAAGGCACATGCGTTTTGAGATCGCTGAACGAGTCGGTTCGAAAGGCGAGGTAATTAAACCGCTTTCGACTAACGCAATCTCAGACATCATACAAAGGGTTAAGGCTTCAAACGCTGAAGCTTGTGCAGTTTGCCTGCTGTTTTCTTTTCTTATGCCAGAACATGAAAAAAAGATTAGGGAAGAATTAAGCATGAATATTCCCAATTTGCAGATTTCTCTATCTGCTGAGGTGCAGCCAGAGTTTAGGGAATATGAGCGATTTTCGACCACTTTATTAAATGCTTATTTGCAACCGGTTATTGGCGAATACATGCGAAAATTGGGCAAAAAATTTAAGGAAAAAGCGCCAAATGCAAGACTTGGGATTAATCAATCTAGTGGTGGGTTGATGTCAGTAGAGCGCGCTGAGGCAATGCCAATACGTACAGCATTATCGGGACCGGCGGCTGGAACCGTGGGAGCTATTTATCAGGCAAAATTGGGAGAAAGAGCAAACATAATTACACTTGATATGGGTGGCACCAGTGCTGATGTCGCGTTGATACAAAATTACGAGTCAGGAATTGGATACGATAGAGTGGTAGCAGATTTTCCAGTACGGCTGCCGATGATTGATATTCATACTGTTGGTGCCGGCGGTGGGTCAGTCGCCTGGTTTGATAAAGATAATCTCATGAAAGTAGGACCGTTGAGCGCTGGCGCCGAGCCAGGGCCAGCGTGCTACAGTCGTGGTGGAAAACAGGCTACAGTTTCTGATGCCAATTTAATTCTTGGGCGTCTGCCTGATAAGCTAATTGGTGGTGCAATGAGCCTTGATATAGCGAAAGCTGAAACCGCTATTTTACCGATAGCAGAAAGACTTGAGTTCTCAATAGAAAGAACTGCGCATGGGATAATAGGGATTGTCGTCTCTAATATGGTTAGAGCTATACGAGCTGTTTCTATCGAAAGAGGTCATGATCCGCGCGATTTTAGTTTAATGGCATTTGGAGGTGCTGGTGCTCTTCATGCAGCGGATGTTGCTAAAGAGTTAGATATGAGTGAAATTATTGTCCCGCCATCCCCAGGTATTTTGTGCGCTCAAGGATTAGTTGTATCTGATCTTAAGGAAGATTTTGTCGTAACAAGGCGAGTTCCATACAATCGCAACACCATTCAAAATATACAAAAAGATTTGAAAGGATTAGTAAGCCGCGCTGAACAATGGTTCCAAGAAGAAGGGATAATGGGGGAGGATCGTATTACTCGGATAAGCTTTGATATGCGGTATGTTAGACAGAACTTCGAGTTAACAATTCCCTGGATTGAGCTTTCAGGCCCGCCAATTTTAGATTACTCATCTTCCTTAGAGGTGTTAACGGGAAGGTTTTATGAACAACACGAAAAGACGTACGGTCATTTCACGGAAAAAGATCCAATTGAAATTGTAAATATTCGGTTAATGGCGTTGGGAAGATCCTCTGCAGAAATAAATCCAGTCAGCGAAGAACACCTTAATAATTCACCGCATCCTATTTCTCAGAGATCTGTTTGGTTTGAGCCCAATAAACCTTCGAAAACACCCATATATTCTCGTGGTGATTTGAGATTTGGTCACGCATTAGTTGGGCCTGCGATTATTGAGCAATTGGACGCGGTAACGGTTATATTTCCGGGCGATACAGTCAAAGTCGATAGTTCGGGTAATTTAATAATAAAGGTTAAGTAATGAAAAAAGAGGCGATAAAGCTTGATCCGGTGACCATTGAAATATTATCGAATGGACTCCAGTCGGTAGTAGATGAAGCTTTCATAGCTTTGATGAAAAGTGCATACTCAACGAATATAAAAGAACGACACGATCACTCCTGTGCGATAGTTGATAGGACGGGACGACTTGTTGCGCAGGCGGCCAATAGTATACCCGTGCATATCGCTTCCGTTCTGGGCCAGATGCAAGCAATATTCAAAAAATTTCCTTTAGATGAGATAACGGAGGGGGATATTTTCGCGGCTAATGACCCTCACGAAGGGGGAGGGACACATCTTCCGGATGTTAGTTTAGCCATGCCTGTTTTCGCAGATGGGCAATTACTCGGTTTTGTTTGTAATATTGCTCATCATGCGGATATTGGGGGTATGTCTCCAGGCTCGATGGCAGGGGGAATGAAAGATATCTATCAAGAGGGTTTGCGCATACCAGTTGTAAAGTTATTTAGGAAAGGAAAATTAGATCAGGACATTTTTGATATATTATTGCTCAATGTTCGCGTTAGAGAGGAACGTAGAGGAGATTATAATGCTCAATTTTCAGCACTGCATTTAGCTGCAAGGCGTCTATTTGAAATGATAAATAAATATTCGGGTGATGTTATAAGAAATGTTTTTAACGAGATTATAGACAGAACGTACGAACGGATGCTCTCAGCCATCACTCTCATTCCCGATGGCGTATACCGGTTCGAAGATGTAATGGATGATGATGGTAGAGAGGCTGTAAACGTTCCGATAAATTTAACTGCTACGATAAAAGGAAAATCAGCATTATTTGATTTTGCGGGTACTTCCCCGCAGACGCCAGGAAACATTAATATACCATTACATGGCACCAAAGCGGCCGTGTGCTATGTCTTAAAGGCTATGCTGGACCCAGAGATTCCCAATAATCAGGGAGTATTGGATGCAGTTGAGGTAGTCGCACCTATGGGAACAATGGTGAGTTGTATCGCCCCAGCTTCAGTTGCAGCTCGAGCCCATACGTCCCAAAGAATAATTGATGTTGTCATCGGCGCTTTGTCATCAGCATTACCTGAGGCAGCCGTTGGCGCTGCCAATGGAGCGAATACAATGGCAGTTTTTGCGGGTAACGATCCTGAAACTGGAGAACCTTATGTTTACTTAGAAACTCTTGGCGGTGGATTTGGAGGTCGAAATGATCGCGACGGTAAAGATGGCGTGCAAGTCCATATCACCAACACCTCTAATTTGCCGATAGAGGCGATAGAGATGGAGTATCCACTGCGCGTTGATCGGTATGGTTTTATACCAGATTCAGGCGGTGCTGGAAAATATCGTGGAGGATTGGGGCTGCAACGCGTCGTTCGACCAATAGGACACACATGCATATTTAACGGTGTAGGGGAGAGGTTTAGAAATAGCCCCTGGGGAATTTTCGACGGATGTTCGGGTCAAAGTGGAAGTTTTTGGTTGGAAGAGGATCAGTGTCTGCCTATACAATTGTCTCATAAACCACCGGATATGCCATTAAAGCCGAACCAGGCACTGGTAGTAAATACACCGGGAGCTGGCGGCTATGGTGATCCCAAAAAAAGGTCAAAGGAATTGATAAAATCCGATAAAGTTTCTGGAAAATTTAGCGATAAATTTTTGAGAAAATTTTATAAAAATTAATCGCTTGGAATAAAAATTGCCTAGGGTTCGGTCTCCACGCTAGTATTTAATCATGCCATGATCACGATGAAAAATCGTATTACGTATCAGCGATTCGCCGACAGGCCTTATCGAGCAGACACCCGAAAATATCCTAAAAGTATCATCGTTTCCGGTAGATACATTAAGGTACTTGTAAAAATTACCAAGAACATCAATTCTCCCCAATAAAGACTGGCTGTAGTTGTTTTACAAATGATTTATAATCCATACGGTGATAAAGACAGGATATATGGACGTCCCTTTTATTGATAAATTTAAAATCAAAAGCGAAGCCGAAACAAAATTCTTTGCTGAGACCGTAGCTTCTTTGTCAGGTGTTGGCGATGTTATTTGTTTGTTTGGTGATCTTGGCGCCGGTAAAACCGGTTTTTGCCGTGCTTTTATAAGAAGCCTGACAAACTCTAAACAAGAGGTGCCAAGCCCGACATATACATTGGTTCAAAACTATCAAATAATGAGACAGTTCAATACATTTGAAATTTGGCATTATGATCTTTACCGGACCTCTGCGGAAGATGAGGTAATAGAACTGGGAATAGAAGATGCATTTTCTGAAGGGATTGTTCTTATCGAGTGGCCAGAAAATGCAATTAAACTTTTACCCAAAAAAAGATTAGAAATTCATTTCGAGTTTTCAGCATATCTTGAAGAGCGCATTATTACACTTCGTGGACCAGAGAAATGGCAACATCTTAACATAAAAAACAGTGAGGGTCTTTCGGCTTGAAAATGGAAATCCGAGAAAGTGAGCAAAGATTCTTACTTCTCCAAAAATTTTTGAAGGAAAATGCATTAGGGGACTTTCAAGTCACCCCCCTTGCGGATGATTGTTCTTTTCGGCGTTATTTTAGAGTCAAGGCAAACGAAGTCAGTTTTGTTGTGATGGATGCACCTCCAGAAAAAGAAGATACGAGACCGTTTATAGAAATCTCCAAACTATTGAATGGCTATGGTTTCAGTGCCCCTAGAGTGTTCAAGGTCGATTCTATGAACGGATTTTTAATTCTGGAAGATTTCGGCAATGAAACATACACAAAAGCACTATCCGAAGACAAAGATGAGCTGTGTTTGTACCATTTGGCAATTGACTTACTCATCGACTTGGGGCGCAGAAATTATAAAGACGAAATTACGTTTCTACCGAAATACGATAGCCAAAAATTTGTCGAGGAAGTACTGTTGTTTTTGGACTGGTATTTAGTCCCAAGATTAAAAATACAAGTGTCAGATTCCATGAGAAAAGAATTTTTATCCTTATGGAAAATATGCCTCAAACAATTTGTTGATGGATCGCAAAGTATACTGGTCTTGAGGGATTATCATGTGGATAACCTCATGCATTTGTCAGACCGGGATAATATAGGGTCGTGTGGGTTGCTAGACTTTCAAGATGCAGTTCAAGGCCCGGCCAGCTACGATGTGGTGTCCTTACTTCAAGACTCTCGAAGGGATATAAAGCCTGCTCTTAAGCATAAAATACTCGATAGGTATTTTGATGGAATGGGAAGTAGTATCAATCAGGAAAATTTTATGAACGCGTATTATGCCCTAGGAACCCAACGTGCACTAAAGGTGTTTGGGATATTCACTCGACAATCTTTAAAATACGGTAACCACCAATATCTAACCCATATTCCAAGATTATGGAACCATACGCTAGCAAATCTCACTCAGCCTCATATGAGACCACTACAGGAATGGTTATTAAATAATGTCCCCGAGGACGCTGTAAATGCAGAAATTGATCTGAATACTGTTGGTTCAAAATGTTTCTAGATACACTTCCAGCTAGACCCTGTGTTATACCGGACAGCGCTATAGTTCTAGCTGCAGGACGTGGCGAGAGAATGTTGCCTCTCACTGAACGCATACCTAAGCCAATGCTTATAATTTCTGGCTCGACAATTCTTGATAGGGCAATAGAGCACCTATTCAAAACAGGTATAAAAAAAATTGTCATAAACACATGTCATTTGGCGTCAAATATTGAAGAACACATAATGGCTCTAAACGATAGCCGTTTATTGCTGTCTAGTGAAAAGGATCCATTGGAAACAGGTGGTGGCGTAAAGAAGGCATTACCTTTGCTTGGTAAAGAAGCTTTTTATGTATTAAATGGTGACAGCGTATGGGTTGACGGAATGAAGAGTCCTCTTTTGAGATTAGCAGAGTCTTGGGATCCCGAGATTATGGATATTTTGTTAATGCTGGCTCCGATGTCTAGTGTTAACAATTTTCATGGTTTAGGTGATTTTACTATGGATCAGTTGGGAAGATTATCGCGCCGGTCGGAAAAAAGTGTTGCCCCTTTTTCGTATATGGGAATCTCGATAATAAATCCTGCTATTTTTACTGATGCCCCGGATGGTGCTTTTTCTTTAAATTGGGCCTACGACCACGCTATTAAATCAAATCGATTATATGGGGTAGTTCATGATGGCCTTTGGTATCACATCAGTACCCCAACTGATTTAGAGTTGGCTCGTAATCGTTTCATAAATGGCCATTCCCCACCCGTGCCATTTTTTTGAGAAAAAGAATGTCTAAATACAATATTTTCTCGATAGACACAGATTTACCTTTTGCAGATACATTCGCCACGGGGCTATGGATTAGACTTAACAAGGACCCGATTACATTAAGACAATCTATGATTTTTGTCCCACATCGCCGAGCTGCGCGAGTTGTTGAAGATGCGTTAGTGCGGGTAATGGGGGAGACAGCGGTGATTTTACCTCAAATCCTTGCCATTGGCGATGCTGATGCCGATGAAATTGATCAGATGGATTTAGCCCAAATAGATGATCGCAAAATGGATAGTGATATTATAGTTCCTGCTATCCCCAGTTTAAGGCGTCAAATTCTTTTAACGCAACTTATAAGAACATACTTAAAGGCCAATATTTCGGACAAAAAGATTGGCGGTTCTGAGGGTGCAAGTCTTTACCAAGCTAGTCGCCTGGCGGAGGATTTATCTAAGTTACTTGATCGAATGCAAACAGAGAATATTCCATTTAAAGACTTGGAGCAGCTGGTTCCGGATATTTATGCGGAGCATTGGCAGAAAACGCTAATTTTTTTGAAAATCATTACAGAGGCTTGGCCAAGAATTTTAAATGAAGAAGGGGCCACTGACCCTGCCTCTTACCGGAATGAAAAACTCCGCAGAATGCAAATCTATTTCAAACAACAACCAGAAAGGCATATTATAATAGCGGGTTCCACAGGGAGTATACCAGCTACAGCGAATTTGATGGAAACTGTTGCAGCGCTGCCCAAGGGAGCTGTTGTGTTGCCTGGATTGGATAGGGGACTAGAAGATAACTCCTGGGAGGCAATTATTAATGATGTTACTCACCCGCAACATGTTTTAAGCAAACTATTGTCTAAACTATCGATAGTACCAGGTGATGTCTCAGATTGGTCTCCACTAGTAAAAGGTCAAACTTGTGTTCGAAAAGAAAAGGGCCGAATGAGGTTTTTGTCAGAAGTAATGAGGCCAGCAATTACAACAGAAAAGTGGCATGATTTAGAGAAAACCTTCATTACTAAAAGCGACTTGGATGGAATAGCCGTTCTGGAATGTCAGGATTTCCAATCAGAAGCAAGCACCATAGCGCTAATCCTGAGAGAGACATTAGAAACAAATGGCAAAACCGCCAGCTTAATAACAGCGGATCGATCGTTGGCTCGCAGAGTGAAATCGGAGTTAAAGCGTTGGGATATTAATATTGATGACTCGGCAGGAATTCCGATAACAGAGACGCCGTTTTTGGTTTTCTGGCGTCTAATTGGAAAAATGGTCGAAGATGGCTTGGCGCCAGTCTCTTTTTTAGCTGCGATGAAGCATCCCCTTGCTAGAGGTGGAATATCTGCGGGTGCTTTCAAGAGGAATACGAGACTGCTGGAGCAATTAATTTTACGTGGCCCTCGACCAGCCATCGGAATTGATGGTTTAATCAGAGCTCTTGAGATGTCCATGGGCGAAGACCGAGAAAACGTTGGTGCTTCGATTGTCACCGTAAAAGAAAAAAAGGACTTGCACGATTGGATAATTGACTTGTCTGCGCCAATCAGGGAATTGGAAAAACTAATAAGATGCCCTTCAGTAAAAGTACAAGATATATTTGAAAAACATAATCAACTATTTGAAAAGCTTGTATCGGATGGTTCAGAGAATTCTTCTTGGGATGCATATTCTGCAGATTACAGAGAACAGATCGCGAGCATGTTCTCAAATATTTTTGAGATGTGTCATGATTTCCCAGTAATTTCCGGACAAGAGTATCTTCCATTCCTCGAGTCATTGTTGTCGAGTGCTACTTATCGTGCACCATTTGGCGTCCATCCGAGGTTATCAATACTAGGTCCACTAGAAGGCCGCCTGATGCATTTCGACAGGGTAATCTTAGCTGGATTAAATGAAGGAAGTTGGCCTCCGGAACCTCAAGCCGATCCCTGGATGAGCCGTCCTATGCGGTCTGATATAGGATTACCGTTGCCAGAAATTCGTATAGGTCAATCCGCCCACGACTTCGTTCAATTATGTGGAGCTAAAGAGGTCTTTTTGACAAGATCAAAACGGATAAACGGAACACCAACGGTTGTATCTCGTTGGTTGCTAAGAATGTCATCATTGATAGAATCACTTGATTATGGAGGGGCTTTGGATGAGGCTAATGCGAATTGGATTAGTTGGCAGAATTCTCTAGATACACCGAACTGCACTCGTCGATTATCTCCACCAACCCCTAGACCGGTTTTAGCTCAACGTCCAAGATCATTTTCTGTTACACAGATAGGAGCCTGGCTTCGAAATCCTTACCATATATATGCTCGTCAGATATTGAAGTTGGTACCGCTGGGGGTATTGGATTCAGAGCCCATAGCTGTTGACCGTGGAAGTTTTATACATAAGGCTCTGGAAACTTTCGTTAAAGATGGAATTCCAAGTGATTTGAATGAAGCAAAAAATAAATTGATACAACATGGACGCTCCGCATTTGGAGAAACATTAGATCATCCGGCCGTATGGGCCTTTTGGTGGCCAAGATTTCTAAAAATTGCTAACTGGTTTGTTGAGCAAGAATCCAAAAATAACTCCGAAATAATAAATAAAAAAGCAGAGGTGCGGGGACATATAATGCTAACATTTGCCTCTGGCGCGGTGAAACTAAAGGCTATTGCGGATCGGATCGATCAAGGGATTGAGCAACCCTACACTATTATAGACTACAAAACAGGCAACATACCCCCAAGAAGAGAATTAATATCGGGGCTTTCTCCTCAATTACCACTCGAAGGCCTTATACTAAGGGAGGGGGGGTTTTTAGAAACCTCTGCGCAAATTCGTACCCAGCTAAAATATATTCAATTAACCGGAGGAGACCCACCTGGGAAAGAAGTCATTCTTGAGGAAGATACAGATGTTCTTATAAGTATGGCGGAGGAAGGTTTGCGAAAACTAATTGAAGCTTTTGATAATGATGGCACACCGTATTTAGCGTATCCTGACCCCAATAATAAAATGACTTATGACGACTACGAGCATCTCTCCAGGGTTAAGGAGTGGTCCTTTTAGCCATGGCATTAAATTCAGAAATAGTAACTGATGAAAAGATAATATTAAAGTTACAACAGAATGCTTCAGACCCCAATTCCTCTGTCTGGGTAAGCGCATCCGCTGGATCAGGAAAGACAAAAGTGCTAACGGATAGAGTTTTAAGGTTATTGTTGTCCGGGGCATTACCCAACCGAATTCTGTGTCTCACCTTCACCAAGGCGGCAGCTGCGGAAATGTCGACAAGAATAGCTGAACGCCTCGCTGGTTGGTCTTTAGCCACTGATTATGAGCTAAAGGTTGACCTGACTTACTTGTCGGGTAGGAGTGTTGAAAGGCAAGATTTGGCATGGGCTCGAAGATTATTTGCTACAGTTCTAGATTCGCCCGGTGGATTACAAGTTCAGACTATTCATGGGTTTTGCCAATCTATTTTGCGTCGGTTTCCCTTGGAGGCGGGTTTGCCACCTCAATTTGATGTTTTAGATGAAAGAACTGCAAAGGATCGCATGCGCAATGCTCGTGATACTGTTATATCATTATCAAAAAATAATCAATTTTCTGGTATTGCAAATTCTTTAACGGAAATCGCGGAACGAGCTTCAGAATCGACAGTTTCTGAGCTTATTGATGATCTGTTGTCAGAACGTTCAAAACTTCAAAGTACTGTTCGTTCAGTAGGTGGTATTACCCCTTTATGCCAAATAATGAGGAAAGAATTAGGATTAAATGAACACGATACCCGAACCGACCTACTAAGACAGGCGGTCCCTGATTCTATAGAGGTAAAAGCCCAATTACATACGGTAGCCCAAGCTTTGGCCTTAGGAAGTTCTACCGATATAAAGAAATCTATAAAAATAAGGAAGTGGTTGGAACAAAAAGAACCCACAATTGAAAGTTATAATGAATATATTTCAGCTTTCCTAACCAAAAAAGGAAAGGTGCTTGAGCGACTTGCGACGCAATCAGTTATAAAAACAAATAGCTCTGTTTTTGAAATTTTGAATTCAGAAGCGCAACGTTTGAAGAGTCTACAAGAAAAGCTTAAATCGCTGGACCTTGCAAAAAGAACGGAGGCTCTAATCAAACTGTCTTATTCTGTGTTAACCTCGTATGACGAAACCAAGCGTATTAACTCATCGATTGATTATGATGATTTAATTTTTCAGACATATGAATTGTTGGAACAACCAGGGATCGCACCGTGGGTGTTATTTAAACTAGATGGTGGCATAGACCATTTGTTAATTGATGAAGCCCAAGACACTAATCCAGAGCAATGGAAAATTATAGAAAAATTAACAGATGAGTTTTTCTCGGGACTGGGTGAATCTCAAGTTCATAGCGAGGCTTTAAGAACCGTCTTTGCCGTTGGTGATGTGAAACAGTCCATATTTAGTTTCCAAAGAGCCGACCCCCAGTCGTTTCTGGACATGAGCTCAAAACTTGGGGAAAGAATCATTGCATCTTCCAGAAGATGGCAAGGCATCAAGCTTGATATGTCCTTTCGTTCAACATCCGCTATCTTGGATGTTGTAGATTCCGTGTTTAATTTTAAAAAGGAAAATGGAGCAACTGGATTAGGGGTGTTAGAAGAGAGCGAAAATGGTAATTTCATTCCGATACAGCATCAGGCACACCGAAAAGGACAAGAAGGTCGCGTGGAGCTTTGGCCTCTTGAATTATCTCTTAGATCAGAGCAACCAACTACGTGGGTTTTGCCTTTGGAACAAAAAGAATATGACGAACCTAGCAAGAGGTTAGCTCAAAAAATAGCCATGAAAATTAATGGCTGGTTAACGGAAGGTGAACTTTTAAAATCAAAGGGGCGTCCAATTCGATCTGGGGATATCATGATTCTTGTTCGGACAAGAGGCATTTTTGTCTACCAGTTAGTGCGTGCGTTGAAAGAACAAGAAATTGATGTTGCCGGTGTTGATCGAATGATGCTAACCGATCAATTACCAATTATGGATTTAGTTGCTTTAGGACAATTCTTGTTGTTACCAGATGATGATTTGAATTTGGCAGTTGTTTTAAAAGGGCCGTTAATAGGTCTAACCGAAGAAGAGTTATTAGACCTTTGCTGGGAGAGAAAAGAAGTAAATTTGTGGAATGAACTATCAAAAAGAGCCTTAAATGATGATCGATACTCGATGGCGTATGAATTTTTAAATACTTGGTTAAGACGCGCAGATTTTACACCTCCATATGAGCTTTATTCTCAATTACTGTGTTTGGGGGGACGTAAAAAAATCACAGAACGACTCGGATTAGAAGCTAATGATCCCTTGGATGAATTTTTAACCCAGGCCATAGAGTTTGAACGCGCGAACATCCCGTCCCTTCAAGGGTTCCTTCACTGGTTAGCTTCGGCAGATTTTGAGGTCAAACGTGATTTAGAGACGGGTCAAGCCAATCAGGTGCGAATTCTTACCGTTCATAGCTCAAAGGGTTTGCAAGCGCCGATAGTATTTCTTCCAGACACTATGTCTACTCCAAATAAAACCCCCAATGTATTTTGGAAAGAAATAGGAAATAATGTGTCGATACCATTGTGGTCACCGAACCAAGAGGCCGATAATTTGACTACCTCAATATTACGAGAGGAGGCCATCGATAAAAGGGATAGAGAATACCGGAGACTATTATATGTGGCCATGACACGAGCAGAAGATAGACTTTATATATCTGGTTGGGGCACCCATAGAAAAAAATCTGATTTTAGTTGGTATGAAATGATCGACTCTGGCCTTAGCCCTTTAGCTGAAAAATATTGTGATAAACTTTTATTTACATCTCTGCAAACAGAACCTCCAGAAGATAAAAGTGAACCTGCAGCTTCTATATCCAGTCATGGAAGTGTACCTCAATGGGCCACATCAAACTTTTTGGGGAAAATAGATAATGGAGCAGTAATACAGCCTTCAACTATATCGGGGGGCTCAGCAGACCAAGTGCCACTTAGGCTGACATATTCTAAAGAATTGAAAAAGGGTAAATTTATCCATTATTTATTAGAATGGCTTCCTCAGGTCGGTAAGGGATACAGAGAATTACAAGGTAAGAAGTACTTGGCCGAGCCAAGGCATTATCTTAATGAAGGCGAGCAGGAGGAGTATTTGAGGAGTGCGCTGAAGGTATTAAGTGAAAAGAGTTTTGAAGACATCTTCAATAAGGAAGCTATAGTTGAAGTGCCTATCTCTGGAAATATTGTTGAAGATGGTATAACGTATAAAGTTTCGGGTAGAATAGACCGTTTATTAATAAATAAGCATGAAATAACAATTGTTGATTTAAAGACTAATAGAGTTGTTCCGAAAAAGATCTCCCAAGTACCCACAGGTTATAAAAAGCAGTTAGCCATTTATTATAAGTTGGTTAAGCAAATATATCCTGATCATGAAATCAAATGTATGTTGTTGTGGGTAGAGAAGCCAATTGTGATGCCATTTTCGTCACTTGAGATGGATTCAATAAAAATATTTAATTAATATGTGTTTAAATGTATTTTTTTGGTATTATAAAGCGCTTGGGATATTGCACTTTTAAAAGGCATAGCAGTCCATAACCAGTAGGAGGAAGTAAATGTCGACAATCAAGGTAACGGATGAGAGCTTTTCTGACGATGTGCTAAACGCCGACAAACCTGTTTTAGTTGATTTTTGGGCTGAGTGGTGTGGCCCCTGTAAAGCTATAGCTCCAGCCCTTGAAGATATAGCACAGACCTTAGGCGATCGTGTGAAAGTTGTAAAAATAAATATAGATGATAATCCGTCTACACCCTCGACCTATAACGTCAAAGGTATTCCAATGTTGATGCTTTTTAAAGATGGGGAGGTTGCGGCAAGTAAAATGGGAGCACTGCCCCCGCAAAAACTAACCGAATGGGTACAAGACGCATTAGACTGAATTTGCCCGTTTTTCTCGATAATCAGAAGTTTTTCTCAAGTATCGATCCGGCTAAATATAGTGAACCATATACCAGGATAATACGTTTTCCGTTGGACTTAGAAATAATAGCTTCGATAGCAGACAATAGGCTATTTGATGGTGCGGCATCAAATCCCAAAGATAGTGCCACATTGGCGACATTTTCGGGGGATGCTGTACTCTCATGTTTCGGTATTGCCACAGTTTGAATCAAATCAATAATTTCCACAAATGGCACTAGTAGTGACTTTATTTCTCTATTATTCAAGGAGCCAAAGATCAAATGGCAGGTTAGAGATGGATCTTGCCGTTTCCAATTATAGATTGTCTCCGAAATTGCGAGACTTGCATCATGGTTATGTCCGCCGTCCAGCCATAACTCAACTTGGTTTGGTAATATTTCTGCCAATGGGCCTTTCTTAATTTTTTGAAGCCTCGCAGACCATCTGACTGTCTTTAACCCTTTATCAATAGCACTATTCTGAATAGGGAATAGTTTACTCATATAATGAGCAGCTGCTATGGCTATACCAGAATTCTGGATTTGATGAGTGCCTCTTAGACTTGGTTTTTCGAAATAACGTGTATCTGCATCTGCCTCAAACTTTATTGAGTCTTTGGTTTCACTAATACTCCAATCTCGGTTGAATATAAACAATTGTGAATTGGTTTCGGCTGCTTTTAATTTTATAACTTCAAGTGCTTCCGGATATTGTTTCCCTATCACTGCAGGTTTATTTTCTTTTAATATACCGGCTTTTTCGAAAGCTATCCTCGGTAAAGTGTTTCCTAAGTAGTGCTGATGATCTAGAGAAATAGGCGTAATAATCGATAAGATAGGATTATTAATTACATTGGTGGCGTCAAAACGGCCACCCAATCCAACCTCTAAAAGAACTAAGTCGGCTTCAAACTTTGAAAAAGCTAGGAAGCCTGCTGCAGTTATGATCTCAAAAAATGTTATTGCACTTTCTGCATTAATCTCCTCACATTGTTTTAAAAGCTTTACGAGGGTGCTTCCTTCTATTTCCTTATCAGCGATTAGAAATCGCTCTGTTAAATTTACAAGGTGAGGTGAGGTGTAAACATGCGAAGAACGACCAGCTGCGCTTTGGATCGATCGAAGGATAGAGATAGTAGAGCCTTTACCGTTTGTTCCTGCGACATGCACAATTGGGGGCAATTTTTTTTCTGGGTTATCTAACTTGATCAGTAACTTCTCCAATCTTTTAAGAGAAAGATCAATGACCTTTGGATGCAATAATTCAAGTCTTTGGATGGTTTTTTCTAATGTCATTAACGTTTTAACCACAAGGCTTTATTTATTGTTTCGATAATCCATCAGAATAGACAAAATGCCTGATATTTTTTCTTTCAGATTGTGTCTATCTACGACCATGTCAATCATCCCATGTTCCAAAAGATATTCAGCGGATTGAAAGTCCTCTGGTAAACTCTCTCTTATAGTCTCTTGAATTACGCGTTTACCTGCAAATCCAATAATTGCACCTGGCTCAGCAATATGAATATCCCCAAGCATCGCAAATGATGCTGTCACACCGCCCGTCGTGGGGTTTGTAAGAACTATAATTAGAGGAAGGCCGGCTTCTTTTACTATTTGTGTAGCTATGACAGTTCTGGGTAACTGCATTAATGAGAGTATTCCTTCTTGCATTCGTGCACCGCCTGAGGCCGGAAAGATAATTAAAGGAGCTTTTTTACTAACTGCTAATTCGGCTGATTTCAGAATTGCATCACCAACTGCTATCCCCATTGATCCGCCCATAAACTCAAATGAAAACACTGCAGCTATAGTTGAACGACCATTAATGTTTCCTTCGGCGATCAATATAGCATCATCCTGTTTTGTTTTTGTTCTAGCGTCTCTCAGGCGATCAGAATATTTTTTTAAATCTTTAAATTTTAATGGATCAGAGTTCTTCTGCCTTTCCAGTTCGATTATGTGAAGCGTGCTTGAGTCAAAGAGAGATTCGAGGCGAGCCCTTGCCGCTAACTTTAGGTGGTAGTTACATTTAGGGCATACTTGTAAGTTGTCTTCTAATTGTCGATGGAAGATCATTTCACCACAATTAGGGCATTTAGTCCAAAAATTTTCCGGTACTTCTTTAGGTTGAACTAATGCTTTAATCTTAGGTAGGACGGAATTAGTGATCCAGTTCATCTGACGATACGTTTCTCAAATTGGTTAGATTATGCTATTTTCTTGCTTCTGACGCCTGCGGCGAGGTCTTTGACTAATGCTAGCACATCAGCAATCGTTTTATCATTTCCCTCTCCATTAGCGTCAAGGCTTTTCTCTATAACATTGACTACGGCCGATCCTACGATTGCGGCATCAGAAAATGAGGTTACATCTGCGACATCCTGCCTTGTCTTTATCCCAAATCCAACTGCTATCGGTAACCCGGTGTGTTTTTTTAGCTCTTTCACTGCATTTTGAACATTTTGGGTGGCGATTGATTGAGTGCCTGTAATTCCCATAATAGAGACATAATATATAAAGCCCGACGCGTTGTTTAAAATAGTAGGAAGGCGCTCACCATCGCTTGTAGGTGCTGTAAGTCTTATAAATGGGAGATTGTATTTCTGGGCTGGTAGACAAAGTTCCTCGTCTTCTTCTGGAGGCAAATCCACTATTATAAGACCATCTGCGCCAGCCTCAATAGCTTTGATTAGAAAGTCCTTGACCCCAAAATTATAGATTGGATTATAATACCCCATTAAAACTAATGGAGTTTTATTGTCGCTTTCTCTGAAGTTTTTTACCATTTCAAGTGTGCGTTTGAGTGATCCTCCAGATTTCAAAGCTCTCAGACTGGCAGCTTGAATCGTGGGGCCATCAGCCATCGGATCTGAAAATGGCATGCCAAGTTCTATCATATCTGCACCAGCCTGTGGCAAGCGCTTCAATATTTCTAGAGAAATCTCAAGATTGGGATCAGAGGCTGCTATAAAGATACCAAGGCCTCCTCTTTTTTCCTTTTTTAGATTTTCAAATAGTAGTTTTAGGCGATCTTCTTTATATGTTTTCAAAGTAGGTCCATTTCTTCTAGACGTGGTATTACTGCTTCGAGATCCTTATCTCCTCTTCCACACATATTCATCACTATAATATGGTCTTTTGGCAACGGGCTGATAATATTTTTGATATATGCAAGTGCATGGCTGGGTTCGAGAGCTGGGATGATACCTTCCAGTTTTGAGCATAGAGCAAATGCCTCCAACGCTTCATTATCTGTTGCACTCACATATTCTATTCGACCTGTTTCAAATAGCCACGAGTGTTCCGGACCAATTCCTGGATAATCTAATCCGGCCGATATTGAATGCGCTTCTGTGATTTGGCCATCATTATCTTGCAGTAAGTAGGTTCTATTCCCATGCAAGACGCCCGGCCTTCCCCCTGTCAAAGAAGCGGCATGCTGTTTGGTGCTAATTCCAAGTCCAGCAGCTTCTACGCCAATAATTTCGACATCATCATCTAAAAATGGATGGAACAAGCCAATAGCATTCGAACCTCCACCGATACAGGCAACCAGAGTATCCGGCAATTTCCCTTCGGCTTCAAACATTTGTTCTTTTGTTTCTTCTCCGATAATACATTGAAAATCTCTGACCATTTGTGGGTAGGGATGCGGTCCCGCAACGGTTCCTATTATGTAAAAATGTGTATCTGCCTTTGAAACCCAATATCTTAGGGCCTCGTTCATAGCGTCTTTCAGTGTGGCAGACCCTGATGTTACCGAATGAACTTTTGCCCCAAGTAATCGCATACGGTCGACATTTGGCTTTTGTCGGATAACATCTTCTGCACCCATAAATACTTCACACTCTAGATTGAAGAGTGCACAAGCTGTAGCTGTAGCTACACCATGTTGGCCAGCACCAGTTTCTGCAATGATTTTAGTTTTTCCCATTCTTCGCGCAATTAAGGCTTGTCCCATAACATTGTTTATTTTGTGGGCACCGGTATGATTGAGTTCATCTCTTTTAAAATAAAGCTTAGCTCCTTGGAAATGGTCCGTCAGTCTGCTTGCAAAATAAAGTGGACTAGGCCTTCCTATATAATGTTTACGGTAATATTCTAATTCACTCCAAAATATCGGATCAGACTTGGCCGTTTTCCAAGCATCCTCTACATCGAGAACTAATGGCATTAGTGTTTCAGCGACGTAGCGTCCTCCAAATATACCAAAATGGCCATTCTCATCAGGACCTTCTCGAAGGGTGTTCGGAGAGTTTATTGTTGACATTATTAATCCTTAATCACGCAGATGAGTTAAACTTGATTTTGAATGAAATATGAAATTTATAGCATTTTTGTATACTAACGTTCACATAAATTCCTTAATAGATTTCATAAACATTTCAATCTTTTGGGAGCTTTTAACACCGGGTTGGTCTTCCACACCAGAAGATATATCTATTGATCCATTCCCAGTTGTTTTTATTGCTTTATGCACATTGCCAATGTGTATGCCACCCGAAAGAAACCAAGGCTTTCCGATTTTCACTGATCTAAGGAGAGCCCAATCAAAACTTATCCCATTTCCCCCTGGCAATGAATTTATACTAGTCAATGGAGGTTTGGCGTCGAAAAGAAGAAAATCGCTACTATCGCTATATTGTTGGCTAGATTTAATATCATCAAAATTAGCAACTTTAATAGCTTTCATGATGGGTAATTTGAACTTTTCTTTGATTTCTTGAATTCTGCTAGTTGTTTCGGACCCATGCAGCTGTAAAATATGTGGTGATAAGCTTTGAATGATGTCGTTTATTAAATCATCTCGCGCATCCACTATCACAGCTACCCGCTTAATATGATTTGGTGTTGTAGATGTTATATATCCGGCCTCTTTTGGTGTTAAAGAGCGTGGGGAAGGTGGATAAAAAATAAAACCAAGATGAGATGCTCCAGCTTTCACCGCAACTTCGACAGTTTCTTTATTATTTAATCCGCAAATTTTGACATTAAGACTTTTACTCATGTAGGTCTATCCAACTAAGCAAACTTCGACTAACTCTAAGATCTCTAATAAGTAGAGTCAGAGACTTTTTTCGTTTTTTTATAATACTTTAATACGGCGCGACCCCAGCCTATAATATAACCAAAAACGAATCCAGATAGCAAAATTCCTAAACTAAAAAAATAAACAGGGATTTCAATTGACCACGGTATTGGCCACAAAGAAATTTCGAGGGACTGCTTATTAGACACTGAAAATATAATTAAAAAAATAATAAATGGAATAGTAAGTATCCATTTAAAAAGTTTATCCAAAAAAAATCTATTATTCTTCATTTATTTCTTTGATCATTTTCGCAACAGCAACATGATTTTCAGACGCACTTTTCCTGAGCCCGTTAATGGCGCCAACGCGATCTTTAGGAGAACGGTTTTGCGACATTTTTAATTTGCCATAAATTTTTTCTATTTGTAACTCTATGCCTACGATCGCCTTCATCATAGAACGGTATTTAGGAGTTCCAACTTCTTTAGTTGACCATTTAGACTTATTCCTTGTCCTATTTTCTTCGCGATCGGTTAATGTTTTTAGAAGCCGGATGAGTTGATCGTCATTTAACAGTGCGGCTCGCCCTTCAGCAAAAACGGCAGAATAATTCCATGTCGGAACTTGATCTGAACTTGAATACCAACGTGGTGAAATATAAGCATGCGGTCCCGAAAAGATAGCTGTCATTCGGCCTTTTTTTATATCTCGCCAAATCGAATTATTTCTTGCCACGTGGCACTGCAAAGAGCCCAGGGGAAAGTTAGTGCGGTTTAGTGAAAATGGGAGGAAGGCAATATTTAAATTGTCCCCATTGGTGCATATAAGCTGACCAAAGTTATATGTATCGATAAAGTCGTGTTTTTCTTTTAAGCCATGGAACTCAAAATGTTTCGGTATATAGGTTACTGACACTCATATCTCCCCAACAATCCTTATTGTTAAGCAACTGCCAATTGGGGCACGGTAAATACTAATTCCCTCGTTTTCTCTATGTATTCAGGCGCTCACGAAGCTGCTTCCCTGCTTTAAAAAAAGGAATGCTTTTTTCGATAACCATAACAGAGTCACCGGTCCGAGGATTTCTACCCGTTCGTGCTTCACGTTGTTTAGTGGAGAATGCTCCAAAACCTCTTAATTCAACCCTGTTTCCACTCTCCAAAGCATGGGCTATTTCTTCAAAAACAGTTGCCACAAGTGTCTCTATATCCCTTTGATATAGATGGGGATTGGCCTCTGCTAGTTTCAAAATTAACTCTGACTTAGTCATCTATCCTCACCTCGCCCACTCAAGACTTAAACATAAGATGTATTCTAATTCCTAATCAGCTCTTCATTGTTAGGATGCCAGTCTAGGAATATCCAGTCAAGTTTTGGAAGATCGTATTCGCGGGAGGCATTATGAGATTAGTTATCTTCAGGTTTATCGGATCCATCTCGCTCTCTTAATGCTGCCCCAAGGATATCTCCCAAGCTCGCGCCGCTGTCCGACGATCCGTATTCCTGCATAGCTTTCTTTTCTTCTTCTACCTCTCGTGCTTTGATAGACAGAGTGACTTTGCGATTTTTTTGATCTATTTGCGTCACTTTCGCGTCGACTTTCTCTCCAACAGCAAACCGATCGGAACGTTGTTCGGACCTATCTCTTGAAAGTTCAGATTTCCTAATAAATCCCGCCATTCCATCTGCCACTGTTACTTCTATTCCAGTATCTAAAAGCTTTGTAACCGTAGTTGTTAGAATGATACCTTTACGAATAGCAGCTGCTCCACTGGTAAATGGGTCTTCGGTTAGTTGTTTTATGCCCAAGGAAATACGTTCCTTTTCTGGATCTATATCTAACACTTTGGCTCTTATTACATCGCCCTTATTATAATTGGTAATTGCTTCTTCTCCGGGCTTTTCCCAATCGAGATCAGAAAAATGAGCCATTCCGTCTATTTCACCATCAAGACCAATGAAGAGACCAAATTCTGTGATATTTTTGATTTCCCCTTCTATTTCTGATCCTACTGGGTGTTGTGCTAGGAATTCATCCCATGGGTTAGCAAGGCATTGTTTCAAACCTAATGATATTCTTCTCTTAGATGCATCAACATCTAGAACTACTATTTCAACTTCTTGGCTAGTAGATACAATTTTTCCGGGGTGTACGTTCTTTTTCGTCCAACTCATTTCGGATACATGAACCAAGCCTTCTATTCCGGGTTCTAATTCAACAAATGCCCCATAATCTGTTATATTAGTGACGCGTCCATTAAATTTGGATTCAATCGGAAATTTAGTATCAACTCCCTCCCATGGATCCGACTCTAATTGTTTCATTCCAAGAGATATTCTTTGGGTTTCTGCATTAAAGCGGATTACTTGTACGTCAACCGTTTGCCCAATCGTTAAGGCTTCGGACGGGTGATTGATCCGGCGCCAAGCTATATCTGTAACATGTAATAAACCATCAACGCCGCCAAGATCAACGAATGCACCATAGTCGGTAATATTTTTTACAACACCTTGAAGTGTCTGCCCTTCTTTGAGATTGGCAACCAATTCAGTTCTTGCTTCGGCTCGGCTTTCTTCTAGTACCGCACGCCTCGAAACAACTATATTACCTCTTCTTCTATCCATTTTAAGAATTAGAAACGGTTGTGGAGTTCCTAATAAGGGAGCTATGTCTCTAACCGGTCTAATATCTACCTGACTACCTGGAAGGAAGGCCGTCGCTCCTGCTAGATCCACAGTAAATCCGCCTTTAACCCTGCCAAATATCGTGCCATCAACCCTTTCCTGCTTTTCAAATGCCGTTTCTAGCACAACCCATGCCTCTTCGCGTCTAGCTTTCTCGCGGCTGAGCATGGCATCTCCATTACGGTCCTCCATGCGTTCAACATATACTTCAACGAGATCTCCTGGCTTTAAACCATGTTCTTGCCCTGGAGATGTGAATTCCCTCAAAGGAACTCGGCCTTCCGATTTAAGCCCTACGTCAATTAATGCGGTATCCCCTTCCAGGGAAATTATTGTGCCTTTTACAACACTACCTTCAATGCTGATGTCATTTCCAAATGATTCGCCTAATAATTCTTCAAATTCATCCAAATCGGTACCAGCCGCAGCTACTTCAGTCATGGAAACTCCTAGGACGGCTTTATCCTACAATAAATAAATATTGCGATGTCGCCGGTTAGGTGATCTTTTTGTATATCGCCTGTTTATCCCAAGTTAAAAACGAACTTCAAAATAATCGCTTAGATATTCGGTTGATCACAGTTAGGTTGCACGTGCCAGCGCAGTTAACCACGCTGACGGTTTAAATCTCTCGACGCTATGTACTTTCGCGCCATTTCGAATGTTTGCTCCGCATCAAGATGAGACGTATCTATTGTGATAGCGTCACTGTCTTTCCGCAATGGAGCGTTTTGTCTTGTAGAGTCGCGAGTGTCACGTTCCCGCAAATCCTCTAAGACACGCGCATATATAGCGGGTTCGTCGCTTAGGATCAACTGTTTCCAACGTCTTTTTGCCCTGATCTCGATATTTGCTGTTACAAAAATTTTGGAATCAGCCTCCGGGCAAACCACGGTAGCAATATCGCGGCCATCCAAAATTGTCCCAGATCTTCCGTTAGGCGGGTTTTTCGCAAATTTCTGTTGAAAGTCTAGTAATATTAGGCGAACAGCTTTCATAGCTGCTATTTTTGAAGAAGCAACTCCAATGTCAGAGTTGCGGAGCCTTGGTGAATCCATAGACTTATAATCGAGAGAAGCAGCATGATTTGCGGCTTTTTCCTCGTCTTCTAAATTGTCTCCAGCTGTGATTATTGATAGTGCCACTGCCCTATACAGTAACCCTGTATCGAGTGGTTCTAGGTTAAAGTGCTGTGCTAATTTTGCTGCCAACGTTCCTTTCCCAGATGCCGAGGTTCCGTCTACTGCAACAATCATTCACCTGAGTCCTTATTTGATGGAGCTAGGCGTTGTTAGTTTACAACCTATTTGTGTCATTAGTTCGCAAAAATTAGGGAAGCTGGTCTGAATTGTTGTGGAATCGTCGATTTCAATTGGCTTTTCAGTAGCCATTCCAAGCACTAAAAATGACATCGCGATTCGATGATCCATATTGGCCTCAATAAATGCACCTCCTTTTACTAAACCTCCTCTCCCGTAGACGGTCAAACTATCAATCGTCTCCTCTACCTTTACACCGCACGCAACTAACCCCCTTGCTATGGCGCTTAAACGATCACTCTCTTTGACACGTAATTCTTTTAGGCCGAGCATAATTGTTGTCCCTTCAGCGAACGCCGCGGCTACTGCGAGAATTGGATATTCATCTATCATACGAGGAGCAATTTCTGCAGGGACTTTAATTCCTTTAAGTGAGCTCGACTTTACTTCGAGATGAGCTATTTTTTCGCCCTCGGTATTGTCACAGTAATCTATTTTGATATTCGCTCCCATTTTAATCAAAATTTCAAAAAGTCCAAATCTCAGTGAGTTGGCACATACATTCTTCAATTTGATATGAGAACCTCTAGTAATTAATGCTGCTACGGCTGGGAAAGCTGCAGATGATGGATCAGCGGGGACCTGGATTGTTTTTGCTTGGAGTTCCGGTTGGCCTATTATTGAAATTTCCCTTCCGTCTTTATTAAACGGTTTGATATTTATTTGTGCTCCAAATTGGTTAAGCATGATTTCCGTATGATCTCGTGTGGGTTCTGGCTCTAGGATTATCGTTTTCCCGGCTGCTCCCAAAGCAGCAAGTAATATCGCAGATTTAACCTGCGCTGAAGCCACCGGCAATTCATATTGAATAGGTAAAAGATGTTTTGGACCACTGCAAACTATCGGCAGACAACCGTCGGATCTATTAACGAATCTTGCTCCCATAATCTCTAGTGGAGCAGTAACACGACGCATTGGGCGTTTGGAAAGTGAATTGTCTCCAATGAAAAAAGCGTTGATAGGGTTGCCAGCCGCAAGGCCTAGCAGAAGCCTTACACCGGTTCCGGAGTTACCCAGATAAAGAGCATTTTTGGGTTCATCGAATCCTCCAACGCCTCTACCATAAATACTCCATTGTTGTTCATCTAATTTTTTTACAATCACCCCAAATTCGCGCATTGCAGCGATGGTATGTAACACGTCTTCGCTTTCTAGAAGCCCATTCACAATGGTTTCACCTACGGCTAATCCCCCTAATATAACCGACCTATGAGATATCGATTTGTCTCCAGGTACATTAATACTGCCATTTAAAGACGATGAATTGTGAGCTTTAAGATTAAACATGCAGACATTCTCAAATATTTTAAAACTTGCCATCAGACAAGTTTTTAAGTTGTAAATTGCAGAACGCAAAATAATAAATGATTAACGCTCTGTATCATAAAATTTGTGAAAAGTCTGGTGAAATCCTTCTGATTAGTGCTTTAAAATAGGTTAAAGATGATTTAATCTTTGACATTTAGCTAGATAATGGATATTTCCCCGCCAAATAATGTGTTAGGGATAAGTTTCGTGGAGGGTTTGAATTGGCCAAAATAGAGCGGGGGATAAAGCGAATATGCCAGGGCTGCGGTGCGCTTTACTATGATTTAAACAAAGATCCAATCATTTGCCCAAAGTGTGGAGCGGAGTTTGACCCAGAGGCTATCCTGAAAAGCAGAAGAACAAGGCCTTTAGTTCCTGATAATAAGGAAAACCAACCATCTGATAACGAAGAAACAGATAATCCAGCCGATATTGATGAGGTTGAAACAACAATAGAGGGCGATGAAGAGGATGACGTTGGTGATATCCTTCCTGACGTCGAAGTTGATGGTGACGATGAGGTTGCAGTCGTTCCTGATGACGAAGATATTTTGGATAATGAAGAAATTTTAGATGATGGAGAAGAGTTAGAAGACAATTTGGAAGTTGAAGAAGATATTTTAAAACTTGAGGAATAAAAAAAGGGGCCATAGCTCAGCTGGGAGAGCGCTACAATGGCATTGTAGAGGTCAGCGGTTCGATCCCGCTTGGCTCCACCATAAAAGCCCCCAATTGTCTGGGGGCTTTTTTTGTAAATGATAGACTTGAAAGTATATGCTAAAATTACGTGTTATCGCAAGCTAACCTGGAGAAAGATCCAACTATTGTTTCGGGGGCGTTATTTTGGTTCTTAAATAATGGTAAATAGGGGTGTTCGGTATTCGTAATATAAAAATAATTGCACAACGAGAAATCAAAAGTTATCTGTCGACGCCAATTGGATATATTTTTGCATCAATTTTTTTGGCTATATCAACTGGTTTAAGTTTTCATTTTGGTAATTTTTTTGATCGTGGAATAGCAGATTTAGAATCATTTTTTCAATATCATCCATGGCTTTATTTACTGTTAATGCCGGCAATAGCAATGCGACTATGGGCGGAAGAGCAGAAAATAGGAACGCTGGAATTATTAGTAACGTTACCCATATCGGTAGGTGAGGCAGTAATTGGAAAATTCCTAGCGGCTTGGGTTTTTTCTGGGGGAGTATTGGCACTCTCTTTTCCATTATGGATGACTGTGAACTATCTAGGAAATCCAGATAACGGAATTATAATATCCAGTTACTTTGCCAGTTGGATGATGGCAGGTAGCTTTTTGTCCCTGAGTTCATGTGCTTCTGCTTTGACAAATAATCAAGTAATAGCCTTTATTACGGGGGTAACAATTTGCTTTTTTTTCATGATGACGGGTGTCGATATCATTCAGTCGGCTTTTAATGGATGGGCTCCTTTTTGGGTTATTAATACAATTGGAAATCTAAGTATCATGAAAAACTTTAATTCTATTTCTTCAGGAGTGATTGATATTCGTAGTCTAACCTATTTTTTCTTATTAATAACTACGGCTGTCCTCGTGAATATAAAAATTATAGAACTTAAAAAGGCCTAAATGTGCTGATGCGCAATCCCCTAATAGTAAGGCATGCTCGTGAATGCTGGTGCAGCATGATCCTTTATTTCATCTGTTTTATCTGTGTCAACATTTGGATTGACTATAATTTTACTAATAGCAGGATAGACTTGACTGCAGACAAAATTTATACGATCTCCGATGCCACGAATGATGTTTTAAAAGGAATAAAAGAACCGATAAAATTGAGGTTTTATGCGAGTGAACGACTAGAGGACATGGGGCCAGATTACGTTAGTCTAAAGAAAAGAATAAACGATCTATTAAAAGTGTACACCGAAAATTCAGGTGGGTTAATTGTTGTTGAATCCTTGAACCCGCGAAGATTCTCAGTACAAGAAGATTTAGCAGTTTCTGATGGTGTGCAAAGTGTCCCCAATGTGACTGATGGCAGCGAGATTTTTTTGGGGTTAGCGGGCCGAAATAGTACAAATGGCCGTTATGCAATATCACATTTTGGACCAGAGCGTGAGGCGTTCCTCGAATATGATCTAACTAGACTAATTTATGATCTGTCAAATGCGAAAAAACGAACCGTGGCGATCTATGGTGACTTGCCCCTGAATGGCGATAAAACCCAGAGAATACAGCCATGGACGATAATTGACGCTATCGAACGGTTTTTTGAAACTCAAACTTTATTCGGTACAATTGGCGAATTCAGTGATGAAATCGACGTACTTCTATTGGCTGAACCTAGCGAAATCGATGAGACAACTCTTTATGCTATAGACCAATTTGTGATGCGTGGTGGCCGAATATTAGCATTCATCGATCCTTTTGCTGAGGCCATGAACGTTTCGAGTGGTAACGGGCCACAGCCGCCTCGAAAGACCAGCATAGAGACGATGAAACCACTATTAAAATCTTGGGGAGTGGAAATAGTTGAACGCCATGTGATTGGCGATTTAGAGGGAGCCTTGAAAGTTCAAATGACAAAGGATAACCGTATATTGGCGACGGAATATCCAGCGTGGTTTGATGTAAGAAAAGATAATTTTTCACAAAACGATATTGTGACCAGCAATCTGACTAATTTGAGTTTCAGGACTGCCGGCTATATCAAAAATCTTAAGAATTCGCGCGTAAATATAGAGCCTTTGGTTTGGAGCAGCAAAAAAGCAGGTATCATAGACGTATCGCAGGTAGAGTACGCTCCTGATCCAACGAAAATCTTATCCGAATTAAAATCTCGAGGACAGAAATTTACCTTGGTTGGAAGAGTGGAGGGAGCGTTTAATACTGCTTTTGTAAAAGGTGCGCCCAAAAGTTTAATTAATATGGATGCGACAGATAAACACGCGGGAAAAAGTGCAAAATCAGCAGCTATAATTATTGTTGCTGACTCTGACTTTTTGAGCGATCCAACCTGGATTGAGACTAGTAATATTGGAGGTCAAGAATTGAAGGTGCCATTTTCAAATAATGGCGACTTAGTTCTGAACGCCTTAGATTATCTAACTGGCTCCAGCGCGATGATGGGCCTTCGTGGACGCGGTATTTCAAAAAGGCGTTTTGATATTATCGATAATATGGAAAGTGAAGCCGAAAAAAATTATCGCTCAAAGGAACGAGCGTTGATTTTCCAGATAAAGAAGAATGAGGCGATTATCGCAAAGATACAAAAAACAGAACTCAAAAAAGGGGTTACTTTTACCAAAAGACAGCAGCAAGAAATAGATCAGGCAAGAGATGAAATGTTCACCCTAAGGACAGAACTACGAAACGTACAATTCTCACTGCGAGAAGACATAGAAGGGCTTAAGTCACTTTTATCGACAATTAATATTTGGGTTATGCCGGGTTTGATAGGACTGCTTGTAATTATCCTAATATTTGTGCGGACCCAAAGAGAGAGACGATTTTTCTTGAGGAAATCATAATGTCACGTTCATTTATTTGTTTATTGTCAGTGACTATAATCTTAATGGCAGCGGCTAGCCACTCGATATTATTCGGTAATCATTTCCATAAACAAGTTATTCAACCAAAGGTAGCTTTTCCTTTACTGAATTCTTATCCAGAGACGGTATCTAGAGTTATTTACACTAACTCTTTGGGTGAGTTTACATTTTACCGTAATTTAGAATCGCAATGGGTGGCAGAGAGTAAATATGATTACCCGGTCTCGCCGAAATTAATTGGTCGTATTACTACTCAACTGGCGGATATGAAGCTGATTGAGAAAAAAACAAGTCTCGCCGAGAGGTATCCGCAAATTGGTGTAGAGGAGCCCAAAAGTAAAAATGCGAATTCCGCCGCTATTAGGTTGGAAAACCTTATGGGTGAGGTGTTAGCAGAAACAATTCTTGGAGCACAGACCCAGTATAAAACGGCCTTATCCAATAAAGGGACGTTTATTCGATTTGTAAATCAAGTACAAACATGGCTAGCAAGTGGAACTGTAGACTTGCCCTATAACCCCACCAACTGGCTAGATAGACGGGTGATTAATATTGAGCCCGAAGCGATAAAGAAAATGATGCTTTTGCGTTCAGATTCTAGCTCCTTCATAATTGCCCGAGATAATCCAAATGAAAAGTTTTCAGCTTTGACTTCTCGAGGGCCGATAGAATTACAAGAGGAATTGGAAAAAACGTTTACCAGCAGTGTTTCAAAACTAACATTTGATGATGTGTTTCCTAGAAAAGAAGCAGTGGATTCATCTATTAAGTTTAAAATCGTAGTTTTAACATTTTCTGGTCTGGAAATTAACTTGAAATTATGGAAAAGCGATAATGTCTGGCTGGTGAGTTTAACTAGTAAGGTAGAGCAGGTGGCGGCTGATGGAAATTCTAAAATAAGATCGGATAACCTTAATAAACGTTTTCGTGGTTGGAATTTTCAGATTGCTAAATGGAAGGCAGAAAAATTTTTAACCATGTTACACGCCGCGCCGTAGAGTTTGGATGAACAGTTTTGATGAAAAGGACAATAATCTCACCAATGCTTATTGCATTGGATCAAGCGAAAATCGCCTTCGATAGTGAAGAGGTGCCGGTTGGTGCGGTCATTATAGAATCACAAACGGGGAATATTATCTCGAAGGCTCACAATAAAGTAGAGCAGTTGAAGGATCCAACAGCCCATGCGGAAATTCTGGCTATTCGTTCAGCCGCGAATCAAATAGCTAACGCTAGATTGACTAACTTAGAGCTTTTTGTAACTTTGGAGCCGTGTGCGATGTGTGCGCACGCTATCTCATTAGCGAGAATTAAAAAATTAGTTTTTGGTGCTTATGACTCTAAAAACGGTGGGGTAGAACATGGGGTCCGTGTTTTTTCAAACCCTGCTTGTAATCATGTCCCAGAAATCATCGGTGGAGTATACGAGACTGAAGCAAGCGATATTCTGAGAAAGTTTTTTCAACAACGGCGCAAGAACACCCAATCATAGCTGCAGAAAGAGTCTAATAACCATACCCTACCGGGGTTTGCCGCGACGTTTTTGTCTTCTAAATTCATTAGATAAACTTGATTTCCGTGGGTCTGGAAATGAAATTATTTCTTGTAGCTTTGTATAAGGCGCTATTTTGTGTGGTATCGCCATTGCATTGACAAAATGATCTTGAAACATTGGTTCAACCGCGGTTTCTATTTTTTCAATTCGTTTCACAGTATTCTCAATTTCTTTTCTGGAGTGTTTGTTGAGAAGAGCAATTCGTGCCCCAGTGCCAGCTGCATTACCCGCAGACTTTACTCTCCGAAGATCGCAATCAGGGATCATACCTAAAACCATAGCATATTTGGTATCGATGTAACTACCAAACGCACCTACTAAAATGACTTCATCAACAGTATTTATTCCAATTTTATCCATTAAAAGTTGAAAACTTGCATGAAGGGCGGCTTTCGCTAGTTGTATTGCTCTGATGTCATTCTGAGTAATCGAGATAGTTTCAGTTAATCTGTATGAGTAAGTGCGACCATCGAGAAAAACTCTATCATTCTGCTTTTTTAATGCGCCATCAATGACCCCATCGGGCGATATTACCCCTGCTAGATATAGTTCAGCAACAGCCTCTATAATTCCAGAGCCACAAATTCCTGTAATACCTAAAGACTTGGCTTTTTCATCGAAGTATTTATCTTTTGACCAAAATTCACAGCCAATTATTTGATAACTTGGTTCTAATGTCTGTCTGTCTATGCGAACGCGTTCGATAGCTCCTGGTGCTGCTCTTTGGCCACATGAAATCTGGGCTCCTTCGAAAGCAGGTCCCGTAGGGCAAGAACAGGCTAAAACTTGATCGCAATTACCGAGAACAATTTCGGCATTTGTCCCAATATCGATAATTAATGTCATTTCTTTAGTCGACATTGGATTATATGCAAGAATAACGGCAGCAGTATCAGCCCCAACATGTCCCGCTATACACGGCAGAATATAAACTGTCGCGGATGGATTAAAATAAAGATCCAGTTCTTCAGCAGTTGTATTTATTGCTTTATCGGTAGCTAATGCAAATGGAGCTCCTCCTAATTCCGTTGGATCAATTCCCAGTAAAAGATGATGCATAATAGGATTTCCTACTAACACAACATCCATGATATTACTCGGATCACTACCTATTTCATTGGTGGTTTGTGCCGCTAAATAGTTAACTGCTGTGCGGACTTCGTGTGCCATATTTATAGTGTCATCTGGATTCATCATCAAATATGAAACACGACTCATTAGATCTTCACCAAATCTAATTTGAGGGTTCATTGTTCCAGCTGAAGCAATCACTTCACCAGTTTTGAGATTGCAAAGTTGAGCGGATAAAGTAGTGGACCCTACATCAACAGCTAGTCCAAACATTGCTTTTTTATATTCTGGCCAGATACCATTAACAAAGTGCCCAGCATGAACGGCTACAGTGACTTGCCACGAGCCTTCTCTTAAAACTTTTTGAAGCTCGCGAAGTACCGATAGAGAGCAGGTGATCGAGTGTTCTTTTGAAAAAGAAGCGCTATACTGCTCTTTTAGACTTTGACACAATCTCTCAAAATCACCCGAGGGGTCATGCATATTGGGCTGTTGTACTTTTATGGAAAATAGTTCTAATTGGGGTGCTAACTCTATATTATAAGGTTCGACTTCTTTCCTAATGAGCTGCCTATGCACCTGGCTCTTCTCCGGAACGTCTATGAGGGTATTCCCAAGGATTTGCGTATTACAGCCTAGGCGGCGGCCAGTTTTTAGGCTCTTTTTTTCACCATAATGTAATTCTGCCTTGCTCGGTGGACTTAAGTTACTCTGCAGCGATGTAATTTGATGTTTAGCAAATTTTCCAAAGGTGGGTTGCACTTGACATCGGCCGCACATGGCTCTCCCACCACAAACGCTATCAAGATCAACATTTAATTGGCGGGCTGCATCCAAAATAGTGGTGCCGTATTCAACGTCCCCCCGTTTTCCTGAAGGAGTAAAAATAATTGAAACCTTTGAGGGTTTTTTCGTATTATTTTCGCTGCTTTCATCCCTCTCTATCATCTTAGGCTCTTTTTCTGCGTCGAGATCTTCGGTGTTGATTTTCTTCAACTCCCAAAGTTCGGGATGGCTCCCGGAAACGTCTAATCCAATTTCGACACTCAGGGTCATGTCCCATCATTATATTCGCACCATAAATTGCCGTCATTTCCTCCAAGTGTAATGGGTTCATGATAGCAGAAGTCATACCAGCCCCAATACCCATAGATAAGAAAGAGGCATTCAAATTATGTCGATTAGGGAGGCCAAAAGAAATGTTGGATGCCCCACAGGTAGTATTAACGCCTAATTCTTCTCTTAGCCTTCGAATTAATTGGAATGCGGTAATTCCGGCGCGATTTATAGCTCCAACAGGCATTATTAAAGGGTCAACCACTACATTATTGGCTTTAATACCAAAATCCTGGGCACGCTCAACTATTTTCTTTGCAACATTGAATCGTTCATCGGGATCTTCGGATATACCAGTTTCATCATTTGAAATAGCTACAACAGCGGCATCATACTTTTTTATTAAGGGAAGGACCGCTTCGAGCCTATCCTCTTCTCCTGTTACAGAATTAACCAGTGCTTTTCCCTGATAGGTTTCTAAACCGGCCTTTAACGCAGCTACGATTGAGCTATCAATCGAAAGTGGTACATCAGTGATGGATTGTACAGTTTTGATGGCGGTTGACAAAATTGCTGGTTCATCAGCTAATGGAATGCCCGCATTCACATCCAACATCGTTGCGCCGGCTTCTACTTGCGCCACGGCATCAGCTTCTACCCTACTGAAGT
Source organism: SAR116 cluster bacterium AG-447-C21 (assembly GCA_003212315.1). Taxonomy (GTDB): domain Bacteria; phylum Pseudomonadota; class Alphaproteobacteria; order Thalassobaculales; family Thalassobaculaceae; genus UBA7326. The sequence goes on along the minus strand of QCQB01000004.1, from coordinate 12,588 downwards.
CTCCCTCGGTCATCTCTGTGGCAAGCAATTTACGTCCAGTCGGATTGATGCGTTCACCAATCACGCAAAACGGTTGATCAAAACCTATTGTTACTTCTTTTGATGCAGAACACAATTTGGTGAGGGTCATGGCGATAACCTTTTATAAAAATAGATGACGAATCATTTTGTTTTGCGAACTTTTTAATGATCAGTATATGTTTTGAATCCTTTATTTGGTTTCATTTCAATTTGTTCATTAACAACGGAGTTAGCCCAAGCGGCTGTTTTCGCAAGTCCGCCAAAAGGATAGAAATGGACTTTTTTTATAAGTGAGCCTGGGGCCCTTGCGACGCGCGATGTAAGGTCAGTTATAACAATATCAGGTTCCTGGGTCATAACTAGCTTAGCCAAGTTCTTAGTTTGTCGAGTTAATACCCTCATAGAGGGACCGATACCCGACATTTGTGCAAATTTTAATAATGTTTTAAGAGTTGCCAATCCAGGTAGGCCTATGTGTATTGGCAGTGTATTCCCTAACTTTTTTATGCGTGCTTCCCAATCCAAAATTACTGATGCTTCAAAACAAAACTGCGTTGCAATATATACTTCTATATCCGTATTTCGGGCCCAAGCATTTTTATCATTTAAAGCCGCATCAATATCTGAACTCGATATGTCTGGTGAGCCTTCAGGGTGTCCAGCAATCCCAATTTTTTTTATAGAGTATTTCTCTAATAAACCAGATCCGAGAATTTGCATGGTGCTATGATATGGTCCTAATGGACTATCTAATCCACCTGCAATAATTAAAACCTCTTCAACATTTGCGTGGGATGTTAAATTATCGAGGGATTGCTCGAGTGCTTTTGAACTTTCGAAATTACGGGCGGCTAAATGGGGAATAGGCTTAAAGCCTTCTTCATGTATTCTCCTTGAGACTCGGATTGTATCTATAAAGCTTGATCCTGGCAGAAATGTAACGTTTATCGATGTACCGGGAACAAGATGATCTGCGAAAGCTTCTACCCTCTCAGCCGAAGCCGGTGTTACCTCAATTGAAAAGTCAGAAACCAGTGATGCTATTTCTTTTTTTGTTACACTCATGGCAACTCACCTAAACCAATTAGTTGATTTTTCTACGCCCCTTGTCTTATAAAATACTAGTCGAAATCGTTAATTGATGTGTCGTCAACGTCAATAGTAATCTTAAAAGCGACACTTTAAATAAAAATTGATTGGAAGCAGCTAAAATTTAACAATAACAAGCTGGTTTAAAATTCTTGGGTTGTAAAAGGAAAGTTAGATGACAAAAGAAGTAGTCATAGCAGGCGGAAAGCGGACACCGTTTGGAGATTTTGGGAAGTCTCTTAAAGATATTCCTTTATCTGCGCTTGCGACGCACGCAGCTAAAGCAAGTGTTGATGACGCAGGAATACAGTCATCAGATATTGATCATATTGTATGGGGTAATGTGCTACCGGTAGACCCAGACGGGTACTACGTGGGCAGAGTTGCAGGACTCAATATAGGAATGCCGGAAAGTAGTTGCGCTTTACAGGTGAACCGAGCCTGTGGATCTGGAACCCAAGCAATCATAACAGCAGCTCAACAAATTCTGACAGGTCACGGAGAGATAGCACTTGCCGGCGGTGGGGAGAATTTTTCGAGGGGCGGTTTTGTTAATCAAAAAATGCGCTGGGGTGTTATCAGAGGTTCACAGGCTTTTGAGGACTCGGTTGAGTGGGCATATAATGATCCGTTTGGTCACGGTTTAATGGGCGTGACAGCGGAAAATCTAGCGGATGACTATCAATATCAACGGGAACAAATGGATGAATGGAGTTTGATGAGCCAGCAAAGAGCGGGGACAGCTATGGACTCCGGTTTTTTATCACGCCAGATAGCACCAATAGAAGTTGCAGAAGGGCGGAAAAATACTCGACTTATGGAGCATGATGAATTTCCAAGACCTGATGTCTCGATTGACAAGCTAGGAATGTTGAAACCAGTATTTCGCAAAGATGGAAAAGTGACACCCGGCAATTCAAGTGGTGTTACGGATGGCGCTGCTTTCGTTGTTGTGGGTGACAGAAAAGCTATAGAGTCAAGGGGGTCCGAGCCATTAGCGAGATTGGTGGACTGGGCGATAGTCGGTGTAGAACCCCGTATAATGGGGTGTGGGCCGGTACCGGCAATTAGAGCTCTATGGGAAAAAAGAGGCTTGAAGCCATCAGATGTTGATTATTATGAAATAAACGAGGCTTTTGCAGTGGTTAATCTTCACGCTGAAAAGGAACTTGGCGTTAGCCGGGAAATAACAAATTGTTATGGTGGTGGTATTTCGATTGGGCACCCACCCGGCGCTACTGGTGTTAGAATGACACTCACCGCAATCCATCACCTAATTGATACCAACCAGCGTTTCGCTATCATAAGCATGTGCATGGGAGCGGGACAGGGCATGGCTGTTTTAATCGAGAATTTAAAGCGATAGGTCGAGGGAATATTTTGTCCGGTTCTTATGATTTACGAAACAAGGTAGTTTTAGTTACGGGTGCCTCACAAGGGTTAGGTAGACAATTTGCGGAAATATTATCTGCTAACGGTGCCCGGGTAGCACTAGCAGCTCGGCAAGTTTCAAAAATCACCTCTTTAAAAGAAGAGTTGGAGAACAAAGGTGGTAAGGCTTGTGCAGTAGAGATGGATGTTCTGGATCAACAAAGCATTGGTAACTGTGTTGATATTGTAGAACGTGATCTTGGGCCTATTGACGTCTTGGTCAATAACGCTGGTGTAGCAATTAATAAATTTTTCCTAGATGTCACTGAAGAGGAATACGATTCAGTTCTTGGAACAAATTTGAAAGGATGTTTTTTTTGTGCCCAGGCGGTTGCAAAAAAAATGGTAAATCGAAAAAGTGGATCCATAATCAATATATCCTCGGTTTTAGGTACACGACCTATTGGAACACTCACTACTTACTGTGCCTCAAAAGGCGGACTCAATCAACTTACAGCTACTATGGCTCTGGAGCTTGCAAGAAGTGGTATTCGAGTGAATGCAATAGCTCCTGGGTATATCGAAACGCCAATGAATAGAGATTTTTTTAAAACCGGGCCTGGAGAGGCTTTAATCAATTCTGTTCCCCAGCGTAGATTGGGGCAGCTAGAGGATCTCGACGGAACGATACTTTTGCTTGCATCGGACGCCTCAAAATTTATTACAGGCACCGTTATAACAGTTGATGGTGGTTTTACTGTGCGTTGAAATGATTGAATAACCACCCGCTTGTTGCTTTTGGTTTTTCCTCTATAACATAATGTCCACAATCAATTTCCCCACCTGAAAGAGGACCGGAGACATAGTTGCTCCATATCGGTAACAAGTCACCATAAACCTTTCCTGTGTGACTGTCCTTCCCCCATATTGAAAGAGTTGGGCATTGGACTTTTTTCTTAGATAAAAAGTCTTTTGTATCCATTTCTAAATCAGAGGTTGCACAAGCCCTATAATCCTCACAAGATCCTCGAATAGTCTTCCAATTGAAACATCTTACGTACTCAGCCAAAGCCTCTTTTGAGAAGGGGGTGAGACCCTTGCCCGGTTTAGATATTTTCTTTTCAATGTAATATTCTGGAGAAACGCCGGCCATCATACGTTCAGGCATATCATAGGGTTGCATCATAAAAAGCCAGTGCCATGAGGAGTCGGCCCAGCTTTTAGACGTGTGGTTCCAGATATGGTGGCTCGGTAAAATATCAATAACAGCTAACTTTAATATTTTTGTTGGATGATCAAGGGCCATACGATGTGCTGTCCGTGCTCCACGGTCGTGCCCTGCTACATAAAATTTTTCATGTCCCAATATTTCCATCACATCAATAAGATCCTGAGACATTGCGCGAAATGAATAATTGATACTATCAACGCCTCCGTCTTCTGGACCCTTTGAATCGCCGTATCCACGCAGATCCACACAAATTAATTCAAAATGATTCTGCAAATCTGGTGCTACTTTATGCCATGAGACATGTGTCAGTGGATTGCCATGGATGAGCAAAAGTGGTGGGCCATTACCCCCACGGCGGAGATTTATGTGCGCGCTTGAAAACCCTTTATCGGGTGTTTTGATTTTTCTAACCTCGAACCCTTCGAACACTATCTACTCCAGAAAATAAGAATATTATAATAGGTGATGGAAATATTTGAATTAAACATCTCCCTTATTCAGTGCATCCTGTTGTCGTTTTTTATAAATCAAATATAAATTTCTAGAATAAATCAGTATCCCTGTACCTTGGCCTAGCATAATAACTGGGTCCTTTTTAGAAAATGCATAGATGAATAATGTGATTCCACCAAGCAAACTGAAATACCAAAAAGGTAGTGGTATTACGCTTTCTTTTTTCTTTTCGCTCACAACCCACTGAATAAGAAAGCGGGCGCTAAATAATCCTTGGCCAATAAACCCAATAAGCAGGAGTATAGCTTCGCTGGTTTTAATTCCACCGGGAAAGAACCAGGTTAAGATGAAATCCATTCAGATCATTCCTTACTTTTTAGATTACTTGGGGACCGTTTTATAAGCCACATCACACCTATCAGGTCTGGGATACCAACTAGAAGGCGATCGATATTTGCATATTTGGATTGACCATAGGCACGATGCCGATGATTTACGGGAACCACTTCTACTCTGCAGTTCTCTCTTTTAGCGAGAGCAGGTAAAAAACGATGCATATGATCAAAATAGGGTAGACGAAGAAATAAAGCGCGATCGTATAGTTTCAGCGAGCATCCTGTATCTGGATTATTATCTTTCAGGAGAATACGGCGGATAGCATTAGCTGCTCTTGAAGCCTTTCGCTTTGCCCAGGTGTCTTTTCGGTTCACTCTGTGTCCAGTTACCATCAAAAATTCTGAATCAGATAAGCTTTTATGCCGTTCCAGCAATTTAGGGATATCTGCCGGGTCATTCTGGCCATCACCATCCAAAGTCACAATTAAAGACCCTTTTGCAGCAAGCACTCCCGTTCTCAATCCCGCACTTTGGCCTGACCGCTTATTATGCGCGACGGCTCTTATGAAGGGGAATGATCCTTTCAATTCAGTCAATATAGCCAAACTATCATCGGTGCTGGCATCATCAATGAAAATTACCTCGAAATCACAGACCCCAACTAAGGCAGTGTGAATTTCCTCTACCAGGGATGTGACATTATCCCTCTCATTAAAAATAGGAATAACAACCGATAGCAAAAGGGAAGTGCCCATTTGTGACGCCTTGTTCTCGAAATATCATGATATTATAGATATACTTCAGAGATATCTACAGCTGACTTAACGTTTATTTGAAAGTTAAAACACTCTTAAAATATATTTTTTCTATCAAAATAATGACGTTTTACTAGAATCGCAGTGGCCATGCCAAGATAAGCCCCAAAAAGTACATCACTAGGATAATGTGCAATTAATACCACTCGACTGATCCCAACTAAAATCGCTAGAGGCACTAGAAAAATACCTAACCGCGGATACAAGAGAGTTAATCCAATAGTTATAGCGAATATAGTTTGTGTATGACCAGAGGGAAAAGAATTATGGGCTATGTTGAAATTTAAAGGATTAATCCCGTACCAATTTTCAGAGAAAAGATATCGGGGTCGATATCGACCTAATACAATTTTAATAATGTGGTGAATTACGCCTGATAGCAACCAGGCGGAAGTTATAAAAATTAACTGTAACAAATAAACTTTAAGTTGATGATGATAAGAAACTAGATATTGTGAGCTCCGAATGTAGACGCAAAATGTAATCCCGGCGGCAGCCAACAATAACCAAAATGTTGCATCTCCTGCATTTGTAATTATTCTAAAAATATCAGTGTAAAAATATTGTGAATTATTTTTGATGAAAATAATTACATCTCGATCAACCTCAATTCCTAAAAGTACGCATATGAATGCCGTGACAATCAGGACTATGCCTAGTGGGGGCTGTTTAACTACAGTCCAAAAAAAATATAGGTGTTTCATTTTAATACTATCTGAGTTGGCTTCTTGTAGCTATTAATTTTGGGCATTTGTCACCACTAATAAATTTAAAACTAAGCTTCTACCTTTAGAGTAATTGAAGCTGTTAAAGGTTTCGATCAGTTTTGTTGTAAGGCCTGCCTGGGTAGTAGCTAAATAAAAATCTTCTAGCTTAGAATGACTAATTAATACTAGACTTTTGGGTTCATCTTTTAATTTTTTGACGCCGTCATTAATGTTGGCTAAATAAGTATCTGTTCCATTAAGAAAAACCAAGCTTGGTTCATGATACCCTATCGAGATTAATTTATTGTCTTGTCTGTTGGTTGCCTCAAGAAAATCAGCTATTTCTGCCGAAGGAAAGGCCCATTTTATAGCTGGAATTTTTGAGTGGGTTAATGGGATGAAAAATAAGACTGCACAACAGGCTATTGAAAGAATGCAGGTTTTGATTTTACCTTTCCATAGAAAGATGACAGCCGCCAATGAAATTAAAATTAAGGTGAAAGTGAGTAAGGCTTGTTGGTTACTGATATTTTGAATGTGTTCAAAAACTATTTTTTTATCAATTTCGTGGCCCGGTGAGGCGACGAGTTCAATGTTCGGATTTGCTAAAAAAATAGATGCTATTATCAAACCGCTACTGAGAATGAACCAAAGGCCGCTATAAAGTTTTGATCCTAGGCTAATTTTATAAAAATTTGTTTCATCCATTGCTTTAGCAACGGTTATTGCTATGGCTGGGTAAAGTGGCAATACATAATGCGGTAATTTCGTAGGTACGATCTCCAACATTATCCATGCTGGTACTACCCAAGCTATGATAAATTTGAAAAAAATGTCTTTTTTAGCCTTGATGAAATGAATCAAACTTGGCCAAAGAAATAATGAGCTAGGCCAGAAAGCAATCATTAACATTAGAAGATAATATCCAGGCGGCATTCCGTGAGATTCGACGCCGCCCATCAACTTCGGTAGTAAATCTACACCAATTGATTTCTTTAAAAAAGCACCACTGGAAGATATTTGAACAGCTATTACCCAAGGCAAACTGATAGCAGTGGCAACCAGAACGCCTGTCATCGGTCGGAGCTGCTTGATAAGACTAAGGTTACGATCAAAACAGCATAATGTTACAATTGCTAACAGTATAATAACTGGGACAATTGGACCTTTGAGCAGGATGCTTAGTCCAAGCCCTGCCCAAAAATATAACCAGCTTAAAAAACTTATTTCGCCTTTGTATGTCCTGGCTAAGCCGTACTGGGTGATTAATACACTCACAAGCAATAGAGCGTCTGTTTTAGCCATGTGCGCTTCTGCATTAATCAGAAAACTCGACGCTAATAAAATTCCAGAAAATAGCGCAACTTCTCTTTTAACAAAAAGACAAGCAATAGCATATGTGAGGATCACCGCCGCTAAAGAAGCAAGCAGGGAGGGTATACGGTAGGCCCAAATAGAATTGAGGTTATCCGGTGATAGTATATTTACCGTCGCCGCTTGTACCCAATAAGCGCCAACGGGTTTTTTGTATCTTGGGGTTTCTTGAAATCTTATATCTACGTAATCACCAGTTTCTATCATTTGCTTGCTAGCTTGGGCAAAACGAGACTCATCTCTGTCTAATGGGGGGATACTAGAGATACCTGGGATGAAAACTAACAAGCTGAAAGTTAAAAGGATTAAAATATTACGCCAATGCACGATAACCAAACCCGTATTGTAATTGCATGTATTGATCTAGTTGTTTGAATTCATCTTGTGTCTGCACTTAACTTATAGACAAAATTGCTTACAAACACACTGGATTAACTTTAATTGACACTTTTACTTTTGCATTTTAAGCGAATTGATCTGTTTTTCTATTGATTTCCGTGCTGGTGCATTAGGGCCCATTACTTGCAACAGACGCGTCCATAATTCATGAGCAAGTGAATAATCACCCTCTGCTTTAGCGATCATTCCCCGGTAAAATGTTGCTTCTGGGTGATTAGGATCGAGTTTTAAAATATTTTCGATTACCGGTTTAAGCCGAGAAGGTATTTCTGTTTCGGGTGTTCCGGCTGGGAAAAGTGCACGCGCAAAGTTCAGCTGGATATCTATTCTATTTGGAGCGATCTTGGCCGCTTGACTATAGGCATTTATGGCGCTCTCAGACTGGTTTAACACAGAGTACGAACGCGCAAGTCTAAGCCATCCGTCCACATCGTTCGGGTTATCTTTTAATTTATCAGCTAGACGTTGGACCATACTTTGGATCATAGATTGACGATCTTTGGCGGTCATATTTTGGGCCGCAGCGATTTGACTTTGGCTTGGACCGGGGATGGGTTTTGAGACCTGTGTTGATTGCCCTTGATTTGGTGCAATGGTTCCCTTGTGGGGAGGCCTTTTAGTGATTTCTCCTAACTTTAATGCAGAGATATCAATGCCACTCTCTTTCTCAGCCTTTTGAATGCGACTTTGAAGCATTGTTCTCCATGGAGCGTCTGCTGGAGTATCGATTTCTAGAGCAATCCAGCGTCGAAGCGCTGCTGTCAAATTATTTCTTTGATATTCAGCAAGGCCCAAATAATAACGGGCTCTAGGGTCATCTGGGGTGTGTTTTTCAACTGCTTTAAACTCAGATTCGGACTTCTGGGTGACGCGTCCGTCAGCAGCCAGGGTTAGGGCCTCCCCAAAAGCTGCGCGCATACCGATATTATTAGGTGTTATTTGAAGAGCTCGCTCCAGCGTAGATGCCGCCTCGGAATACTTTTTTTGCATAAGATAAGTTTTACCAAGAAGTCCCCAACTTTTGATGTCATTAGGATTTTTATCTAACTTAGCCCGCAAATTGGTGATCATATCGTTTATTTCGCCATGTTGGCCTGCGGCAGCCACTGTGGCGGTTTGCTTAGAAGTTTGAGCAACGCGATCATTAAAGGGTTGGCCAGGAAGACCTGGCTTCCCCATTGATATGTATGTTCCCAACGCGAAAGACGGTATCAAAAATGCTAATAATACTGCCAATATCATCCGACTGAATTGACTAGGCATTTTGTCGGTTTGATTAATTTTCTCTTTTATATCGGTATTGGTGGATAAAATTCTCCGTTGTATCTCAAGGCGGGCGGACTCCTTATCTTGTTCTCCTATGCGACCTTGCAGATGGTCTCGTTCCAGTTCATTCAATTGGTCTGCATAGACCTGCAAATTAAAAGAAGCAGGGTCTTCACTCCAAGCCTTGTCTTTCAGTATAGGCCATATAATTGCAAGCACAGCGCCTAGGGTTAGTATTCCTGCTATGAACCAAAACAACATCCCTATCCCTCTTCCTTTCCGCTTATAAGGCTGGATAGTTCTTCCTGTTCCTTAGGAGATAGCGGCTCTTCGGGCAATACTCTTTTTCTTCGAATAAGAAATAATACTGACAAAGATAGGCCGGCGAAGAATATAAATAACGGTCCGTACCATAATATATAGGTGGTTGCCTTAACTGGAGGTCGCAACAGAATGAAGTCACCGTAACGTGCTATTAAAAACTCATATATTTCGCTATCTGACGCACCGCTTACCAGCTGTTCTCTGACAATTTTTCTTAAATCTCTCGCCAAGGAAGCATTGCTATCATCAATTGATTGGTTTTGGCACACAAGGCAACGTATATTTTGACTCAGATTCCGCGCCCGCAGCTCGAGCTGGGGATTTTGTAGTATCTCGGATGGCTCAACTGCTGACGCGTTTAGTGGAATACTGACTATTATAGCAAGAATTAGCATAAAAAGCCGATTTTCAACCATTTGTTTGTTTCCGTAGAGCCTTGATTACAGGAGAGATTTTTTCTTTAAAAATGCTTTCGGAAAGTGGACCAACGTGTCGATATTGAATTCGGCCATGTTTATCAATTAGATACGTCTCGGGAACACCGTAAACACCCCAATCTATAGCTGTCCGTCCATCAATATCTCTGCCAATTCTCTCGTAAGGGTCCCCTAGGTCAAGTAACCACGCTTTAGCAGCATTTTGCTTATCCTTGTAATTGATCCCATATATCGGGATTATCTCTGACTTGTTAATTCTCATAAGAAAATCGTGTTCCGTTCGACATGGACCACACCAAGAAGAGAAAAAGTTAACTAACTGAATTTCTCCCATCAATGCTTGTTTGTCTATACCTTGTTTTGTTTCTAGAAGTGGAGGAAGATTTAAATCTGGGATATTTTTTTCAATCATAGCTGATGGCAAAATTCTTGGATCTTTGCCTTTTAGAATTGGTAAAGCGAAATAAACGGCGGTAATTATAAAAAAAAGTAGAGGCCCCAGGTAAATTAATTTACGCATTTTCAAGCAAGCCGTTTTCTTGAACTTTTTTATGTGCTCGTTTAAATGGGGCGCCAATTCTGAGCCGCCGGTCTGATAGTGATATTAAGCCCCCTAAAACCATGATTAAACAGCCCGTCCATATCCAGGGTATCAGGGGATTGTACCACAACCTAAGTGTCCAACCTTGGTCCTTGCTGCCTTCTCCCAACGAAACATATACGTCAGCTAAAAGTGTTGTGTAAATGGCAGCTTCAGTGGTGGGCATTTGCTGTACTGGATAGAACCGTCGTTCAGGGAACACTCTCGTGACGTACTCGCCATTTTTTCTAATAACAACGGTTGCTCTTTCCAAATGGTAATTAGGACCTTCGAGCCTGTTTACGCTTTCTAATTGCGCTTCGAACCCTGCAATCGAAGTTTTGTCCCTCTCTTTTGCGTTTATAACTACTTCAGTTCTCCAAGCACTATCTGCTACAGCTCCACAAATAAAAATGGATAGCCCTAGATGTGCCAATGTCATGCCGTATGCAGATCTAGGTAACCGTCTGGCTTTGGACAAAGATTTAGACAATCGATCTCGAAATAACCCTATTCTATCCGCAAATTCTTTGAGAGTTCCGCCCGCAAGCCAACCAGCTAATGCAAAACCAATCACAGGGGTGAGAGGCTCATTACTATGGAGCCAAAATACGAATATGCTAATTCCAAATGATAGAGCAACGGCAAACCAAAGTCGCGACATTGCTGCCGATAGATCGCCTCGTTTCCAAGCCAACATTGGACCAACCGCCATTAGGAGGACTAGTGGGATCATTACTGGAACGAAAGTGGCATTAAAAAACGGAGGGCCAACAGATACCTTTTGTCCAGTAGTGGCATCTAGAAAAAGAGGATAAAGTGTTCCAATAAATACCGTTGCTGTTGCAACTGAGAGAAGAAGGTTATTCATTACTAAACCCCCTTCTCGACTTATCGGCTGAAATAACCCTCCTAGCTTCATCGATGGTGCCCTTAGTGCAAACATGATCAAAGCACCACCAACAAATAGTACTAGGATTGCAAGTATGTATAAACCTCTCTCTGGATCTACGGCAAAGGCATGAACAGATGTTAAAACCCCTGATCTGACTAGAAAAGTTCCCATTAAACTTAATGCAAAGGTTAAGATAGCCAGAAGAATAGTCCAGCTTTTAAGCGCATCTCTTTTCTCCACTACCACTGCTGAGTGAAGTAATGCTGTTCCAGATAGCCAAGGCATAAAGCTTGCGTTTTCGACTGGATCCCAGTACCACCATCCTCCCCAACCAAGCTCATAGTATGCCCACCAGCTCCCAAGCGTTATACCAGCTGTAAGAGCTATCCATGCGGCCAGAGTCCAAGGTCTAACCCAACGCGCCCACGCGGGGTCCACCCGACCTTCTATTAGTGCCGCGACTGCAAACGAAAATGCCATCGAAAAACCAACATAACCAAGGTATAGCATAGGGGGATGGAACGCTAACCCTGGATCTTGTAATAGAGGATTTAAGTCGCGACCGTCAATTGGGGCCGGATCTAATCTTAAAAATGGGTTAGAAGTCAAAAGAATGAAACCAAGAAAAGCAACTCCGATAGATGCTTGGACCGATAAAACTCTGGCTTTTAATGTTGGGGGAAGATGTATTCCAAATTGTGCTACTGCAAATCCAAACAGTGCGAGTATTAAAACCCAAAGGATCATTGAACCTTCATGGTTTCCCCAAACCCCACTTATTTTATATAACAATGGTTTTAAGGAATGCGAATTCTCTGCTACGTTAATTACTGAAAAATCAGAAGTGACATAAGCATGTGTGAGTGCTCCAAATGCAATTGCAATTGCAATGAATTGTGCGGTGGCGGCGGGTTGAGCTACACCCATTAAAGAAAAATCATTTCTGGCTGCGCCATAGAGGGGGACGGTAGTCTGGACCAAAGCAATGAGCAAAGCCAAAACCAACGCATAATGCCCCAGTTCAGCTATCATTGTTTGCTTACCCCCTTCCATTTTCCTGATTTTTTCAATGAGTCGGCTACTTCTTTTGGCATATAGTTTTCATCATGTTTTGCGAGCACGTGTTTTGCTTGAAAAAGACCATCTACTAAATATCCTTCAGCAACGACACCCTGACCTTCCCTAAACAAATCCGGGAGTGCGCCCTTGAAGGTTACCGGCAAGCGATTATCAAGGTCAGTAATAGTGAATGAAACACTTAGACCATCACCTGATTTCAAAAGACTCTTT
>QCQB01000003.1 GCA_003212315.1 SAR116 cluster bacterium AG-447-C21 | reverse complement strand
TTTTTTCTTAATATCTTAGGAATAAAAAATTAAGTAATTATTTTCTCTATACGCAGAATTGGCAAAAAATTATTTTTTTTTAAGTCCTTGAATCTAAGAATATTTTCTATTGTTTCGTTTCGATGAACATTGAAAAATTATCCACAATTCATCCACAAGAGGATTTTTTTTGGTAAGCAAAAACAAGCTATCAAAAAGGCATCAAAACTTATCGGGAACCATAATTAATTACTCTTTAGAAATGGGATTATAGCCTTCAGTGTCGCGTCTGGGTTTTCCTCCGGAAGGAAATGTCCACACTCTACCGCATGTCCAGAAACTGGTTGATCGCACCAGTCGTTCCAAATAGAGATATTATTTAAATTATTACGGCCTTCACGTTGTCCCCACAACGTCATCACAGGGCAACTGATTTTATTTTCCATTTTTTTATCTAATTTATCGTTCTCCCAATCCGAGGTAGCACCTGCTCGGTAATCCGCGCAACAGGAAGCGATAACAGAAGCCTTGGAAAAACAGCGTAGGTACTCGGTCATTGCTGGCGTACTGAAGCTATTTTCTATTTTAGCCCAAGAGTCCAACGTATGTCGCAAATATCGATCAGAGTCCAAACCTATCATATATTCGGGAAGACCATTTGGCTGCGCCAAAAATTGCCAATGATATCCAGAGATGAAAGCCTGTGCCGTCATTTTTTCCCACATCTCTGATGTTGGGATAATATCTAAAACGATCAGTTTCCTGATCCTGTCCGGATGATCCAAGGCAAAACGATAGGCCACTCTCCCCCCTCTATCATGACCAACAACCGATGCAACCTCGATAGATAGATCATTTAAAACATGCTCGATATCTCTTGCCATCGCCCGCTTGGAATATAATTGATTATCGATGTCTGGATCAGGGCCGATGCTATCACCATATCCCCGTAAATCAGGTATAATAACAGTAAAGTTTTCTATTAATATTGGCGCCATTTTATGCCAACACGCGTGTGTTTGGGGATATCCATGCAGTAATATTAATGCCTCACCTTTACCGCCTATGCGCAAATTTATATCAGCGTTTTCTGTTTTTACTCTTTTTAATTCAAAGCCTTGAAACACAGTTTTTACCTCACCCAGAGCATTACGATATCTACCCCTGACGGTAGCATAGATGACACGATCTCGTCTTTTTACTATTTACCAGAGAATTTCGGTTCACGCTTTTCTAAAAAAGCCTTGTACCCCTCTTGAAAGTCGCAAGTATCAAAGCATTCAAAGCCCTCCAAAACTTCATCTTCACTCAATTTACTACCTGCGGACAAACCTCGCACAATTCTCTGGGCGAAACGCTTATGCCACCTATTCACTAGCGGTGCACCGGCACAAATTCGTTCACCCATCGATCTTAACTCAAGATCGAGATCCTTTTCTAAGACTACTTTATTCACTAGTCCTTTATTATAAGCTTCCTCAGCATTAAAGATCCGACCTTCAAATAAAATTTCGAGGGCTATTGATTTTCCCACTAGCTCTATCAAACCAGCCATTTCATAGTGGGACATCACTAAACCGAGTCTATTGACGGGAATACCAAAACGAGAATTGTCGCTTGCAATCCTGAGATCACATACCGCAGCCAATTCCAGAGCTCCTCCAACGCATAGCCCTTGAATACGAGCAATGACTGGATGCCTGCATTCTGCGATAGCCGCCATCGCCTTATGCATTAATTTTCCGTACTCTGATGCCTTAGATGAATTCGCACGCTCCAGCTCAAATTCTTTAATATCCGCTCCAGGTCCAAGCGCCTTTTCACCGGCACCTCTTAGTACTATACATCGAACAGTTTCATCCTTATCCAAATCGATAAAAACTTGTCCTAATCTCGCCCACATTTCCTTATTAAGAGCATTCAGTTTATCTGGTCTATTTAAAACCACAGTTGCTAGTCCATCTAAACGCTCGACAAAAACGACATTATCATTATTCATGCACGGTTCCTTTAAAATAAAGGTTCTAATTACTTGCTTATTATAGCATCCTCAAGACTTGGAATACCCGCCACTCTATGTCTCACAGAGTAATCTAATGATTCCTCGCCCAAAGGAGCTATCTCCCATATCCACGTCTGACTCTCCCAAGGAAATGATACGTCGCTTAAAGCTGAGAACTTTTTTATAATTTTTCCCGAGGAGTCAAAAATTTCTCTCTCTATGTCAGTGATCAGACAGACAGTACATGAGAAATTCGAGAGATAATCCAGATGGCACTCAATAATTGTCCGTGACATCTTTTGAATATCATCTTGGTTAATTTGTAAATGTTCTTCCAGAAAAATAGATGGCAATATTGGCAGTTGAGACAAAATATTCAATGAAATAACCAAATCTGTTTGATCGTCATCTAGAAAACGAGTTGGCGAGCGGATACTTAAGTTTCCAGTTACAATGTCGTCTAAGCTCTCGGTGACATCATGAACAATCAATTTTAAAGATGAGTTTCTCCACGCCATCCATCTGATTGGCAATGAGTGGACTAAGTCCACGAGAACGACTTCTTCGAAATGGGATAATAATTTCTTCAGCGGCAAATCATAACCAAGACCCGCCCCAAAAACTATAACCCGCCTGTTACCCACGGATTTGCCTATTGCTTTTTCTATATTTTTTTTGCTCTCCGACAAATGGTTTAACCATTTTTTTTTACAACGGCCATAACGGCTAATTATAGAAATATTTTCTTTTAAAAAACCCAAACGACGCGCCGTCGGGGGACACGGAGTAATAGAGAAAAATATAGCCTCTAGTAACATGGTCTTCCAATCCAGTTTCCTTACATGTTGACATTATCGCAAATAAAAAGCACTTTAAACGTCGTTGATGCTGGGGTGTTCTTTTCGTTTTTCGAAAAGTTCTGAGATTATACCCATGGAACCTGAACCGGTTAACCCCGGCGTAGGAAGTCGTCCGTACCCAGCCTCAGATGACAAGTTTAAAACGCTGTACCTTTGTTGACCATTGATCCAGCAAGATTAAGATAGTTGGGAGAACCATATGATTAAACTACCGAAGTTATTGCCAATCTTTGCTATGATAGTTCTTTTCCCAATTTCGGCAGAAGCGAAAGAGACATATATTCCAATTCTTGTTCCTATAACAGGATTTCTATCTTTGGAGGGAACCGCGCAACGTAATGGAGCGATTCAAGCGCTAGATGAAGCTTCCAGCAGTCTAAAAATAAAATATGAAGTCTCGGATACATCCACATCCCCAGAGATCGCCGTAACCGCCCTTCAAAGAGCATTGAGCCGGGGAAAGCCGATGGCAATCGCAGCTCCCATATTTGGAACACAAATGCTTGCAATGCTTCCAATTGCAAAAAGAGCAGGCGTTCCGCTTATAACAGTATCAGGTACTGCAAAACTTACGGAACTTGACAACCCGTTTATCTTTCGGTTTTTCCCTGGCGATGCTGTAGTAAAAGTTGCACACGCTCGATATGTTACTGAAGTTTTGAGAGCGAAACGTCCAGCTCTCTTATATCAGACCACGGCTTATGGTCAGAGCGGTTACTCCCATTTGTCAAAGGCTTTAAGAAAAGCTGGGGCGCCGCTAGTTTTCGAAGAAGCGCTCGCTCCTTCTGTAAAAGATATGCTACCCGCTTTAACCAAACTTAGAGCCTCTAAACCCGATGTAATTTTACTACACCTGCATTCGACACCAACTGCACTTGTCATTCGCCAAGCGCGCAATAGTGGGATTGAATTGCCAATTGTAGCTGGCTCAGCAATGCATCAACCATCCACTGCAAAACTTCTGAAAAACCATCAGTTGAGAGGCGTCTGTGCTGAAACCGCGGCATCTCCAATCTCAGAAAACCATCCCAAATTGATCCAATTTACCACTGAGTATAAAAAACGTTTTCAAACGCTGCCCGACGCTTTCGCACTAGCTCAGTATGATGGGATGAATATGGTTATCTCAGCTTTAAAAAGTGGTGCAAAAACAGCCATGGATATTCGAAACTGGCTAGCCACAAATACGTTTAATGGTCTTGCGATGAAATATAAATCAGATGGCAAGGGAAACATGGGACATGATGCAACTATCGTGTGTTACGATGGGACGACTAAAACACCGAAAATTACCAAGAAATATCTAAATATCGACGGTACATTTAATTGATAAACTAAAGAACGAATGTTAGATATCAGCCTTCAACTCATCGTCAATGGAATTTCCCTCGGCTGTGCTTATGCTTTGATCACCCTAGGGTTTGTTTTAGTCATTAATGCAATCGGAGCTGTAAACTTTGCGCAGGGCGATTTTGTAATGGCGGGTGGCTTCCTAACAGTTATATTGGCCGAATATGTGATCGCGGATAATTTTAATGCTATAAGAGCATCCGGCTTGATTATATTGCCACTCGTTCTGATAGGTATGGCATTTTTTGGCCTTTTGTTTTCGATGATAGCCTATAAACCTCTTAAAAACCGTCCTCCTGTAACAGTTTTCATTAGCACAATCGCGATGGGTTTAATTATCCAACACAGCATAAATGCTGGCTTTGGTCCTGAACCTCAAATTGGCCCAGCTTTAATCAGTTCAGGCACAATAACTATTGGGACACTGACAATTTCAAAACAGCAAATATCTATCATCCTTTCTGCAAGTTTTTTGATTCTATGCGTCGGTTTTTTAATGAATAAAACCCAACTTGGACGAAAATTAAGAGCCGCATCCCAAGATTCAGAAATGGCAGAAACAATCGGCATTAATGGACCGCAATGTATTTCTATTACATTTAGCGTAGCAATCGCACTCGCTGGCGCTGCTGGCCTTTTACTTTCCAATCAATTTTTTGTAACCACAAGTGACGGCGGACTATATATGCTAAAAGCGTATATAGCCGTTACTCTAGGTGGTTGGGGAAGGCTTGATGGGGCAGTTATTGCGGCATTAGCCATAGGGTTATTTGAAGTTATTATGGCTACATTAGTCTCTTATGTTGTTGCGGAAGCTCTGCTTTTTGCTGCCCTTTTATTAGTTCTCTTATTTCGCCCGTCAGGTTTATTTGCGGAAGCAATTCAAAGGAGAACCTGATGTCTTCTCTGTATTCAAGAGACTTTATTGTTACGTTAATAATTGTGCTAATTCCGTTATGCTTAGCATTAAATGCTGATTCTTATGGCCAGCGTATCATGACATTATCTGGAATATATGCGATTGCTGCGATGGGCTATCACCTCATTTTTGGCCGTCTGGGGGCTTTATCTCTGGCACAAGGATGTTTTTTTGGGTTAGGGGCTTATTCAGCCGGTTTAATAGGAGTTCATTTTGAATTAAGTTTTTTAACTTGCCTATTATTTGCAGTCATATTTACAGCTCTAGTAGCCTTAATCATAGCACTCCCTGTTTTACGATTAGAGTCACATTATTTTGCATTGGCAACCCTTGGAATCGCTCAGGTTGCTCTATTGATCGCTATAAATTGGACAGAGGTTACAGGGGGAGCAAATGGAACATATGGCATCCCGCAATTGGATTTATTTGGCATGGAGCTATCCTCCTCTAACCACGTGCTTATATTTGTTTGGTTTATTTTGGTCATCATAGTGAGTTTAACTTTTTGGATAATGCGAACTCCGTTCAATTATCAAGTAACCCTATTAAAAGATACTCCAGAAGTTGCAGCCTCATCAGGTATAGACATCGGCAGATGGCGCTTAACTTTCTTTATAATGAGCGCCATTTTTGGGGCTACTGCGGGAGCACTTCAAGCCTATACGATTGGTGTAGTCTCCCCTGCTACTTTGGAATTTCAAGTAATGGTGAGTATCCTTGCTATGACTGTGATCGGAGGGAAAAATCATCCTGCGGGCGCTGTGATTGGGGCAATATTACTCACACATCTTCCAGAATGGTTTCGCTTCTTAGAGACACATTATTTAATTGCCTATGGGGTGGCTCTTCTTTGTACTATCATTATCACCCCAAGTGGAATTTTTGGTTTATTTGAAAAATTTATAATTAAGAATCCCGCCTATGATTTGAAAATCCTACCATCCAAAGAAAATAAGAGTGTCTCTGACGCAAGCAGCACCTTATTAGAAATTCAAGGCCTCTCAAAAACATACGGGGGGATTAAGGCTTTAAAAAATTTAAATATGACTTTACAGAGCTATCAAATAGTTGGCCTAGTCGGTCCAAATGGATCAGGAAAATCAACACTTATAAATATTATTTCAGGTTTACAACGACAAGACGAAGGAACTATTAAACTCGATGGTTCTTTTATAGAAAACACTCCCTCTTACAAACGATCAAATCGGGGGATAGCGCGAACTTATCAAACATCTTTGCGTTCTTCAGGCCTTGACGTGTATCAGGCCATTTTAGCTTGTTCAACAAACCAACATAATCTCAAACATCGAGATAACCAAACACATGCGATTTTAACAAATTCGCGATTAACCTCCAAGACCGGAAGTATGGTAGGTGACTTATCCGCCGCAGATGCCCGAGAACTGGATCTGTGCATGGCGTTAGCAACAGAACCAAAAATATTACTATTGGACGAACCCGCCGCCGGTTTATCATCCGCAGAACAACAGTTTTTGAGCACTAAAATCCGTCAACTAGCTCAATCGGGAATATCAATCTTGATTGTGGATCACTCTATGGATTTTTTACTACCCGTGGTTGATCGTTTAATATGCCTTGATCAAGGCTCAGTGGTAGCAGAAGGAACACCGGCAGAAGTTTTAGCCGATCCTAAAGCCTTAAAATTATATTTTGGAAACTCCCGTGTATGAATAACACCACCCTAACCATAAGCAATCTCAATGGGATTCATAAAAGTGAACAAACCATCCGGGACATCGAAATTACGCTAAAAGAGCATCAGTCTATGGTAATCTTTGGAGCCAATGGAGCGGGAAAAACGAGCCTATTGAGAGCTATAATGGGTTTAGATAAAATCTCTTCTGGAACCATTCAAATGAATGGACAGAACTTTCATACTATGAGTACGCGACAGCGGGCGCATTTGGGAATTGGTTATTGTCCAGAGGGGAGACGCTTATTTCCAGGATTAACTGTTTGGGAAACATTAGCGGTTTCTTTCAGTGGGAAAAAAGCAGAAAGAGATCAGCGTATTGAAGAAATCTTTGAACTTCTGCCAGCCTTAAAAATTAAAAAAGGCGACAGGGCATGGTCTTTATCAGGAGGACAACAGCAGATGCTCGCAATTGCTAGAGCTACAATCAATACGCCTAAACTAATCTTACTGGACGAACCCACACTAGGTTTATCACCTGTAATGATAGATGAAATCATGGAAATTGTAGGTTCCATAAAAAAGAATGGCGCTACCATCATCATGGCTGAACAGAAGATAGAACCCAGTCTTTCGATAGGGGATTTAGTTATCGTATTATCCAGAGGGGAAATAATATACAAAGGAACGGGTGATGATATTGACCCCGATCAAATCGCTAGTATGGTAATGACCGGCGCCCTAACCCCTGACTTTAATAAAAGTCCCGCCCAATTGGCTGCAAATATATTATTAGATATAGAGGCAATTCATATTAGGCCCGATGATCCATTTACCTTCACGTCAGGTCGTTTATCCCCAGTATATGTCGACTGCAGAAGAATCATATCTTTTCCCCGAGCCCGGTCAGAGTTGATGAAAATGGGTGTTAGTCTTTTAAATCATGAAGCTGGAGTTGAAGTCTTCGATGCAGTAGCAGGTGGAGAAACAGCCGGAATACCCTTTGCAGCTTGGATCGCTGAACTTTTAGGTCTACCCATGTTGTATATTCGAAAACAGGCGAAAGGTTTTGGCAGAAATGCTCGGATAGAGGGAACCTTTAAAGAGGACGCAAATATTTTACTTGTCGAGGACCTTGCAACGGATGGCGGGAGTAAACTGAGTTTCATAAATGCTATCCGCGAAGCGGGTGGAAAGGTGGACCATTGTTTTGTTGTTTTCCATTATGGAAATTTTCCAGAGAGTACTGAAAATTTGAAATCGGCCGGTGTCTCACTCCATGGCCTTTGCACCTGGTGGGATGTTCTTCAGGTTGCAGCGACCCGTACCTATACGGCAGAACAAATAAATACGGTTAAAGATTTTTTAAATGATCCAGATGACTGGGCAGACCGGAATAAATTAAGTTAGAATCAAATAACGCTATCTTTTTAGAATGATAAAAAGGGGATTATAAAATGCTGACAATTCATGGACGTAGGAATTCGTCTAATGTTCAGAAGGTTGTGTGGGCGCTTAACGAGATGGGGGTATCGTATGAACGTTTAGACGTAGGAGGCGAGTTTGGTATTGTTAACGAGCCTCCATATCTTGCAATGAATCCTAACGCCAGAGTCCCCACCATGGAAGAGGATGGACTTATACTATGGGAGTCTAACGCTATCGTTCGTTACCTAACCGCTAAGCACGACACCGGAGGCCTTTATCCCTCTGACCCGAAAGTCCGGGCCTCGGCCGATCGTTGGATGGATTGGCAGCATACCAGTGTAGGGCAATATATTACTCCAATCTTCTGGGGTCTGGTTAGAACCCCCGAGAATGAGCGGGATTTAGCTCTTATAGAGTCAAGCCGTCTTGGTATGATCGCAGCCATGCAGATTTTAAATGACAATTTATCCGATAAAAACTTTGTAGCCGGTGACGCATTTACCATGGGTGATATCCCATTAGCTATACACGTTTATCGCTGGTTCAGACTAATCCAAGATCGGCCTAGCATGGAGCATTTAGAAAATTGGTATGATCAGCTTTCTGAGCGACCCGCATTTAAAACTCATGTATTGGACATTCCTTTCACCTAAGTAAAAATAACTTTGGATCTAAGTTTAGAAACTGCATTGCTTTAGATAATTTAAGAAAGACAAAATGATGAGGGTTAGACTGTGGCTATTGGGGCTCTTGGTTTCACTGGTAGCACTAACTTCCACCGAGGCATCAACCAAGCAGCGCCTTGTAATTGGCGTGACGCAATTTCCCTCGACACTCAATCCTCTAATAGATTCAATGTTGATAAAATCGTACATCTTAGCAATGGCACGTCGTCAGATTTCAATAATTGATCACAACTGGGAACCGGTATGCCAGCTTTGTACTGAATTGGCGACTTTTGAAAATGGTCGCGCCAAAGTATTCTCCATAAAAGATAAATACGGAAGGGCTACTGGAGAACGGGGTGTTAGAACCCGGTTTACTCTCAAAGATGGGCTTTTTTGGGGGGATGGAACGCCGGTTACGACTGAAGATATCTTTTTCACGTGGCAAGTTGGAAAACACAAAGAGACGGGTGTAACTAATCATCAATCTTTCACAGATATTATCGATATTGAAGTCCACGACACTAAATCATTCACTATCATAAACAAGAAACTAGACTACCGATATTATGCATTAAGTGGGTTTAATATTCTCCCCGCACATCTGGAGAGAGACGCCTTTAAAGAACCACGCGACTATAGGAAAAAGACGCTATACCAAACTAATCCTACGCATCCGGGTTTATATAATGGGCCTTATCGTATCACTGAGATCGTCTCCGGATCTTATATTGTTTTAGAACAGAATGAGTATTGGAAGGGAAAGACTCCTGGTTTCAAACAAATACAAGTTAAAACAATAGAAAAAACCTCTGCATTAGAAGCTAATCTTTTGTCTGGGGCAATCGACTATATCGCGGGAGAGGCAGGACTTTCACTAGATCAAGCGGTGTCGTTTGAGAAGCGACATTCCGAGAAATATCAGGTTTCGTATAAACCAGGGTTGATTTACGAACACCTAGATTTAATGTTGGACAATCCAATACTTTCCGACCTCAGAGTTCGCAAAGCATTAATCCACTCCATCGACCGGACAGCAATCAGTAACAGGTTGTTTAGCGGCAAACAGCCTGTAGCGCATAATAAAATTCATCCTTTAGATTGGATACACACAAATACCATTAAGAAATATTCCTTTGATCCCCAGAAAGCACGAGAACTTTTGAATGATGCTGGGTGGAATACTACTAAAGCGGGATTTAGATACAACTCAGCTGGGAAAAAACTTCAGCTAGAACTCATGTCAACTGCTGGAAATAGATCAAGAGAACTGGTAGAGCAGGTGCTACAAAGCTACTGGAAAGCCGTTGGTATTGATATAAAAATCCGAAACCAACCTGCTCGCGTGCTATTTGGAGAGACTATCAGTAAAAGAAAATTTACAGGACTAGCAATGTTTGCTTGGTTGTCCGCACCCGAGTCATTACCGCGAACCACGCTTCATTCTCAATCAGTACCCACAAAAGAAAACAATTGGTCTGGACAGAATTATACCGGTTTCAAGAATCAATTAATGGACCAGTTGATTGACTCCATAGAGATAGAACTAGAGAAAGAGAAACGGAAAAAGCTCTGGGGACAGTTACAAAGATTATATGCAGAGCAACTTCCTGCTATACCGTTGTATTTTAGGGCAAACAGCTTCATTGTTCCTAAATGGCTTAAGGGGATCAAACCAACTGGTCACATGTTTACATCCACTAACTGGGTAGAGGATTGGCGCGTTATTAAGTAATATCCAATTATCTAAAGCAGCAACTCTTTAGAAATAGACTATGAATATAGTAAATGATTAGATTTATTATCAACCGAACATGTCAGTCCTTCATAATTCTACTCGTAATGAGCTTTTTTATCTATTTACTTCTGGGTCTTATGCCTGGCGACCCCATAGATTTGTTAGTCGGGTCTGATCCTACTATATCAAGCGACGATTTACAGAGATTAAAAGAGCTTTATGATATAGATAAACCAGTACTTGAAAGATATTTAGCTTGGATAACCAATGCCGTGCAGGGAAATTTTGGGTATTCCAGACTATTTGCTCAACCCGTTATGGATATTCTTAGTCCCCGATTATTCAATTCAATAACGCTGATGAGCGTTTCTCTAGCTTTAGCTTTATTAGTTGCAATACCCACTGGTATTTACGCGGCAACCCATCCAAATTCTCTTCTGGAAAAAGCCATTAACTTTCTCTGTTTTGCAGGAATTTCCATTCCCCCATTTTGGTTAGCGCTTTTGTTTATTTTATTGTTTTCGGTATTCGCCGGTATCTTACCCGCAAGTGGAATGGAAACAATTGGTGATGGTAGCCTAATAGACCGGGTTCACCATATGATATTACCAGTGGCAACTTTGTCCATGGCGACGATTGCGGGGTACACACGGCACGTGAGTGCCTCCATGACCGAGGTTCTGCAAAATGACTATATAAGAACTGCCAGAGCAAAAGGCTTATTAGAAAAATCTGTCTTATGGCGGCATGCCCTTAAGAATGCATTAATTCCCGTGGTGACAATCATAGCGTTAGACTTTGGTTCTTTATTCTCTGGGGCACTAATAACAGAAACAATGTTTTCATGGCTTGGAATGGGGAAGACCATTTATGATGCCATAATTGCTAGCGACTATAATTTAGCGTTAATTGGTCTTCTGTTGGCCACACTACTGACCTTAACAGCAAATATAATGGCCGACATTGCCTACGCCACGTTGGACCCGCGTATAAACTATCAAAAGAAAAACTAGATGAACGCGCGAATTCTCAAAACACAAAAAAGTGTCTTTTTCTCTAGGTTTTTTAATACGCCCACCGCTGTTATTAGTCTTTCCTTTCTATTATTAATGATTTTGATAATTCTTTTGGCGCCTATTTACGAACATCTAAGAGCAGCAGACCCAACCCGAGTTGATTTATTTAACCGATTTTTGGGGCCGAGTGGAACCTATATTCTTGGAACAGACGAACTGGGTAGAGACCTTATGTTACGCCTATTAAACGGCGGGAAAATCTCTCTCTCAATCGGCTTAATAGCTTCAATTATCGCTGGTTCAATAGGAACTGTGCTAGGGCTCACATCAGGTTATTTCGGAGGAAAAATAGATTCTATTATAATGCGATTTGCCGATACTATAATTTCACTTCCTCTTCTTCCTCTATTGATTGTTTTCACGGCAATAGATTTGAGTAAACTTGGCATTCCACAAACCTATATTGACATGCCTTTCTTCGGTACTTTCAAAATAATAATAATAATTTCTATCGTCGGGTGGCCCACAATAGCCCGTTTAGTGAGAGCTTCCACTTTGGCGGTCAGAGAGGATGATTTCATTCAGGTGGCATTAGCTCAAGGATACGGCCCAATGCGTATTATGTTTAAACATATACTGCCAAATGTCACTTCGCCCATCATTGTAGCAACTACATTGAATATTGGTAATATCATCCTTTTTGAGAGCGTATTGAGCTTTCTTGGCCTTGGAATTCAACCTCCTGTAGCCAGCTGGGGCAATATGCTTACGGGCGCTCAGGAATTAATATACGAAGACCCAAAGCTTGCTATTTGGCCTGGCACCTTAATATTCTTAACGGTTATAGCATTCAATTTTCTTGGAGATTCCTTGCAAAGGGCTTTTAGAACGAGATCTATTCAGATCATTGAGTAAAACTTAACAAAGTCTGTTATACAGTTAGACTATGAAACGTACATTTTATCTCCTTACTTTTAGTTTTGTCATTCTTTCCATTTTTGGATGTGAAGAAACTATGCCCGTATCCTCTAATCAACGAGAGCTAAAACCTCCGCCAGGAAACGGCTACGTTGGCGAGGTCTGCCTTTTGGTCCGAAATAAGGCACCTTTCAGCATAACTGGAAGAATACAGTTAAAATCACGCGAACGATCTAGTTTCCGATTATCCCGCAATGAAAGCCATAAAATGTGTTTAACCGGAGAGCTGTACGGAGCCAATACAGTTTCATTTGTGCTAACCAATTACTTAACACTACCTTTATTTTCTTGTTATACAAAAACAGATCGCTCTATTGATGTTTATGCTCGACGCCGTGGTGATAGTTGGGTCTATACTGCAACTTGTCGAAAATAGACCTATATCATGTCTATTATTCGATTAATTCTGGTGGCGAGAGCCTTTCCATATTTCTTTCAATTTCCTCGGAAGAGAGCAGACTGGTTTGCGCTCCCTCAGCTAAACAAGTTAGCCCTCCTGCTACGCAAGCAAAACCCAGGGCCGACAAACTACTCTTCCCAATACTCAAACAAGCGGCAAAAACACCTACAAAAGCATCACCAGCACCAACGGTATCTATGGGTTTTAAATCAAGGGCTTTGGTCCGGTATACACCACTACCATTAGCTAAAACGGCACCTTCATCACCCAGTGTAACAATGGCTTCCGCATCATATTTTTCAAAAAATGCTCTGGCATAATTTTCGGCTGACTCCTCTTTACCGGCCAAGACCTTCGCTTCTCCCGCGTTTAAGATAAGGTAATCACAAAGTTTCAAAACGTCATCATCTACTTTAAGTGCCGGTGCCAAATTAAGAATAATCTTACAACCGGCGTTTCGAGCCCGAAAAATAACTTTTCTGATTTCAGCAATAGGCACCTCCATTTGAAGTATCAGTATCGTATCCTCATTAAGTTGAACATCACTTACCTGGTCAGAAGTCGTCTTTAAATTAGCTCCACTTGCAACAACAATTTGGTTTTCCCCCTGATTTTCAACCATTACACAGGCTGTACCAGTGGTAACTTGTCTTTGAATTATCCCACTTACCCCAACATTAAAGTTTTGGAGTGCGTCTATCACAGGGCTAGCAAAAACATCGTTTCCCACGCTCCCTATCATTTCAACGTGTCCCCCTAGACTAGCAGCAGCAACTGCCTGATTCGCTCCCTTACCCCCTGGTTGAAATTTATATTCAGAGCAAAGAACAGTTTCGCCTTTTTTTGGTAGGTTATTTACATTAAAAAATAAGTCTGCATTCAACGAGCCAAAAACTAAAATCATAATGGGGTCTTCCAACGAACGTTAATACCTGCTAGAGCCTGAGACTAAGCGTGCAAATGGTCAACCCGGAAAAAGAAATGTCAACTATTTACCCCGTGATACTTTCAGGTGGTTCTGGAACTCGCTTATGGCCTATTTCAAGGCCTTTGTTTCCTAAACAATTTTTGGCTATTGATGGGCCATATAGTTTTTTTCAAGAAACGGCACTCCGTTTCAATAGGCTAGAGAACTTTGCAGCACCAACGGTTATCTGTAATTCTGAACACCGTTTTATCGTAGCCCAGCAATTATTGGATATTGATATTGTACCTTCGAATATCATTCTCGAACCCGTTGGTCGAAATACTGCAGCCGCAGCCGCCATAGCGGCTATGAAAGTTAGTGAGAGCGACCCCGATGGGCTTGTGCTTCTTCTCGCATCCGATCATAAAATTAATAAGCCTCACCTATTGCGAGAAGCAGTACGGTCAGCAATACCAGCGGTAAATGGGAACCACCTTGCAACTTTTGGAATTAAACCCAAACATCCAGAAACCGGGTTTGGATATATCAAAATGGGGCAGCCCATTAAAGCTGCAGAAAACTGCTTCATCGTCGATAAATTTGAAGAAAAGCCTAACTTTGAAAGTGCTAAAGGCTATATAACGTCTGGGGATTATCTATGGAACAGTAGTCTTTTCCTATTTAAAGCAGGTACTTACTTAGAGGAATTATCTACTTTTGAACCGGAAATAGCTGATGCGTGCAGAGTAGCACTTAATAACGCCAAACCCGATTTAGACTTCATAAGATTAGACGGAGAAGCTTTCTCCAGAGCTCCCTCAATATCTATTGATTACGCAGTAATGGAACGAACGCGTCAGGCTTGTGTTGTGCCAGTTGAACCTGATTGGAATGATGCAGGGTCCTGGACAGCGTTATGGGAGATTTTAGAAAAAGATGCCAATCAAAATGTTACAGTTGGAGATGTCATTCTAAAAAACACCAACGATACGATAGTTCATGCTGGCTCGAGGCTAGTTGCAACCGTTGGTGTTAAAAACTTGGTTGTTGCTGAAACGCCAGATGCTGTTCTGGTAATGAACAAAGACGACTCACAAGAAGTGAAAAAGGTTGTGGAAATCCTCAATTCCCAAGACAGAAGTGAATCGAAGCAACATACAACGGTGCATCGACCCTGGGGCAATTTTGAAGCATTAATTTCTGAGCCCAATTACCAGGTGAAACGCATAACCGTAAACCCTGGCTCCACCTTATCTTTACAAACGCATAAAAAGCGCTCCGAGCATTGGGTCGTTATAAAGGGCGTCGCCACCGTTACTCGCGGGCCCAGCCAGGATGAACTTGAAATTATTAACCTACACCAGAATCAGTCTATCGATATCCCACTTGGATGGCTGCATCGTTTAGAAAACAAACAAAAAGGGCCTCTGATTATTGTTGAGGTTCAATCCGGCGATTATTTGGGAGAGGAGGATATAGAACGCTTTGAAGACATCTATGGAAGGGTGCCTGAAGCAAATAATGGAAAATAGGTCCAATCCTTAGATTGAACTAACCAGATCAAGACTTTGTTTAGACTTACCGGTCTCCACCTGCGTTACCGCCTCAACCAGGGCAGCGTTAGCTGGCGCCGTTAGTCCTATTTCTGCCCCTTTTTCGACAACAAAGCCATTGATAGCGTGGATTTCGGTACGTCGTTTCTTATCAATATCCTGTGCCATCGATGGTCTGGAGGCATCACTCCGCCCAATAGCGCTTTCTTCCATTACTTTTTCCATTGACGCTATCATACCAGTATCGCCATCCATCGCAGCAACCCAGTCATCTGGTTCAAACTTGTTGATAGTTTCTAATTGATAACCCAATGCTTTCCCAATTTTAACTGCTTCACCAGCTAGTCTTATCGTCAATCTCCTGGTGATTGTCTCTTGATCACAAGCATTGGCTCCTAGACCTGAAGCCGCGCAGACACCATTTCTCATCGCATTCGCAACTAATTTGGACCAGCGTTCACCCCACAAATTATTTGTAACCTTCGCACTATCAACCGAAGATAATAATTTAGCTATTTCCTCAATTCTGGGAGTTATACGGCCATGTACCTCACCAGCTCTAAAAACAGTATGTTTTTTTCCACCTAATGGGACCCCGCGCCTGACTTTACCAGGACCTATGAGTTCTACGGCTATTTTAGCAGCGATACAGCCAGTCGTTCTGCCCCATCCAACAATATCAGCTATTGTCTCTTCATTAATACAGTTCTGTAATGAAACACAAAACCCCGTAGGAGAAAGATAATCTTTAACGAGCATAGTTGCCCAAGCCGTGTCATACGACTTCATACAAATAAAGGCTATATCGATTGGCTTCTCTCGTTTCAGACCCTGAACATCGGTTAACGTGATTGCTCTGGCTGGGGTATTAAAACACTCTGCATCCGTGAGACCTGACAATGTCAAACCATCATTATTCATTGCAGCGACATGTTCTGCCCAAGGATCAACAAAGATGACATCTTCCCCCATTCGAGCCATATAACCACCTACATATGCACCAACGGCTCCTGCTCCCATTATCAAAATCCGTTTACCCATTTCTATTCTCCTGTGCTCATATTTACTAATAATAATCAAATAAAATTTATTGGGGTACCTCATTGCTACCTATGGTCAGACGATGCATTACTCGTCGCTCCCCATGATAGTCATTTAAGGCCCGATGCTGCGTACATCTATTATCCCACAATACAAGGGTTCCTTTCCGGTATGGAACACGGCATGTAAAATCGGGTTCTGATGCATGTTCCCTTAAGAAATCAAGAAGCGGCTTACTTTCCTCAACAGTCATATCCTCAAAACGTGCTAGATGAGCACCGCTAATATAAAGCGCCTTTTTATTGGTTTGAGGATGCGTTCGTATTATTGGATGGAAAGAGGCTTCTTCTGCCCGGTCTAAATTCGCCACATCAAAACGGGTAGAGTTCATTCTCGCAACCCTGCCGCCCGAGTTTTTTAAAGCCGCTGAATACTCCGCATTCATGCCTTCTAATAATTCTTTCATACCATCCGAAAGACTATCATATGCCAAATACAAATTAGTTAACATAGTATCGCCTCCCTTAGAGGGAACTTCTAACGCATACAACATCGTTCCCATCGGTGGCATATTGGTGAATGACATATCTGAATGCCACTTTCCCCCAAAATTTCTTTTTTCGTCAGGTTCTTTGCGGATTTCAAATATTTCAGGGTGCTCAGGAAGACCTTTAACAAAAGGGTATGGTTCCAAGGAGCCAAACTTCCTTGCAAATGCCTTACATTCATCTGGGCCTAAAGTTTGATCATGAAATATGATAACTAAATTTTCTAATAATGCTTGATGAATTTCATCAAATGTTTGGTTGTCTAGTCTTTGACTTAGATCTACGCCTCCTATCTCAGCTCCCATGGCACCTGATAGGGGATTTATAGTAATTTTCTTATATTGCATTGAATAGATATCCAGAGGTTGGTCTTTTCCATAAGTTCTTACAAACGTGGACCTTTTGCAATCCACCCAGTCTCTACAGGTGTGATTATGAACAGTTAAGGGCAAATAATATTGTTTAGTAGCGTCCAAGAAGAAGAATAATTGTATTTTATGGCGTATATTTGTCAAAAATGAATTATGATCACGTGCGGGCAATAAGAAATGCGATCCTAGTAAAGCCAATGGTACACTATTTTGCCTTGCGTCGAATGTTTCGATGCGTCTCAGAATTTGTTATTGAAGTTTAGCCCACCCTTTGAGAACTGTGCCCCGTTTGTGTTAGAAAACTTATTCCCCATCTTACTATCGCTTTTAGCCGCTTTCCTTTTTGCATTGGGAGCGATGTTGCAAAGTATGGGTTTGCAGCATATTGACTCTAAAAGTGGTGCTGCAATCACAATATCAACCTCTGCGATTCTCTTCTTACTGGCCGCACCTTTTTTTTTGAACCTCGATCACTTAATGCATCCGGTTGTATTGATATTTGTGCTGGTTGGCTGTTTTAGACCGGCAGTGTCTGCTAATTTAGCCTTAGCAGGGATGCGCTTTTTAGGGCCAACACTTTCTTCTACTTTGACTTCAACCACCCCATTATTTGGAGTAGCGTTGGGTATTCTGTGTTTGGGAGAGGTTCTAACCTTACCCACAGCAATCGGAACTATCGTAATCGTTCTTGCAGTTATGATCCTAGCAAAGAAGGATGATAGGATTACTACTAACTGGCCTATTTGGGCCCTTGCATTACCAATAGGCGCAGCGGCCATACGCGCTTTTGCACATGTACTAACAAAAATTGGCATGGAGGAAGTTCCGGATGCCTACCTTGCAGGACTGGTGGGCTTTGTAGTATCGGCATTAATCACTTTATGTATAAATAAGTTAAGGCGCGGAAGTCCGCCTCTCCCATGGCGAAGCCCATCAGCGCGCTGGTTTATGGCTGCAAGCGCTTGTTTTAGTATAGCAGTTATAGCGCTTAATACTGCCCTACACCAAGGACAGGTTGTTCAAATTGTACCTATCGTTGCAGCTTCGCCCATTTTCACACTTATCCTCAGTGTATCTATTTTTAGAAGAGAACGAATTACTAAACGTATAGTCTTAGCAGTTTTTATGGTAGTGCCTGCAGTGGCGTTAATAGCTAGTTCTTCCTAGTATTAGCTACCACCGAGGAGGACGGAGTTTGTGAAAATTTGTCACGGACTGGAAAGCTGCTCCTGCTTGCACAAGTAGCGGTTCCGATAAACGATTGCCAACTAATTGAAGCGATAAAGGCAATTGGTTAGAATTTAGTCCACACGGCAGGGCTATGGTTGGCAACCCTGAAAAATCCATGGGCACAGTGAACCTTGAATCCCATGGATCACGGTTTTGAGGGATTGGTCCATAGGCATTTTTTTCTGTGTATGGATATGCTGCCCGCGGGGTTGACGGACATAATAGCAGGTCAATGCCGTCCATTGTTCCCATGAGTGCCCCATTGCACTCCTGCCTGCTTTCTTGAGCTCTAGCGTAATCAATTGCGGAATAGCCAGCGCCTTGACGTAGCCATTCTCTGAACCACAACCCATAGTCTTCGCTGCGTTCGGGATAAAACTCTTGATGGGCAAATGCGGCTTCAGAACTACACAATACTGGCCAGGCTTGCATATATTCTCTTAATTTTTTTGGCATAGATACTTCAATTATTTCTGCACCCAGCTCACTCATAATCTTTAGACCATCCACCACGGCCACAGCAAAATCTGCTTCTATATCTCTAGAACTATATTCTGAGTCCCATCCTATTCGTATCCCTTTAATACCGGATCCTACATTCATTAACATATCAGGAACCGGATCGAGTAATGCTGTAGGGTCATTAACATCTGAACCTGAAATAGTTTGCATTATTATTCCGGCGTCTATTGCGCTTCGTGTTAATGGCCCCACATGATCAAGCGATTGTGCAAGGTCGAGCACGCCATACCTACTTACTCTACCCCAGGTTGGTTTAAGACCAACAGTCCCGCAAACTGCTGCCGGATGACGAATAGACCCTCCGGTGTCACTCCCTATAGTCGCATATGCAAGGCCCGCGGCGGCAGCTACCCCCGAGCCGCTTGAAGAGGCTCCAGGCCAATGGTCCTCTTTCCACGGGTTTTGTGGGACCTCCCTTTTTGGGTTATAACCGGCCATAGCGCCTTCTGTTAAATTGAGCTTTCCTAACAGAATGGCCCCAGCTGCTCTGAATCGTTCAACAATAGTCGCATCATATGCCGGCTTAAAATCCTCCAGCACGGCTGTTCCCCCCATAGTCCGAACTCCTTTGGTGAAACAAAGATCCTTTAGGGCAATAGGGACGCCATGGAGAAACCCAAGATAATCGCCAGACATGATTTGCTGCTCAGCTATTTGTGCTTGATCCATGGCCATCTCTGCCGTTACCGTCGCGTATGATTTTAATTCGGTGTCGACTGCATCAATTCGACCCAGGAGATGTTCTGTAACCTCAACGGGAGAGATTTTTTTTTCTTTAATTAGTTTGGATAAGTCGAGAATGGATAAATAGTGTAACGGTTCTTCCATTTTTAAAAACCTCCACTTCGAGATAAGAATAATTTGAAATACACGGACTTAAATAGTTGTCAGGTTAGAGGATATTAAAAGTTTAAATGATATAATGATTGAACAATTTTTATATATAGGAAGCAACATGATTACAGAAATAATAGGAGTTATTGGATTAGGCAATGCCGGGGGTGCAGTCGCGGGAGCCTTAGCAAGGAAAACTAAAGTAGTCGGTTTTGACCCTGACCCAGAGAGATGCTTACGTGCCGGAGATCTCGGTGTCGACTGCGTAAGTTCAACGGAAGAGCTTGCCGAGAAAACTGACCACATTATTCTTTCTCTCCCCAAACCAGAAATTTCTATCGCTGTTACAAAAACTCTCTGTGATAGTGCTTCAAGACCAAAGCTTCTTATCGAAACAAGCACAGTTACACCACAAACCGCAATTACCTGTAATGATCTATGTAAACAAAACGATATTGCTTATGTAGATGCAGCTATAGCAGGCGGCGTAGCTAGTATGGCAGCCGGTGAAATTACTTTTTTTCTTGGGGGAGCGGATGAGAATAAGAAGTTAGCCTCAAACATACTCAATTTAATAGCAGCAGGCATCCATGATTTAGGACCCGTTGGAGCAGGAATGGGTACAAAGGTTGTTAATAACGGCGTGATGCATGCATTAATGGTAGTACTAATAGAAGCCTTCAGCATGTCAAATAAGCTCGGCGTATCGAGCCAGACAATGATTGAAATTTTAAATAGAGAAGAAGGGTTGCTAAGGCCGCTAGTTCATCGAGTTCAAGAGAGAATGCAAGAAGGAAATTATGAGGGAGGTATGTCGGTCACAAATGCAAGGAAAGATTCTGTCCTGGCTCTCGAGACAGCCCAACAACTCGGCGTACCACTTTTTGCTACGTTGGCAGCCCACACACCTTATGAGATAGCAGAGGCAAATGATATGGGCGACTTAGATTATGCCTCATTAGCATTATTATGGGAAAAGTGGGCTAAGGTAAGCTTCAAGAATACTGATTGACTTACTGGGGTCCGTTAAAACCCCAGTTTCTTTTCCATTCCATATTGCTGAGCAAGGTCATGAAGTTTAGACCACGTCGCGTCTTCTACCTCTATGCCATTAAGACTTCGCTCCTGCTCTCTTTTAAACTCAATTTCGCCAGGGTAGAGTACCTCATCAAACCCATCTGCGGGCAACGTATTTTTTAGGTAGTATGCAAAATCAGCAACTTCTTTTTTAAAGGTTTCAAGGGACCTGAATGCCTCAACCTTAAAGACGGCCATAAAGCAGCCATCGTTATGACGACCACTTGGTTCAACACCGTGACCCAATCCAGTCAATATTCCTGAAAAAATCTCTATCATGGCCGATAATCCATAACCTTTGTATCCTTCAGTACCACCCAATGGAAGCAGCGGCCCACCTTCTTTGAAGGCTGCGGGGTTAGTTGTAGCCTGACCATCTTTATCTATAATCCAGCCTTCAGGAATATCATCCCCGCGCGCTAGCGCCAGATTAATCTTGCCTGCTGCCACCGCTGACGAAGCCATATCGATAAAGAAAGGGCCATCTAAGTTCGAAGGCATCGCGATAGAGATAGGATTTGTTCCCAAACGCTTTTCCCTTCCTCCAAATGGTGCCACATGCTTTGGTCCTCGACCCGAGTCCGCTGTTATCATGGCAATCATTCCTTCTTCCGCTGCCATAAGCGGATAACTTGCGAGCCGGCCTATATGACCCTGACGAAAAACGGTAGCTGCTGCAACATTCTGTGTTTTTGCTTTTTCTATTGTATATTTCATCGCCCGTTCGTTAGCCACATAACCAAAGCCCCAGTGCCCATCTACTACGGTGGTTGTTGGTGACTCTTGAATGATTTCCCAATCAGCCCCAGGAACGATCTCGTTCTTCACAACCCGATCGATGTAGGTAGGTATTTGAATAATTCCATGGCTATCATGCCCCGCAAGATTGGCTCCAAT
The DNA here is from genome assembly GCA_003212315.1 of SAR116 cluster bacterium AG-447-C21. Taxonomy (GTDB): domain Bacteria; phylum Pseudomonadota; class Alphaproteobacteria; order Thalassobaculales; family Thalassobaculaceae; genus UBA7326. Next base: position 119,418 of record QCQB01000003.1, on the reverse strand, counting down.
CACATGACGTGCTACCGTTGCAGCCTCTTCTTCTGGAGCCCCTGCTCCTTGTAACAAATTATCTGCTATCTCTTCTAAAATTTTGGCTTCAACAATAGGCATACTTAAATACTCCCTACTACTTCATCTTATTAAAACTCAATAGCTATTTATAGAGTAGCCATAGAGGTGAGTTTCAAAAATTGAGTTCAAAGCTTTAACTTTGATTATTGAATTAATGTCCTCCACTAGGCATAGGAATACTCCAGTGCGCTGCAGTAGGATAATCAAGGCCAAGGTTTTCCCGTAACGTTGGCCCTGCATAATCCTTATGGTAAATCCCCCGCCTTTGAAGCTCTGGGACAACAAATTTAACAAAATCTTCATAGGCTCCCGGCACGTGAGTGGCTGCAATAACAAAACCATCACAAGCACCGGTTGTGAACCATTCTTCCATTATATCGGCTACATCCTTACCACTACCAACCCAAGGGCTATGCAAAAGCCCTCTTCCACTAAATTTCATAAACTCTCTGGGTGTCGGGTTCGTCTTTCCACTAGCCTCAAGAACACGGTTTCGTATACCTTGTATACCCTGCATCCCTTCTATCTCTTCAGTACTCAGTGGTTCATCTATACCTCGGCTCCCAAAATCAAAATTTAGAGCTTCCGACAATAAAGATAATTGATCGAGATCTGTTGGCAAAGTATCAATTAACGCTCTTTTATCTTCAGCCTCTGATCTTGTCTCTGCACTTACACAATGCGCTAAAGCAGCCACTTTCACTTTATCTGGATCTCTGCCATGAGCGGCTATATTTTCCTTAAAGGCCGCATATTCCTTTCTACCTGCCTCTATATTTGGATATGCAACAAAAACTAGTTCCGCCCAACGAGCCGCAAATCTCTGCCCACGGCCACTCTGTCCTGCCTGAATCAATACCGGATGTCCCTGTGGTGAACGGGGAACGGTAAATGGCCCCCGTGACTTGTAATATTCCCCCTCGAAGTCGATTCGATGAATTTTTTTAGGATCCGCAAATCGATTATTAACTTTATCCGCTAAAATTGCTCCCTCTTCCCACGAATTCCAGTGTCCTAGAACGACCTGCATAAATTCGTCGGCACTATCATACCGTTTGTCATGCTCTATAACCTCAGTCCGCCCCATATTCATTGCCTCACCATCATTCAAAGATGTGACGATATTCCAGGCGGCTCGCCCTTTACTCATCAAGTCTAATGTTGAGAAGACACGAGCTACGTGAAAAGGTTCATAATAAGTTGTCGAATATGTTGAGCCCAGACCGAGGTTTTCTGTAGCCATTCCCATAGTCATCAGAACGGTAACTGGATCCATTTTTACACATCTTATTCCACCTTCAACCGTATGTTCATGGTTCCCGCCATACATATCCGGCATGGCCAAACGATCGTCAAAGAAGCCAAGATGAAATTTTCCTTCTTCCAAAACTTTGGCTATATGGCGATAAAAGTCTGGTGATGTAGAATCAACTCGTGACTCAGGATGACGCCATGAGGCAGCGAAATTTGTACAATTCTGTGCTTGCAGAAATGCGACTAAGGTCATCTGGCGCAAAGGGAAACTCCATCTTTTATTTTCAACGAACAATGTTAACTAGTAAGAGAAGTAAATTACTACTCATCAAATGTCGACAGCATCGACACCAGATGACACCATACGGATGAATAATTTAGCTGACAGCTTTTTTGAAAAATCAAAATAGCTATGAGAGGTATTTCCGTTAAATCAAATGTGCTCGAAACTTTGGTTAAACCTATGGAAACCGTAGTCGTTGTAATTGATCCCTCTGCTTTTTATGTTAAGTGAATTCATACTAAGCTAGAGCAATAAATCATCCAGAAAGTATTGATTTACCTAATAAAAAAAACGTTTTTTGTGCCTCAAGCACTTTTTGGAAACTTTGTTTTTAGGTAAATAAAAAGGCACTCTGTTATACACTTAAAAACAGAGTGCCCCAAATAAAGTGTCAACAACAGCTATGGCTATTTAGGCAAAGATCCTTGAACCCCCTCAACATAAAAATTCATGCCAAGCAACATACCCGCATCAGCAACTTTTCCTGCCTCAACCACTATCTTACCTGTTTGGTCCTTTATAGGCCCGGAGAAAGGATGTAATTCCCCATTGCGGATTGCATCCTCTGTTTTTTTCGCCAGTGCTTGAACATCATCGGGCATGTTTGTGTATGGAGCCATCTTGACCATACCTTCCTTCAAACCATACCAAACATCCTGGGACTTCCAAGAACCATCGATCGCAGCTTTTGTTCGTTCAACGTAATAGTTATCCCAGTTATTAACGATTGCTGAGAGCTGAGCCTTGGGTGCAAACTTAATCATATCTGATGCCTGACCAAAGCCTTTTACCCCACGATTCTCGGCAACCTGCAGAGGCGCTGGAGAGTCTGTGTGCTGGCTGATTATATCAGCTCCCTGGTCAATCAGCGCTTTAGCAGCGTCGCCCTCTTTACCAGGGTCGTACCAACTATTCACCCAAACCACGCTGATTGTCATTTCTGGATTTACTGAACGGGCTCCAAGAAGAAACGCATTTATTCCTCGCACAACCTCAGGAATCGGAAACGACGCGACATAACCTATCTTATTGGTCTTAGATACTTTCCCAGCAATAACACCAGCAATATAACGTCCTTCATAAAACCGAGCACTATAGGTCCCCACGTTTTCGTCCCGCTTATACCCTGTAGCGTGTTCGAATTTAACATTAGGGAACTTTTTTGCGACTTTTAGTGTTGGATTCATAAATCCAAAAGATGTTGTGAAGATAACTTTATGACCAGATGAAGCCAGCTGCTGTATGACTCTTTCTGAGTCAGGTCCTTCTTTAACGCTTTCTACATAACTTGTCTTGATCTTAGTCCCTAAAGACTTCTCAAGTGCCAATCTCCCAGCGTTATGCTGATATGTCCAACCATGATCTCCTATAGGCCCAACATACACAAAACCAACTTTTGTATCTTCAGCCGTCGACATAGTCTTTTTAGAAACATCCTGAGATTGTTTGTAAAAGAATACCGCAGCGGCTATTGCCGCGGCTAGAATTAATAAGCCAAATAATAGTTTTTCCGTTTTCATTTTGAGCCCCTTAGTCTCAGGATTAAAAGTTAAAGTTATATTTTTTACTTAGCTGGACGAAACGCCTTACCAATACTCTGAGGTGCATTCATTTTAATTTTTGTTCTGTCTTGTGAAATTAGAACCAAGACAACTACAGTGGCAATATATGGTAACATCGTCATAAACTGTGACGCGATATTTATTCCCCATCCTTGAACATGCAATTGCAAAATTGTAATAGCCCCGAATAAATAAGCTCCAAAAGCGATTCTTCCTGCTCGCCAAGTCCCAAACACCACTAGAGCTAATGCGATCCAGCCTCGACCAGCTGTCATATTCTCTGCCCAAAGAGGTGTATATACCAGTGAAAGATAACTACCTGCTAAACCGCTCATAAAACCGCCAAATAATACTGCCAAATATCGTACAGTAAGCACTGAATATCCAAGGGCATGGGCCGAATCGTGTGATTCACCGACGGCCCGTAATATCAAACCTGGACGAGTTTTAGATAAAAAATAGCCGGCCAAGAGGATCATTATGAAAGATAAATAAACTAATACGTCATGCCCAAATAGAAGTTCACCTAGTATTGGTATTGTTGATAAAAATTCGACATTAAGCTGAGGTAGCGGCTCTAGAGAGATCCCTACAAAGCTGCTGCCTATCAAAGCACTTAGTCCTACCCCAAAGATTGTTAGAGCTAAGCCTGTCGCCACTTGATTTGCAAGAAATGTCAGAGTTAGGATTGCGAAAATAGCTGCAACTGCAACTCCAGAAAAAGCTCCCACCAAAATTGCCAATAAACCACTCCCGGTAGATACAGCTGTTGCGAAGGCGGCGATTGCTCCGACCAGCATCATGCCTTCTACGCCCAGGTTCAAGACACCTGCCTTTTCTGTAACAAGCTCACCTGTAGCGGCTAGCAGAAGGGGGGTTGAAGCCGTAATGATAGTTAATACGACAGGTAATGCGTCCATTACTCGCGCCTCTCACTAGCAAGAACTGATCTATGTGAAAGCCTGTATCTCACTAAAACATCGCACGCTAATAGAAAGAAAAGTAAAATACCCTGGAATAAACCCGTTACCGCTGCCGGCAATCCAATTTCTATTTGAGCATTCTCACCTCCTATATAAGAAAGTGCCATTATTAACCCAGCAAAGAGAACGCCAACTGGGTGTAATCTACCAAGGAAAGCAACAATTATAGCGGTAAATCCATAGCCCGGTGACACAGAAGGTAGTAATTGTCCAATCGTTCCTGAAACTTCAGCTATCCCAGCAAGTCCCGCAAGTCCTCCGCTTATAAGAAAAGATAACCATATGAGTCCTGACTGTTTGAAACCAGCATATTGAGCCGCTGTTGGAGCCAAACCTACGACCCTTAGTTGAAATCCAATAATAGTGCGAGTCATTAATATCCATGCTACCAAGACAACCAAAATTGCAAACATCGTTCCTAAATTTAATCGGCTATTCTCGATAAGAATGGGCAGCATGGCATAATCTGAGAAAATTTGGCTCTCAGGAAAATTAAAACCAGCGGGGTCACGCCAAGGCCCATGAACCAAATAGCTTAGGCACAGAACCGCAACATACGAGAGCATCAGGCTCGTTAAAATTTCATTCGCATTAAATCTCGTCTTTAAAAATGCTGGAATAGCCCCCCAAAAAAGCCCCCCTAAGGTTCCAAGTACAAGCACTAATGGTAGTACCAGTATACTCTCCGTATGTTGGCAGAGCAGTGCAGTCCCGCCACCAAATACTGCGCCCATAGTAAACTGTCCTTCTGCTCCAATATTCCAGACATTAGCTTTAAAGCCTATAGCAAGGCCGACCCCTATCAAGACTAGGGGTGTCGCTTTTACCAGCAGTTCTGTGATCCCAAACATAGTGGTTAATGGTTGGACGAAAAAAGTATACAGAGCGAGAAACGGATCTTTTCCCAGCAATGAAAATATTATCACACCACTGAAAAGCGTTAATATGATGGCAATGATAGGCGACAATATTACCCATTTTCCCGATACCTCTAATCGAGGTTCTAAAACAAATTTTGGAAAAAATTGAAAGATTTGACTCATTCTGTAGTTTTCCCACCCATTAATAAGCCTATTTGATCAACAGACGCCGATTCTGTATTTATTAAAGGGGATAAGGTGCCCTGATAAAGAACAGCTATACGATCACAAATTTCAAAAATTTCATCTAGATCCTGAGAAATAATTAAAATTGCACAGCCTCGTGCAGCAAGATCCAACAAAGATTTTCTTAAAAATACGGCAGCTCCTGCATCTACGCCCCATGTCGGCTGGGATACAATAAGAATACGGGGGTTTTGAAGAATTTCACGCCCCAGAATAAACTTTTGTAGGTTTCCCCCTGAGAGATTACCTGTCTCCATTTCAAGGCCGGTAGTTCTGACATCAAAATCCGAAATTATTTTGTGAGTTAGATCACAAATTTCATTGGATTGTAAAAACCCTTTTTTGATTAAATTTAATTTTTGTGAGGTTGTGAGCAACGCATTATCTTTGAGACTCATTTCCTTTATCGCAGCGTGGCCATATCTCTCTTCCGGAACAAAACCGGCTCCCATAGCACGACGCTCGGCCACTCTCATTGTCGAGACGCCTACACCATCAAAAAAAATAGTCTCATGAGAGCCAGTTTGTATTACCTCGCCCGACAAGGCTGCCATTAGTTCAGTCTGGCCATTTCCGGCAACGCCTGCAATACCTACAACTTCACCCTTTTGAATATCAAAAGAAATGTTTTCCAGGTCCATCCCAAAGGGGTCATTAGACTTTAAATTTAACTTATTAATTTGAACTCTATTGTCGTGACTTCCTGATTTCTTAGGCCTTTTTATATTATGTAATTTAGCCCCAATCATAAGTTCTGCCATAGTTTTTGCTGTTTCTAACTTTGGGTTGCAAGTGGCGACCACAGCTCCGTTACGTAAAATAGTTGCAGTCCCACATAAGCTCTTAACTTCCGCCAATTTGTGGCTGATATACAAAATTGCACATCCTGATGATGCAAGATTTTCTAGCGTAGCAAAAAGGTTTAAAGCCTCCTGCGGCGTTAGTACTGATGTAGGTTCATCCAGTATGAGAAGCTTTGGCTTCTGGAGCAAACAACGAAGTATCTCGATACGTTGCTTCTCTCCTACGGAAAGGGAATGCACATAGCGATCTGGGTCAATCGGTAGTCCATACTTATCTGAAACTTCTTTAATTCTAAGAGCAATGGTTTTTAAATTTAATTTTTGATCATCTGCGATAGCAATATTTTCACAAACTGTAAGGGCTTCGAAAAGGGAAAAATGCTGGAAAACCATTCCGATCCCAAGGGATCTCGCCTGCGCTGGGTTCGATAAGCTCAATACAACTTCTTCCCATTCAAAAGTACCGGCATCAGGCTTTAATAAGCCATATATTATTTTGACAAGTGTAGACTTACCTGCGCCATTCTCGCCAAGTAGCGCATGAATTTCTCCTTGTTTTACGGTTAGGTCTATCGCGTCGTTGGCTAATATTCCGGGAAAGGACTTTGTGATCCCAGATAGCTTCAACAATGGAGCCAATTCCGGCTCGTCCAACTGGCCTGTTTTTGATTTTGCTTTGTTTTGACTCACTAAAAAAACCAGTATTACAGCAAAGAGTAAATAGCTTAAAAATTCTCCCTATTTTTATAACTTCATCGCTGAAATTTATATAATGAATGTAAAAAAAATTATATTTTCAAAATAAGATGTTTAAAAATCATAGTCTAAGCTCTTTAACCGTAGATTTAATTTGGGATAATCCTAGTAAAGTTCTCCACCGATGTAACTCCGACTCGATCATTTTTTTTCGTCTTTTGGTTAACCTAACTCCCGGCTCCAACCAAAAACCACACACGACCAGATTATTTGATTTCTTATTTGATTTCATTTCTATTCGGCCAATAAATCTATCTTTTTCGAGCATTGGATAAACATAATATCCATAAACTCTTTTTGATTGGGGGACATAAATTTCAATTTTAAAATCAAACCCAAATAATCGCTGAGTTCTTTTACGGTCTCTAATGAGAGGATCGAATGGCGATAGAAAACGAACAATATTTGGTGGATCGGGTGCCATTTCCAACCAGGAAAAAATATCTGGATGCGCCCAACTTACAACTTTGTCTCCATTTTTAGCCTCAACCTGTATTTCCATTATATAATTATGCTGAGATTTTTCACACCAGGTTTTAGCTTCTTGAGGCATTACCCCTTCCCAGTATTTAGCGATTTCAGTATGTGAGCCAAACCCTATATTCTCTATAGCGGTTGTGCAGTTCCAATCTATATATTCTTGTTCTGAGTATTTAAGCTTTCTATACACATCCGGAATAACCCGTTCAGTCAGGTCATAGACTTTTTGAAACCCTTCTCTTTTTGCTACAGCCAGTTTACCGGTTCGCCATAAAAACACTAATGCTGCCTTTGAGGGGTTCCAGCCCCACCAAGATGATGACTTTTTCGATTTGTCTGGGAATTCGTCGCCCCTATTCCATCTCAAATCACGTGATTTTGCCGCACCATTTTGCTCGATATGATGGAGAACACGTCGACATATTTCATCTGGGTCATCACCCATCCTATTTTTCCACCACCGGCTTCCCACCAGTTTGTCCCGCGTGCGCAAAAATCGATGGCCCCAATAGGGAAAGAATTCCATAGGAATAATCGAAGCATCATGGGTCCAGTTTTCGAAAAGACTGCGCTTTTCTTCAAGATGGTAATCTAACCATGTGTGATCATAAGAATTACAACGGGAAAATAATATATGATGGTGAGCTCGCTCCGCTGTTTTTATACTATCTATTTGTACAAAGCCAATGCGCTTTATTATTTCAGGCAATGCCTCTTTATTATGATTATCCTTCAGGGAACCAGAAAGTCCGTGAAGAAATAAAAACAACCGGCGGGCGTCAGAGTTTGTCAATTCATTACGCATTTGAAATCCGCGTTGATCAAATCAATAAATTCATTTTTTTTAAATTTAAGTATATTTAAACTTTTCTTGAGCAAAGAAAAACGAGGTATGAACTAAAGCCCATGAAACTCAGTAATACAATAATAATACCCATTGGTAGTGCCGTACCATCATGAAAGACACTTACCAAACCTCCAACAAAAGCTCCCAATGTCATCTGCAAAAAGCCAAAAAGAGAAGCCGTCGTGCCCGCCAAATCGGGAAAAGGCTCTAGCGCTCCTGCTATAGCATTGGCTCCAATAAAGCCAAGGCTGCCGATAACAAAAAATAGGGGGATAATAACTCCATAGATGCCAAATAAATTGTTGGAAACGGCTATAAAAAGAGAAAGTCCACCCAAGGCAGAAATCAAACTTCCAACCCGCAACATTACGAGAGCGCCTTTGCGAAGAACCAAGCGCGTATTTATAATATTGCCAATAATGATACCTGTTACATTCAGTCCAAAAAGCAGTCCATAATGCTCCTCTGGAACTCCAAAAATTTTTATATAAATATATGGCGAAGCTGCAAAATATGTGAACATGCAAGCGAAGGCAAATACTCCTGTTAAAATACAGCCAATTGATTGCCGGTTACTAAGTATTCTTCGATAGCTATTGATTAAAAACATTAGCGAAAAGGTCTTTCTTCGCTCAACAGGCAACGTTTCAGGAACACGCAAAAAGAGTGCTATTAAGCAAACCAAACCAAAACACAATAATGCCAAAAAAATAGAGCGCCAGCCAAACAATATTAGAAGATAACCACCAAGGGTAGGCGCTAATAAAGGGGTTATTGAGAAGGCTAAATTGATAAAAGATTGTGCTTGGGCCGCCTTATCGAGACTGAAAAGATCTCTTACAATTGCTCTTGCAATTACGCCGCCTACGGCGGCGCCCAAGGCCTGTATCAGTCTCGCAAAAATCAGCTGTTCTATTGTCTCAACAAAAAGGCACGCAAGGCCGCCAAAACAATAAAGTATGATGCCCCATATAAGTACTTTCCTTCTACCTAAAGCATCTGAAGCGGGTCCATAAATCAGTTGCCCAACAGCTAAACCAACAAAAAATGCACTAAGGGTTAATTGACTAGCCCCAGGCTCCCCAGCCAATTCCATTTCTATTGTTGGAAGACTAGGTAAATACATATCTATTCCAGCTGCACCTAAAGCTGCTATCCCCCCAAGGATTAGTGTTAGCCCTCGAGTTGTTTTTCTACTCAATTCGTCACCATTTTCTGACAAAAGTTGCGATAATTATTTCAATTGATGCATTGTAATCTGCTATCCGTAACTAGTTACACGGACTCGCCAGATTTTTATTTGATCAGGGAACATCACATGACCACGCTATACTTGTAAATAGGCTTTTCTTTAAATTATTTCGGGCAATACTGCCTTTTTATTATCTACTTGAGATACCTGGTGTTACCAAGGTTACCTGTCTTAAGTCATTACTTGGTTAAGAAAGGCCTTTGGTGACAATTGAATCATTATTCAAAAAAGTCATCGGCTCCCAGTTTGTCGACCTCACGTAATCTGGCCTCGGATCATCAATGTCAATCGGGTGATTGGTGCAACGATTATAACAAAGGTAAATTTGCCATCTATCTTTCGCTGAAAGATTGTGCCCAGACGCATGGAGAGTGTTACAATCGAATATTGCAACTGTGCCCGGCTTTCCAGTTATTGCCACTGGATCAGAAAGATACTTCATTTGTTCTTTTACCATTATAGATGGTGTTGCATAAAATTTATAAACAGTGGAGTCCTCGAAATAGGGGTCAAAGCGACCCTTTAAATGACTCCCCGGTAACATATAAAGGCAACCTCCTATCTCAGTTGCCTCGTCAAGCATAACCATAACGGTTACCATTTCGGGTTTCCTTATTCCATCCCGCTGCCATGAACCAAAATCCTGATGCCAATGCCAGACTGTACCGTCGATAGCTGGTTTCATATTAAGTTTACAGTGATGCATATATAAATTTTCGTCTTGTAATAATTGCTGCGCAATACCTAGAGATCTCGGCGTCCGAGATAGCGCCCTATAGGCAGCACTATAAGTTGGTCCATCTGGCTCATGCATGCGGAACATTGTTTTGGCCATTCCGTCATTGCCTTCACGAAAAATACCCTCGGCATCGATTTGTCTTAACCTATCTGCTTCATTCCGTAATATGTTGACCTCAGCTTCATCGAATAATTCAGGAAATACGAGAAACCCATCTCGAATATATGCATCATATTGCTCTGCTGTAAGTTTCATAAGGGTCTCCAGACCTACCCGACCTATTTAGAAATAGTAGCAGCATATTTAAGCGTCTAAAATCTACTCCGTGATGAATAGCCCCTAAAGGGATTGATAAGGTGTTGGTAGATAATCTTTATTGAATGGAGATTTTATCAATGCTGGTTGTCCGCACAGAATGGCAGGATAATCCTCGGTCCATCGACCATGGAACCATGGTTGTTGCAATTGGCGATGTGCACGGTTGTTCGAAACACCTCGAGTTGATGTACAAATCAATTGCAGATGATATTGAAACTCTAGATCCAGAAAAGACTATTTGTATTTTGATTGGAGATCTTATTGATAGGGGACCAAACTCGAAGGAATCTTTGAAGCTTGCAGCACAAGGAGTTACATCCTTTACAACAAAAATGAATGTTGAAGACATCGTTTTAAAGGGAAACCATGACGTGTGGTTATGCCGCGCGGTGAATGGTCAATTAACTGAGCGTGACTATCAAGCATGGAGACGCAATGGAGGGAAGGCAACGTTATTAAGCCTTGGTGTAAATATTGACCTTCCCATTGAAACTTTGAAGAGAGAAATTGGAAATACTCTTCCTTCTACTGTCCGGAAAATGCTCACAAATATGCGTGAGAGTTTTCAAATTGAGGGGTTGTTTTTTGTGCATGCTGGTGTTGACCCAAGATATTCACTTTCGAACCAAACATTGGAAGCAAAAACCTGGATCAGAGATGAGTTTCTTAATGTCACCACATGGCCTTTCAATGAGATAATTATTCACGGCCATTCCATTGAACACTTTTCAAAAAAACCAAAGATTTATAATCATAGAATTGGAATTGATAGTGGTGTCTATGCTACCCAGATATTAACTGCTGTTGAATTTCTGGGCTCGAAAATGCGCTTTGTTATGGTAAAGCCGGCAGATGCAAACTGAACATATTAGACAATATGCCCAAACATATAGAGTTTTGTCTCATCCTAATCTCTGAGGTAGCCACCGGTATCTTTAGTGATTTTACTGATTATTTTATCAGAAATAGTTTCCAATTCTTCGTCCGTAAGAGTTTGATTTTTAGGTTGAATGGTGACCGCAATAGCAAGTGACTTTTTCCCTTCTGGAATACCTTTACCTGCATATTCGTCAAATAACTGAACGGCAGTTACCAAGGCTTTATCCGCTCCTTGCGCTGCTCTAATTAATTTCTCGGCCTGCAACTCATGGTCTACTATAAAGGCAAAGTCCCGGTTAACAGATTGTAAAGCATCTAGCTTTAAAAGAGATCGAGCGGGGCCCTTAGACCGAGTGGTCGGTATATTTTCTATGAACACTTCAAAACCCACGATAGGGCCTTCAACATTCATAGTTGCAAGTACTTTTGGGTGAATATCCCCAAAATATCCCAGAACTTTTGGTCCTAATCGAAAAGCACCTGAACGTCCAGGGTGGTACCAACCAGGCGCACCAGATGGGTCCACTTGAAGATTATTAGTTGGAGCGCTTAGGCTTTCCAAAACAAATAGAGCATCGGCTTTTATGTCAAAAAGGTCTACCGGCCGTGTTGATTTGGTCCAATCCCTTGCCCCTGTATTACCTGATCTAATTGCACCTGCGACCATTTGTTGTCCAGCTGGTGTCGCATCTGAGTACTGAGGTCCAACCTCAAAAATAGCTAAATCGTTTGAACCCATATTTGAATTACGCCCAACTGCCGATATCAAATTAGGTAAAACGGATGGACGCATCGCATCTAATTCTGCACTGATAGGATTATTTAACCGAAGTTCCTCCGCTCCACCTCCAAACAAAATTGCATCCCGCGATGAGAGGAACGAGTATGTAACCGCTTCTGCCATACCTCTAACGGCCAAACTACGTTTTGCAAGCCCCTCTCTAATCTGTCTGATACTAAGGGCAGGTTGAGGGATGACATTGTCATTAAGCATAGAAATCATCGGAATTTCATCAAATCCCCATACCCGTACTATCTCCTCAACAAGATCCGCCTCCCCTATGATATCAGCACGCCACGGTGGAACAGCACATTCAATTCGCTCCCCCTTGCCGGAAACTTCGAAACCTAACGTTTTCAGAATTCTTAAACAATCTGGCTCAGGAACCTTCACACCTGTTAAATTTTCTATCCGACTATATCTCAAAGTGAAGACTTTTTTCCAATCTGGTTCTGCACCATGAACAACCAGCTCACTAGCTTCTCCTCCACAAATATCAAGAACTAGTCGAGCTGCCAATTCTGACCCCCAAAACGGGGAGGTGGAATCAAGTCCTCGCTCAAATCTATATCTTGCATCCGATATTATATTGAGCTTCCGTCCTGTGGACGCAGTTCGAATTGGATCGAAGATAGCAGCTTCAAGAAACATATTAACCGTTCCCTCGCCACAGCCAGATCTCTCCCCGCCCATTATACCTGCTAAGTCATCAACTCCTCTATCGTCTCCAATCACGATCATCTCTTCATCAAAGACATATTGTTTTCCATCTAATGCTGTATATTTTTCTCCATCTTTTGCTAACCGGATAAAAATATCACCTTCAACTTTATCTGCATCGTAGGCATGGAGTGGACGACCAACGTCCATCATAACATAGTTAGTTATATCCACGAGTGCAGAGATTGGACGAAGACCCACTGCTTGTAACCGCTCCTTAAGCCATTTGGGGCTAGACCCGTTTTTTACCCCTTTGAAATATCGACCAACCACTAGCGGTGCCAAGGGGGGATCCATATCTGGTAAGTCTACTCTCCAATCAATAGGGCTCTTGAAAGTGGTTTTAACTGGAGATGTATCGAGAGGTTTTAGTTTGCCAAGACCTGCTGCTGCTAAATCTCTGGCAATTCCACGAACTCCCAGGCAATCTGCTCGATCTGGTGTAATAGCAATATCAATAATGGGATCATCAAAGCCTGCTATTTTAGCAAACCCTTCTCCAATCTTACTGTCGCTGGGCAGTTCAATTATTCCATCATGCTCATCAGAAATTCCCATTTCTCTCTCTGAACAAAGCATCCCATTAGACGCCTCTCCCCGAATTACCCCCTTCTTCAACTCGTCTCCAGTCGACGGTATCCTAGCACCCGCTGGAGCAAAAACCCCTTTAATTCCGGTTCGTGCATTTGGAGCCCCACACACGACCTGAACTTTCTCAGAGCCTGTATCTACAATGCAGACGCGCAACCGATCAGCGTTTGGATGCTGGTATGCTTCTTCAACATAGCCAACTATGAATTCTGAAAGTTCATCTGACCGGTCTTGAATGCTTTCTACTTCAAGGCCTAACATCGGCAACTTTTCGCAGATTTGCTTCAGAGACGCTTGCGTCTCTAGATGATCCTTTAACCATGAAAGGGTAAATTTCATCGATTTATCCCTCCTGCAATAGTAGGCAGATCTAGTGGAACAAAACCATAATGTTTGAGCCACCGAATGTCGGTATCATAAAAAGGCCGTAGATCAGGTATACCGTATTTAAGCATGGCTATGCGCTCAATTCCCATACCAAAAGCAAAACCTTGGTACTCGTCTGGATTAATTCCACAACCCGAGAGAACTCTTGGGTGAACCATTCCTGATCCTAAAATTTCCAACCAATCATCACCCTTTCCTATCCGAAATTCCCCTCCGGCACGGGTGCAGCCAATATCAACTTCAGCTGAAGGTTCTGTGAATGGAAAATAGCTTGGCCTGAATCTAACGGGTAAGTCATCGACGCCGAAAAACGCTCTGCAAAAGTCTATAAGACAACCTTTTAGGTGTCCCATATGGGAAGTTTTATCGATTACTAATCCTTCAACCTGATGAAACATAGGAGAATGAGTAGCATCATGGTCGGACCTGAATGTTCGACCTGGCACTATAATTTTGATCGGCGGAGTTGTTTTTTCCATGGTCCTAATTTGAACCGGGGATGTATGCGTCCTCAACACACGAGGCGTGCCTGTTTCATCGGGGGGAAGATAAAAAGTGTCTTGTTCCTGACGTGCAGGATGTTCCGGTGGAATATTCAAGGCAGAAAAATTATAATAATCGGATTCAATGTGTGGACCATCAGCGACAGTAAAACCCATTTCACAAAATATTGCCGTTAGCTCGTCAATTGTTTGAGTTATTGGATGAATACTGCCGTTGCTTTCAGGACGAACAGGAAGTGTAACATCCACTCGGTCTCTGTGCAGTTGGGCATCTAGTGCCGCGTCTTCCATTGTTACTTTTCGGGCATCTATGGCGCTAGCAACCTCTTCTTTTATTGCATTAAGCAGTTGCCCCGCTTCTTTTCGCTTTTCCGGGTCAAGAGATCCAAGACTTTTCATTAGTCCTGTAATAGTCCCTTTCTTTCCAAGGGCCGTTATCCGAATACCTTCCAATTCATCAAGCGTGGAAGCCGAGTGAATAGACTCTACCAACTTCGTTTTTTGATCTTCCCACTCTTTCATCTCACCAACCACCTGTTCATAGACAATAGTTTCATCTTTAACGTCACGAAGTAAATAAAGGGACCCGCGACGGCAGATCCCTTCTCTCTAATTGTTCTGGACAGCCAACATATTTGCCACCTGTACGGATTATGGAATGTTTAAGCTAACGCCGCCTGGGCCTTTTCAACCAATCCTTTGAAAGAAGCTGGTTCACTTATAGCCAAATCCGATAGAACTTTCCTATCGAGTTCAATACCTGCTTTTTTCAATCCATTCATAAACTGAGAGTAGGTCAATCCATGTTCACGCACACCTGCATTAATGCGCTGAATCCATAGGCCTCTGAATGTTCTTTTACGAACCTTTCTATCACGGTAAGCATATTGGCCAGCCTTCTCTACCGCCTGAACGGCAACGCGGAAAACATTTTTCCTGCGTCCGTAGTAACCTTTGGCTTTATCTGTAACTTTTTTGTGGCGGGCATGCGCCGTAGTTCCGCGTTTAACACGAGCCATATCAAGCCTCCCCTACAAATACGGTAAAAATTTTCGGACGATTTTAGCGTCCGAAGCACAAAGGGTTGTTGTGCCACGACTATTGCGCAACATGTCTCTTGGCCGCTTGCTCATTCCATGCCGCTTATATGCTTGATTATGGAGGATCTTACCAGTCCCCGTTGCGCGGAAACGCTTTTTAGCGCCGCTTTTCGACTTCAGTTTGGGCATTTCCATCTCCAAAATAAGAGTTCAACCAGTGCGATTAATCACTTGGTTATCAAAGACCAGCTAGGCATGCCCTTACGCCTTAGCGTGGCGATCTCTCTAACCCGAGAGTTGTTGCGGTGTTATAACGACATCTTTTAAGATAATCAAGTCTGCAACTGCTTTCTTTAGAACAATGCGAAAACTAAATGGGGTGAATTAAGGATCAAATTTCTTAACTTAAATTTCCTTTGGAGCAAGGTCCAAACGCGCAACGATCCCCTCCAATTCCTTTGACGCAGCAGGATAATATTCCATTACCAGAGGATCGTGTCCTGGAATAATATGGTCAGGGGAATCAGCAAGCATTTCCATGGTAGTGTAACCATTCATCATGTCGCCAAGATTATAAACAATAACGAAAGGATTTCTCTCTCTTATATTTTCATAGAAGTGAGCACAATCTGAAGCTACCACGACCCATCCTCGTTGTGTCCAAACCCGAACACACATCAAGCCTGCAGAATGACCTCCAATTTTATGGACTGATAACCCCGGGACTAACTCCTCATCACCATCCACAAAATGAACCTGGTTTCCATATATTTTTCTAACCATCTCGCATACATCATCAACCTCAAAAGGTCTCTGAACCGCTTGGAAACACATACATCTTCCCGTCGCATATGACATTTCCGTGTCTTGAAGAATAAATTTGGCGTTTGGAAAATCAGATATTCCGCCTGCATGGTCATAGTGCATATGACTAATGATAACGTTATCGACTTTAGCCGCATCTACATCCATTAAAGCAAGTCCCTCCGCAGGCGTACGAAGCAGCGGGGTCGACCGTTTCTTTGAAGCTACGGCACCAAAACCAGTGTCTACCAGATAGGTCCTCATATCGTTCTTTATAACCCAAACAAAATAATCAAGAGGCATAGGAACGTCATGCTCATCCATATACAACATATTTCCATTACGGGTTCTGTTGGCGTTATGAGCATATTTCACCGCATAGATTTCGAAAACTTCTCTATCCTCTAATTTGCTCATCTGATCATCCTTTTCAAACAAATCCTAACCGACTAGCTTAATTTAATATAAACTTAGACACTAGTTTCAATTCAGTACAAGTGACAGCTGCTGTTGAGGAGAAAATCTATGGTGAGTATCACAGTTGGGTTTATAGGAACAGGCGCGATGGGTGAACACATGTGCCGAAATATCGTTAAAAATGGTGATCACCCGGTTATAGCCTTCGACTTATCTCCTGCACCATTAAACCGGCTTTCAAATCACGGTGTAACAATTGCCGAAAGTGCGATGGATGCGGCTATCAAATCAGACGTATTAATACTCTCCTTACCGGGCGGTCCAGAAGTAGAAGCCATAGCGAATGACACACTTTTATCGCCAAAACTCAGCGGGTTAACAATAATTGATATGTCGACCACTCCTGTGAAATTAACTCGGGAAATAGCGCAGAAATTTGATCAGATGAGCATACAATTTCTTGATGCTCCCGTCGCTAGAACTCAACAAGCAGCTATCGATGGGAATCTATCTATAATGGTGGGTGGCAATCACGACATTCTGGAGCGTTATAAAGACGTTTTGCTCTGTATGGGACCAGATATAACGCACTGCGGTCCAGTTGGGTGTGGCCAAATTGCTAAAATTTTAAATAACATGGTTGTCTTCCAGAACGGCCTGGCATTGGCCGAAGCTATAACGATAGGAAGAGAAGCAGGGATGGATGGCGGCCACTTGCTCGATATAATAAATAAAAGCTCTGGAGCATCTTTTGTAGGAATGAATCACGGCATGAAATCTATGGTGCCCGGAAAATTTCCACTCAAACAATTTCCAGCCCGGTATGCGCTAAAAGACCTTTCATATGCGCTACAACTTGCGGAAGAAGGTGGAGTCGTGGTCCCTGGAGCTGAACTGGCTGGTAAAATGTTAGAAAAAGCAATTGATTTGGGTAATGGGGATGAGTATTGGCCAACTATCATAAAAGCAGTAGAAAATAGGAAAAAATAATCTCCAGCTGGACCTGTTGGAAAACCATATATATATCATCCCTTGACGATTCAGTAAAAAGGAATACGCTTTTGAACGTTGGCCTCATCCATTGAAGACCCCAATTTCAACCGTTGGTGATAGTCTTGCTGATAATTCTTATCTGACTAAACTCATCAGTATCATTTTGGTTGTAACGTCTGTTCGCGTAATTGCCCTTCTATCGTCTGAATTAAATTTTCACGGTGATGAGGCTCAGTACTGGACCTGGAGCCAGGCACTGGATTGGGGATACTATACAAAGCCGCCAATGATCGCGTGGATTATTCATTCCACTACGTGGGTCTTGGGTGATGCCGAATGGGCCACCCGTATAAGTTCTCCTCTATTGCATGCGGGCACCAGTTTTTTTTGCGCCTTAACCGCAGATAAACTATATGGTAAAAACGCGGCCTTATGGGCTGGCATCACATTCTTAACACTACCGGCGGTATCTTTTTCCAGCTGCATTATTTCAACCGACGTCCCACTACTTTTTTTCTGGTCGATCTCTTTATATCTCTTGGTCAGAAATATTCAGAAGAGATCCCTTAGTTGTTCGTTATTACTTGGCGCTACTTTAGGTCTTGGATTACTTAGTAAATATGCAATGGCATATTTCCTTATATGCGCCTTTATCTCATGTATCTTTTTCAAAGATTACAGATGGTTTTTGAAATCTTGGAACGGTCTAGTTTCAATCGCAATAGCAGGCCTAATCCTTACCCCCAATATCATTTGGAATATCGATCGTCAGTGGGTCACCGTTACACATGTTGGAGATAACGTTAATCTGAAAGCGCAACTCTTTAATGTCCAGAATTTGGTTAGCTTCCTAGGAGAGCAATTTGGAGTTTTCGGCCCTATGCTATTTTTGGCATTGATATTTTTAGTTATTTTATTTTTACGGGGCCAGATTGAAAAAAGAGACGCTTGGCTTTTATGCTTTATACTGCCCATTCTTATTATAGTGACAGTACAGTCTTTCATATCACGGGCGAATGCTAATTGGGCTGCCCCCGCTTATATTGGGGCAACAATCTTAGTAAGTGGCTGGCTCTCGGCTAATTACCACAGATGGATACTTAAGGTTTCATTCAGTCTCCATGCGCTAACCATGGCCATAATCATTTTTTATTTTTTAAGTATCCCTGGTTATTATCCTCCTTTAAAAAGTGATCCTTTAAGGAAATTACGAGGCTGGTCCGAACTATCCCAAAGCCTCTCTGATACTATGGCCAATTACCCTCAACATATCCTTCTAACTGAAGATAGAAAGACAACAGCATCCCTGCTTTATGGTCTTAGAGCGCAGTCATATCCGATTCAAATTTGGGACTATGATGGTCAACCAGACCATCATTATGAACTAACCGCCAAATATCTGCCCCAGGAAAAAGACAAGGTGATTTTAGCCTCCAAATGGGAAACACCTCATCCTATTTTAACTAATTTCGCTTTTGTTAAAAGATTAGAACCCTTGCAGGTGGATATAGGTAAAAATACATATCGGACGCTGCATTTATTTGAATTAAGAAACTATCGCAAGGACTGATAACATTTTGCTATATTCATCCCATCATTTCAGTTTGAAATTGGCACTTATCATAACGATCGGTTGTTCAATTCTATTTATTACATTACCAGAAATAGATTTACTGTTTGCATCATTATTTTTTGAAGGCGAGAATAGTTTTCTACTGCGTAATTCCCTAATTCATAGTTTTATGGATGCTTGGGTGAGGCCATCGATAAAATACTTAGTCATGATACTAGCAGCCCTTACTGCCCTGAGCATTCTTTCGAACGGCCAATACATAGGCTGGTCAATAAGGAATGTAATTTTTATTGCTTTAACTTTTTCATTAGGTCCAGGATTAATTGTAAACGGTCTTCTAAAGGAATTTATTGGCCGAGCACGGCCAAAGAATATAATCGAATTCGGTGGCGACAAAATTTTTTCTCCTGCCTACTTTCCAAGCGACCAATGCGCCCAAAATTGTTCTTTTGTTTCTGGTGATGTTGCGTTTGCATTTGCGACCATCGCCTTTCCACTCCTGTTATCTGGTATGCAGAGAAAAATTGGAATAATCATTTCTATGATATTTGGAACGAGTATCGCTTTTTATCGATTAGGAACAGGGGCTCACTTCCTTAGCGACACTATTTTAGCAGGATTGTTATCTGTCATTACTGCACTTTTTTGTTATATAATCATTGTTGAAAAACCATCATCAAGAAACTGAACGTTGGGCCTCGATGACTCACATTAACGCAGCAGAAGAAAAAAACCCTAAAAAACCTGTCATAAAAGTTAGGTTCTCTCCGCTAAAGCAGCAGTTTGCAGAAGTAGATTCGATATTTGAAGAATTGAGAGAATTGGTAAAAAGTGGTGATTATACCCTTGGAAAGCCTGTCGAAGAATTTGAATTGTTATTTGCAGAGGCCGTTGGTGCCAAGTATGCTATTGGAGTTGGATCTGGTACTGATTCGTTAAAAATACCCCTTAAGGCTTTAGGAGTCGGTCCAGGTGATGAAGTCTTAACAGCAGCTAACACATTTTACGCTTCGGTTGGAGCAATTTCAGAGGTCGGTGCAACGCCAAGTTTTATTGACTGTGACGATACATTTTGTCTGGACGTACAACAACTAGAAGAAAAAATAACAAAAAAAACTAAGGCAATTATGCCCATTCATCTAACTGGCGACGTAGCGGATATGCCAAAGATTATGGAGATAGCAGATTGTCATCAAATACCGGTGATCGAAGATGGTTGTCAAAGTTTGCTTGGTGAACGAGATGGGAAACAGGTAAGTTCTTGGGGCGTAGCCACTGGGTTTTCCATGCATCCTCTAAAAATAATCAATGTATGGGGGGATGCAGGTATCATTGTGACAAATGATGATGAAATGAATACGCAGGCTAGGCTTCTCCGGAACCATGGACTGAAGAACCGTGATGAAATGCAGGTTTTTGGATACAATTCCCGATTAGATTCGGTTCAAGCTATTGTTGGAAAATGGATGGTTAGACAAGTGGAGTCCATAGTCAGTGTCCGCGCCCAAAAAGCAAAAATTTACGATGATGGCTTTTCAAATATCCCTGAAGTACAGTTACCACCCCGACAACCAAACACTAAAAATGTTTTTCTACTTTATATGGTATTCGCCCAAAACAGAGATGGATTACTTGATTATTGCTTAAAAAAGGGAATAGAGGCCAAAATACATTACCCTATTCCTCTGTATCAGCAGCCCGCGCTTGCACATTTAGAGTACAAAAAAGGTGATTTCCCTGTAACCGACAGACATGCCAACGAGTGTATAAGCTTCCCAGTGGATCAACACATTAGCGACGTAGAGCAAAATTATGTGATCGAAACAGTTAGGTCTTTTTATAGAGATAATAATTATGGCTGAGTTCAAGGTACCTCTTATTGACCTAAAAGAACGCTATCAGGAGGAAAAGGACGAGCTTTTATCCTGCGTGGAAAGGGTGCTGGAAAGTGGAAACCTCGTCCTGACACCAGAACTTGCAGATTTCGAGGAACGTGTAGCTCAATATACGAAGAGTAAACATTGCATAGGACTAAACTCCGGCACAGACGCATTAATGATCGGATTGCACGCAATGGGAATAGGGAAAGGAGATGAAGTTATAACGTCTCCAATATCCTTCATAGCGACAACGGCAGCCATAGCACATGTTGGAGCAACTCCTGTATATGTTGACGTTGGGAAAGATCAGAATATTGATCCACTCAAAATCAATAAAAAAATAACAAGTAGAACTAAAGCTATTATGCCCGTTCATTGGACAGGCCGAATTTCCGATATGCACGAAATTAATAAAATTGCCAAACAGAATAACCTTATGGTTATAGAGGACTCATGCCAGTGTATGGGCGCTTATTATTACGGACAACATGCGGGAACATTTGGGAAGGTGGGCACCTTTTCTGGCCACCCTCTAAAAGCAATGAATGCTGTTGGAGATGCAGGTTTCCTAATTACCGACGACAAAGAAATAGCCGATAAAGTCAGAGTTTATAGGAACCATGGTTTAATAGACAGAGATACGTGTGTCGAATATGGGGTAAATTCCCGACTCGATGTATTACATGCCGCAGTTTTACTCTACCGAATGGAAAAACTCTGCGGTGTAATCGATAAGCGAAGAAATAATGTCAACCTTTACAGAGAGTTAATTCAAGCTAAAGAAGTATTTATACCAACATGCAAACCGCACGAGCAAAATGCTTTTGTGATGTTCATAATTCAAGCGAAAAGGCGAGATAAGTTGAAAGAATTCCTTGATGGACGTGGAATACAAACACTTGTTTATTACGCCAAAGCCCTTCATCTTCAACCAGCGGCAAAACAGTATAATTATAAACGGGGTGATTTTCCTGTTGCAGAAAAGCAAGCAGACGAAGTTTTGGCACTGCCGCACCATCAGTACCTGACCAATGGTCAGATAAAATTTGTATCAGAGTCGATTAATGAGTTTTATCAATTATAAAATTCACTAGTTCGTATATCCCTCAAGTTCTCGTTCCCAGACCGCATAAAGATCCAAATTAAACCGGAAAGAAGTGCTGCTAGAACAATTGAGGTTCCCCAGAGTAATGATACAACTAACGAAATAGAGGGATCCACGCCCATAAGAGCAAAGAGAGAAACGACGGCGCCCTCTCTTACTCCCCACCCAGCGATGGATACAGGTATAAGTTGTGCAAGGCTAATGAGGGGTAAAAAAGCTAAAACGATGATATAATTAATATTCAAACCAAGTTCTAAAGCCAAAATCCACACACATAGTGCACCTATAGAGTGAATAAAAACACTAATGCAAACCGTGTAAACGGCCGTCCATCCCGACCTAAATAAAGCACTCGCATCATTTAAAAACTTTATACTCCACTTTAAATAGTTAAATCTTTGACATAATGTTGAGATCTTCGCACCATTATAAAGGACAACCAAAAGGAAACTCAAAATTGGTACAATTATAAATTGAATCCCATTTAAGCCCCATTCTTTTGGAACATAGTTTTCAGAAAAAAAGCAAGTAGCGGCTAAAAGGAATATTAAAGATATTAGACCAGTAATACGATCTAATAGCACAGTTCTTATGGCTCTTCCTAAAGCTAATCCTCCTTGTCGAGCCAAAGCAGTTTTGACCAGGTCACCACCGATCGAAGTGGGTAAAATCTGATTGGAAAACATTGCTGCAGAATTGATTTTTATTGTGGTAAAAAAGTCAAAAAAATCACCAGTTCTGACCCCAATGGTATGCCATCGAACCCCTGCTAATACCATCTGAGAAAAACACAAAAAAACTGAGAACAAAATGATTAATGGGTTAATATCCATCATCACAGATAACATTTTAGTCACGTCCGTTAGTGCAAAAAGTATCGCTAAAATAGCTAAACTTATAAAAACTTTTATCAAAATAATCGACCGTTTGGGAACTTGGTAAACATCCATGATCTGGACAATATCCTTTTAAAAAAAGATTCACATACCAGAGAGAGGATACTGTTAGCTCTCTACACCTTCCCACTTATTCTTCTCCATCATCAAGACGGGGTGGCTCGCTAAAGCATGCCATATCACAGCTTGAAAAGCCTCACTATGTGGCGTTATCAAGTTTTCATCAACTACAGGAACTACTATAACCACATCACCTACTTTTTTGGTATAACCCCCATCACGTCCAACTATCCCAATAATTGTTAAATTACGAGCTTTTGCTTCGTCCAGAGCAACGACAATATTTGGACTGATGTTTCGGACCACGTCGCCACCACCCACAGAAAAAACGCAAACAGCATCATTTGCATTAGCGTTGCTAGTCCGCAGCCATTCGGCGAATACTGTATCCCAACCTTCGTCATTTGTCCTTGCCGTGAGCTCCGCAACATTATCAACAGGCGAGTAGGCTTCTATCCCACATAACTTTCTAAAATCATTCACTGCATGGCTGCAATTAGCCGCGCTACCGCCAACTCCAAGAAAAAATAAACGTCCTCCACGATTGCGAACATCGGCAATAATGTTAGCCATACGCTCAATTTCAACACAATCTAAACTGTTGGCTATCTCAATCACCTGATCGAGATAGTTTTTTGTATGTGACATGGTCGTTAGCCTTACGATGTAGATTTCTTTTATCTTAAATTTTTATTTTTAACCACGTTCTAAAGACTCCAATATCGAACTGATTCCGATATCATTTTTGGATCAAATGCCGATTTGACATCAATAAAAACTCCATCTTTTTTTAGCATGGAGGTCAACTGGTTTATTGGCATTTCTAAATAAGTCGAATGAGGGACGATGACAATTAAAGCATCTAATTCGCTGAGCATCTCTAGAGGGCCTACCTGGATACTATAGTTATCAAGCAAACTTTTATGATCCGCATAAGGATCATGGCAAACAACAGTCGCACCATATCGACCCAGTTCATGCACTATTATCGGAGACTGACTATTTCTTACATCAGAAACGTTTTCTTTAAAAGTAAGCCCAAGGACACCAATACTACAATCATTCATTGAACGACCAGAACTCACTATCAACTCAACCGTTTTTTGGCTGACATGGCCTGCCAATCCATTATTCAATCGCCTCGCTGCCCTAATTAGCTCTGGATAGTAGCCCAGTCCTTCGGCTTTCGAGATTAAGTAATAAGGATCAACCCCTATGCAATGCCCGCCAACAAGTCCAGGAGTGAACTTTTGAAAGTTCCATTTGGTTGCTGCAGCATTTAATACATCTGCCGTCCGTATCCCCATTCGATCAAATATCATTGCGAGTTCATTCATCAACGCTATATTTAGATCTCGTTGCACATTTTCGACAATCTTTGCAGCTTCAGCAACCTGTATAGTTTCAGCTAGATGAAGACCTGCAGTAATGACCGGAGCATAAATGGCTTCAATTCTTTCTAGGGTTTCTGGATCCTGGGCCGCAATAATTTTTACTACCGATTCTAAATTATTATCGATGTCTCCAGGATTTATACGCTCTGGGGAATAGCCAAGATAAAACTCCTCCCCCATAAGCAAACCGGATACTTCTTGGATCAATGGGCCGCAGATTTCCTCTGTGACCCCGGGATAAACGGTCGATTCGACAATAACAAGGTCACCCTTTGATATTACTGAGGCTATCATTGTACAGCTATTTTTGAGGAGCGTTAAATCTGGAAGTCTGTTACTATCTATTGGGGTTGGAACAGTGATAATGTAAACACTTGCTCTATTAATATTGCCTACATCAGATGTGAATTCTAGTGATGTTGGAAAGATTGTTTTACAGCTCGTCGGATCGTTTTTATCAACTCCCGCAATTAAATCCATTATTCGCTTTCCATTTACATCAAAAGCAATGACGTCATCATGATGATTCGCTAGGCCAACAGCCAAAGGCAAACCCACATAGCCAACCCCAACAATAGCAATTGCACTTTCTGACACAGTATACCCTACTTTAAATTCATTAATTGTTTAATCTTGTGTTGATTGACACAATAAAAGTCAATGAAATCATAATCTCATTTTTACATGCCCCGATGACAGCGACAATAATAAGATTTAAAGTGATTATCGGAATATTAAATTAAAGATAGGGGGTCGTGTGAAAATTGGGAATTTGGATACCCGTGACAAGGTAATGATTGTCGCTGAAATTGGGAATAATCACGAGGGGTCCGTTGAACTTGGCCGACAACTTGTAGACAAAGCCGCTGATGCGGGCGTGGACGCTGTAAAGTTTCAAACTTTTAAAACCGAAACATTCGTGTCTCCTGGTGACGTCGATAGGTTCAATCGCATGAAAGGTTTTGAACTAACTACGGAAAACTTCGAAGAACTTGCTGTTCGGGCTAGAAATAATGGTTTGCTATTTATATCGACGCCGCTTGACATGCCTAGTGCAACCTTTTTGATTAAAATAGTAGATGCATTGAAAATTGCTTCTGGTGATAATACATTTTACCCCTTAATAGAGTTGGTATCAAAAAGCGATAAACCAATAATTTTATCCACCGGTTTTGCTGATGAAGAACAAATCAAATTTTCTGCCTCTTTGATTAAGAACAATAGACCCATGAGAACCTCCTACTCCGGCTTAGCTTTGCTGCATTGCGTCTCGGCTTACCCTGTTAACCCCTCTGATGCTAATCTATCAGCCATCAGGACACTTGCTGAAAAATTTCCATCAACCACAATTGGATATTCGGACCATACCATAGGAAACGAGGCGGCTATTCTCGCTGTCGCAGCCGGAGCAAGAATTATTGAAAAGCACTTCACAATCGATAGAAATTACTCAGAATTTAGAGACCACCAGTTATCAGCAGATCCAACCTCGATGGCGGAATTAGTAACAAAAATAAGAGATACTGAAATACTTTTGGGAACTGGGTCTCTGGACCCTTGTGAAATAGAGCGCAATACCGAACCTCCTGTTCGACGATCAATTGCTGCGGCCAGAAATATCGAAGCGGGTGATACTATAGTGTATAACGACATTATGTGGATTCGACCCGGGAACGGATTTCGTCCAGGCTTGGAGCATCAAGTTTTGGGAAAAACATTAAAAAACTCAATCCAAATTGGTGAGCTCTTCTCCAATGAGCATTTCTCGTAGACTAGTTGATGAGAACATAAAGATATGTGTGGGATAGCTGGAGCAATTAGCCTCAAAGGACTTGATAAGAATAAAATTAACCTCTGTCTGGACCTTATGAGAAAAAGAGGCCCCGATGGCGCGGCATTTAAACCGATTTCTTTTGGTGGGAAAATTGTAACTTTGCTTTTCTCCCGCCTCGGAATTGTAGATCCAACACCGCAATCAATGCAGCCATTCACCAGAGGCAATTTAACAATCATAACTAATGGTGAATTATATAATTATGTTGAACTTAGAAGAACCCTGATATCTTTTGGACATACATTCTCCACAAAATCTGATACCGAAGTAATGTTAGCCGCCTGGCAACAGTGGGGAGAAGCCTCCCTCAATAAAATGGAAGGGATGTGGGCTTTCGCTCTCGTCGATACAGCCAGAGAGCAATTGATATTATGTCGCGATAGATTTGGAGAAAAACCACTTTATACCTGGACCCATGACAACACCCTGTACTTTGGTTCAGAACCAAAATTTTTAGCCACTTTAGCAGGGCGTAAACCACAAATTAATGAGAGACAAATCAAGCGGTATCTAGTGAACGGCTATAAATCGTTATACAAAAAACCTGCAACATATTTTGAAAATATAAATGAAGTACCCGCAGCTCATTTTATTAGAATTACAGCAACTCAGAAGATACAAACTATATGTTATTGGTCATTAAGTTATGACCCATCGCAAATTACTGAGGTCGAGGCCATCCATGGTGTTAAGGAACGTCTTATCAATTCTGTAAAAATAAGAATGCGTTCCGATATGCCCATAGCGTTCTGCCTTTCTGGCGGAATAGATTCCTCAACAATAGCAGGTATAGCAACAAAAGAATTTGGCCCTGATATCAAGACTTTTTCAATAATAGATGATGACGAACGCTATAATGAACGTACCAATATTGAATCCCAAATAGAGTTCCTAGGGTGCTCTAATCATCGAACACAGACGAGTACGAAAGGTTTTTTTGAGAGGTTAAAAGACCTTGTTGCATATCACGATATGCCAGTAGCAACGCTCACATACTATCTGCATTCTTTCATGTCTGAAGCCATATCCGAAGCAGGTTGCCGCGTAGCCATTTCAGGGAATGGCGCTGATGAATTATTCACTGGCTACTACGACCATTATTCCTTTTGGTTGGCTGAGATGAAAAATAAAAATTCTTTTACTGATCTTCAATCAGATTGGCAAAAGAGTTACGGTGCTTACGTGCAAAACCCTGTACTTCAAGACCCTCTGGTTTTTTTTAAAAACCCACTTGAGAGAGGTCACATATTTTTAAATTCGGAAACTTTCAATGCGTGGTTGCATGATCCGTTCGAGGAAACTTTTGAGGAATCCGAATATTCAAATAACCTGCTGAGAAACCGAATGTTAAATGAGATCCGTCATGAAACTATACCCGTGATCTTACATGAGGACGATAGAAACTCTATGTACTATTCTGTAGAAAATCGTTCGCCATATCTCGATAGAGATTTAGCAGAATTCCTTTTCCAAATTCCCCCAGAGCTTTTAATCAAAAATGGATATGTCAAATATCTTTTACGCGCTGCTGGGACCGGTTTTGTTTCCGATAATGTACTATGGGATAAACGTAAAAGAGGTTTCAACGCCCCAATCGATCATTTGGTCGACAGGAAAGATAAAGTCACGCGGGAGCACTTAATGGCAGATGGACCTATTTTTGATATAGTAAGAAAAGATAAAATAGAGTCGTATCTTAATTCTGACCTGACCGATAATAGCTTCTCTAAAAATCTATTTAGCTTTATATCAGCCAAATTATTTTTAGAACACTACCAGGACTGGAACCCATGAACTATTGTATCCAGTGTATTCTTCCAGAAACACGGCCCGGGTTAGTAATAGATAACAAGGGAGTTTGTTCGGCTTGCCGTGGCCACGAAGATAAAGAGCGAAGCATTGATTGGAGCGCGCGTTCCAAAATGTTTGATAGTATAGTAAAGCGGACAAAAGAAACGTCGCGTGACTACGATTGTATAATACCAGTGAGTGGCGGAAAAGATAGCTGGTATCAGGTTATTAAGAGCCAACTTCATGGTTTGAAAATTCTCTGCGTTAGTTGGCGTACACCCCAAAGGACGGCGGTTGGACAAGAAAATTTAGACCAACTGATTAAAAAGCTTGGAGTGGATCACATTGATTTTTCGATTAATCCAAACGTTGAAAAAAGATTTATGATGGCGAGTTTTGAGAAAAAGGGAGCAACAGGCATTCCCATGCATATGGCTATCTTTGCAATTCCATATAGGCTTGCCACACAATTACGCGTGCCTCTTATAATTTGGGGCGAAAATCCCCAACTAGAATTTGGGGGGCCAGAAGCAGATAGGTTGAGTACTGAATTAGACGTCAACTGGATTACAAACTATGGTGTTACCAATCAAACAAAGAGAGAGGACTGGATTGGGGTTAACGAACTAACTGATGCTGATCTATCCCCATATGCTCTGCCTACCACGGCAGATTTGAAAACCTTCCATCCTAAGTCTATTTTCCTGGGTTCCTTTTTCAGGTGGGACTCTTTTAAAAATTTTGAAGCCGCGACGAAGTACGGGTTTTCTAGCCATAGTTCAAATAAGAAAACAGGCAGCTGGGAATTTGCCGATATAGACTGTCATTTTATTTCACTGCACCATTTTTTAAAATGGCATAAGTTCGGGTTTTTAAGAATTTTTGATAATTTGTCAGTTGAAATTCGATATGGCAGGATCAGTCGAAAAGAGGCTATACAAAATTTAGAAAAAACGGGCCTCCAAAAACCCTGCGAAGATATTGAGCGGTTCTGTGATTTCATGGAAAAACCAGTTGATTGGTTCTGGAGCACAACTGAGCGGTTTCGAAACAAGGAAATCTGGATTAAAGAGAAAAATACTTGGAAAATACCCGGTTTCATAACCCAAGAATGGGATTGGGAGAAGGCATGAACTTAGATGAAGAATTATGCCGGTTCTGTAAAAGTAATAAAGTGTTAATTAAACAATTCAATCGGCCGCCAAAAGGCGAAACTAACTTTGGGTTTTTGCCCTACAATCGATCATTATGGCAGTGCATCGGATGTCAGCATATTACAAATAAACACAACTTCAATATCGATACAAACTTTTATAAAAAAACATATCAACGGACGACCTATAAAGAAAAAGCCCGTTCTCGTTTTGCCGATTTGATGTCTTTGCCGAGGGAACAATCAGATAATCGGCAACGGGTGAATTTCATTGACAATTTCTGGAACGACACTCAACCAGATAAAGAAAAATCATGTCTCGATGTAGGAAGTGGTTTAGGAGTATTCCCAGCTGTTCTTAAAGAATTAAACTGGGACTGCGTAGCCATTGAGCCGGATCCAGAGGCCTGCGAAATAATTCGCGAGCAGATTGGTATTGAAGTTTTGTCGGGAGACCTGATTGAGTGTCATAAAATTGGGGAATTTAATTTAATTAGTTTCAATAAAGTTCTAGAGCACATACAAAATCCAAAGGAGATGCTCTTGCAATCTACCTTAAATCTAAAATCTGGAGGGCTTATATATATTGAACTACCTGACGGCGAAACAGCATTAGAGGAATCTGGACCCGACCGAGAAGAATTCTTTATTGAACATTTTGACGCATATTCTCGAAAATCTTTGAAGTTTTTATTGAACTCGGTAAAATTTAAACTTCTTAAAATCGATCAAGTTTGTGAGCCTAGCGGAAAGTTCACACTCCGTGCTTTTGCGATGCCGCTATGAGCAGGCAATGATATGAATAGTGTAAACATGACCTTACAAACGTTCGATACAGATCTTTTCGGTTTTTCCGTCTACAGGGCTAATCTGGAAAAATACTCAGATATCTCTGCACTCGACAACTCCATACCAAAAGATGCAGGGCTTGTCGCAATTCGTGTCCCACGGGAATGGGAGAATGCGATGCGGCATACTCAATTCCGTAAAATAGAAAATCTTATTTATTTTGAGCGCTCCTTTAGAGGAAATGAAGAGATGGAGGTACCCTCCAACGTTCGCCTAGCCTCGACATACGATGCATACACTTGCTCAAATATAGCTCAAAACTGTTTTACCCACGACCGGTATCATACCGATCAATATCTTGATAACAAAATCGCTGATCAAAGCAAATATGCATGGGCTCAAAATAATATTTTGGGGCGGAGTGATTTAAATTTTGTCATTCAACTAGAGGATCAAATTGTTGGATTTATTTCGTGTCTCCAAGAAGATAATTTAGCTACCATTGATTTAGTTGGGGTCTCAACTGAAGCTCAGGGAAAAGGAATAGGAACAATATTGATAAACGCTGTTATTTCCCATTATACCAACAGCGTTTCAGCGATAAGAGTAGGAACCCAATTAAATAACGAGGCCTCAATTAGGCTATACAAATCAACTGGGTTTAAAAAAGTAGATGAAGCAATCACTTTTCATTGGACCCCAAAAAATATAGAAGCCATTTAATGAAGAAGAACCTGAATGTAGGCGTCGTTGGACTAGGAGTTGGGGAACAGCATGTCGTAGGTTATCAACAACTAGACGCCATCAGTGTAACCGATATATGCGATATTAATCCAAGGGTTTTAAAAGATGTAGGAGATAGGAATAAAATTTTTGGCCGACACTCTGATTATCGAATGATAACAGAGAATCCTGAGATCGATATTGTCAGCATTGCAAGTTACGACGACCATCATGTTGAGCAAGCTATAAGCGCTTTTAATCATGGTAAACACGTGATGATAGAAAAACCAATAGCATTGAATAGAGCAGATTCTGAGCGACTTCTGAGAGCTCAACAAGATAGCGGACGCTTAATAACTTCCAATCTAATTTTGAGGCAGGCTCCCCGGTTCAAAGAGCTCAAATCCTGGATTGATGACGGCTATTTTGGAGACATAGTTGCTATAGAAGGTGATTACATCCACCAAATACTTTGGAAATTAACCGAAGGTTGGCGGGGTAAAATGGATTTCTATTGTGTAACCTATGGTGGAGGAATCCACATGATCGATCTGATGCGCTGGCTGATAGGTCAAGAAGTCATTGAAGTGAACGGAATGGGAAATAAACTGCTCACTAGAGATACATCATACAAGTTTGATGATATTATCATGAATTTACTTAGATTTGAAAATGGAACTTTAGGGAGATCTATGTCAAATCTTGGTCCACAACGTCCGAAAATTCATGCGTTAAATGTATATGGTACCAAACAAACCTTCATTAACGATATTCCACATGCCAGATTATATAATGGAGATCAGCCGCATCAAGAAACCACTGTCACAACAGCGTATCCGGGAATTGAAAAATTTGACCTGATACCGGATTTTGTGTCCGCTATCCGAGAAGATAGACAACCCGCGATATCCGTAACCGATATTTTTCGAGTAATGGATATCTGTTTTGCATGTTACGATTCTTTAGATGCCCAGAAAACGGTTCCAGTGACCTACCTTATTTGAAATTTATATAAGAGATAAATATGCCAACGCATAACATACCCTTTGGCCAACCGATGCTTGATCAAGACGAGATTGATGCTGTCACCAAAGTATTAAAAGGCCCAATTTTAGCCCACGGGTCTGTGTGTCTCGAGTTTGAAGAAGCCTTTGCAAAACATATAGGAGTTGATCACGCTATTTCTGTTTCTTCGGGTACATCCGGTCTTCATTTATCCTTATTTTCGCGCCAAATTGGACTGGGAGATGAAGTGATAGTGCCCGCAATGACGCACGTGGCGACAGCTCATGCCGTAGAATATTGTTCAGCAAAACCCATATTTGTAGATGTTGATCCTAAAAGTGGCAATATTGCATCTGACGTAATCCCTACCCAAATAACCGAGAATACTAAAAGTATAATGGCGGTCCATTTTCTAGGGTTACCTTGTGACATGGATAAAATAAATGCCGATGCAGAAAAACATCAGCTGTTCGTAATAGAAGATGCAGCGTTAGCTGTAGATGCATTATATGGAGAAACAAAAGCGGGCGCTCTTGGTAACGTAGGTTGTTTCTCGTTTTACCCTATTAAACATATGACTACCATTGAGGGCGGGATGGTAACAACTAACGATCCCGAGCTTGCAGAATCGGTAAGAAAAAGAAAAGCATTCGGCTACGATCACAGTCATCAAATGCGCAAAAAACCGGGTATTTATGATGTCCCAGTACTGGGGTATAACTACCGAATGAATGAAGTTGAGGCAGCCGTCGGTCTCTGCCAGCTAGCAAAACTCGACCATAAATTAAAGATCCGAGAAACAAATTATAATGCCCTTAAAAATACCTTATCGGAAATTGACGAGATAACCGTTTTTGATCCGGTACAGGGCAAAGCTCGTTCTTCTTGCTATTGCCTAAATGCGATATTGCCTCGAGATGGCAGTTTAAATCGAGATAATATTGTAGCAGAGTTGAACGCCCAAAACATCGGCACCTCAGTTCATTATCCTGGCCCAGTTCCATTAATGACTTATTATAGGGAAAAATATGATTATAAGCCTGGACAATTCCCTGTTGCAGAATGGCTATCTGCTCAAACTATTTCGCTTCCAGTTGCACCACATGTGCCAGATGGCTTTGAAATTAGAATTGCTGATGCCATTAAAAATGCTATTCATAAAATACGAAAAAAAAATTAGTGAGTTGGAATATCTATGACCTTACAAATCTCATATGACACCTCAGTGCTTCCAGTTGGTGTGCGATCACGATTCATAGATAATACCAATGGACTTTTAATGCATGTGTTAGAGGCAGGATACGAGGGCTCAAATAAACCTGTCATATTACTGCTTCACGGTTTTCCTGAATTAGCCTACAGCTGGCGGAAGATAATACCGACACTCGCCGCAGCAGGTTTCCACGTCATAGCCCCTGACCTGAGGGGATACGGACGAACACTAGGTTGGGGTCCAGTTGGTTATGACAGTGATCTTACTCCATTCAATTTGTTGAATACGGTTCGAGACGCCATAGGCTTGATCAATGCATTGGGATACGAAAAAATTACGGGCGTTGTGGGGCATGATTATGGCGCATCGGTTGCAGCATGGTGTGCGCTTGTTCGCCCTGATATTTTTAATCGGTGCGTTCTAATGAGTGCACCTTTTGATGGACCACCTAAAATATCTTCAGAAAAAGATACTGAAGTGCCTAACTCAAAAAACCACATTGACATCCATCAATCGATGCGAGAACTCGCTCGCCCCCGAAAACACTATCATTGGTATTATTCGACAGAACCAGCTAATTCCGACATGACGCAATGTCCACAGGGTATCCATAAATTTCTCAGGGCATATTATCATCACAAAAGTGCCGACTGGAAGGCTAATAAACCACATAAACTACAAGCTTGGGTCGCCAGCGAACTAGAGAAGATGCCTACTTATTACATAATGGACCTTGACGATACGATGCCGCAAGCAGTCGGAAAGGAAATGCCAAGTCATGCTGAGATAGATGCGAACTCCTGGTTGACAGATCATGAACTAGCTATTTACGTAGACGAGTATACGAGAAATGGTTTTCAAGGTGGGTTAAACTGGTATCGGCGTGGCACAACCGGTTTCGATACTAAAGAGCTTGAAATATTTTCGGGTAAAACAATAGATATACCATCTTGCTTTATCTCTGGCAGCAGCGACTGGGGAGTTTTTCAACGACCTGGTGCCGCGGAACGTATGCAAGATAAGGTTTTTACCGATATGAATGATTTTCATCTTATCCCAGGAGCAGGACATTGGGTACAGCAGGAACAACCTGATGAAACCTCCAAATTATTGCTTAGGTTTTTCGATAAGACCAACGCCAAATAAATCTATTATTTTAATGTTACCTGTATTCACAAAGGACTGAAGATGCCTACTTCAATTACCGAAATTTTGAAACGTGAAATAAAGATTTTAACGTTCGATCAATATGGCACAATTGTTGATATGCAGACAGGACTTACTGAATTAGTGACACCATTTCTTAAAGATAAAGGATGGACTGGAAATCCTCATCAGTTTGTGACCTGGTGGCGGCGCACTCATTTTGAAGACTCTATGATTGATGCCCTCGTCGATAGAGGACATACTCCATACAGACAAATTGGGCACAGAGCAGTGAGCCAAGTTCTTACCAGAGCAAATATTCCTTACTCTCAATCCGAAGTAGAATGGCTTGTCTCAGGAATTGAAGAACTAAAACCATTTCCTGATGTCTTAAAAAGTCTGCAACAACTTCATAAACATTACCGGTTATCAATACTCTCAAACGGTGACAGAGACATGTTGGAACGAGCAAAACAATATATTGGTTTTAAATTTGACCTGACAATCTCGGTACAAGAGGCTGGAGCCTTCAAGCCTGATAAAAGAACCTATGCTAAAGCAGAGGAGATAATAGCAACCAAATTTGAAGATATAGAACGGTCTAACATACTTTTTGTAGCTAATCATGCCTTTGATTGTATAGGGGCAAAAGCGTGGGGTTTCAGAACTGTTTTCATAGATAGAAGGAAGCGGCCATTTGGGGAAAGTCCTCACCAACCAGACCTAATCGTAAAAGATTTTACCGAGTTAGAAACTATACTTAGTTAGATAGTTTTAGGGTTTATCTATTCTGAAAAGAAGAAATATAATAACTATAATTAACTTGTATAATAAGTACTATCTTACGGAAGGCATTAAATGAAACGAATTGCTGTGGGTTTTTCTGGTGGGCCAAACGCTTCCCAAATAGTCGAATGTGTGAAACTGGCGGAAGAACTGGGTTATGAATCCGCATGGGTTGCTGAAGGGCATGGTGGAGATCAGTTCTCGGTTTTATCGGGATGCGCTGTCACTACCTCCACGATAAAGTTAGGAACCGCTATCAGCAGTGTTTTTGTGAGATCGCCTCCAACAATCGCCATGGCAGCAGCGACCGTGGACCAGTTGTCGGGAGGTCGTTTTATACTTGGGTTAGGATCCAGTCACCGAGTGCAGGTCGTACCTGAACATGGAATTGAATTTGGAAAACCGATGCTCCGTGTCAGAGAAACAGTTCATGTGATACGGGAATTACTGGAAAAAGGCTCTGTTAATTTTAATGGGGAAACAATAAAAATTGAGAATTTTGATTTGTGGTTTGAACCTAATAGAAAGAAGCTACCAATTTATCTCGCTGGATTATTTCCAAAAATGACAGCAATATGTGGAGAAATTGCAGATGGTATTATTCTGACGCGAAGCACTTTAAAAACCGCTGCGGATATTCGTGAAAATCTTGCTGTGGGTGCCGCTGTTGCAGGAAGAAACTCATCGGACGTTGAAATCACCTCGCTATTACCAACAGCTGTTGCCGCGACGCGTGCCGAAGCAATGGATCTCATGCGTCCTGGGCTCGCTATGTATATTGGCTTTTTCCCACGTTATAATAGATTGATAGCATCGCATGGTTTCGAACAAGAAGCGGCAGATATTGCAGCTGCCTTCAAAAGGGGAGATATGGAAGCAGCAAACAAAGGTGTCACGGACGCTATCGTCGATGCGACTGGGGTAGCTGGAACACCATCACAATGTAGGGACAAAATAGAAGCCTACCGCGACTCCGGCATACAACTCCCTATTATAAGCCCATTTGCACGCGGCCCTGGGGCTCAAAAAGTATTTATGGACGCAATTAAAGCTTGCGCTGAAGATTGACAAATAATGGCGATCGATAAACGAATAGAAACTGCGAAAGAGGTAATATCTAAAATATTTGATGGTGCTGTTATTATGGTATCCGGGTTTGGCGGTGCAGGTTTTCCAAATTTTTTATTAGAAATATTAAGAGATGCCGAACCAAAAGAGCTTACACTTGTGGCTAATTCCGCCACCCATCCGTACTCGCTGACTCATTCGTTGATAGAAGCCAAAATGGTAAGAAAAGTAATAGTCACCGCAGCAAGAGGCCGTGGAAAAGAATTATCACCTTTCGAAGAACAATGGAGAGACGGGTCAATTGAACTTGAATGCGTGCCGCAGGGAAATTTTGCAGAACGAATTCGTGCAGGCGGCGCCGGAATACCCGCTTTTTATTCACCTACAGGATATGGAACAGATTTAGCCACAGGAAAAGAAACCCGTAAAATAAACGGCAAAAATTGCGTTCTTGAAGAGGCAATCACTGGTGATTTTGCTTTGATACGTGGCGATCGAGCTGACAGATTTGGAAACATAAATTTCAATACCACACAAATGAATTTTGCGCCTGCTATGGCAACCGCTTGCGAAGTTACTATCGCCGAAGTTCGCGAAGCAATCGATGAAGCTCTTCCTACAACAGACGTGCACCTACCCAGCGTCTATGTCAATCATGTAATAGCCACTGGAAGAGAAGTTTGAAACCGCTTAATCGAAATCAAATAGCATGGAGAGCAGCACAGGATATTCCTGATGGTAATGTTGTAAATTTAGGGCTGGGAATGCCCGTGCTGGTTTCCAATTATATTCCTTCCGATCGCGATG
Source organism: SAR116 cluster bacterium AG-447-C21 (assembly GCA_003212315.1). Lineage (GTDB taxonomy): Bacteria > Pseudomonadota > Alphaproteobacteria > Thalassobaculales > Thalassobaculaceae > UBA7326. The sequence goes on along the minus strand of QCQB01000003.1, from coordinate 82,634 downwards.
TTTTTCTGCAATCCGAAAATGGAATCTTAGGTGTTGGACCAGAAGCCAGTGAACTTAACATCAATCCAAACCTCGTGGACGCAGGGAGTCGAAAAGTTACTCTTAGAGATGGCGCCAGTCTTTTTGATTCAGCAAATTCTTTTGCAATGATAAGAGGAGGTCATATTGATATCACAATATTAGGAGCCTTCGAGGTTAGCATCTCAGGTGATCTTGCCAACTGGGATTCAAAAATTCCAGATAAAGGACCATTAGTAGGCGGCGCCATGGATCTTGCAGTTGGAGCAAAATCAACATGGACGATGATGCAATACAATACAAAAGATGGCAGCCCCCGATTGCTAAACTATTGCAACCTCCCGTTAACAGCACGAAAGTGTGTAAATCGAATCTATACCGATATAGCCGTGGTAGACGTCACTAATCAGGGGTTTATTGCAATAGAATTGCTCGAATCGATAACTGCCGAAGAGTTAAATACTCGAACGGAGGCCGAAATTTCATTAGCTTCAGACTGTAAACCATTGCAAGCTCCAGCGGATCTCATTTGATTTAGCAAGCGACCCAACTTAAAACGACGCTCTAATAAATGTCTTTATCGAGATAATATTTTTTTATAACATCATTCATCCTGCTTAAACCCTCATGAACATATTCTTTGGGTAAAGCCGAGCTGATACGAAGATGGTGGTCAAAATCAAAGCAGTCCCCGGGTACAACCAGAATATTTTCTTCCTCTCTAAATCTATGGATTAACTCGGTGGAGTTTACTGGAAGATTGTATCGAACAAATGAGAGCGCAGAGGCCCCAGGAGGAACAACTGAATAAACGTCCGGATACTCATCTAAAATTTGCTGCAGCACATCAAATCCTTGCCCAACCAATTTTCGGGTTCGATCTAGCAACTGTCTTCTAACATGAGGTCGTAGCGCCATTTCACCAAGCCTATTTCCGAGCATAGAGCTACTGACTGTGGTATACTCATGACGCTTCCACAATTCCTGTATCAAATTAACAGGCGCCACAATCCATCCGATTCTAAGACCGGGAAGTCCATACGCTTTGCTCAATCCGTTTACTATAATTACCTTATTATATTTTCCATAAAATGAACTCGTCGGTTGGGTTTTCTCTCTTTCAGCCCCGCCATAAACTTCGTCTGCAATCAACCATGCATTTACCTTCTCGGCTGCAGCTATCAGGACATCCATTTCTTTTTCGGATAATATCTTACCAGTCGGATTGTTTGGGTTTACCACTGCTATGACTTTCGTATTGGGAGTAACTGCTTCTTGCAATTCTTCAATATCCAATGCCCAAGCTTTATTTTCGTTCAGGGAAAATGTTCTAACCTTGGCCCCTAAATTAGAAGCGGCACCACTGAATTGCATGTAAGTCGGCCTCATTACAGCTACTTCATCACCCTCCACGAGAAGCGTATTTGCGAGTATATAATTAGCTTCAGATGCCCCCACTGTTACGATGACGTTATCCAGTCCAGCACCATTATAAAGTGCTTGAATGCGCTGTCTTAACTTAAGGTCCCCATTTACCTCAGGATAGTTCAACGGTATATTCAGAAACTCATTCAGATCAGCATCCGCGAACTCTAGTAATTTCTTCAACGGTACTGGATGAACCCCGCTCTCAGCAAAATTAAACTCTACCGTTTGCTCCCAATCAGAAAGTAATCTTTCAAGATCAAATGATTTAAAAGTCATTATCTTATTTCCAAAATATATTTTTCGATCATATTTTCTTTGCAATGCGCCTATTATCTAAACACACTACCAAAGCAATTAATAACATTATGAATTAAATATGCTGTCCAATATAGTTTAAGGAGATTAGTGTGGCCAAATATGACCTCTTATTAACTAAAGGCCGTATACTGGACCCCTCTCAGAATATTGATTCCGTTGCAGATATAGCTTTCAAAAATGGCAGAGTGCTGGAAATCTCCGAAACATTAGATAAAAAGCAGGCAACCCATATTCGGGACGTATCAGGAAACCTAGTGACACCCGGATTAATCGATTTACACACCCACATTTATTGGGGAGGAACCTCAATAGGGGTAGATCCAACAGACTATGCGCAACGTTGTGGAACGACAACAATGGTTGATGCTGGAACAGCAGGTGCCGGAAACTTTGCAGGCTTTAGAGCACATATAATCGAACCATGTGAGCCAAGAATATTAGCATATTTAAATATATCGTTTGCCGGAATCTTTGCTTTTAGTGATACAGTGATGGTTGGAGAATCAGAAGACCTTAGATTGCTCCACCCCCGCGCCTGCCTCAACGTCGCTAAACTTCATAAAGATTTTCTTGTTGGGATCAAAGTAAGGGTTGGGGCTAAAGCAAGCGGTTCGATGGGACATGCCCCATTAGATATTGCACTTGAAGTTGCTGAAGAAGCTGATTTACCCGTCATGTGTCACCTCGACTGGCCTCCTCCCAATACGAAAGATGTGGTAAATCGTCTTAGACCTGGGGATATACTAACTCATTGCTTTAGACCTTTTCCTGGCGCTCCTACTCAAGGTAATGGAAAAATAAAAGAAGAAATAATGGAAGCACGCGAGCGCGGAGTTATATTTGACATTGGACATGGCGTGGGTTCTTTCGGTTTTGCGACAGCGGAAACAATGCTGGATGTTGGCTTCTTACCAGACGCGATTTCGAGTGATGTTCATTCCTTGAGCATTAAAGGTCCCGCATATGATCAATTGGTAACCCTCTCAAAATTCATGCATCTTGGAATGGAATTGAAAGATATAATAGCAGCAAGCACCACAGGTCCCGCAAAGGCGATCCAACGTACAGACCTGGGAACCTTATCCCCAGGAAGTATTGGCGATGCAACAATAATAGAAATTGAGAATGCAAAGACAACCTATGTTGATTCACTTGGAGAAACTCGGGTAGGAGATAAAAAATTTACTTTAAAGGGTATCGTATTAAACGGCTCTTGGTGGCATCAGCCTTCTTAATCCGTTAACTGCACACCAAAACGGCGAGAACAAATATCTGCGATAATTTCATAATTGGAGCCTTTTCGAACAACCTCAAATGTTTCAACATTCAATAAGGTCGAAGACTGCTGGTAAAAATGGTATTTTCGCAAACCATGATCAATAACGATATCTGCTATATCAATAATTTCCTTATCAATATCCTCCACCCGAAACTTGGTTCCAGTAAGAGAAATATTTGCCGACGATCCAAAAATAGGATGCAATTCCTTAAGCGATAAACGACAAATTTCGGAATGGAACGGTCCAGCGTTGATCAGCATCACCAAGGTTCCGTCCTTCGTGCTGGCTTCAATCGATTCTTCATCGAGAACTTGCAATAATGGATGGTCTATTTTACATGGTCCAACTGCTCCAAGAGGAAGATCATAGTCTTCTGTAATTACCTTTATAACGTCCCAGGCCTTTGCACTTAGGTCATAAAGTTCCTCAGCAATGGCCATATCACCTACCATGGCATTTCTTTTGGAAGCGGCGCGTTTTTTTGTATTAAATATTTTTTTTAAGGCCTCTCTCGATCCACCAGCACATGTGTAACCAACATCCATGGGTATTATTGCAATCCCACCTCCCTTGAGTACATCAAAGGCTCGGCGAGCATCACCTTTTATAAACTCGGATATCATTATGGTCTCATTTTGAATGCTGTTAAACCAGCCTCTCGTAAGGGAGCTGCTGTTTCTGCAAAATCACAAAGAAGTGCTCTCGTATCACGAGGGTCTACTATTTCTTCAATCCAGAAGGTTTCCGCTGATCTAAAAGGAGAGCGTAACTTGTTTAACCTATCTTCGATTTCTGAAAGTTTTTCTTCGGGGTTTTCAGCCGCATCAATATCTGCGCGATAAGCTGCTTCAATTCCACCCTCTAATGGTAATGAACCCCATCGTCCTGATGGCCATGCGTAACGTGTGCAATAACGTCCGCCACTTTTATGAGCTGCACCGGCCACACCAAACGCATTCCTAATGATGACAGAGCACCAGGGCGTAGTGGTTTGCCACATAGCGCTCATAGCACGCACACCCTCCTTTATGGTACCTGCCTGTTCTGATTGAAGCCCTATCTGGAATCCAGGGCAATCAACTAGATAAACAACAGGCAAATGAAATGTCTCGGCTAAATCTACAAACTTTATAACTTTCTTGCAGGTTGCAGCCGTCCAACAGCCACCATAAGAGTAGGGGTCGCTGGCCATGACCGCTACAGGCCATCCATCCAGACGGGCAAATCCAGTTATAACTGATTTTCCAAACTGCTTCCCCATTTCAAAAAACGAACCTTCATCAACAACTGATTCTACTATTGGACGCATTTTATATACTTTACGAATATCCCTTGGCACAGAATCTATGAGCGACTCAACACGCCGATTGGGGTCATCTATCTGAGGGCCACGAGGCGGTAACTCATAAACCGAATTGGGAAGATAAGATAAAAACTTTCGGGCACATTCAAATGCTTCCTCCTCAGTATCTACCGCATGATCAACTGCGCCAGCTTTCAACTGGATTTGATAGCCACCAAGTTCGTTTTTACTCAAATCTTCCCCAGTCCGAGCCACTACTGGCGGCCCCGCCACAAAAACAGCAGATTTGTCCTTAATCATTACCGAATAATGCGAGGCTGCAAGATGAGCCGCACCAAGACCTGCCACAGAACCGAGGCCAAGTGCAACACGAGGAATAGTGCCCATATTCTCAACAACGGTTTCCCAGCCTGCAACGCCTGGAACATTCGCTCTCCCTGTTGTTTCTATGGTTTTTACAGAACCACCACCACCAGAGCCCTCAACCATCCGGATAAGCGGTAGACGTAATGCATTCGCCATTTCCTCACATCGATTATGCTTCTCTTTGATTGTGGCATCAGCTGAACCACCACGCACGGTAAAATCATCTCCACCAATGATGACAGGTCTGCCGGATACTTTTGCCTTTCCAAAAACAAAATTAGATGGTGTCAGCTTTTTGAGGTCATTATTTTCATCATACTCAGCCATCCCCCCAATCTTCCCGGTTTCATGAAATGTCCCAGGATCAGCCATCAATCCAACTCGTTCCCTTATTGTGTAACGGCCGCCATCTTTTTGTCGTTTTACCCGCTCAGCACCACCAAGTTCTTCGGCAAAGGCCTCTCTCGTTCGGAGTTCTTCAAGTTCGTTTTGCCACGACATAATATCTTCCTATTTATTGATTGTTTTTTATAAGGATAATTAGTCGCAGATAAGCTAACTACCGACAACATCGTTCTTAGTATAAAAATGTTTGATAGTTCTATTTTTTTTGAATTTATAGATATATCTCATCTACGTTATTATTATAGATAAAAGCTTGGCCTATACAATTTTCTCGTTTACAGAACCCCATGCTTGTTTAATAGCACCGCACTTTAAGAAAGGAGACTGATATGGCTGAGGTAAAAGTCCACAGTGATGTAACAGGGACAGCGTGGAAGATTGTTGTTTCAGAAGGACAGATGGTAGAAGAGGGCGATGAGCTTATAATCGCAGAGGCCATGAAAATGGAAATACCTCACGTTGCTCCAGAATCAGGTACTGTAAAAAAAATCTGTATAGAAGAAGGGGACTCTATTTCCGAGGATGACCTTCTATTCATTATAGAAACGTGATTGATCAATTCTTCTGTATAGAAAACCGTTTATGAAAAAAGTTTTAATTGCAAATAGAGGCGAAATTGCATGTCGTATTATACGAACCTGCAAGGCGCTGGGGTATTCAACTGTCGCTGTATATTCAGAAGCCGACGAATCGGCACTCCATGTTCAAATGGCCGATGAATCCTATCTGATAGGACCTCCACCAGTTAATCAAAGTTATTTAAATTCCGATATGATCATAGAAAAGGCTATTCTATCGGAAGCACACTTAATTCACCCAGGTTACGGTCTTCTATCCGAAAATGCTTTATTTGCCCAAAAAGTTGAAGCGGCAGGTTTATTATGGGTTGGTCCCTCTTCTGCAACTATTGAATTGATGGCCGATAAAGGTAAAGCCCGCAGGGTTGCAATTGAGGCTGGAGTTCCAGTATTACCGGGGTCGTTGCCGATAGATCCTAACGACACGTCTCTATTATTAGAGAGTGCGACTAACGTTGGTTTACCACTGTTAGTAAAAGCTACGGGTGGGGGTGGAGGTATTGGGATGCAGGTTGCTGAATCGCTCGAAGATTTGCCTAAAATTGCGAAATCTGTATCTTCTTTGGCTGAGCGAACATTTGGTAACAATGAAATTTTTCTCGAACGATATATCGCCAATGCTCGGCACATAGAAGTACAAGTTTTCGGACTTGGGGACGGAAATGTATTTCACCTACTCCATAGGGAGTGCTCTATCCAAAGAAGATTCCAAAAAATTATAGAAGAAGCCCCAGCTCCAAACCTTGCGACGGATACAGGTAGTATGATGGTTCAGGCTGCGTGTAAATTGGCAAAAAGTCAGCATTATGCCGGAGCAGGCACGGTTGAATTTGTTTTAGACAGGAATACCAATGAATTTTTTTTTCTAGAAATGAATACGCGAATTCAAGTGGAGCATCCGGTAACAGAAATGATCAGCAATCAGGATATTGTCGCTCTTCAACTTTCTCTCTCTGAGAAGCAAGACCTAAGTCATCTTATCGACCATGATTTTGAATACAACGGACACTCGCTAGAATGCCGTCTTTACGCAGAAAAGCCCAGAAGAAGATTTTTGCCCTCCCCAGGCCCACTTACTAGGTTCCATTTTCCTACTCCGACACAAAATATTCGAATCGATACCGGCTTCAAAGAGGGCGATATAATAACACCATTCTATGACCCAATGATTGCTAAATTAGTAGTGGTAGCTGCAAACCGTGATGAGGCGGTCAGACTAATGACAACGACCTTAAATCAGGTAGAGGTTGAGGGTATTTCAACAAACTTGGAGTTTCTAATTGAAATACTCGGTAACGCCAATTTTCTGAGCGGCAATATCAACACAAGATTTATAGATACCAATATAGAAACACTGATAAGTTCCTAAACTTAGAGGGATCTCTTCAATACAGCATTTACTCGGCTGCTGCCGCCACACTGCCGGTTCTAACTAATGAACTATAATCTTCGGCCAGCGTATTGCAAATTTTCCCAGGTGTGAATTTATACTCTCCAATCGTTCCAACAGGTGTCACCTCGACCGCTGTTCCGGTTAAAAAGCATTCACTGGCATTAGCCATTTCCTCTGGCTTGATTTGCCTCTCAATAATTTCATATCCGCGTTGTTTCGCAAGATCAATAACAGTTCTGCGTGTTATTCCATCAAGGAAGCAATCCGGAGTTGGAGTGTGAAGCTTACCATCCTCCATCACAAAGAAAATATTTGCTCCAGTTGCCTCGGCAACTAAACCCCTGTAATCAAGCATCAGGGCATCATGAAGACCAGCTTGCTCGGCTTCATGTTTTGCCATAGTGCAAATCTGGTATAAACCAGATGCCTTACTGTTTGTTGGCGCTGTGTCAGGAGCAGGACGGCGCCATTTCGAAAGGGCAAGATTTATTCCTTTTGTCTTTGCATCCGGATCAAAATAAGACGGCCAATCCCAAGCAGTAATGGCTAAATGGATTGTATTTTGTTGAGCGGAAACTCCCATCATTTCCGTGCCCCGCCATGCTATTGGTCGTATATAGCCATCAACAAGTCCCATCGCTTCAATGACCTGCAACTTAGCCTTTTCTATTTCCTCAGCTTTAAATGGAATTTCATAACCGACTACATTTGCCGAGTTAAGCAATCGTTCAGTATGTTCTTGCGATTTGAAGATAGAACCGTTGTATAATCTCTCCCCCTCAAAAACTGCACTTGCATAGTGCAGTCCATGCGACAAAACATGTAATTTAGCATCACGATAGTCAATGAGAGACCCGTCTAACCAAATAGAACCGTCTCGATCGTCGAATGGGGCTGCAGACATAGCTTTTATTCCTATCCCGGATTAAGCAAGTTATTATTAAAACCTGCCATAAAACACTTTATTGATATATTGTTTCAATATCTAGCAGCGAAAGATAATATTTTAGGAAAATATGTCAATATCGCTAATATAAAAACTAGAAAGAGGTAAAAATATTTCTTCAAATACAAGAATGCAGTAACCAAAGGAATTAACAGCATATTAAGGTGCACTAAAAGCCTATTTTACCGTTTATGTTTTCTTACGATAAAAAGTTTGAGAACTGAAATATCCTCACCAAGGACGATAAATGGAAGATCAAGAAATCAATATGGAACTCTCTCACATATTAATTGTGGACGATGACAGTCGTTTACTTAGTTTATTAGATCGGTATCTCCATCAAAATAAATTCCGTGTCACATGTGCATCCGATGGGAGAGAAGCCCGCCAACAACTCGAGTTTTTTGAGTTTGATTTGCTAATTATCGACGTAATGATGCCTGGAGAAACAGGTATCGAACTTATAAATGATCTCCGCAAAAATTTAGATGTACCCATATTACTTTTGACCGCGATGAACGAGCCAGATGATCGTATATTGGGTTTGGAGTCCGGTGCGGATGATTATTTATCAAAGCCGTTCGAACCACGGGAACTGGTATTAAGGATTCAAAAGATTCTCCATCGTATTCAACAACCAGCAATCAATAAATCCGATGAACACCGCGTTCAGTTCGGACCTTTCCAATATGATCTAAAACAGGACATATTATACAAAGGGAACGAAATAACCGGATTAACAGAATCCGAAACGCGAATATTAAGAGCATTTTCAAACTCACCTGGGGTTATCTTAAGCCGAGAAAAATTAATTGAGGTTGATGAAGAACTTGGGAACACTCGGACTGTTGATGTCCAAATAACTAGATTGAGGCGGAAAATTGAGGAAAACCCAAAATTTCCTCGCTATCTCAAAACAATACGAGGCCAGGGATATATACTAAAAACAACATAAAGAATAATATTAAGCGGCATTTTGAATGAAGAAAATAGAACCAATAATCAAATACCTCCTGCCCAAAACACTATTTGGTCGTTCATTGGTAATTATTGTTACTCCATTAATTTTAATGCAAGCGATATCCACTTTTGTCTTTTTTGATCGTCACTGGGATACCATGACCAGGCGACTTTCCCATACGCTCGCAGGAGATATAGCTTTTATAATTGATGCAATAACCCCAATCGGGAGTGAAGAAAAACTTGATAATGTCAAAAACCGAGCAGAAAAAATTCTTCATATAAAGCTATCTTATAGTCCTGATAAAATTTTATTAAATTCAGCCAAAACAGATGGTGATAGAGTACAGAAGACCCTTTCCAAGGCGATGACCGAGAGAGTGAAACGTCCATTTTTGATAGATTCGGAGAAACTTGATCGGCGGGTCTTAGTTTATATTCAATTAGCTAAGGGAGTCCTTACCATTGATGTACATCGCAAACGCCTTTACAGCTCAACGCCTTATATATTTTTGATGTGGATGATTGGAAGCTCACTGGTGCTTTTTGCCATCGCAATAGTATTCATGCGTAATCAGATCCGGCCTATACGTCGATTAGCTTTGGCTGCTCGTAGCTTTGGGATGGGTCGAGATCCAGGAGATTTAAAACCTGGTGGGGCAACAGAGGTTAGACAAGCTGCCCTTGCATTCGGTCAGATGCGGCAGAGAATTTTGAGACAAATCTCACAACGGACCGAAATGCTTGCCGGCGTCTCGCATGACCTTCGAACTCCATTAACGCGGATGAAATTGCAACTGGCTATGTTGGACAAAAGTCCAGCTATAAAAGAACTGGAAGATGACGTTCAGGATATGCAAAAAATGGTAGAGGGTTATCTGGCCTTTGCGAGAGGAGAAGGAACTGAAACCCCCATCGCTACTGATTTGGAAAACTTAATCGATGAAGTAGTTACAGCAGAAAAGCGTGATGGATCTAAAATCAATTTGACACTAAAGGTTCAAAACCTTCCAAAATTGGAGGTTCGACCCCAAGCGATAAAAAGAGCCTTAACTAATTTGATATCAAATTCTAAAAGATACGGAAAAAATTTGGATGTCAATTTGTTACAAAACAGAAATTCAATAATCATAATGGTTGATGACGACGGCCCAGGTATACCAATCGAGTCACGCGAGGATGTTTTCAAAGCTTTTTTTCGTGTGGAACCATCCCGGAATCCTGAGACTGGCGGAACTGGCCTAGGTCTTACTATCGCTAGGGACATTGCGCGCAGTCATGGTGGGGAATTAGAGCTGGAAGAAGCGCCAACTGGTGGATTGAGAGCTATTATCAATATTCCTATATAGGATTGATTGTTTATTTTTCAGCTTCCGCTAGAATGTTGTCCCAGGTACTCCGCATCCATGACGTGCAGGCTTGGGCCTGGTCAAAAAGCGAGTACTTACAACCCTCTCCATAGTCAAAATTAGATATGAACTCGGTACTTATTTGCCCCAGTCGACTATCAGCATTATTTGCATGGTACTTCATTAATTGGCGCACTACTTCTTTCCAGGGCTCTAATAATTGCTCATTCCATAGTTCATGATAATTCCCAGTCCCAGGATCACAGAAAGGATATTGAATACCTCTTCCAACATTCCCTTCATCATCAGTGGCAACTATATTCTTCGGGTTATTTGGGACAGCAGAGCGCGCATGACAATGCCGAACCCAACCCTTTGAAATCCAGTCGCCACAGATATGGCCCGCTGTAAATGGATCTAGGATCAGATCTCCTCTTTTAATATCCTCATCGATATCAAAAACTTTTTGTTCAATGGGATTGTCAATTTTAAAAATTATATGGCTATGGTCGAGCGTTATCTGAAAAGGTAATCCCATGGATTCGACTATTTGCCCAACTTCCGAGACCCGCAAGAAATCCTCTGACCACATATTGACATGCACTTCTAAACATGGGTCAACACTCAACTTGTCACCCTCCTTCAATGCAAATTCATAAAAATCAGCTACATCTTGATTGGTTATAAGTTCCCCTGAAATATTGTGAGAAAAAAGTTGAATATTGTGGATCTCGGAGCCAAGTGCATTTGCTATTTTTAGGTTTTCGATCAGCAAAGTCTCATCACGCCCAAGCATATAAAACCAACCTCCACAGCGAATTGGAAGATGACATTTTTTACTGGCTAATAAAAATTGTTCCACCTCATTTGCGGCAGGTGTCTTATCGACATAATCAAAGAGCCCCGTTTCTTTGACCATATGAAAGCGTGTATGGATATCTGGCATAGGATCTGCGTGAGCGTGCTTGATACCGTTGGTTTGAATACCAAACTCAAGATTTTTAGGCATCGTTATCCTCCTAACGCTTTCCGTCTAATTCCTCTGTGCAGTTTTATTCCGTTATTCGTCCTCATTCTTTTCGGTTATTTAGTTCTAATGGAAGATCTAAAATAGTTTTCCGCCGTTAGGCACATTTTGGTCAATAGACACCAGAACAACTTCACCTGTTTTATCTGGAAAACCCAAAACTAGTATCTCGCTCATGAATTTCCCAATTTGTTTAGGGGGGAAGTTGATAACAGCTGCTACCTGCCGTCCCTTTAAGCTTTCTATAGTATAATAATTTGTTACTTGAGCTGAGGTCTTTTTAATTCCTAGTATTTTGCCAAAATCCACCCAAAGTTGGAATGCTGGATGACGTGCTTCAGGAAAGGGTTTTGCGTCAATAATAGTTCCCACGCGAATATCTATTTTGGCGAAATCCGCATACTCTATCATATTTGAGCCAGTTTCTTCCGTCATACTCATTTTCCTAATATTCCCAGTTAAACATTGCTAGTTGAAATATCAGACTATTTTTAGATCTATTAACCCAAGATTTGATATTATATTCTCCGTTTGCTTCAATCGCTCGTCCAAAATTCTAGTAGTAGCTGATAAGTCCTCACTGTTATCCTTTGCCCAGGCACAAACACCACTCATAAAGATCATACATAGACCTTTTACTCGAATAGCACCTTGTATTCCTTTCGCTTCCAATCCAACCGCTGTAAGTGTTGCTTCCATTGATAGTTTTAATGATTTCGATCCTATCACAACAAAGGTCGGGTTAGGAGGAAAGGTCTTCATCAATTTAATAACACCCGCTTTATAGGGCGCGAGTGCTTCAAACCTTATCAAAAGGGCCTCCAAGAGCCGTTCTCTTATAGGAATTTGGTCATCTTTTAAATCAGCATCAATTGATTGGTTAACCGTCGTATCTATGAACGCAGAAAACGCGACCAGCAGGTCTATTTTATTTCTAATTCCACCAGTTACATTTAAAACATCAAAGTCACATTCGTGAGACAACTTCTCTAGGTCTATCGACTGCCAACCGTCTGAAGCTATTTTTCCAAATATATCTTTAAAAATGAGATCTTCTTGATTAATTTTAGCCATTTCAAGATATATTTAGTTAGCCTGCAAGCTCTTTAGACCGTCGACTTGCAGCCTCAATTGCTCTATCGACAATCGGCTGGATACCATCCTTATCCATTAATACCTCCAACGCCGCCGCAGTAGTCCCTCCCGGGCTTGTAACATTTATTCTCAACTGACTTGCTGGGTCCTCTGATTGACGCGCTAACTCCCCTGCTCCTGCAACGGTGGTCTTGGCTAAACGATATGCTAAATCCATTGGGAGGCCTGCTTTTTCACCAGCGGCTGCCATGGCTTCTATTAGAAAAAATACATATGCCGGTCCACTGCCAGAAACAGCCGTAACCGGGTCTAATAAGGCTTCATCATCTATCGATATCACCTCTCCTACGGCCGATAGTAAATCCCCACAAAGTAACGTCGTTTCCTCCGATACATTACTATTCGGAACAAATACGGTAACTCCTCTTCCAACTGAAGCAGGCGTGTTAGGCATCGCACGAACTATAGATGCTTTTTGACCTAATTTATCCTCAAAATATCTTATTGTTTTACCTGCGGCGATGGACAGAAAAACCGTATTTGGCCTCACGAAACGTTGGAGAGGTATAATTGCCTCATCCATAGTTTGTGGTTTAACAGCCAATACCACAACCGAGGGATTAACACCTTCGGGGATATCATTAGCAGTTTTAACAATTATTATACCATCCGCACTCGCAAACTGTTCTATCACCGTCGCGTTAGGTTCGACGACGTATATAGCTTCATCTACAAAGCCAGTCTCTAGCCAGCCAGCCAGCATAGCGCCACCCATTTTACCGCAACCCACCAAAATCAGTGATGTCATTTTTAAGCTTCTCCAACAACCTCAATTAATGCCGCATCAAGCGCCTCTTTGGGTGTCTTACCTCCCCAGATTACGAATTGGAATGCAGGATAATATCGATCCGACTCGCTAACAGAAATATCTACTAAATCTTCTAGTTGTTCAACACTGGCAGGACCTGCTCCTCTCAACAAGAGGGTGTGCCTAAACATGGGCATCCCATCTTCAGAAGACAAATCAAAATGCCCCAGCCAAAGCTTCTCATTGATAGCTGCCAGGAGAGCATAGATAGGCTTGAAACTTTCCTGATGAATCCTAGTTTCAAATACGCACGAAAAATGCAATGCACCTATTTCAGCTTGCCAAATAAAAAAAAGGCGGTAATTGCACCAACGTCCGTTAATTTCAACGGCTAACTCGTCAGAACCAGAACGTTCATACGTCCAATCATTCGCGCCAACTATTTCGATAAGCAACTCTAAGGGATTATCGGATGAGGTTTTTTCATCTACATAACTCAGAGACATTGGTCAGCTCCTTTTCGGCACCCACACAATACTAACTGTACCCGAAAGTTTTTGCATTTTTATAGCTTGGTAGCGCTCCTTGTACAGCAGCATACAACATATAGTAGTAATCTCATAAGTATTGGGTGTGTCAACCCCAAACACACATTATTTAGCGCAATTTTATAAATTCTATTACAAAAAAATACTTTAATTATTTTCTTTTTTAGCACGTGTTTTAGGCTTACGGGTCAACGGCTTTTTCGCCTTTTCCAATAGTATCAGTCTCTCTTCGAGCTGGATCAATCGTTCCATCACTAACTCTTGCTTTTCTCTGGCTTTTTGAGCCATTTCGGTAGTAGCGTCAAACTCTTCACGACTGATCCAGCCACGATCATTTAGAAAACGTTCGAAACGATACTGGAGCATTTGCTCCATTTCATCGCGAGCTCCTGCAGCAGCGGACATAGCCCCACTTGCTAAACGAGCTAAGTCACCCAAAATCCGATTGTTAGATTGCATAATTGTTATCCCTCAACAGTTTTCATGTCTCATAAATTATTATATAGAATTATTTCTAAAAAATTTATGTAAAAATATACCAGAAATTTTTGTTTTCTTTCTAAAGCAGGAGGAACATTGCACAGTTCGGTAATTTAGGAAGAAGTAATCTGAGAGGTCGGATGATTTTAATTACAGGCGGAGCAGGCTTTATAGGCTCAAACCTCGTAGCAACCTTGTCTAAAAAGACTGGAGCCCCAAAAATAACAGTTGTTGATCGATTGGGTATAGATGACAAATGGAAAAATTTATCTAACCACTTGGTTCATCAAATTATTGAGCCTGAAAACTTGGATAGATACCTCTCAGAAAACGGTGAATCAATAGAATATGTTTTTCACCTTGGAGCAATATCATCCACAACAGAAAAAGATGTAGACCTTATATTACGAAACAATTTTAATCTTTCTCTCAGCTTATGGAACTGGTGTACTAACAACAGTATCCCTTTTATATATGCCTCTTCTGCCGCTACTTATGGCGATGGTAAAAATGGATTTAATGATCATTTTGATCCAATAGAGCTGTCAAAACTTAAGCCTCTAAACCCTTATGGCTGGAGCAAACACCTTTTTGATAAACTGGTCAACTATGATGTTTTAAATGGATCATCTCATCCACCCCAATGGGCAGGTTTGAAGTTTTTTAATGTTTTTGGCCCGAATGAGTTTCATAAAGGAGCACAAAGTAGTTTGATTGCACAAATCTATCCACGCATAATACGAAATGAGCCAGCTAAACTATTCAAGTCCCATAAAGAAGGAATAAATGATGGTGAGCAAAGTCGCGATTTTATCTGGATAGAAGATTGTGTAGACATAATGATATGGCTTTATGAAAACCGAGATATCTCTGGCCTCTTTAACATTGGAACGGGGCAGGCGCGGAGCTTCAAAAACCTTACAGAAGCCATTTACCATTCGTTAAAACGCGAACCCAAAATTGACTTTATAGACACCCCACTTCATTTGCGTGATCAATATCAATACTTCACTCAAGCTTCTATGACGAAACTTAAATCTGCGGGTTATAAAAAGTCGTTTACATCGTTAGAAGACGGCGTCCAAAAATACGTCCGGGATTTTTTATCAACAGATAACCCATATAGGTAAATTCTATGTTAACTGGGCTCAGCTTCCCTACTATAGATCCAATCGCATTTCAAATAGGCCCTATGATAGTTCGCTGGTACGCGCTGGCATATATCGCGGGTTTATTATTAGGATGGCGTTTTTGCATAATTCTGGCAAAAAGAGGGCCCATCGACGTGGATCCAAAAAAATTCGAAGACCTTTTGGTGTATGTGACAGCGGGTATTATATTGGGTGGACGTTTAGGCTATGTTTTTTTCTATTCTCCCAGTTTTTTTCTCCAAAACCCCATGGAAATTTTTATGATATGGCGTGGCGGAATGTCATTCCACGGTGGTTTTCTTGGGGTGATCGTTGCTGCTTTTGTATTCGCATCACGTAACAATATTCAAACCCTTTACTTGGCAGATATATTAGCTTGCGTTGCACCAATTGGCCTCTTTTTTGGCCGAATAGCTAATTTCATCAATAGTGAATTATACGGTCGCGTCACAGATGCCCCTTGGGGAATTATTTTCCCTAACGGAGGCTCTTTGCCACGACATCCAAGTCAACTCTATGAGGCCTTTCTGGAAGGTTTAGTTTTATTTATAGTTTTAATCACTGCAAATTATATGACCAGGGCAAGATTTTTTCCTGGTACATTATTAGGCTTATTTCTATTGGGCTATGGAATATTCCGCTCCTTTGTGGAGTTATTTAGAGAGCCTGACTCACATATAGGGTTTATATTCAACAATATAACCATGGGACAAATCCTCTCTGTTCCAATGATTTTTATTGGAATATTATTTCTGTATATGGCGTTTAACTACAAGAATAGAGAGTTTTGAGTTGTTTCAAATAGAACAATTTTCTGGAGTGGGTATAAAGCACGCTTTCTTTACTCGCCAGGGAGGGATGAGCTCCGGTATTTACCAATCACTCAACTGCGGAATCGGCTCTAAAGACAATAAAGAAACCGTTTTAAATAATAGAGCTAAAGCGATGGCAGCTCTTTCTCTACCGAGTGAGGCATTAATTACTTGCCATCAAACACATTCATCGGAAGCTATTACGATCACCAATGAAAATAGAAATCAGAATGTTTATGTTGGAGATGGCCTTATTACAAAAATTCCCAAAGTGGCCCTCGGTATTTTAACTGCTGATTGCAGCCCCGTTTTATTTTCTGATAGAAAAAATAATATTATTGGGGCCGCGCACGCAGGTTGGAAAGGGGCGATTGGCGGCATTCTTGAATCGACAGTCTCTGGAATGACGCGACAGGGAGCACAAATTGATGAGATATCTTGTGCAATAGGTCCTACAATAGGCCCCCTATCATACGAAGTGGGGCCTGAATTTCCAAAAGCCTTCCTAGACTCGGATCCCGGCAACGCAAAGTATTTCCGGGCAAGTAAACAAAAACATCATTTCATGTTTGATTTACCGAGTTTTATAAGGTCTAGGTTATCTAAAATTGGTATAGAAAAAATATTTCAATTAGAACGCGATACTTATCAAGACACAAAAAACTTCTACAGCTATCGGCGAAGCTGTCACAAACATGAGGAAGATTACGGTCGCTTACTCTCAACCATTGTAATATTATGATAAAAGATCGAACATAAGTGCCCCATTTATATATTCTCATTCTTGCCTTTATCATTCTGGGACTTGCTACATGCGTTTTAGCTTAACCGCATGCATCATACTACTTCACTCGCTGGTTAGTAGCTGTGGATCAATTCCTCAACCCTTTCAGAAAAGAACTATTAATAATGGAGTAGCGAACTTTCCAATCGCATCCAATAGCGCCGGCATATTAATAAAAGGCATCGAGGGCCCGGTAGAATGGGTGGGCGATGCTTTTGCAGAAGCTATAGCAAGCTCTTTGAGGCGTCGCGGCATGGTGGCTAGCTCTAGATCGTCAAATAGACTATCCCTCTCTCTTACAGCTAATGGTTACCAACAACTATATTTTGATAAACCTTCTGAACTAGTTATCTCATGGTTACTCGTTGACAATAATGGTGAAATTAAAGGCCTGAGGGAAACGCGATCAACACCTCCCCACGATTTTTGGCACAACCCATCTCCAGAGATGTTTGAAGTTGTTGCTGATACCAACGCAGACCAGATATCCAATTGGTTAAGTCCACCGCCTCAATCCACCAAAACCAATTCTTATCCAACGGTAAGGATGATCAAAATAATGAATATATCGAGCGATGATGCGGTATCTTTATTTTCTGCAATACAAACTGCAATGGCACGACGAGGTATAAAAGTCCAAAAAGAAGAGCCGAGTGATCTAATCTTAGAACTCAAAATTGAAACTGAATTGATAGATGCTAAAATGCAAAGAATTAAACTTGATTGGAAAATGAGGGCCAATACAAAAAAAATAGGGGTCGTCTCACAAGAAAATATTGTAGAAACAAAGATATTACATGATGCATGGGAAAGCCTTGCCACAGATATCGCGATTGCAGCGTCAGAAGGTTTATTTCAATTAATAAATCAATATAGAGCGACATTATCGGTTGATGTGAAACAAGGAATGCAATAAGTCTTGCACGAGACTATTCGAAGTTAAAGAGAGATAACTGCGAGAATCTATAATTCTCTAGATTGGATACGATAGCAGCATGTCAACTAAAATTATGTCTTGTAATAGCAATCGTCCTCTCGCTGAAGCGATATCTTCTTATATGAATCTCCCGCTTACAAACGCAGATGTTCGCAGGTTTTCCGATATGGAGGTATTTGTCGAGATCCAGGAAAATGTCCGTGGTGAAGATGTTTTTGTAATACAATCAACATCCTCCCCGACAAATGACAATCTAATGGAACTATTGGTCGCACTGGATGCTTTAAAAAGAGGCTCCGCCAATAGAATCACCGCAGTCGTTCCATATTATGGTTATGCGCGTCAAGATCGAAAATCTGGCCCCCGAACTCCTATATCAGCAAAGTTGGTTGCCAACCTTATAACAGCAGCTGGTGCGCATCGGGTCGTGACACTTGACTTGCACGCTGGCCAAATACAAGGGTTTTTCGATATCCCCACGGATAATTTGTTTGCGGCACCAGTCTTTCAAGCGGATATCAAAGAGAAATATGGAAATGCATCATTAGTTATAGTATCGCCCGATGTAGGAGGTGTGGTCAGAGCCCGTGCGTTGGCAAAAAGTCTTGATGCAGATCTTGCTATAATTGATAAGCGCCGAGAACGCGCTGGAGTATCTGAAGTTATGAATATTATAGGGGATGTGAGTAACCGGCACTGCATACTCGTCGACGATATAGTTGATTCGGGTGGAACACTCTGTAATGCGGCAGAAGCGTTAATGGCCGCAGGAGGTCTATCCGTATCTGCTTATATAAGTCACGGGGTGCTTTCTGGGGGAGCCGTAGCAAGAGTAAAGAACTCTCCACTAAAAGAGCTGGTAACCACAGATAGCATAAAAGCCACTGAAGCTATGCTTGAAGCAAAAAATATGCGCCAGATAAGCATAGCTCCCTTATTAGGAGAAGCGATATTAAGAATCGCTGAATCTAGATCGGTATCAAGTTTGTTTAATTATAACAATTCTGATTAAAGCTACATTCCATTCTAAATGATAAAAATTTTTGACTGGCTATTAGTCCAAAAAACCACTAGAACCTGCCTGTTAGAGTTAAAAGATAGAAATTTCTGGCACCCCTGGAGGTCGGTCTTTTAACAAACTGGATTTTTGAAACAAGGAGATATCGATGGCCGATATAACAGTTTTAACCGCCAACGCTCGCGAAAAGGTAGGTAAGGGGTCCGCCCGCGAGGCTAGGCGTCAGGGAAACATCCCAGCAGTCATTTATGGTGATAAAAAATCACCTATTCCAATCGTTGTGGAACAAAAAATATTGGTGAGGCACTTAGGTACTGGTGGATTTTTTAACACGCTTTTTGATATAGATGTTAATGGAGAATTAAATCGCGTTCTTCCTAGAGATGTGCAGTTGCATCCTGTAACCGATGTTCCAGAGCATGTTGATTTTTTACGAGTAAGCGAAACTACAAAAGTATCCGTTGAGGTCCCAGTAGAATTTATTGGCGATGATGTATCACCTGGAATTAAGAGCGGTGGAGTGTTGAACGTTGTGAGATATACTGTTGAGGTTTCATGCACACCTGATTTAATACCGAATACTCTATTGTTAGACTTAAGCAGTGCGGAAATTGGCGATAGCTTGCATATTAGTGCCGTGAACCTTCCAGAGGGTGTAACACCAACAATAAGTGATCGTGATTTTACTATTGCTACCATAGTAGCTCCAACCGTCGTTCGCGATGAGGCAACTAGCGATGATGAAAGTGATAATGAAGATACTGAGACAGAAGCTACAGCCGAAAGCACTGAAGAAAATAGTGAGGCCGGTTCCGAAGAGTAGCTTTTTTAGATCTTTCCTTATCTGAATAAGAATTGGGAAATTGATTATGCGCCTTTTAGTTGGCCTAGGAAACCCAGGGGAAAAACATCATAATAACCGGCACAATATAGGGTTCATGGCTGCGGACAAGATAAGGGAGACATATGACTTTTCTCCCTATCGCCGCCGTTTTCAAGGTTTAATAAGCGAAGGAAAAATAGGCAACAATTCTGTCAGGATACTCAAACCAACAACCTTTATGAATGAGTCAGGACGATCAGTAGGCGAAACGATAAAATTCTTTAAGCTTTCAAGCGATAAGGTTTTTGTCTTTTATGACGACCTTGATCTCGTTCCGGGGAAATGCCGCATCAAATTGGGGGGTGGAGCCGGGGGGCACAATGGTCTGAAGAGTCTAGATAATCAAATAGGGAACGAATATTGGAGAGTTCGTCTCGGCATCGGGCACCCAGGACACAAAGACAGAGTGCTACGATATGTTCTTCAAGACTTCGCAAAAAAGGAGCGGAATACATGGCTTACTATTCTGCTTGAAAGCTTAGCGGACAATATCCAACTTCTGATCGAGAGTAATGAGAATACGCTGATGAGTAAATTAGCGCTCGCTGTATTTCCTGGAGATGAAAAGGTTTTATCGAAAAACATTCCAGAAAATGAACCAACAGACCAAAATAATTTGGAGTGACTAACAAATGGGTTTTAACTGCGGTATTGTAGGGTTACCAAACGTTGGAAAATCAACCTTATTCAATGCTCTGACATCAACTGCTGCAGCGGAAGCAGCAAACTATCCCTTCTGTACAATCGAGCCCAATACAGGTCGCGTGAGTGTTCCAGACACACGTTTAGAAAAAATTGCTGCGCTAGCGAACTCATCTAAAATTATTCCAACACAACTTGAATTTGTCGATATAGCAGGCCTCGTCAAAGGGGCAAGTAAAGGAGAAGGTCTGGGAAATCAATTTTTGGCAAATATCCGGGAGACGGATGCGATAATCCATGTTCTCCGATGTTTTGAAGATGAAAACATTACCCATGTTGATGGCAATGTTCAGCCATTACGCGATATAGAAACTGTAGAAACAGAGCTCATGCTTGCTGATCTTGAAAGCTTGGAGCGACGTATTCTATCAACTGAAAAAAAAGCACGCAGTGGAGATAAAGAGATCAAGTCGGACCTCTTGGTCATGAATAAAGTCCTCGATACTCTTCAACAAGGTATCCCATCCCGAAAAATATTAGAGTGGGACAGCACAGAGTTTCCAAGATACAAAATGCTCAACCTACTATCTGCAAAGCCGTTACTATTTGTGTGTAATGTTGAAGAGGAGTCCGCTTCTAAAGGGAATTTACTCAGTAAAGACGTTGTAGAATATGCTAAGAATAATAATGCTGAATGCGTAGTCATATCGGCTGCTATAGAAGCTGAGATTTCACAACTGACATCAATAGAGGAAAGACAAGAGTTTCTTGATACACTGGGGCTGGAAACTTCTGGGTTGGATAAACTAATACAATCAGGCTACCGACTACTGGATTTACTAACATTCTTTACCGCAGGCCCAAAGGAAGCTCGGGCCTGGACCGCTCCCTTCGGTGTTAAGGCACCGAAAGCGGCAGGCGTCATTCATACTGACTTTGAAAAAGGATTTATCCGAGCAGAAACCATCAGTTATACTGATTATATCGCAACCAATGGGGAACAGGGAGCGAAAGAAGCCGGAAAAATGAGAGTTGAAGGAGCAGATTATCGGGTTCAAGACGGCGATATACTCCATTTTCGCTTTAATGTTTGACAACGCTAATGATTATAAAAACACAAATAGCTATAACCGAGTATGGATTTTATACGAGAGGTTGTAATGGGCGAGAGCATTAGGGCAACCGGATCAGATGGACATGAGTTTGATATTTACCTTGCGCAGTCAAAAGGGTCGCCGCGAGGAGGAATCGTTTTAATACAGGAAATTTTTGGGGTAAATAATCATATAAAAAGTGTTGCTGAAAAATTTGCTTCTAATGGATATTTGGTTGGAGCACCATCACTTTTTGATCGAGTAAAACCCGATATCCAGCTTGGTTACACCATCGAAGATGTCACCCGCGGCAAAGAACTTAAAGAAAATTTAGGTAATGAAAGCCCGCTAATAGATATAGAGGCAACGCTGAGTATTGTTAGGTCTGCAGGTAATGTTGCCGTTGTTGGATACTGCTGGGGAGGCACATTGGCATGGTTGAGCGCATGTCAAGTTGATGGATTTAATTCAGCGGTTTCCTATTATGGAGGGGGTGTAGGTCAATTAAGTTCAATGCAACCGAATTGTCCATCCATTTTTCATTTTGGAGAACAAGACCATGGCATCCCCATTACAGAGATTAACTCTCTAAAGCAGGCCCACCCTGACTGCCCAATCTACATTTATCCAGCAGGTCATGGATTCAACTGCGAACAGCGGGATAGTTTTCACTTAGCCAGCAGTACAATAGCGTTCGAACGAACTATACAGCATATAGACAAATATATTTAAGTAAGGACAGCTGACCAACACAGCAATTCATTCAACTAGAGAACAATGCCCGTTTTCATCGGTATCAATTATTTAAAACTCTCCCCGCAACAGCATCCAGTTTTCCGACAACCAAAGGGTCCCTCAGGCTGGGCTGTGTAATCAGTGCAACGTCTAACGCTCGGTCGCCCCCTTGAATATCTACTTCTGGGCGATTCCCAATATTTGGAAGTACATCACGCAATAAATTACAAGCATTCTGAGTATTTTTTCCCATAACTTTAATTACGCTCTCAACAGTTACACTTTCGTGCTCAGGGTGCCAGCAATCAAAGTCGGTTACCATGGCAACTGTCGCGTATGGCAGTTCGGCCTCTCTGGCAAGTTTCGCCTCCGGCATATTTGTCATACCAATCACATCACAATCCCAAGACCTATAAAGATTACTCTCGGCAACTGTAGAAAACTGTGGACCTTCCATACAAATGTATGTTCCGTTTTTATGGGAAGGAATATTTAATTTTTTACATGAATCGTAAAGCGCGTCTTTTAACCGATTAGATATAGGCTGGGCAAAATTCACATGTGCCACACATCCTGCCTCAAAAAATGTCTTCTCTCTAGCAAATGTTCTATCTATGAACTGATCAACCAGAACGAAATGGCCCGGTTGGTATTCCTCTTTTAAAGATCCGACTGCACTCAGCGATACTATATCTGTCACGCCAGAACGCTTCAGAGCATCTATGTTCGCTCGGTAATTGATTGAACTGGGCGACAAGCGATGCCCGCGACCGTGTCGTGGCAGAAAAACAATGGGATTGTCCGCAATCTGCCCAAATAATAATTTATCGGAGGGGCAACCAAAAGGAGAATTAACCTCTCGCCACTCTTGATTAATAAGACCTTCAATCTGGTCTACACCACTCCCACCTATTATACCAACTAATGCTTCCGCCATTTGTTTTCTGCTCTTTTCATAAAAAAAGGGCCGTATAATATACAGCCCCTTTTTCTATAATCACTTAAACCTAATGGACATCTGCCCAGATCCTGCGCTTACTGACATAAAATAAGCCGGTCATTACAATTAGAAATATGAGGACTTTAACCCCCATACGTTTGCGTTGCTCCATGTTTGGCTCTGTAGCCCAAGCTAAGAATGCCGAGACATCTCTTGCTTGCTGATTTATAGTTGCCTTAGTTCCATCTCCATACTCAACCCCATCATCAACAAGTGGGGATGGCATAGCAATTTGATGACCCGGATAGTAGGCATTGTAATACATACCCTCTGCCACTTCCTGACCTTCAGGCGCCTCGTGGTAACCGCTCAATAAAGCATACAAGTAATCAGCCCCACCCACTCTAGCGTCGACCATCAATGAAAGATCGGGCGGCAAAGCCCCGTTATTACCTGCGCGCGCTGCGTTATCATTTGGATAGGGCGCTGGCCAGGTGTCTGAGGGTATCGCAGTCCTCGTAAACATGTCTCCATCGTTATTTGGACCATCCTCCACTTCATACTCTTTAGCTATAACTTTAATTTCTTCCTCCTTAAAACCTAAATCTGTCAGATTTCTGAAGGAGATATAGTTAAGCGAATGACAACCTGCACATACCTCTTTATAAACTTGAAAACCGCGCTGTAATTCCCCTCTATCAAAAGTTCCGAAAACACCACTGAAAGTCCAGTCCTGTTGAGGTACAGGCACACCGCCAGCGGCCTTCACCGCACCGTTCGATACTAAAAAGCAAACGCTTGCAAAGAGGAAGCCTCGAATAACCTTTGCAGATACCATCAAGCTTTCTCCCGAGGGGCAGCAGGCACGGCTATCATTCCACCTCCCCCTCCGTCAGGGTCGAGCACAGGTTTACTGATACTTTTTGGGAGTGATTTCGGCGTTTCGAATATAGATAACGCTGGCAATAATATAATAAAATGGAAGAAATAATAAGCCGTGCATAGGCGGGACAGAACAACATAGATGCCTTCTGCAGGCTTAGCTCCTAACCATGTCAAAGCTACACAGTCCACGAGAAAAACCCAAAACATTATCTTGTAAATAGGACGAAAGGTTGCACTACGAACTGGGGATCTATCTAACCATGGAAGAATAAACAAAACGCCTATTGCAGCAAACATTGCTAGCACACCAAATAATTTGTCTGGGACTGCACGCAAAATCGCGTAAAAGGGTAAAAAATACCATTCTGGCACAATGTGCGCGGGCGTTACCATTGGGTTAGCGGGAATATAATTATCGGGATGGCCCATTGAATTAGGCAAGAAAAATACAACCGCCGATAGAAGTATAAGAAATACACCGAGTCCAAAAGCATCTTTTACGGTGTAGTACGGATGGAAAGAAATCGTATCCTGATTACCGCGAACGTCTATCCCAAGTGGATTATTCGAGCCAAATCGATGCAAAGCAACTATATGTAACACCACAACACCAACAATGACAAAAGGTAATAAATAATGGAGTGCGTAAAAGCGATTCAACGTTGGATTATCTACTGAAAACCCACCCCAAAGCAATGTAACAATAGATTCGCCAACAAGGGGAATTGCAGAAAAAAGATTGGTTATAACAGTAGCGCCCCAAAAGCTCATTTGGCCCCAAGGCAAGACATAACCCATGAAAGCGGTTGCCATCATTAAAATGAGGATGACGACGCCTAGCATCCATAATAATTCTCTGGGCGCTTTGTAGGAGCCGTAATAAAGTCCACGAAAAATATGAATATAGACAACGATGAAAAAGAAACTAGCTCCATTCGCATGGATATACCTCACTAGCCAGCCATAATTTACATCTCGCATAATTCGTTCTACGGACTGGAAGGCATGATCAACATGTGCTGTGTAATGCATTGCAAGGACAATACCACTCATTATCATGATAACGAGCACGATACCGGCTAAGGAACCAAAATTCCACCAATAATTGAGGTTTTTTGGCGTTGGATACTCATGCATTTCATGATGCATAAATGTAAAAATCGGAAGCCGATGGTCAATCCATCGCACTAGTGAATTATTAAATTTTGGTTCACTCATTATCCTGTTCCTCAGCCGATCTTAATAACACTATCAGATATATATTTGTACGGCGGCACGGCAAGGTTTGTTGGGGCTGGCCCCTTACGGATTCTTCCTGAGGTATCGTAATGTGAACCATGGCAGGGACAAAACCATCCCCCCCATTCCCCTTTCGGGTCAGTTGCGCTTTGCCCAAGCGGAACGCAGCCTAAGTGCGTACACACTCCCAATAGCACCAGCATTTCTGGACGTGAGGTTCTATCCGAGTCCGCCTGTGGGTCGGGTAGGTCGTCCAGCTGGACCTCGCTTGCCTCTTGAATTTCTTTTTTGGTTCTATGTCGAATAAAGACTGGCTTTCCCCGCCAAACGATGGAGACAGCCATCCCCTCCTCTACACCAGAAACATCGAATTCCGTGGAAGATAGGGCCAGTGTGTCAGCTGCTGGATTCATTTGATCTATGAAAGGCCACGCAACACAGGCGGCACCCAAAGCTCCTGCTGTCACGCTTGCTACATGAATAAAATCTCGTCTAGTGGTACCATCATTGTCATCAGCCATTAGAACCAGCTTCTCCCCAAAACCCAGCTATATATTGCGCGTATCGTGATATTCACCTGAAGTAGTAAAACGAGGTATTTTACGACCGCAAATTCCGATACATAATTTTTAAACCTTTATGAAATATATAATGCAGAGTAAAAGAAAAAGCAAAGAAACTGGAACAAAAATGTGCAATTTAAGCTGTAAAAATTTGTTTATGAGAGAAGAGTAGATGAGATTAGCGCTCTTTCAACCAGATATCCCTCAAAATGCAGGAACAATCATTCGACTTTGTGCCTGTTTTAATATCCCACTCGATATTATTGAACCATGCGGTTTTATCTTTTCAGACGCCAAACTTCGAAGAGCGCATATGGATTATGAACAGAGGGCGATTATAAATCGACACAAATCTTGGACGGACTTTGAAATCGATAACACTTCAAACAGGTTGGTTTTATTGACAACAAAAGGTAGTAATAATCTCGATGCATTTAAATTTTCGTCTATTGATACGCTAATAATGGGAAGCGAATCGAGCGGAGTGCCTGAAACAATTCATCGGAAAATACCAAATAAAGTAAGAGTACCTATTGGTCCAAGCACAAGATCTCTGAATGTTGCTGTATGCGCAAGTATGGTGTTGTGGGAAGCTTTACGCCAAACGGAAACCCTACCAAGCCAAAGTTCCAATAATTGAGAACTTAAGGTGATGTTAAAGTTCTATAAAATCACCTTAAGCAAAAATGCAAGATTATACGGACTCAGCTAATGCCAGTTCCAGATCGTTTATGATGTCATCAATATGCTCAATACCAATGGAGAGACGTACATAACTTTCCGAAACACCGGTACTTTTCTGATCCTCTGGTGAAAGCTGGCTATGTGTCGTAGTCGCGGGATGAATAGCTAAAGAACGCGCGTCACCTATGTTGGCAACATGATAGAAAAGCTTCAAAGAATTTATAAACTTTTCCCCCGACTCTTTACCACCTTTCAGCTCAAAGCCAACAAGGCCCCCATATCCCCCATTAAGATATTTTTTTGCTCTTTTTAGCTCTTCGCCCTTTTGTTGAGTTGGATAAATCACTTTAGATACCGACGAATGACCAGCTAAAAATTCGACAACAGCGGCCGCATTTTGGCTATGCGCTCGCATTCTCAAGGGCAACGTCTCTAAACCCTGGATAGTTTGAAAGGCATTGAAGGGTGAGAAGGCCGCCCCTAAATCGCGCAACAATGTAGTCCTTGCCTTTATTATGAAGGCTACCGGGCCAATGGGCTTAACCGCTTCTACCCAAACAGCTCCATGGTAAGAGGGGTCTGGCTGATTCAACGCAGGTTGCCGTTCTGGGTATTTCTCCCAAGGGAATGTGCCACTATCGATAATCATGCCTCCTATCGACGTTCCATGACCCCCTATATATTTGGTTGTGGAATAGACTATGACTGCAGCACCATGATCAAATGGACGGCATAAAATAGGTGCTGCCGTATTATCAACAATCAATGGAATACCAAGTTCTTTACCTATTGATGCGACCTCCTCTATCGGAAACACCTGAAGTTTTGGATTAGGTAAAGTTTCTGCATAATAAGCACGCGTACGCTCATCCGTTGCTTTGAGGAAGTTTTGGGGATCCGATGGATCGACAAATCGCACCTCTATTCCCTGATCCCTTAATGTATTATTGAATAAATTCCAAGTTCCACCATATAAATCGGTCGAACTCACTATGTTGTCACCGGCTTTCGCAAGATTTTGAATGGATAACGCTGATGCAGCTTGACCAGAACTGACAGCTAAGCCCGCAGCACCACCTTCTAAAGCCGTGATTCTCTGTTCAAGAACATCACACGTTGGGTTCATTATGCGGGTGTAAATGTTGCCAAGTTCCTTTAAAGAAAAAAGATTAGCTGCATGCTCTGTACTTTGGAATTGATAGGAAGTTGTTTGGTAGATTGGAACTGCAACAGAACCTGTAGCTGGATCAGCACGATATCCCGCATGAAGGACCTGGGTCTCTGGGTTTTTAGAATTCAATGACATCTATTTCTCCTATGACTAATGAATTAGCAAAATGACTTTCATCGATGCCGCTAATATAAAGAGGAGAACATAACCGAGGCCCCCATTTTTTGTGGGATAACCTCCCACGCTTTAGCTGCATTTTTCTCGCGCCCGCAAGCTGAAGCTCAAATCGGCGCCAATTATAATATAATAAGCACAACTTTTTTTGTCAACATATAAACATATGCTTATGTATTGTTTTTTATGAATTTACCAAAGACCTTAATCATGTAATAAGACAATATAGAAATAACCAAAGAGCTCTGTGATAAATGCCAAAATATAAAGTTAGCATAGAATATGATGGCGGTAATTACGTTGGTTGGCAAAAGCAGAATAATGGGCCTTCCATTCAAGAATCATTAGAAGACGCATTGGAATCTTTTTCCGGAATGAAAACCGAAGTGATCGGCGCAGGGCGAACTGACTCGGGGGTGCACGCGTTATCGATGGCGGCACATTTTGAGCTTGGGTCAGAACAATTTTCCATAGAAACAATAAAGAAAGCTATGAATTATCATCTTGGCAAACAACCCATTACTGTTCTTGAGGTAATGCCTATCGATCAAAACTTTCATGCCCGTTTTTCTGCGATAAATCGCAAATATTTATATAGAATTCTCAATCGTGCAACACCGCCCGCTTTGGACATTGGACGAGTTTGGTTTGTTCCCCGTCGGTTGAATGAAATTGCTATGCAAAAGGCAGCCGCTGTATTGATAGGAAAACATGACTTCACAAGCTTTAGAGCGAAACACTGCCAAGCCTTATCACCAGAAAAAACAATTGGAGACATAACCGTAAATAGGATTGAAGATGAAATCCAAATATTTGCAGAAGCTAAATCGTTTTTGCATCATCAGGTCCGAAACATTGTTGGAACCCTCAAACTAGTTGGAGAAGGAAGATGGACGGAGCAAGACGTTATCAGAATCCTGAAAGCTAAAGATCGGTCAATTGCAGGCCCAACGGCACCAGCGGCTGGACTATATTTTGCTGGAGCTGATTATGATGACAATTACTAGCCATAACTACATCTAAAGTTTCAAACTCTCCAACATCGACATTAGAAAAATACTCAAGATAAAATCGAATGTAACAACACCAATGGCTGCAAGTTTTGAAATCTTTAGACCTTGGCGCGCCACCTCAAAAAATAGGAATATCGCTACAGCGTAGACAATAGTTAATAAAAACGACATCAGTGACGAAGAATTAGAGGCATGACCACTCGCTATTGTTACCGCAGCAAGTATGTAACCAAGCGGGACAGAGGCCCAATTATAAGGGACTAAATAGGCCAGCGCTCTTTCACGCTTATCAAAAAAAATGCACCCATTGATGATCAATAAAGGATATACTAACCATGTTATGCTGTAGATCAATAGGTCTTGAAGTGCCTGATGCAAGCCATAATCAGTTTCAGACAAGCTAATACGGCTAAAAAAAGTTATCAAAATATTGGCTGGTAAAACCAGCACTGCGGCAAACAACGATTTCCAAAACCCCTCTTTCGAAATGTCAAAATGCACTTCCGATATGGGTTTTCGACAAGCAATTAACCAAACACCATGTAACGCCATGGCAATCTGAGATATCGTTGGAAGCATAATATTATCCAGAGAAACGGGAGAAGAAACGCCTTAGCAGAGCGAAGTAGATATCCGATAAAACGCGAATATCTTCTACCTCAACATGCTCGTTGATTTTATGCATAGTTTTTCCAACACCACCAAATTCTATAACTGGACAGTATTTTCTTATAAATCTAGCATCTGAGGTTCCCCCCGTAGTGCTTAGTTCAGGAGATAGCCCGGTAATCTCCTTCACAGCGTCTACTAGATCTTCGCTCAAAGCACCGGGCTGCGTAATAAAAGCATTTGATGAACAAGCCGTTTCAAGCTCAAACTTTCCACCAACCTCTTCAAATATATTTCTCAACCAATTTTCTATTTCCTCAGACGTTCTACTGTCATTAAATCTGATATTGAACGTTGCTGTTGCTTTATTGGGGATCACATTACTGGCCGAATTTCCAGTATCGATGGAAGCAATTGCAACCGTTGTAGGAGGAAAATATTTGGTTCCTTCATCAAGTGTTTCTTCCGATAAAGGTGCTAGCATTTTGACTAATCGCGAAAGTGGGTTGTCCGCTAAATGAGGGTAGGCAGTATGGCCTTGGGTTCCAAAAACCGTCAACCACCCTGTCAAACTTCCACGTCTACCAATTTTTGCCATCCCTCCAAGAAAATCTGGATTAGTTGGTTCTCCAACGATACAACAATTAATCTTCTCGTTATTTTCTTCCATCCAATCCAAAACCTTAACTGTCCCGTTGATCGCCGGCCCTTCTTCATCACCTGTAATCAATAAACTGATTGAAAATCTTCCTTTATCAAATTTTTCTTTTATGAATCGCTCAGCAGCGGCAACGAAGGCTGCAATTGCCGATTTCATATCCGAAGACCCGCGGCCAAAAAGTTTTCCATCCGCTATCATTCCTGAAAAAGGGTCCCCGCTCCATTCAGATGACAGTCCCGGTGGAACAACATCTGAATGACCGGCAAAACAGAAATTAGGACCGTCGTCCCCTATTCTAGCGTATAAATTGTCAACATCTGGAGTTCCGGATTCGGAAAAAACCAGCCGAGTGCACTTAAACCCTATTCCTTCCAGTACCGCCTGCAACTCATCGAGAGCTCCACCCTCTATGGGCGTAACACTGGGACAGCGAATAAGTCTTTGACTGAGTTCGATCGGATCGATCAAGTCACTTTTATTGAGCTCCATTAATCGCGAAGCAGTTCATTAATCGATGTTTTAGATCGCGTTTGTTCATCAACCTGCTTAACAATAACAGCACAGTACAGCGATGGCCCCGGGGATCCATCCGGTAATGCCTTGCCAGGCATTGCACCAGGCACGACCACAGAATACGCGGGCACTCTCCCTGTAATTACTTCTCCAGAATCCCGATTTATAATCTTAGTTGAAGCTCCGATGTAGACGCCCATGCTTAAAACTGAACCGGTTTCGACTATTACCCCTTCAGCGACTTCTGAGCGAGCTCCAATAAAGCAATTATCCTCGATAATGACAGGATCCGCCTGCATAGGTTCTAACACTCCTGCGATCCCCGCACCTCCAGAGATATGACAGTTTTTACCGACTTGAGCACAAGAACCAATTGTTGCCCAGGTGTCAACCATGGTACCGCTGTCAACATATGCACCTATGTTGACAAAACTTGGCATCAAAACAACCCCGGAGGCAATGTAAGCCGATCTCCGAACCACACAATTCGGCACTGCCCGCAGCCCAGAATCTCTAAACTGATGTTCAGTCCAGCCTGAAAACTTAGATGGTACTTTATCCCACCAACTAGACATCCCACGCTCAACATCTTCTGGTCCACCCGGTATTACACCCATGTCGTTTAGCCTGAATGAAAGTAAGACAGCTTTTTTTAACCACTGATTAACCTGCCATTTATGCCCTCCCATAGGCGAAGCTACTCTCTCAGCCCCTGAGTCCATCAAGCTCAGTGCCTCTTCTACACTTTCTCTAAATTCGCCCTTAGTATTGGTATTTATTGAGTCTCGTTCTTCCCAAGCTCGTTCTATTAGATTCTCAAGTTGGTTATCGGTCATGTTATCCACTTTCTCTTCGTTTAATTTAGCAACTTAAGGCCAACAAAATTCGGCTAGCCATTTCTGCTATCAATTACAGCTATAATTTTAGTCGATAATTCTCTTTAACCATAATTTAAGATCATCTATTTCATGGTGAATATGCTCGCCATCTGAGTCCTCCGATGACCAATCTTTATTATGCCTTAGCCAAACAGTAATCATACCAAGATTAGCCGCCGGTCTTAAATTTTTCGCCATATCTTCCACCATTAAAGATCTTTTGGGGTCTATATTAAACGTTTTAATCATTTCATCATATGGTTCAGGAGCTGGTTTGGGGATATACTTACTTGCGACTATATCAAAAACATCATCAAAAAGGTGCTCAATTCCTAACTGCCCCGTAATTCTCTTAGCATGCGCTACTGATCCATTAGTATAAATTAGACGCCGCCCTGGTAGCTTACTTAAAAGTTTAGCCAGTTCAATATCTTTACTCATATCACTAACATCAATATCATGCACAAAATGCAGGAACTCGTCAGGATCCATGTTATGCTCCGTCATCAAACCACGCATTGTTGTTCCATATTTTCTAAACATTCTGCGCTGTAAATCTCGAGCAGTTTCTTCCTCTAACTGAAACTCCTTTTGAATGAAACACGTCATTCTTTTGGACACTTTTGCAAAAAGATTCGAGCTCTCAGGATAAAGCGTATTATCCAAATCGAATATCCAATTATCAACGTCACCTAATGCTAAAACCATTCTAAAATCCAACAATCCAAATTTAACGGTGAGACAATATTTTTTATTCCCCTAAAGAAACCTGACAAATTTTTCCAACTCCGCAACATTACATGTTAGGCTTTTGAGAGTTCAATACTAAATAATACGAATTAGAATAATCATGGATCCATCGGCTGCAAAAAATAGATTTATTATAGACAAGACGGCACATGAAGCACTTGCGTTATCTTCTCTTATTGAGAAAGATTGTGCCTTATATCACCAAAATACGTTCCATCTCGTTTTTGATTCCCAAAAAAATGTTGTGGCGGCCAATTTCCTAGCTAGAAAACTAATTGAGTCATTAATACTGGATAAACCAGAACTTTTAACACGACTTGCTTCTGATGTTTTAAATATTAAGGGTAATTCGGAACACATCACACTTTGGGACCCCTCTAAAAATTCTTATTTAGAATTCACTGCAACGCAGTTAGATGGGGGCCGCTACCGTTACCTTACACAAAAAGAAAAGTTGTTTAATCCACAATTCACATGCGAATTCTTAAAATCGGTAGACCGAGTAGAAAATCTTGTCATGACGTCAAACAATTTTTTATGGGAGACTGATAACACGGGAATTTTCTCATTTATATCAGGTGCAAGTAAATTTGGTTATCAACCCAAAATGATATTAGGGACCTGCTCCGATGAAATATTGGTTCCCGACAAAAATGATGGGCTTAGCTCTCCATTCACCACAAGAACTGAAATCAGCAGCGTAGAAGTGAATATTCTGAAAGCAGACGGGACGACCGGCATCCTACTCACATCGGCCCTTCCATTATTTGGGAAAGATGGATATTGGATAGGGGCGAGGGGTATTGGACGAGATGTTACGAATGACAGACAACGGGATGCTGAATTATCCAGAGCCCAAAACAAAGAACGCATACTTCAATATATAAATAACCAAATCAGAGAACCGGATGAGCAACTCAGCTCCCTGGAATCGGCTGTGCAAGCGATTACAAAAACCCTAGCCGCAGATGGTTGCCAAATATTCAAATTTGAAAACGATGAAGACAAACCGCAAATCATAATGGATGGAAACTTGCCATTTTCAATTGAAGACGCACTAAAAGACGGTATCAATAAAGATACTCCCCTCGTTTTTGATAAATTAGATAATCGGTTTGCAGCCTACGTTACAAAATATAAAAATAAAACAAACGGAATCCTAATTTTTTGGGGAATTGGAGAAAGCAAGCAGTGGGATGGAGAAGATTTTTCTTTATTTGAACAGGCAACCCATCTTGTTGGCGTTGAACTGCAACATCTTCATATTCAGAAAAGCTTAGAAAGACTATCCACCACAGATCCGCTTACGGGGTTGCTAAATCGCCGAACTTTCTCCGAAACTCTCGAAAAAAAGCTATTACACCAACCCAAAACTCAAACTACAATAGGTAGCTTAGCATATATAGACCTTGATAATTTTAAACTTATTAATGATCGACTGGGTCATCAAGCTGGCGATGAAGTGCTAACGGAACTGTCGAAAAAATTAACCCATTTAGCCCAAGAGAACGATTTGGTAGCACGATTAGGCGGAGATGAATTCGCTATTTGGTTTGATGCAAAAGGAAACAGGAATGCTAAGTCCATTTTAAGCTCGTTTATTGAAGATGAGCCTTTCTTCTCCAAATTTACCAGTGACCGCAGTCGGCCATTTGGAGCATCCATTGGGGTCATAGAAATCGACGGGTACAAGAGTAAGGACTTAGCGCAGATAATGGCCGAGGCCGACCGGGCGATGTACAAAAATAAAAGCGTCAAAAAACTTTAATACTATCCGAACAATGTTATCACTCTTGCCTGATTATTGTTCCATGCCCCTGAGATGTAAATAATTCCAACAGAACTGCGTGAGGCACCCTTCCATCTAATATAACAGCGGCCTCTGCCCCGTTCCTAACCGCTTCAATACAAGTTTCGACTTTTGGAATCATTCCACCAGAAATGACCCCTTCTTTTTTTAGCTGATATGCCTCCTTTATCGTTAACTCAGGGATTAATTTTCCGGACGTGTCCATAACGCCTTCTACATCTGTAAGCATCAACATTCTTTGAGCATCAGTTGCACCAGCCAATGCGCCTGCTGCTGTGTCAGCGTTTATATTATAGGTTTCGCCATCTTCCCCCAATCCGACCGGAGCAACCACCGGGATAAGTCCACCAACTATTAGAGTATCTATCAATGCAGCATTCATTTTAGTCGGTTCTCCAACAAACCCTAAATCGACTACTTTTTCAATATTACTATCTGGATCATTCTTTGATCTTATTAATTTTTTGACGGTGATTAAATTAGCATCTTTTCCGGAGACGCCAACAGCACTCCCACCAGCCTCATTAATTGCCGCGACAATAGACTTGTTTATCGATCCAGCTAACACCATTTCCACGATCTCGACTGTCGATTTGTCAGTTATACGAAGACCATCGACGAACTCACTTTTTATGGCCATGCGTTCTAGCATTTCACCTATTTGTGGCCCTCCTCCATGTACAACAAGTGGATTAGTGCCAACTTGTTTAAGTAGAACCATATCTGATGCAAATGTCTTAAATAAGCCCTTATCACCCATTGCATGCCCACCAAACTTCACCACAACCGTGCAACCCGCATACTGACGCATGAACGGCAGAGCATCAGTTAAAATTCCTGCTTTAGCTAACCAATCTTTTCGAGCCTCTGTATCTGTTTGGCCCATTACTATACCCCCAAAATTTAATTAGTTAAAATTTATTGGCACTGTTTCATGCTTATAATCTTATCCCACAACCTAATCAGCAACTTGCTTTTAATCAGATAAACTTGCTAAACCCGCCCTTAGTTCTCCGATACCTATCAACTTATTAGAACTCGTAAATGCTAACGCAGGAAAAGCCGCCGATCTCTTATTTAATTCATCAGTAGTCTTTTTGGTCAAAATCATCAGATCATTACTTTTTAATTTATCTACTTTTGTGAAAACCACCTGGTAAACAACCGCGGCCGAATCGAGCATATCCATCATCTCTCTATCTAAATCTTTAAGCCCAATCCGAGAATCTATTAATAGACAAACTCTGCGAAGTGCAACACGTCCCTTCAAAAACGATTTTAACGTTCTTGTCCACGCGGCAACTTGTGTCTTAGAAACTTTAGCATATCCATAACCTGGCAAATCAACCAATATTAGTCTTTTTCCCAAGTTAAAGAAATTCAGTTGCTGCGTTCTACCTGGGGTATTCGACGTACGAGCAAGTGCCTTTCTACCTGTAAGTGCATTGATTAGGCTTGATTTACCAACATTAGACCGGCCTGCAAATGCTACTTCAGGAAGCGAACAAACAGGGAGTTGGGAAAGCTTGTCTATTCCTAATAAAAAATTGCATTCTTGGGCAAAAAGTCGTCGTCCTTGTTCTATTTCAAAGTCGGAATATAATATTTTCGCATCATCCACGCTCGCCTCCACTTAAAAATACTAGAGGTCTATTTTACGCCCATTCGGAACATTATTAACTTTTGCTGAGCAATCGATAATAGGTTGTTCCAAGTCCAATAAATAACCAATCCAGCTGGGAACGTTCCAAGTAAAAACGTAAAAAACAAGGGCAGAAACATAAATACTTTAGCTTGTACTGGATCAGTTGGTTGTGGGTTAAGCCTCTGTTGTAACCACATTGTTAAACCCATCAAAACCGGCCAAGCACCAATGATCATGAAATCGGGAGGGGTCCATGGTATCAGACCAAAGAAATTAAAAATCGAGGTTGGGTCGGCAACCGATAAATCTTTTATCCAGCCATAGAATGGCGCATGCCTCATTTCAATATTAACAAAAAGAACTTTGTACAAGGCAAAAAACACAGGGATCTGAACAAGGATAGGCAGGCACCCTGAAGCAGGGTTCACCTTTTCCTGCTTGTAAAGAGCCATCATTTCCTGATTAAGCCGCATTTTATCATCACCAAATTGCTCTCGCATAGCCATCAATTTTGGCGTTAATTCTCGCATTTTCGCCATTGATTTATAGGATTTATTGGCGAGAGGAAAAAATACTATTTTTACAAACACGGTAAAAGCCAGGATGGCCAAACCAAAATTGCCAAGATAACTGAAAAGCCATGAAATTGCGTAGAAAAATGGTTTTGTTAAGAAATAAAACCAACCAAAATCAACTGCTAAATCAAAGTTACTAATTTTATATTGTTCACTATAAGCGTCTAGTAACTTAACTTCTTTGGCACCCGCAAACAGTCGGTTAACCGTCTCGGTCGTTTGGCCCGGCTCTATCCTTGTTTCTTGACCTAAGTAGTCCACTTGATATCGGTCATCTTTATTTTTCAAAGAGTGAACAAATCGATACGTTGAACCTATATTCTGATCCGGAATTAATGCGGCCAACCAATATTTATCTGTTATACCTATCCAGCCACCTGTTGATGACAATTCTACCTTTCGAGTTTCTTGAAGGTCGTCGTAGTCATATTCTCGTAATGTTCCGTCAAAAACACCTAACGGACCTTCATGCAGGATATAAAAACCAAGTGTCCTTGGGGTTCCGGACCGTGCCACCAGACCATAAGGGAATAAACCTACTGACTTTTTCTTTGAGTTAGTAACCCGTTGAATGGTTGTGATCATGTAGTGATCATCAATTTCATACGTTCGTTCAAAGAGCAGTCCAGCCTGATTATCCCAGCTCAAGGTTACTGGTTTACCGGGCGCTAGTTCAGTTTGATTTGATTTCCATCTTGTATTAGGGCCAGGTAGTTTCAAATCATTGGAGGAACCCACCCAGCCAAACTCTGCATAATATGATTTGGGAGCCCCCACTGGATGCAGGAGGTGAATACGTTCAGCATCCTCACCGACGTCCTGCCCGTAATTTTTAAGAACTAGATCGTCAATACGCCCTCCCTCAAGAGAAATAGATCCATATACTGTAGGGGTATCAATGTTAATGCGGGGTGATGATGCTAACGCTTCCGCCCTTTGGGCAGCGGTGGCAACACTCGCCTGTACACTCGGTGCGCTGGCACCTCCGCCAGGGGCCTGAATGTCAGTATTTTGATTAGATTGTGTTTTAGGAACGGGGTTGTCTGCTGCCTCTTGAGCAGCTATTTCTGCCTGCCTCTCCCGCTCTTTCTCCATTTTGGGAAACTCATAAAAGAATTGGAAACCCAATAAAATCGCGAGAGACAAACCTATGGCTATTAACATATTCTTTTGATCACTCATGACCTTAACTGCCTATTTTACTTACGGTGAGATGAAGGTACGGGATCTACACCAGAATGATTATTCCAAGGATGGCAGCGAGCCAAGCGCTTGACCGATAAAACTATCCCCTTAAAGGGTCCGTGTATATTAATCGCCTCCAGAGAATAAGACGAACAGGTAGGATAGTACCTACAATTATGCCCAACAATAGAAGAAAGTGTTAATCTATAGATAATTATTGGTAACTTTATACTAACTACTAACACCTGCAGTAATAGTTTATGAATTAGGACATGAGATTTTTTGGAACTACTCATCTTTCGCCCTTCCAATAATCTTTTCCTGCCTTGTTCTTGCACTTTTTAATGCAAATCTAAAATCGCCAAGAAGTTCATCATAAGATCGTTTTAGTGTGCTTACTCTTCCAATAAGCACGAGATCCAGCGGCCGTTCTTCGCTTGAAGTTAAAACATCATTTACGACAGATTTCAACCGGCGTCGAGCCCTATTACGGACCACAGCATTACCAACTTTCTTACTTACTGTGAACCCGACCCGGTGTCTATTTCCGCCCTCGTTTGGATCTTTAATTTCAAACTGTAGAATTAGACCTTTTGAAGCAACATATTTTCGCGCGCGCGCTACCCTTAAATATTGTGAACGTTTAACCATTCGTTCCACGGGGTCGTTTTGAGCTTTGCGCATTTCACCCCCAAGAACGCTCATATATGTTTTCTAAGCCGACAGTTTGGCGCGGCCCTTAGCGCGTCTTGCTCTCAAGACGCGGCGACCACCAACAGTGGCCATACGTGACCTAAAGCCGTGGCGACGTTTGCGTACCAATACGCTCGGTTGAAATGTACGTTTCACGATGCTTACTCCATTGGTGAAAAACCGCTGTATTTATATAGGAAGCGGTATATATCTGCTTGTCTACTGCAAGTCAATGTTAAGCAATTTAATACGTATGCACCAGCTTTTTCAAATAATAAAAGAGTCAATAGTCAACGCCTAGAAATAATTATGGGGTCTACCGGGCGGGGTTCTAGATCCCACGGAAAGTAAATCCAGGTATCTTGACTGACCTCAGTCACAAAAGTATCCACTAAAGGCCTGCCTGCCGGCTTCGCATAAACCGTTGCAAAATGTGCTTTTGGTAGTAATGCCCTGACCGATTTTGCTGTTTCTCCTGTGTCAACCAAATCGTCAACTATTAGCCACCCGGCGCCATCTTTAGTCTGACTTGGTATTTTTAGAAGTTTAACTGCTTGCCGCTCACGCTGCTCCAATTTATCTGCTGCATTATCGTGATAACTCACAGCGCTTATAGTATCCAACACTCTTATCTCAAGTTCTCTGGCAACTATCGCAGCTGGAACCATTCCACCCCGTGTAATGGCAATAACACCAACAAATTGTGGCAGTTCAAAGAGGCGCCACGCCAATGCCTTCGCTGTTCGATGTAATTCCTCCCAACTAACCGGGAAGCCTTTAGTATACGAAACGTCTTCCATAAATTCCTCAAAAGTATTTAAAAATTCAATTTTTGATCGTTCTAGCAATAAGAACCATCTTCGAGAGCTTTTCAATAATTAAATGGCTAACTTTTTTGCTGGAAACAGTTGAACACCGTTTATTCTCCAATTTCTATTCTCATCTTGACGCATAAAGTAAACAACCATGGCTGACTTGCCTCTATCGTCAACCATGTAGACCCCTTGCGCGGGGATCCCATTGACTAGTTTTATTTTCTTGAAGGATAATAGACGAGGTTGATAAACGATCCGATATTTAGCAAGCACCATTTTTCGGAAGATTTTTGGATTTCCAAAAGAAAGCTGAATATCTCGCGATGCATATTTAAAAGCCTCGTCCCAGTCATCGCGCCTCATTGCTTCTATCTGCAGACGGATTATTTTTTTAATATTTAAAATATCTTGTTT
This sequence comes from SAR116 cluster bacterium AG-447-C21, assembly GCA_003212315.1. Taxonomy (GTDB): domain Bacteria; phylum Pseudomonadota; class Alphaproteobacteria; order Thalassobaculales; family Thalassobaculaceae; genus UBA7326. The sequence goes on along the minus strand of QCQB01000003.1, from coordinate 43,059 downwards.
GCTCTGAGATACTGCCGGACTATCATAGAGAGTTAAAAGTGATAGACAAATTAATACCAGCGATAGCTGACAGAATAATTTCCTAATATACATCATTAGAAATCTAACTCTTGGAACACAATCATCACTACTCTGAGAGAGTTTGATATAGTTTGGATTATTTTAGATATCAACTAGCGCAGATACAGACGAACTTCGTTTCCGCTAGAAGACGAGGTGGCGGACAATGAAACGCGACCCGGGGGCAATCCCATATCTACAAGTGACCTGAGAACATTTTGAGCGTTGCGACGCGTCTCATTCGCGTTTAGTGCAGCTTTGGCTGTGCCACCGTTTACCGAGCTTACTGCAACTAGGTCAAATGTTGCGTTAGGTTGATTCTGCAACACTTTATTTACAGCTGTGTAAAGCGCTTGCTCATAATTAACATTTGGCTGGTTGAACCTAATAATCACTAGGGGTCGCCCTCTATTTAACCCGGTTTTACTTGACGTCACATTTGGAGATTTCACCGAGCTAACATTATAAGCTGTTGAAGCAAGACTGGGCCCAAAAAATTCACCATTTTTAATTGCTAAGGCCAGCGTATTCAGTTGATTACGCTCGTTTGCGACATAGTTTGATTGCCGTCTAATATCATCACTGAGTTCCGTCAAAAGGCGCTCGATTAGGACGACTGTCTGACTTACCTCGTCTTCCAATACTTCTAGTTGTTGATGATCTTCATCGACAGCACCTGATATCCCAAACGAAGCACGCGTGGCATCTAATAAGTAAGCCGACATGGATGCATCGGCCGCTACTCTGCTCGATAATGAATTCATCTCACCTATGTCGTCGTTGACTTTTTCTAATTGTTCTTGGGCCGCATTCCAGGCCTCCACCATCATTGGGTTCCCCGGAGTTGTACCCAATTGTAATTTTGACCGCATAACGGCCACTCTGTCGTGATATGTTTTAGAGTTCGAGTTAGACTTTGAGCGCACGGCTTGTAAATCGTTATTTTCAATATCAATCGATGCCTGCAATCGTTTCAAATCATCTCTCAAGGTGCTGATTTTATTGCCAACAAGCGTACCCGTGGGCTTACCACCTTTAGGTGCTTTAACCTTGAAATTCGTCGCTCCAAGTTTTGGTGGCTTTAAACCACCATTCAAGTTAACTAGTGACTGGTTTGCTTTCTCTTCGTTCGATGGTCTTATTGTTATGTTTTTGTTTATCTGCTTAACACTCTTCGAAGAAGGACTGGAGAGCGACGGCCAAAGCGAGTCAGCTGAGAAAGAACACCCACCAGTTAGCAAGGTGCAACTCAACAAAGTGATAGCAATTCGTTTCTCAAGCATTGTACGCCATCAACCTCTTATTCTGTGGACGTTATCGGCCATTCTATTCACCATCTAATGGTACAGCAGTATCAACCACTGTTTTATTTAACAAATTTTACGGCATAAGTCTCAAAAAAATTTTCTTACAGAGAATAAACGAAAAAGTCCTAATAGCAAACGGTTGCAATTTAATATACGAAACACAAAAAATTTCTCACATACTACAGAAACACTGCGTTCGCTACAAGTTGTTTTGGAAAAACAATATTTTATTATGCTTGTTGGCATTCAGTTGTTATTTGACAACATTAAGTCACTTGCTTATGAACGGTAAACTTATTGGTGCCCGTAGCTCAATTGGATAGAGCACCTGACTACGAATCAGGAGGTTGGGAGTTCGAGTCTCTCCGGGCGCGCCAAAAAACCTAAAGTATATGCTTCTTTCATGTCCAAAAAAAGAAACCGGCCATTTGACGGCCGGTTTCCAAAATAGTGTCAGTTTTTATGATTTTTATAGTCAGTTTAGTAGATATTCTGAGCCGCTACCATTGCGTAAAGCATCGGAATGGATAGCAACGTATTGGTTCTAGAGAAAAGCATTGCCGTTCGTGCCGAAGCAGCCTTGGTGTCTGCATCCGCATCTACAATACCTAATGCTTTTTTCTGATTTGGCCAAATAACAAACCAAACATTGAATGCCATAATCGCACCGAGCCACATACCAATACCAATTGCCGTATGCTTCGCTACTCCATCAGCCAAACCAAGCTGTATTGCTTCCAAAAGATAACCTTGTAAATGCGCCAATAGAAGCCCAGTCACGATTGTAGCCAGAGCAGCCCAACGAAACCAAAATAGAACTGCTGGGGCAATAACCTTACCAATTGCCGGCTTTTGTTCATCGGGAATATTTGGCATATTTGGTATCTGTACAAAATTTAAATACCACAATAGCCCAATCCACATTATGCCACTTAAAACGTGCAGCCATCTAACAAAGAAAGCTTGATAAGATTGATCAATTGCGAAATCCGCATCAGTAACTTGTGTTACCAGCAAGATCATTATAACTGTCAGAATAACACCCGCAATAACAGTATTGCGCAGGCTTGTAAGAATTGCCGCCATAGTTTTCTCCCCTTTTTTACCTAGCGATATTTTATACTATTACATACAATCAATCAAACACTGCAGAAGTATGAATACCACCCATGCTTAAAAAACTTTTATGTTATTAGATGAGTCTTTCAAAAATTAAAAGGAGAACATTTGAGTTTTGGAAAATGAAGGTAATAAATTAATATTTGTTTATTTATATAGAAACTTTCTACAGATTTTGTTTATATTCGTATTGAGTTACTGAATGATTTAAAAACTCCTACCAAACAGTAGATTATTTTTAAAAGAACGTCAGGTAATTGCGTTATGGCAGAGATGTTTTCGCCAACTCCAGAACCAGAACACGACCCATCACAACCAAAAATAATCTGCGATGCTACAAAATTAACACGAACCGTTGCCGCAATTCTGATGTTTTGCTGGGCTTGGTGGTGGTGGAATGGGTATCAAGATGGCGCCTACTGGGTGATACCAGCAGTGTTTATCTTGGCCACAGGTGAGACTGCACCACAATATTATAGGATATTTTCACCTCTATGGTGGCCCTTTAAGTTCATATTAGAACCGCTTATCTTTTTAATATTAAAGATCTGGAGATTAATCATCCCAGAAGCCTACCGTAAACCTCAAAAAGTATTAAAACCATTAAGCTTCAAGGAAATAAACGAGGCTATCGACGAAGCAATAGAAGAGAAAAAAAGAAAAGAAGAATGAGCTCTAAAAGACGACCTCCAACCTCTGATGAAGTATTCATAGATCACATCACGCATATTGTGGAAGATATCAATGTTGCGAATAGAGACCTTTTACGATTTGGTTTTCTCACATCAACCAAAATTGAAACGGGTCAAAATAAAAGCTCTTATATCCAAATCATTTTTAATGAAGGCTTTATTAAGATCACTGACATACCCGATTATATTTTTGATAATAATAAAATTTCAGCCATTGCAGCTCTCGCGCTAGAAACCGCCAAAATAGAAGATGTACAGGGGCGCCTTACACTTAATGGTTTTCATCCTATGCCTCTAAATCATCAAAAACTATCAACAATCGATCTTAATGGGAACTTAGTTGACGCAGAAGCTCGTCTCTGCAGGCTTCGCAAATCCGATATGAGCGAAGCTTACGCGGAGTTTATTTGCCATGAACCAGAAAAACACATCTGGAGTAATCCAATTCCATCTCATAATAATGGTATAGTTGCCCTGCGCGACGTGATAATTAGCGTCAAAGACCCTGATGAAGCGACCGCTCGCTACAGCTGGTTTTCAAATAAAGGTTCAATCAAGAAGATTGATGAGTTAGGCTGGAAGATACCGCTCGATCGCGGAAATCTGGCTATATGTAAAAGCGAAGCACTTTCGTCCCTAATAAGAAGTGAAATATTGACCGAATCACACGGAATAGCTGGCTACACGGTTCTTTCAAACGACATACCTGCCACAGCGAAGTTTTTTTCTGACAATAAGATAGAGTTCATACAAATCAATGATGACCTGCTCGCCTTACAATTTCCCAAAAGTATTGGAGGCTATGTTTTCATTGGGAAAGACGAGAGCGTCTTCCCTTGGAGCGACTAATACATGGCCTTCATTGCTTTAGCCTAAACGTCTAGATTTGCCACCTTAAGAGCATTTTCTTGTATAAATTCCCTCCGTGGTTCAACAACATCACCCATAAGCGTGGAGAAAACCTCCGCAGCTTCTTCTGTGTGTTCTATTTTTACCTGCAGCAATGTGCGTTGATTGGCATCTAAGGTGGTTTCCCAGAGTTGCTCCGGGTTCATCTCACCTAGACCTTTATATCTGTTAATTGCAAGGCCCTTTTTACCCGCTTGTTGAATTAATTCCGCCAACTTCAGAGGGCCGTCAATAGTAGCAGAGGCTTCCCCTGTTTCCAATACAGCAGGTTTTCCATATATCTCTTGAAGATGGCTGACCATTTCATCTAATTTTCGAGCCTCAGGGGTTCGGATCAGTTGTGAACCGATAGAATAACGTTCGGTCACTCCTCTAAGAGTTCTTTCAAATGTCATTTCTTGATTTACTTCGTTGAACGTTCCCATCCACCCTTTCTCAATTTCCTCTGAGAGTTGGTCCAACCGCTGTGCTATATATTTAACGGCATCTGCAGCATGATCAAAACCTTTCGGTCCCATTACCCCAGCTATCGCACACTGTTCTGTGATTAACTGTGAGCCCACTCGCCGCACTAGCACATTAATCATCGATCTTGCATCTCTTGCTTTTTCAACCGTCGATATTAAGTCTGCTGAGGCTAAAGCTGTACCATCGGCCAACACAAGTCTAGCGCCTTCACTACCGTTTTGCGTTAAATGGTCTTCAAGTTCCTTATCATCTTTTAGATATGTTTCAGACTGACCTCTTTTGGCGCGATATAGTGGCGGCTGTGCTATATACAAATATCCTGCCTCTATGAGCTCTGGCATTTGCCTGAAAAAGAAGGTTAAAAGTAAAGTTCTGATATGCGACCCATCCACATCTGCATCAGTCATAATTATAATTTTATGATAACGGATCTTGGACAAATCAAATTCATCAGGACCTATACTTGTCCCAAGAGCTGCAATCATCGTTCCGATCTCTTGACTAGAGAGCATTTTATCAAATCTTGCACGCTCTACATTTAGAATTTTACCCCTTAAGGGCAGTATTGCTTGCGTTCTGCGAATACGACCTTGTTTTGCGGATCCCCCAGCAGAATCACCCTCAACCAGAAAAAGTTCTGCAAGCGCTGGGTCTCGCTCTTGGCAATCTGCGAGTTTTCCCGGTAAGCTCGATATGTCTAAGACCCCTTTTCGACGTGTCAACTCACGCGCTTTTCGGGCGGCTTCTCGAGCTGCTGCTGCCTCATAAGCCTTAGATACTATTCTTTTCGCATCTGCAGGGTGTTCTTCAAACCATTGTTGCAAACGATCCGAGACTGCAGATTCAACTATGGGGCGTACCTCCGACGAGACTAATTTATCCTTTGTTTGTGAAGAGAATTTCGGATCGGGGACCTTAACAGATAAAACACAAGTAAGACCCTCTCTTGCATCATCTCCTGTCAACTGAGCTTTCTCTTTTTTTGATATACCACTTTCTATCGCATAGGAATTTACTGTCCTCGTAAGCGCAGCCCTGAAACCAGCTAGATGCGCGCCGCCATCCCGTTGCGGGATATTATTAGTAAAACAAAGCATCGTTTCGTGATAGCTATCCGTCCACTCCATCGCTAACTCAACAGTAATACCATCTTTTTCCGACTCTAATACAACAGGCACATGTATACTTTGGTTCGAGCGATCCAAGTATTCTATGAAAGCCGTTAAACCACCTTCGTACTCTAAATCTATGATCTTAGGTTCTACCTCTCTATCATCCCGCAACTGAATGTGTACGCCCGAGTTCAAGAATGCTAGCTCTCTTAGTCGGTGCTCTAAGCGCGAAAATTCAAACTTTACGTTGGTGAATGTTTCAGTTGACGGCTTAAATGTAATTTCCGTTCCTGTTTTCTCTGCAGCTTCACCAATAATTTGAAGGCTTGTTTCAGGCTCTCCATGTCTGAACCGCATAAAGTGCTCCTTCTCATCGCGCCACACGCGCAATTCCAAGGTTTCTGAAAGTGCATTTACGACCGAAACCCCAACTCCATGCAATCCCCCCGAAATCTTATATGAATTTTGATTAAATTTACCTCCTGCATGAAGTTGGGTCATTATAACCTCTGCAGCGGATACTCCTTCCTCTTGGTGAATATTGACGGGCACGCCCCGTCCGTTGTCGCGAACGGTCGTTGACCCATCACCATTTAAAATAACCTCAACAAGGTCACAGTGACCTGCCAACGATTCATCAATTGCATTATCCACGACTTCGTAAATCATATGATGTAAACCAGAGCCATCATCTGTGTCTCCAATATACATTCCAGGACGCTTGCGAACAGCATCCAAACCTCTCAATACTTGGATAGAGTCGGCATCATATTCGCTTTCATCTTCAGTCTTTGGGATATTTTGATCAGACATAAGTAAACCACCTAACTCGACATTTAAAAGGTTTCATTTTTGCGTACTTCACCATTGGATATTTCAAAAAACTGCGCGCGCGTTTGGAGTGATGTGAATAGCGATGCCTCGGTACCAGTCATCCAAACTTGGCTGCCCAGGGATTCTAAAATATCAAAAAGCATATCTCGTCGGTGACTATCAAGGTGTGCGGTCACTTCATCCAGCAACATAAGGGGAGAGTGCCCAAATTCCATTTTCCTCAGTCTTGCATGCGATAATATTATTGCTATGAGCAATGCTTTTTGTTCTCCCGTAGAACATTGACTTGCCGGAATATTTTTAATCGAATGCGACACAACTAAGTCGGTTCTATGTGGCCCAGGAATTGAAAGCGGTTCTCTATTACTACTTTTTCTCGCCTTTATTAGCTCGTTTTTGTAGCGATCTTCCACTTCTAGTGCGGCCTCGTTACTTAACCAGCACTCTATATCTCCAGCAAGTTTCAATATAGCACCTGGGAACGGACCAAGACTGATACTCGCTATGGGACCTAGTCTATTCACCAACTCTCTCCGTGCCGCCACGATTGCCACCCCTGTTTCTGCTATTTTATTCTCTAACGCTAGATACCATGCATCATCCGAATTACCGGACTTTATCAATCGACTACGCTCACGAATAGCATAAGTATAAGCGCTTACCCGACTTGCATGTTTAGGATCAAATGCAAAAACTAACCGATCAAGGAATCGGCGCCTTTGGCTTAGGCCATCTAGGAACAAGCGATCCATTTGAGGGGTTATCCAAGACAACGCTAAGTATTCTAATAATACGGAATGAGATTTAGCCTGCTGGCCATTTATACGGACAATACGTTTGTCACTTCCAGTAGCTGCCGCTTTTTCATCTCTTCCTGTTCCTATAACTAACTTTTCGTTTTCCAATTCCAAATCTACGGACACTGCCCAGCATCTATGGTTTAGCTGAGTTATTTCAGCTAATTGATCCTGATCCTTTGCTGTAACCATGTCTATATGAGATAAGCGGGCTTTTCGAAGCCCTGTGCCTGGAGAAAGAAATGATAAAGCCTCAATAAGATTCGTTTTACCGGCACCATTATGACCAGTTAAAACAATAGGTTTCCGTGATAATTCCAATCTCAAGTTTTTATAATTTCTAAAGGCAGAAACAATCAACTTACGAACAGCAGGTCCTTTATCGGCAGATACTCCACATGGGCTCAAATCCATTCGACTCAATGTAGCGGTCATCGATTTTCACAGCTTAATCAAATTGTTTAACGCTCTTCCTCATGATTAATCAAACTCGCATCGGCATTAATACGTAAAGGGAGGTATTGTCGTCTTGATCTCTAACTATGGTTGGTGAACCTGGGTCAGCGAGGGAGAATTCAATATTCTCCCCTTCTATTTGATTTGTTATATCTAACAAATAACGAGAATTAAAACCAATCTCCAAATCCTCTGAGTCATATTGAACTTCAAGCTCTTCTCTAGCGGTTCCACTTTCCGGGCTATTGGCGCTCAAAACTAGTGTCCTTGTCTTAACCTGCAGCTTGACAGATCTGGATTTTTCAGTGGAAATCGTCGCTACTCTATCGACAACCTCAGCAAGTTCACGACAGTTGACATTCATTAATTTATCATTCCCGGTTGGGATAACCCGCTCGTAGTCAGGAAACGTTCCATCTATCAATTTAGTCGTCAAAACTGTGTCCCCAATTTTGCAACATAATTTCGACTCTGACAATGAAATTGAGACATCAGATTCGTTATCTTCAATAAGTTTTCTAATTTCAACCACGGCCTTCCGAGGAACTATAACGGAGGGCATTTGACCAGCGCCCTCAGGCAAGGGCATCTCGACCCTTGCCAAACGATGTCCATCTGTCGCGACGGCGCGGAGGACTGGGGCGCCATTTGATTCCGTAGAGTGAATATAAATTCCGTTTAAATAGTATCTTGTTTCTTCACTCGAGATAGCAAACCGCGTCCGGTCGATTAAAGCCCTTACATCGGCGGCGGGCATATTAAAACTACACGATAATTCATTACCCGACATGGTGGGAAATTCGTCTGCCGGAAGCACCGGAAGCGTGAAATTAGATCTACCAGCCTCCACGGATATAAATCTACCTTCATTATCAGATTCTATTGAAATATCGCACCCATCGGGCAGTTTTCGCACAATATCATATAGAGTGTGTGCAGGGATGGTGACCGTACCCTCTCGGAGCACATTACAATCAACAGTCTCAATTATATCCATATCCATATCTGTAGCCGTCAGACTAAGGCGGCCATTAGATCCGTTCAATAGAACATTTGATAAAATTGGAATTGTATTACGGCGCTCAACGACGCTCTGAACATGACCAAGAGGTTTTAACAAAGAAGCACGATTTATTATTGATTTCATTGCCTTATAGCCATCCAGTTAGGTTGTAACATCACAAAAAAATGGCTTTCACATGCCATCAAATCGATTCAATACACAATACCATCCAACAGAATCAGATTATAACATAATAATTATGTAAAATGGGTGAATTATTTGACTAAGTTTCCAGCATCCGGCGCAAAAACTCTACATCATCTTGGAATTGCTTATCAATAATACAGAGTTCATCTACTTTTTTAACTGCATGCAACACAGTCGTATGGTCACGCCCACCGAATCTTCTACCAATGTCTGGAAGCGAGTGCTGAGTTAATTGTTTAGCAAGAAACATTGCTATCTGTCGGGGTCTAGCAATTGATCTAGATCGACGAGCAGAATGCATATCACCAACCCTTATCTGGTAATGACTTGCTACCTGCCTTTGAATTTCTTCTATTGTGACTCGCCGCTCATAAGACCGCAGCAAATCATGCAATACTTCCTGGGTGGCTTCCAACGTTATATCCCTACCAACAAGTGTTGCATGGGCAGCAATTCTATTCATAGCCCCCTCTAGTTCTCTGACATTAGATGTGATCTTATGAGCCAGAAACTCTAGGACTTTTGTTGGAACAGCTACTCCAAGTTTTTCTACTTTTGATTGCAGAATCCCCAAACGAAGTTCATAAGTCGTGGGGTGAATATCTGCGACGAGTCCCCAGCCAAGACGTGACCTTAAGCGTTCCTCAAGCCCCTCTAAATCTGTTGGCGATTTATCTGCCGATATTATAACTTGCCTATTTTGATCCACTAATGCGTTAAACGTATGAAAAAACTCTTCTTGAGTTGAATCTTTTCCTCCAATAAACTGCACATCGTCAATCATCAAAACATCAACTGATCTAAATTGATCTTTAAATGCCATAGTATCTTTGAAGCGTAATGCACGAATAAATTGATACATAAATTTTTCCGCAGACAAATAAAGTACCCGCCTTGATGGGTCTCTTCGCCGAATATCCCAAGCGATAGAGTGCATTAAATGGGTTTTACCCAACCCAACTGCACCGTACAAAAAAAGCGGATTAAAAAGAACTTCGTCACTGCCTGATACTCGCTGGGCCGCCGCATAAGCCAATTCATTTGGCTTACCAACAACAAAATTATCGAATGTGAAGCGAGAATCTAATGATCCCTCTAACGAATTCTCCTTTTTGGCCTTTGTCCCTATCACTTTTGGTTCCAACGGCAGAGAATTCTTTGCTACCTTTGAATCTCCGGTTACCGCCTCTATAACTGGCTCATCGGATGATCTAACCGTTATTAAACAATCATTTACTGTATCTGCACTCTCAGCAGCCCAAGCCAATGTGATACGATCACCATATTGAGAAACAATTCGATCCCTCATGAATAAGGTTGGCGCTGCTAGAGTTACTCTCTCACCGATAACCTCTTCGAGAACTAACGATCTGATCCAACTACGATATGTCGACTCACCAAATTCTTGCCTTAAACGACCTCTTACTCGTGCCCAAATTCTATCAATTGAGATTAGGCGTTCATCAGTCATCTTGCACGCCTCCCATGGGCTTTGGCCAGTCTATGGCTTTATTAAAATTTTTTCCCCATAAGCTCAGGAGGAAAGACTACGGTCTGCGGGTCACCCTACATTCATTAAATCACATCAATCGAACTAAATGCCTTATTCTAGACACATATAGAAACCAGCCTTAATTGAATAAAAAAACAAGGGCATAAGTTATGCTAAAAATAGACATCGTGGCAACCATTGATAGCAAAAAAAAACTCATTAAAACGATCTTTTTTTTTGATAATGATTCTTATTTAGGAGAATCAACACTTTGGCGAGATATTTGAATAATTAGGACAAGCTATTACCGTTTCTTATTTGGATTTTATTGATATTCTCCATGTCAACTCATAATACAGCCATCACAAACGGCTGGCTTCCAAAACTTTATAAATAAAAAAAGCCGTGCACAAAATGACACGGCTTGTTCCAGTTGTTATTATGGTCTTAAAGGTTAGACTGAGAGCGCCTTGATCCCTTTCGATAGACGCGATAACTTGCGTGCAACAGTATTTTTCAGTAGCACTCCACGGGTTACCCCACGATGCAGTTCTGGTTGTGCGAGTTTAAAAGCCTCCGCTGCAAGTTCCTTGTTGCCCGCAGCTATTGCGGTTTCGACTTTTTTTACAAAAGTTCGTATCCTCGATATTCGCGCGTGATTAATTACACGACGTTTTTCATTTCGGACTATTCGTTTCTTTGCCGATTTATGTTGAGCCATCAACAAACTCCACCAATTTTCTTATTTATTGGAAAAGGGTTATAGACAGGCCTGACACTTTCGTCAATGTCATTGATGCTTAAATTTTAACGGTTTTTAAAATTTGCTTTGCGTTTTTCAGCAAACGCAGACATCCCTTCCTTCTGATCTTCAGTGGCAAAAGTAGAATGAAATAACCTTCTTTCAAACTTTATCCCCTCGGAAAGGGTCATCTCATAGGCCTTGTTCACAGACTCCTTAGCCATCATAACTGATGGCCTCGATAAAGCTGCGATTTGAGCTGCTGTTTTAAGACATTCGTCCATAAGTTCCTCAAATGGTACTACTCTGCTTACTAATCCAGATCTCTCCGCCTCTTCAGCGTCCATCATACGACCGGTAAGGCACATCTCCATAGCCTTAGATTTACCAACAAAACGAGTTAACCGTTGTGTCCCCCCAGCACCGGGAATAGTCCCAATGGTAATTTCCGGTTGTCCAAATTTAGCGTTATCGGCCGCAATTATGAAATCACACATCATCGCAATCTCGCACCCTCCGCCCAATGCATATCCTGAAACTGCCGCTATGATGGGCTTTCGAATTTTGGCAATATGTTCCCAAGCAACCGTGATGAAATCGTCTAAATAGGCATCCATGTAGGACTTAGGTTGCATTTCTTTTATGTCTGCTCCGGCGGCAAACGCCTTTTCCGATCCCGTAATGACCATACATCCTATTGAGTTATCTCCGTCAAGCTCGATCAAGGCCGTCTCTAATTCCTCCGTTAACGCAGCAGACAGTGCATTTAATGCCTTCGGACGATTCAATGTAATTATTCCAACAGCATCTCTCTTTTCTACGATTATATTCTCAAAACCCATTCTCGGTCCCCTTTTCTATTGGAATTTCCATGATTAGTTTCAAACTTCGCCCAATTCTTATTGAGGCTTTAACGAGAACTGGACAATAACTGAATCTCTCTCTCTTCTGAGATCAAGATTTAATATTTCTGTATCTCTAACAAACATTGTATCCTTTTTAACTCTCCAGCCAAGTTGAGGTAATACATTTTTGTAAAAGGATAAAATCTTCTCGACATTTTGTTCGGTCTTTGCGAAGGCTTCAACGATCCGGCCAGACGCTGTATCAAATGAGATATTAGCATCTGGCAGCTCTTGCATTCCAGGCATAATAGGGAGATCCGAAAAACCGGTTATAAATTTTTCTGACGACCAAACAAGCGCAACGCTCGAGAAATTTATGAGTGCAAAGACTAAAAGATGAATGGTCTGAGATCTAAAAAAATATTTTTTCATATGGCCCCTTGTCTACATTAACTTTGGCATTTAGCGCAATAAAAAGTCGACCTGCCGGATTGAATTATTCTTTTCACTTTATTACCACACCCATTTTTCTTACATGCCTGTCCTTCTCTTCCGTAGACCATAAAGTTGTGTTGAAAGTAACCAATGTCTCCGTTTGTCTGAGCGTGATCCCGAAGGGATGATCCTCCTGCAAGAATAGCTTCGTTCAAAACTTCTCTTATGTTGAGAGATAAAGTTTTAAGTTTTTTACCTTTTACGTTCAAAGCTAGACGTTTTGGAGAAATGTTTGAGCGAAAAAGAGATTCGCAAACATAAATATTCCCAAGTCCCGCTACTACCCTTTGATCAAGTAATGCATTTTTAATAGTTGTCTTTTTACCTCTCAAGATCTCTTTCAGACTAAGTTCATTGAAGTCATTACCAAGAGGTTCTGGACCGATTTGTCTCAAAAGCTTATGTTGAAAAATACTACGAGAGGTGCTGAGGTCTACCATTCCAAAACGGCGTGCATCATTAAATCTAATTACTGTTCCTTCGTCAGTTGTAAAAATTAGATGGTCGTGCTTCTCGAGTTTTGAGGGTCGTTTGGTTGTGATCGAAACACGACCAGACATCCCCAAATGCAGGATCATCACAGTTTCATCATCCAAATACCAAAGGATATATTTTGCCCTCCGCAAAATATCAATAACCCGGCGTCCCTTTAAACGGTCGACAAAATTGTCAGGAATAGGCCATCGAAGCGTATTACAACGTGTTTCAATATCTATTAATGTTTTTCCTTCGAGAACTGGCCGCATACCGCGCACAACCGTCTCAACCTCAGGAAGCTCTGGCATAAATAGTATCCCTTAAATGTTCTACATACCTGCTAGTCTCAGGCACTATTCAAAACTACTATAGAAAAATATAAATTGCTAAGAGCAACTTGGAGGATCGCAAAGTTTGAGTTACTTATACAGTGCACTGACGATAATCCTTAATGTACAGTTTTATTTATCGAGGAAAATATTATGAGTTCGGATCGAACCACCAATTTTGGTTTCCAAAACGTGCCTATTGAAAGGAAAAATGCTTTAGTCCGCGACGTTTTTAATTCGGTAGCACCTAATTATGATCTGATGAATGATCTCATGAGCTTTGGAATCCACCGATTGTGGAAATCATCTCTGCTCGATTGGCTAGGCCCACATCCAAAAAAAGTGTTATTAGATGTTGCTGGGGGCACAGGTGATATTGCAGCACGCTACAGATCGCGTGGAGGTGGTAAAGTATTTGTTTGTGACATCAACCAGTCTATGCTTGAAGCTGGAAAAGCAAAAATTGAAAAGAAATCAGGCCCTGAGGATATAGAGTGGATCTGTGGAGATGCTGAATCCCTGCCTGTTTCAGATCGATCTGTCGATGCCTACACGATTGCTTTTGGTCTAAGAAATGTAACATCAATACCTAATGCGTTACGTGAGGCCAGACGGGTATTGCGTCCAGGCGGACGGTTTCTCTGCTTGGAATTTAGTAAACCTGCGATCGCTTTCATCAACCCAATATATGACGCCTACTCATTTAAAATATTGCCAGAAATTGGAGCTTTTGTAGCAAACGATCGGAATGCCTATAAATATCTGGTTGAAAGTATCCGAAAATTTCCAGATCAGATTGATTTAGAACAACACATCAATAGTGTCGGGTTAGAGAAAAGTAGCTATAGGAATTTATCCGGAGGAATCGCCGCAATTCACTCTGCTTGGCGCCTATAGACATGCTGCGCAACATAACAAATTTTTTCAGACTTATTTATATTTTATGGCAGTTCATAAGATACGATGTTCTTTACCCAGCGACTTGGACGAAAGGATTCAAGTTTGTCTATTTCTCTCTAAAATTAGCCCGCTATTTCCGTAACAGAAAGTACGATAGTTTACGTTGGGGGCAACGGATAGCGCTAGCTCTCGTAAAACTCGGTCCAAGTTTCATAAAATTTGGGCAAACTCTAGCGACTAGATCCGATTTGATAGGAGATGATGTAGCAACGGATCTGACGCTATTACAAGACAGACTCGACCCATTCTCTTTTAAGGAATCAAAAAACATAATAGAAAATGAAACTGGGATGCCAATTAATGAGTTATTTTCTTCCTTTGATGAAAAACCAGCAGCTGCAGCTTCGATAGCCCAGGTACATTATGCGACCACAATGAACGGCGAGGATGTGGCCGTTAAGATACTGCGGCCGCAAATAGAAAACGCCTTCGCCTCGGATCTATCCTTATTCAAGTGGGTTGCTAAAATTTTAGAAAATTATATTTCAAGAACCAAACGTCTTCAGCCCGTAAAAGTCGTACAAATATTCGCAAATACCATTGGATTAGAAATGGATATGCGAATGGAAGCCGCCGCTGCTGCAGAACTGGCAAAAAATTTCGAAGGCGATCCCGATTTTAAAGTGCCGCAAATATTTTGGGAAACCACTACAAAACGGGTATTAACGATAGAAAGACTTAGTGGTTGCAGACCAGATGACATAGTTTCATTGGAAAAGGCCGGCCATGACCCATCCAAAATTCTCCAAAAATCTGCTTGTATTTTTTTCAATCAGGTTTTCAGAGATGGCTTTTTTCACGCGGATATGCATCCCGGGAATGTTTTCGTTACTGAAGATGGAAAGATAGCTCCAGTAGATTTTGGAATTATGGGACGACTTGATCTCGAAACCCGTTTTTTTCTAGCTGATATGCTAACTGGCTTTTTAACACGTGATTACAAGAAAGTTGCGGAGGTTCATTTTAGAGCGGGTTATGTGCCTCCTGATCAATCGCTAGAAGTTTTTTCTCAAGCTTGTCGATCGATTGGAGAACCTATATTGGGTCTCCCGCTTTCTGAAATATCTTTAGCAAAACTGCTATCTCAACTTTTTAGTATTACTGAGAAATTTGAAATGGAAACTCAACCCCAACTTCTTCTATTACAAAAAACTATGCTAGTTGCTGAAGGTGTTGGACGACAAATCGATGACCGAGTAAATATTTGGGAACTGGCCCGTCCGTTAATAGAGGAATGGATGATAACATACCGTTCTCCACCAGCCCGCATACAAAAGATTAGTGCCGAGTTATTGACGTTAGCCGAAAGAATACCAAAAATTATCCAGAATTCTGAGTTGATTATAAACCAAGCATCACATGGAGGACTACAACTCCATACGGACACCATAGAAAGATACATTGAATTCAATAGGGGGAAAAGGTCGATACTTCGTTGGCCTGCAATTCTTTTTTCAATAACTGTTGGAATATTAATTGGAATGTTAATTCGATGATCAAAAAATTGTAGAATGCAACTCTGGCTCAGATATTCTATTGGAGCACAAGTAGGCTTGCTTATTGGAATGGGTCTTGGACGCTTTAGTTATACGCCGATGGTTCCTGTATTGATTGAAGTCGGTTATCTAAGCGAATCAGAAGCTGGGTACATTGGAGCTTTAAATCTCGGTGGATATGTTATAGGTGCGATATTTACACCCTGGCTTAGTCGCCATTTTCATGAGGCCAGGTTGATCAAATTCTCTCTTTTTCTTGCAATTATTTGCCTAATTGCAAGTATTTTCCCTTTTGGTTTTTTGTGGTTGGGGCTTTGGCGTCTCACTATTGGGATAATCGTTGCGATTATAATGATATTGAGCATAGCCTATGTGACACGGTTTGCACCTAAACATCGAATAGCATTAGCAACATCCATGGGATTCATGGGCGTCGGACTAGGGATTTTCTTTTCTTCTGCCATTTTACCAACTTTCCTAGCCCATGGTATAATTTGGGGCTGGGTATGCAGCGCCGTTATTGGAGTTATAGCATTTTGTATTGGATGCTGGGCGTGGCACGAGGCTCCACCTCTAGATACATCGAAGACCGGATATGCGAAGAGGGAGACCAAACTGTGTCTAGATGGAAAAAAACTTATTATTGTTCAAGGTTTATTTTCAATAGGATTGATTCCCCATTCTATATACTGGGTCGACTACATTGTTAGAGAGTTGCAGCTATCAATTGAACAAGGAGCATTCCAATGGATGCTGGTTGGTATCGGAGGAATCATTGGAACAATTTTTTGGGGTAGAATTGCAGATTTTATAGGCCTGAACATTTCACTCGTCATCGTATTTGCAGCATTGGCAAGTGCGGCCATCGCGCCTTTTTATTTTGATGACTTCAGCATAATAGTTTTATCCTCCTTTATTTTTGGCTCTCAGCCCGGATCTGCAGCTATTGTAGCGGGAAGAGCACAACAAGCAATCGGGGAATCTTCCATGATAAGTTTATGGCGTTATATGGTCCTATCGGTAGGGGCCGCTCAAGTTATTGGTGGTGTATTTTTGGTAGAACTTTTTAATAGGACGAATAGCTATACTTTTATTTTTCTGGTTGGTGGTGCATCTATGGCATTCGCCGCATTGATTTGTGCTACACTCAGCAAACAACCCCCAAAGCTTGAACCGAGGCATTAAGCATGACTGCATTGCGAATTTTTTCATACCTACCTAATCCTAGAATAATGAAAGCAACAATTGCCGCTCGGATTTGCGGAATAGATTTAGAAATAAGAGGAGACAAGCCAAAAAATCTGGTTGATTGGCTATGGGATTTTGAAGCTCACAAACTATCTAAAAACGACAGAAAAAGGGTCGACGTTGTAGCAAAACCATCTCACACTGGTTTTAATAAAACTCTGCATAAAACCGAGAACTTTTTGAGAGCACATCCTTTTGGAACTGTTCCAGCAGCTTTTAACCCATCTGGGGAAACTGGAATATTCGAATCAAATAGTATACTCAGAGCTGTTGCCAGGGCTGGAAAAGAGAAGTGTAATTTATATGGGGAAGATCCCTATGAGTCTTCACGGATCGATAGTTTTTTGGATGTATCACTGATATTTGCCCGACAGAGTCAAGTTTACCTCCTCGCTTTATCTCAAAATAAATGTAACGAAGTCGTTCACAAAGAGACAAGTGATGCATTAAATAACTATCTGACAGGCATGAACCGGGCACTGTCAGATAGTAGTGATGGGCTAGTAAACAATAAGCTAAGCATTGCTGATATTTGCTTTGTATGCGAAATTTGTCAGATATCCCGAGAGCGTGCCCATATAGAAAAATTAAACAAATTGAATCTTGCGTTTATCTATGACCGAAAACTTTTGAATGCGTCCTTCGAGCATGCTATGCGGCACTTTGATAATCTTTGCGACCGTCGAGAGTTTTCACCTGACATAGCGCCGTTAATGAGTAAACTATCAAGTATAGCAGACCAAGCACACGGGATTGATTTAAAAGATTAACCTTATCAGTGGAGTGTTATTTAACACTAAGCTCCCCGTTTATCACATAGTTCAAAACCGCGACAATTTGTTCTGGCGTTTCAGCGACTGCTAACGCAGCAGCATCTACTTCTTTAAGCGGATGCGTTAATGATTTATCATGCATCACTATCAAAGGTTTACCAAGTGCTGCGGCAAACCCGGCGTCAAAAGCTGCATTCCACTGTTTGTATTTATCACCAAAACGAACCACGACCACGTCAGATCTCTCTATCAATGTTTTTGTTCGAATAGCATTGAGCTTGGCCCCTTTATGGTCCTTCCAAAAAGGGTTATCCTCACCTCCTAGAATAGTCACGCCACAATCATCGCTATTATCATGGTCAGTAACCGGTGTGTTGAATGTAATGGATAAACCCGCGGAACTAGAACCTTTGTAAATCTCTTCCCGCCAATCGCTATGAATCTCACCTGATAAATAAACAGATAGATCGGTCATTTTAGATCCTTTTATATATTTAAACTCGTACTTATAACTTGGCTAAGTATTGATACAAAATATCAACTATTCAAGAGTGAACATAAATCATCAAGGAACCTTGTTTAATTCTAATATAATCGTCAAAATTCTCCTTATGTCCTATTTTAACAGCTTGAAATTTTCCACCCATCACACTGCCATAAGCCTAGTGGTGATAGCATTCCTTGTTTTACCTGCCATAGATGCCATTGCAAAATTTATGTCCACCGATATCTCCGCGGGACAAATTGCATGGACGAGGTTTCTAATCCAAACTCTAATCATGTTGCCATTTTTTTTGAATACAATGCGTCTTGAAAAAATCCACTCCCTCTTCCCACAAGCTCTGCGTGGTATCTTAATAGCTGCTACAACCGTACTGATATTTGCTGCTGTAAAACTGATGCCACTTGCCGAGGTTATCTCTATATTTTTCATCGAACCGCTCATTGTTGCGCTGCTTTCAACAATTTTTTTGGGAGAAAAAATTGGATGGAGAAGGTTATCTGCCACAATAATTGGATTTTCCGGAGCATTGATAGTAGTACAACCGAGTTATAAAATATTTGGCTTATTCGCAATTCTTCCATTTGCTGCCGCCTTGTGTTTTGCTTTTTATATTATTCTTACACGCAAATTAGCCCACACGATAAACCCAACGGCAATGCAATTTAGTTCTGGTTTCTCTGGCTTATTATTCATGAGTATTGTGTTAGCTTTAGGTTATTTTTTGGAATTTCCTGTTTTAAAAGTCACTATGCCAAGTCAAGATCAGTGTCTATTACTTTTGTTGCTTGGGCTCATCGCCACTGTTGGTCACTTTATGATTGCTTTTGCGATAAAGTATATTGAAGCAAGCACATTGGCTCCATTTCAGTATCTTGAAATTGTAGCCGCTACATTCTACGGGCTTTGGCTTTTTGACGATTTTCCTGATGCCTTAGCTTGGCTGGGGATCTTCATTATCGTAAGTTCTGGGTGTTATACATTTAGTCGGGAACAGAGAAAGAACGGGAATTGTGAGTAAGACTTGGAAAGACTAAATATTGAAACCAAACGCTTTCACAATAAATTGGATGACGGGTAGAGCTAACATTTATCCCGAAAAAACTGAATGCTAACAGAAATATACCAACGAATTAATGCACATAAATCGTTTGATCATACCGAAGAGATTGCGAAACGTCAGACCTTGAGATTTATCGAGTCCCATCCCAACAGCCTAGAAAGAAGTTGTCTACCTGGACATTTTACTGGTTCAGCATGGTTGGTGGCACCAGACCGTAGATCAACAGTTCTAATTCACCATAAAAAGCTTAATCGATGGTTACAACCGGGTGGCCACGCGGATGGTAACGGAAATTTATTTCAAGTAGCTCTTGATGAGGCATCCGAGGAAACAGGACTTGACCTATCCATATTCATACCAGTCACTAATTTAATATTTGATATAGACGTTCATGAAATTCCAAAACGCGGCACTGAACCAGCACACACGCATTATGACATTAGATATATTTTTCAGGTACCTGAAATTAATTTACCGGGCAACGATGAATCATATAAGGTACGATTTGTCCCATTTGATGAAGTCAAACAATTCAATAACACCGCTTCTATTGAGAGGATGGTGCTAAAAACCAAATATCAATTTTCGAATGCTTGAGCAAGGCAGGGCTCGTTGCAAACAAAAGAGCTTAAAGAAGAACATATCCACCATCTGAAATAACAGTTTCGCCCACTACATAACTCAAAACATCCGATGAAAGAAGCAAAGCAAGTCGAGCCATCTCATGAGCTTCGGCCAATCTTCCTGCTGGGATATCTTTAAGTGCTGTCCGTCGCTTTTCTTCGGAATTTAAGAGCCCTAAATTTATATTTGTCAAAGTTCGGCCAGGAGCAATAGCCACTACTCGAACTCCTTTAGGCGCCCATTCGGCAGCCAGCGATTTGGTGAATTGTGCAATTCCCGCTTTTGTACTGGCATAAACAGCACGTTCGGCCGCCCCATGAAACGCTAATTGCGAAGATGTATTGACAATTATACCTGAGCCTCGCTTCAACATTTGTTTTCCAATATTGTGAGCTATTTGCATTGGGCCAAGCAAATTGACATTCACTATTTTTGTAATTTCATCTGAAGGCATCTCATCAAATGGACCCGCCCAAAGTATTCCTGCATTATTTAAAAGAATATCTGAATTTTGTGCTTCAGAGCACATATTTTCGATAGATGCTTTTTCACCTTGGTCAAAAACGATAGTTTCAGAGCCCGACACTTCCTTGGCAATTCTCTCTAATTGTATGGAGTCTCTATCTGCCAAAATAGTTGTTGCATTGTGCTCAAAGAAAGTCTTTGCCATTGCTGCACCAATACCACTGGCGGCCCCTGTAATTAATACGCGTTTACCCTTCAGATCGAGATCACTTTCTTGGATTTTCATATTATACCCCATTCATCAAAGGTGTTTCTCAATGATATATTTTTGAGCTAAACTATAATCAGGGTATTATTTTTCGGCAAATTTTGCCTTTACGTTTCCAAAACTGGAGCCGATATTTTTGCATTCGAGCTTTATTTTAGAACTATAAATAAAAGGCAAAAAGCGAATTCATAAATTGTTCTTTTCCAATATGGATTAACTTCATCAGACAATAAATTTCTAAGCGCAAAGTTAATATGGAATTGAGAAACGGAATGGATATAAACTTTACTGTAAACAAAATTAATATTTACGCTTGTTGTGCAAAAATACCGGACCCTGTAGTGACATCTTTTGGGAGCATGCCGAGTCGTCGCACTGTGTTCATTTGTATTGAAGATCACGATGGGATCTGCGGATGGGGCGAGGTTTGGAGTAATTTTCCAATAATGACAGCAGACTATCGAGCAAAATTAGCTGCTTGGGTCCTACCCCAATATTTATTAAACGCAGAGATAGAACATCCTAAGATATTCACCATTCAATTACAAAAAAGACTGAATATCTTGTGCGTACAGGCTGGAGAAATTGGACCAATCAATTCTATAATTGCTGCTGTCAATCAGGCTCTTTGGGATCTTCGGGCTCGTAGAGCAGGGCTTCCACTGCGACTGCTATTAAACAAAAACGCAGCAGCTAAAATACCAGCTTACGCGAGCGGCTTAAACCCGAATGATTGTATCGAGGTAATAGATAGAACAAGAGATGAAGGTTTTAGGGCTTTCAAATTGAAAATAGGTTTTGGAAAGGAGGTAGACGAACGGAATTTAAAAGCAATTCGTTCTAAAATGACAACTGGTGAAAAACTCTTTGTAGATGCGAATCAAGGTTTCAGTCCTGGTTCGGCAGCCGATCAAATAGAGATGTTAGTTGATAATGGTGTAGATTGGTTCGAGGAACCATTTATCGCAACAGCCAACTCCTCTGAATGGGAAAAATTTAAGGCCGCTTGTTCTATTCCATTAGCTGGGGGAGAAAATTTATTATCCGATCGGTTGCTCACAGAGGCTTTTGGATGGCTTGACTATATTCAACCTGACATAGGCAAGTGGGGCGGCGTCGATGGATGCTTTGACATAGCAAAAAAAGCTATCGCGGCGGGGAAAGTCTATTGTCCTCACTGGTTATCTGGCGGTATTGGTTTATTGCATTCCGCACACGTGCTGTCAGCAGCTGGGGGAAAGGGCTTATTAGAAGTTGACAGTAATCCAAACCCCCTCAGAACAGTGATTACTGAGCATCTTCAAGATCTGGAAGATTCGCATCTTTTACTTGGTACAAAGCCAGGTATTGGCACTGAAAACCCTCTGAAAAATTTAAAAGAATATATTTTGGATCATCAGTCATTCAGCTCATAAACACGCGATCAATACCATCCCTTAATTAGTAATCAAGAAAGCTTCTTAATTTTCTTGAACGTGATGGATGTTTGAGTTTTCTGAGAGCTTTTGCCTCGATTTGCCTTATGCGCTCGCGTGTTACAGAAAATTGCTGTCCTACTTCTTCCAATGTATGATCGGTATTCATACCTATTCCAAAGCGCATTCGAAGAACCCGCTCCTCTCTTGCGGTCAAACTGGCAAGAACACGGGTTGTAGTCTCCCTTAAATTGGCTTGGATAGCAGCATCAAGTGGTTGAACCGCATTTTTATCCTCAATGAAATCACCTAAATGACTATCTTCCTCATCACCTATTGGTGTTTCCAAACTGATGGGCTCCTTGGCAATCTTAAGGACCTTTCTTACCTTATCTAAAGGCATCACTAATTTTTCTGCTAATTCTTCAGGCGTAGGTTCACGACCAATTTCATGCAACATCTGACGCGAAGTTCTAACTAACTTATTTATAGTCTCAATCATGTGAACAGGAATACGTATAGTTCTAGCCTGATCAGCAATGGATCTCGTAATCGCCTGCCGGATCCACCATGTAGCATAAGTTGAGAATTTATATCCTCTGCGATATTCAAATTTATCAACTGCCTTCATAAGGCCAATATTACCTTCTTGAATTAAGTCTAAGAATTGCAGGCCGCGATTTGTATACTTTTTAGCTATGGAAATAACGAGTCTAAGATTAGCTTCTACCATTTCTTTTTTTGCACGGCCTGCCTCCCGTTCACCTTTTTGAACAGTCTTAACAACACGACGAAATTCACTAATTGGCAGACCAGAGTTTTCTGATATTGCTATCAAACTTTCTCGTGTAGTTAATATTTCATCAGCTTTTGATTCTGCGAACCTCTTCCAATTACCACCAGGAAGGGCCGACACCATCTCCAACCAATTTGGCTCCATCTCCCTACCGAAATGCTGGATCATAAAATCTTTGCGTTTAACTTTGTATTTCTCCGCTGATTTCATTAAGTTCATATCCAAGTTAACCAAATGTTTATTCAGTTTATAAAGCTGCTCTAGTAGAGCTTCTAGTCTACTATTATTTAGTCGCACGCCATCCATCAGCTCTACCAACTCATCCTTAAGTTTGGCGTAACGCTGCTCACTTTGAGCCGTCAGTGCTTCCCCCTTAAACATTCTTGATAGCCGCCTGTCTTGAACCTTTTGAAGTTTACCAAAAACTATTTTTATAGCATCAAGGTTTTCCATAACCTGAGGCATCAATGAAGCTTCCAGGGCTGCTAAAGACATATTATTCTCTTCTAAATCTTCCTCTTCCTCTTCTTCATCGGAGGCATCCTCGACCGTACCATCACTCAACCTTGCAGCAGCATTTGAAGCCGCAGCTGCAGACTTCGCAGCCAATGCTTGCGCCTCAGGAGTGGCCGCATACGTCGAGTCAAGGTCGATCACATCACGAAGAAGCACCTCTTCCGCCTTAAGCATATCTCGCCACTGCACTACAGCCTTAATTGTAAGGGGACTTTCTGCTATTCCACCAATCATCAATTCACGACCAGCTTCTATTCTCTTTGCTATCGCTATCTCGCCTTCCCGCGACAATAACTCGACCCCACCCATTTCACGTAGATACATTCTGACGGGGTCATCCGTTCGTCCCACATCATCTTCAGCTACATTTCCTGGAACAGCGCCATCCTGTTCATCTTTCTGAACAGTGTTGGTATCTTCCGATTCCTCATTTTCAATAACGTTAACACCCATCTCACTTAGTGATGACATCACGTCTTCAATTTGTTCTGAAGTGAATTGTATAGGTGGCAGGGCAGAGTTAACCTCATCATGGGTCAAAAACCCTCGTTCTTTGCCCTTTTTTATAAGGTTTTTCACGGCAAGATTAGTTGTATCCATTAAAGGACCATCTGAACTACCTTCCTCGGTCTGCCTATTATCTTGATCAGTGGTTGCCAGCGCTGTTTTTGCCATACTTCCCATCCATATTGCTCGCCGTTAGTATTTTAACCGCTTTTTTAAGAAACATCAAAGAACATCTTCTACGTTTGAGCTATCATTAACTGCCACCAGCGCAGCTCTCAATGAAGTTAACCTATTCCAATTAATTTCATTGAAGTCCTGCTCTACAACTTTTTGTGCTGCGGAAAGTTGTTCCTCGAGTTGATATTTGCCAATCCTAGACAAAAGTTC
Organism: SAR116 cluster bacterium AG-447-C21; assembly: GCA_003212315.1. GTDB lineage: Bacteria > Pseudomonadota > Alphaproteobacteria > Thalassobaculales > Thalassobaculaceae > UBA7326. Next base: position 18,695 of record QCQB01000003.1, on the reverse strand, counting down.
TCGGACACCTGATTTAGCCAGCGCCTCCGAAGCATTACTACGGGCAAATGCAGCGTGCCGTAGTACACGAGAGTTCAGAATTCCTCCAACCTCTTTATCGTACCCCCGTCCGATAAGATGGTTCTGTATCTCACTCACTTCAAGACCTTGTTCCATTGTTGTGATGTCTAGGATGTCTAGACGGAGTTTGTCAAGAAACGGATCGACGAAATCTAAATAACCTAATGCTTCCCCAAAATCCTCAATAAGCCCAGGGTGATTTATGAAAGCAGCCAAAATTATCTGCTTCTGCCGTGTAGCCATAACATTTGATGTGTTTATCTTTGAAGATCCAGCATCAAATGGATCCAGTCTATTCCATTTCTTACTGCCATAATTACTCTTGTTTCCCCATTTTGTTTTTTTAAATCCGTTCAAATGTTCTCTTAATTGTCTAATTTTTTGTTCTATACTATCTCTATAGGCCTCTTGAACTCCCCGGTCTGATATCTCTTTAACCTTACCCCGAATTCGTTTGAAGAAGTCTGCTAATCGTTCTGGCGTATTGGTCTGACGTTTTCTAAATTCTTGGTCCCATATAAAACCTGCTAAGCTAACGGAGCGTGTTAACACATCTTTAAAAGCCTCTATTCCCAATCTTTTTATCAAATCATCTGGATCTTCCCCGGGAGGTAACATTGAAAAACACAACGAATGGCCCGGTTTTAAAATCGGCAGGGCTCTATCAGCCGCCCTCACTGCGGCTTGTAAGCCGGCTTCGTCGCCGTCAAAACAAATAAATGGTTCTTTACCGAGTCTCCATAATTCATTTATTTGATCCTCTGTAAGGGCCGTTCCCAAAGGTGCCACAGCATTTGTAATGCCCGCTTCGGCGAGGGCAATTACATCCATGTAACCTTCTGTTACAATTATTTCCTTTTGTCGGGATGAACTTTCTCTAGCCTGACTTATTCCATATAAAATTCGACCCTTCTGAAATAGAGGTGTTTCAGGAGAGTTAAGATATTTGGGCTGACTTTCACCAATTGTTCTAGCTCCAAATGCTATCACCTGGCCTCTTCTATCACTTATTGGAAACATTACCCGGTTACGGAAGTAGTCGTAGTGATCTCCATTTTGCTCCGAGACACGAACTAAACCGGCTTCAGTTAATAGACCAAGGTCAATACCTTTTTGGCTCATAGCACCTTTTAGGCTATGTCTTCCTCCTAAACTAAATCCAAGCCGGTATTTCTTTATCACATTGTCGGAGAGACCCCTATTTTTGAGATAGAAAAGACCATCCTGTCCCGCAGTACTCCAAAGCAGTTTTTCATAAAATCTACATGCTTCCTCGTTGACGTCCTTTAAGGTTTTTCGACGTTTTTCCCGCAAGCGCATTTCAGGCGTTTGTGAGGGCATTTCCAGACCGGCTATTGCAGCAAGCTTTTCAATAGTTTCTGGGAAATTTAAACCTTCTGTTTCCATCGTAAATTTAATAATATCTCCATGTGCTCCACATGAGAAACAATGATAAAAATTCTTTTCGTCTACTATTGATAAAGATGGCTTAGTATCGTTATGAAATGGACAAACGGCCAAAAATTCATTGCCCCGCTTAAGTAATTTAATTCGCTTCCCAACTATTTCAGAAACGCGAATCCGCGATCTTATCTCATCCAAAAATTCAGGGGCGAAATTCATCTAACAGCGACTATCCTCTAATTTCTGATTAGAACCCAATTGCGATAAGAGAGTATGATCTGAAAAATACCTAGTATGACTGAATAAAAGGCAAAATGCGAGTCAACTGTGCAGTAAACGATTTAAACGTATCGAGATTGATAAACTAAATTTCCGGCAACAATTGTTGCCGCTAACTGAGAATATCTTGGAACTGTTGCGTCCAATAAAACCAGGTCGGCCCTTTTACCCTCAACTATCTCTCCACGGTCGAAAAGATTAGCTGCAGATGCCGCGTTTTTCGAGATCATATTCCATGCGGATGGAAAATCCATTATTTGTTTCCTTACCAATTCAGCTGGAGCATTGATAAGTGACGGATAATAATAATCAGAGCATAATATGTTACCCAAGCCTTGCCCGATATTATCAGCTGCCGATAAACCAGATGCGCCCATATGGCTACCTCCCCGGATAATATTTGGCGCTCCTAAAACAATATTATTTTGTAACCTTCCAGCTTCATTGATAGCCTCCTCAGTTTCTGGGAATTCAGCGATTTTACATCCAATTTTATCAAAAAACTGCCTTTGTTCAGAAGTCTCATCGTCGTGGCTAGCCAAAGGAACCCGACTATCTAAGGCTGTCCTTGATAATCGCTCTATCACAGGTTTAACTTCACATTTTCGATCTTTTAACTTTTTTGTTAATGCTATGAATTGTTTTTCATTCAGACCTGTTCTTTCAACAAACCGAGCGAGCGACTGACCCGTTTTAATTTTCCTTAAAATGGACGGCATATGGTCATTAAAGGCTAAGAAATCTATTCGCTTTGTGTCGAGCCAGCTCTCTATTTCTTCAACGGCTTCGAGATTATAGGTCTCAAATCTTAGATGGAATTTTGTGGAACAAAAAAAGTTACTTCGTAGTCGTTCCAAGCATTCTATAAGCTCAATAGTAATATCTCGACCTCTTAAACCCGGCTCCCATGAATATGTTATCCCATGAAAGGCTGTAGTAATTCCATTACTTACAAGCTGTCGGTCAGTTTCAAAAAGGGCCATATCCAATGGAAACGAAACACCAGGGCGAGGCATAATTTGACGTTCAAAGGCATCTCCGTGAAGGTCTACAGCGCCGGGAAGCACCATCAATCCCGAAGCATTTATGTTTCGTAATTTTGAAGCTGATAAATCACCAATAGTGTCTATAAAACCGTTACTTATTTTTAAGTCTGTCTCCATAAAGGTAGCATCAGGCATTAAAACACTACCTCCCTTGATGATAAAGCTATCCCTTTTCTGAAGCATGCTATGCTTTCCTAATAAATTTGATGTTAATACTGATAGTCACTATAATTCGAAATTACAGGAGTTCTATTTAAAACGAATGAAAACTTTACCAAAATCTGCGAATGACTCCCAAAGATTTGCCATTTATTTTTCACCTGAAATTGACTCAAATCTTCACAGTACTGGAAGTCAGTGGTTAGGACGAGATTCAAGCTCCGGTAAATCTATAAAACAACCAAACATAAAAGGGGTATCGTCAAGCTATTTCTATAGTGTGACAAAAACGCCGCGACGATACGGTTTTCATGCAACTTTAAAAGCCCCATTTCGACTGAATACGAAATTCACATTAAAGGATCTTTGTTCGCAAATTCATAGATTATCCGCTCTTAGTAAACCTTTTTCTATAAATTTAAAGGTGCAGAAACTTGGAAACTTTATCGCTTTGATGATGAACCCAAACGAACAAAAAATGCAAAATTTAGCCTCACAGTTAGTTGAAAACTTAGATCAGTTCAGAGCTCCTCTCCATCAAAAGGAAATAGATAAACGCCGAATGTCGAATCTAACCGCTAGCGAGGATAAAAATTTGCTTCAATGGGGTTATCCTTACGTCTTTGATGATTTCCGTTTTCATATGACATTAACAGAAACGATTCCATGTAGATCAGACCAAGAGTTTATGGTAAACGCAGCGTCTTCACATTTTTCTGAGGATTTAGATCGTGCCACAAAGGTAAATTCTATTTCACTTTTTGTTCAAGAAAGTTCAGAAGCTGATTTTCTGCAAATCCAACAATTCGCGCTCCAGAAATGAAAATGAACCTACGCCACGGTAGCAGTTTCGATGATATTATTTGCCAGGGTATCATGGATCTGGCATTGGATGATCCAGCTATTACCGATCCGGAGACCCAGTCATCAATAGAACATCAAAACCGATTTCGATTACCAAAACTTGGGGGTCGTAGACTTATAGCCAGCATCGATAGAAAAGACGTAGCTTTCGTAGATTATGTGATTGCAAAACAGCATATAAAATATCTTTTCGTTCACCCTAAATACCAAAGAAAAGGTATTGGCGCCAAGTTATTAAACTTAGCACAAGAGCAAATAAAGGATGCCATCAGTGTAAATGTTTTATGTATTAATGAGAGAGCTGTTCTCTGGTATCTCGGTCGTGGTTTTAAAGTATCGAATTGCTGGCTAGAGCGTTTTAACGGCGGAAAAACCGCTTGGTTAAAACTTACTCGTGCTAACGTTACGCCGCAATCACGGAGACCTTCGAAATAGTTGGAATAACAACGCAGTTGATAACTTTGATTTTGCTGTAAATACAAGCAGACAGTCTGTGGTTCCCATCCACCACCTTATTTTCAGCTATCGTGATTGTGACTTTTTCTAAGTTGGCAAATTTTATCAACCATGCAACTCTAGCGGCATGGTTCTGAGCCGTCATATAACTATTGGGATCTCTAGATTCATCAGGCGCTAAAAAACAACCTATTTTAATGGCATGTTTTATATCGGCAGCTACCATTGCACGATCAGTATTCATCCACTTCGGGTAACGTAATATTCGACAATCAAGGACCACGTCTTCGATGCGACGTTGGAGTATTTTTATCGGCATAAGAGTTCTTTCGCGCACCAGTTGGTTCACGCTCATACGATTCAAATTTAGAAACGCATAAACTATTGATTTCATGTAAAGATTTCTTTGTTCTGACTCTAATTGGAATCAAAAAGCACGCGGTTATATGTTGCAAAAATTACTGATTCACAAATGCAAAAAGCGACTATCTGGAATGCAAAAAACGCATGGCCGGAAAATCTAAAATATCAGGGCGCAACTACCATGATAACTCGTTAGTTTTGATGCGAATTTAAGAATTTACTCTTTATTTCCATGAAATTAATTTGTATCTCAATGAAACCTTGGACTAAACTCCCCAATGTAGTCTTATGTAACAGAAAAGACACATAGATTGCGTTGGGGAACGATTTGAGGACGTGGCTTTATGACTACGTTGAACTATCAGGGAATTTAGTCTTGAAGAATTTTATTTGCGTGCATGAATTTAAATCCGTATCTCTTCAAGAAAGGTATTTTGAAGCGATACGGTATTTTGAAGATAAGACTGTAAGCTCTGTAAAGGATGGAAAAGCGCATTTTTTAATGAATTTCAACAACGGAATAGATTCCATGAAAATGTTCTGTTGGTGGGAAGCTTTGGATAGCGACGCGATAATAGAGAAACTTGGCGAAATGAATGTGTTTTTCACAACGGAGTGTATTGAAATGAATAATGTATTTGATGCTCGGATGGATTAAACTTTATATTACTTAACTTCCCCTACTTTCATTAATGTATCAAGGAGAATCTAATTTGCCTGACTACCCCAGGGATTTAATTGGTTATGCCAATAATCCACCTGATCCAAAATGGCCAAACAATGCGCGTCTAGCAGTTAATTTTGTTATTAATTATGAAGAAGGATCAGAGTACTCAATACCAGATGGAGATGGGTTTTCTGAAGCCAGTCTGACGGAATCCCCTTCATCAACTATCCCACATGGTACCCGCGACCTTGCTGCCGAGACATTATTTGAATACGGATCCCGCGTCGGTTTCTGGCGATTATTGAGGTTGTTTCAGGAACGGGATTTGCCAGTTACTCTTTTCGCATGCGCGCTTGCTTTAGAACGTAATCCAAAAGTCGTAGAAGCTGTAAAAGCATCCAACTTAGACATCTGTTGCCACGGATGGCGTTGGATAGAACATTACAAATTGACAGAAGATGAAGAGCGGGAGCACATACGCTTAGCGATTGAATCTCTAACAAAAATGTTTGGCGAACGACCCCTTGGCTGGTATTGCCGAACAGGTCCAAGCGTTAATACACGCCGTTTATTAGTCGAGGCAGGTGGTTTTTTATATGATTCCGATGCCTATAATGACGAACTCCCATACTGGCAAACGGTAAATAACAAACCGCATTTAGTGGTACCTTACTCCCTCACAACCAATGATTCTAAATTTGGGCGTGGTTGGTTCAGCACAGGAGAAGATTTTTTTCAATTCACTAAAGATGCCTTCGATATGCTTCACGAAGAAGGCGCATACGCTCCAAAAATGATGTCCATAGGATTACACCAAAGGCTCATTGGTCATCCGGCAAGGGCAATGGGTTTAAAACGGCTTCTTGATTACATCGGAGGTTTCGAAGATATCTGGGTTTGCAATAGATTGGATATAGCCAAACATTGGATAAAAACACACCCCTTTAGCCAAAGCCTCACAGACCAAAATATAACTCAGTAGAAAAATTATTTATTTTTGTTGAGAAGTGACTCGAGATCAATAATGTGAGCTTCTTCGGGGACATCCTCCGTTGGCAACCGATAAGAACCATCGATCCAATTTCCAAGATCTATTAACTTGCATCTAGACGAACAAAATGGACGGTATTTTTGATCCGTTATCTTATTGCAAACCGGGCATTTGGAAGTAGACGCACTTTTCACAACTAAGTTATTTTCTTTGCTTGTATATAAAACTCGTCATGGGCTAGATACAGATCAACGTTTAAATCCACCTCAAGTCCAAGCCGCTTATTTACCTTATCAAATGTTTTTCTTAAAGGCCCCAACAAAGCTGACTTTAAAGCCTTAGAACAAACCAATTGTGGAATTGCTATCCCATCACTCCCTGTAATTAGCGTCCTACATGCTTCAATCGCAATCACCTCAATTAAGAATTGTGATGCAGAGTTTTTACAAAGAAACATATCCCTCAACGAAGGGCCCAATCTATCTTTTGTTAGCTCTAATAAACCAGTGCGAGTCCAGCCATGAACAACTAGTTTATATTCATCTTGTAAAGCTATTCTTTTTATTTCTGAATGGAAATGATCTCGTGCTCCTAAATTTTTCGCTCTCGGGTAATCTATTAGAATAATGCCAGATAATTTGCGCAAACGAATTTGCCAAAAAATTTCCTCAGCTAAAGCCTCTGCCAATTTCAAAGGATGAGACTGGGCTGTTTTATGGCTGGCCAAATCTATATCAATTGCTGTGAGAGCTTCCATCTCTTCAATAGTTAAAACAACACCAGTTTGGGTTTCTACTACTGATTCTAGCGCACCGCTTATTTGGGCATCTATATTAAATTTTTTGAATAGCACACCATCCTTACCTTCACTAACAATGGCGTTCTTCTTCCAATCACCTCTTAACTCCAAAAGGCTAGTAGAAGGTTTTACTGTTTTCGGTTGCCCTCCACTTCCTATAACCAATTGCATTCTCTCCCAATCAACCAATGAAGTTCGAAGTTCTTCCTCCAATTCTGCTAATTCGCACTTATTAGCATTTGATTTTATAAAAACTCCAATATCTTTTGGTACAACATTAGATAATAAATCTCTAATGGAAGCTCGTCGCCCTTTTGCTTTTATATCGCGAGATATAGAATATCCTGTTTGATTTGGAGTGATATCAGCCATTCTTCCCAGAAGCGAGAAATTAGCCGTTACACGAGCACCCTTTTTATCTATTGGCTCCGATAAAACTTCTACCAATAATGCTCCACCTTCTATAGGTGAAGGTTTCGGGATGCCTTCCAAATAACCTGTGACTCCTCCAAGATCGAGAAAAATGGCATTTAATTCTTTTTTTACCGCTTGAACTTTCCCCAGTATCAAAGAACCTTTTAATGCAGGTCTATGCTGCCTTTCCACAAAAACATCAGAGAGCTTTCCCTCTTTCAAGATAGCTACACGCGTCTCGCCTGGTGATTCATCAATGAGAATATGTTTTGAAAGTCCCTGCTCCATAAAAAATAATCTAAGTTACTTTGTGGTTAAATCCCATACCTTTCAACATTTGATAGGTTTCATAAAGAGGAAGTCCTACAACGTTACTATATGATCCATTTAGAGCCCGAATGTAGGTTGCGGCCAAACCTTGGATAGCATATCCTCCTGCTTTCCCTTCCCATTCTCTAGTCTTCAAATAGAAATTAATTTCTTCCTGATTTAACTTTTTGAATGTTACTACACTTGTCACCACTCTATATATTTGGGTTCCGTTGGGAGAATAAATCACAATCGCACCCAAAACCTTATGACGACGACCGGATAATAAATTCAAACAACTATTAGCTTCGGCTTCAGTTTCTGCTTTAGCCATAATCCTTCTTCCGCAGGCCACGACGGTATCTGCGGCAAGCACAAAAGAGTTTTCATTTTGTTTGCTCACCTTTTCCGCCTTTTTTTTGGCAATTCTTAAGGCGTAGGCAGGTGGAAGCTCCCTAGCTAGAGCCCGTTCGTCTATATCTGCTGCTTGTATACTAAAGTCGTTGATACCAATTTGTTTAAATAATTCCCTCCGGCGGGGTGACGATGAAGCTAAAACTAGATCAGCTCCGTCAGGCGGACTAAAAACAGCCTTTTCTTCTATCACAATAAAAGCTATGCCCCCATCATTTGAAGCGGAAGGTAATACGTCCTTTTGTCAAATCATAGGGCGTCATTTCAACATTAACACGATCCCCTGCCAACACTCGGATTCGGTTTTTACGCATTTTCCCACTCGTATGAGCTAAAACCTCGTGCTCATTATCTAATTTAACCCTGAACATGGCATTTGGTAATAGTTCAGAAATTGTTCCTGCTACTTCTAATAAATCTTCTTTTGCCATTATTACTCCTTTGACTGTTTAAAAAACGAACAAAAATTATGGTTCTATGGAACTCTAATATCTACCTTTTTTCTAATTCACGATAAAGATAGTCGCAATCCAGCTAAAATGACAATTATATTATTTTATCTTTAGTTCTTTAATAACACCATTGATCTTATTTCATCCGAATGGCGATTGATCTAGCGTGAGCATCCAATCCTTCCGCTTTGGCTAAACTTATTGCTGGCGACGCTATTTTTCTTAGGCTGTCACGATTGCAATCAACTATCGTTGTTCGCTTAAGAAAATCAAAAACTGAAAGTCCGGACGAAAAACGTGCTGTTTTATTTGTGGGAAGAACATGGTTCGGTCCCGCAACGTAGTCGCCAATCGCCTCTGGAGTGTATCGTCCTAAAAAGATAGCGCCTGCATGAGATACTTTTTTAGATAATTTCTCAGGATTATCAGTAGCGAGTTGTAAATGTTCTGGGGCTAACATGTCTATCAAGCTCGGTGCTTCATTTAATGAATTCAATACTATTGTCGCCCCATGATCATTCCAGCTTTTTTCTGCAATTTCTGATCGTGGTAGATCCCTCAACAAATTATCAATTGCTGAGACCACAAGATCGGCAAAGGAATGATTATCTGTTATTAAAATTGATTGGGCTGCTGTATCATGCTCTGCTTGGGCTAATAAATCATACGCTATCCATTCAGGGTTATTTTTTTGATCGGCTACGATCACAACCTCAGAGGGACCGGCGATTGAATCTATCCCTACTTTCCCATAAACCATTTTTTTTGCAGTAGCCACATAAGCATTCCCAGGACCAACTATTTTATCTACGGGAGCTATTGAGCTCGTCCCATAAGCCAAAGCCGCAATCGCTTGAGCTCCTCCGATCCGGTATACCTCGGTAACACCTGATATATCAGCAGCTGCCAATACCATCGGATTTATTTCCCCATTTAAAGAAGGAACGGTTATCACACGACGTTTTACACCGGCAACTTTAGACGGTATTGCATTCATGAGAACAGAACTTGGATATGAGGCCGTTCCGCCAGGCACATAAAGACCCACTGCATCTAGAGCACTCCAACGCAATCCCAAACCTACCCCTTGTTCATCGGTATATGATAAGTCTTTGGGTTTTTGATTTGCATGAAAAGACTCGATACGGTCAGCAGCTAGAGTTAAAGCCGTGAATTCTTCTTTAGACACACTACCTCTAGCATCTCGTATTTCCTCAAGAGAAACACGGAAACCTTTTTCGGATAAGTCAATTGAGTCGAATTTTTTTGTCAGAGCTATAAGAGCTGCATCTCCATTATGGCGAACATCTTCTATGATTTTAGAAACAACGTCAGCGACATCTGTTGCTTTGGCACGTTCCTTTTTCAGTAACTGGTCCAATTTTTCAGCATAATGCTTGTCTGTGGCACATAATTTAACTGGCAAGAGACGCCTCCCTGAATCGATCAAGCCATTTATTAATCGCTCTAGGGCGCGTTTTTAAAGACGCCCTATTCACCGCTAGACGGGAGGTTACTTCCGCAATTTGCTCAATCTCAACTAATCCATTGGCTCTCAACGTTTCACCCGAAGAAACCAAATCAACAATCCTTCGACAAAGCCCGAGACGAGGCGCAAGCTCCATCGCTCCATTTAGCTTTATGCATTCTGCTTGAACCCCGCGAGAAGCAAAATAATTTCTAGTTACATTTGGGTATTTAGTAGCTACCCTTAAATGGCTCCATTGCATAGGGTCCTCTTTTTCCGCCAATTCTTTGGGCTCTGCTACGGCAAGTCGACAAGCCCCTACTTTCAAATCAACTGGCGAATATATCTCGGAATGATCAAATTCCATTAAGACATCGCTCCCACAAATTGCTATATGGGCAGCGCCAAACGCTAGAAATGTCGCGGTATCAAAGCTTCTCACTCTTATGATTTCCAAGTCCGGGTCGGTAGTCCTAAACTGCAAGCGTCGGCAATTCTCATTATAAAAGTCGTCCTCAGGTTCAACCCCAGCATGGGCCATTATTTGACCTACATCCTCCAATATTCTACCTTTTGGGATAGCTAAAATTAATGGTTCATCAATAGGCATATTTATTGTCCAAGCGCTTTAGTCCCTGAGCAATTAAGCAAGAGGAACCAATATGTCTAGAAAAAACAAACAACTGCTTAACACCCATTCTTATAGTTTCATCTCCCAAAAATAAAAGATCTAAATACTATTTATTGAATTGGGTGTTAAAATTTTAAGCATCCGTTCAAGTTTGATAGCCTCGAATTTTACAATTTTACACTAAAAAATGCTAGATATTGGTTTGCTATTTGATATTAAAAAATGGAATTATCAAATCTTGTGTCCTAAATAATAGTTTAAAAAATTAATCTCTTCCGTAACGAGACAGAATCGATGCTCCATTTTAGACCCTGTCTTTATATTTTCGAGATTAAATTCTCTGGTGAGTATAAATATTTCAACTCCGAACCCTTTTGATATCGGCACCACATTCGTTCAATTTTCCCACCAAATTTTCGTACCCTCTATCTAAATGATAAATCCTGCTTACGATGGTTTCTCCCTCAGCAGCTAGGCCTGCCAAAACCAGTGAAACAGAGGCTCTGAGGTCTGTAGCCATAACCGGAGCCCCTTTGAGTTTTGAGACTCCCCTCACAAGGGCAGTGGAATTATGGACATTAATATCAGCACCCATCCTATTGAGCTCAGGCACGTGCATAAATCTATTCTCAAATATTGTTTCCGTAATCATTGATGCACCATTTACACCCGTCATATAGGCCATCATTTGAGCTTGCAAATCAGTCGGGAAACCTGGATAAGGGTCAGTCATTATATCAATGGCTTTGGGGCGGGTGGGCCCTTTAACCCTAAGCCCCCAATCATACTGATCTATCAACGCCCCAGACCCTCTCAAAGCATCAATCAATGATTTCAAAAATGATCCATCACATCCTGTCAAATCAATACTGCCGCCAGTAATACAGGCAGCTATCGCATATGTACCAATCTCAATACGGTCTGAAACTACTCGATGATCAACTCCATTTAATTTCTCCACTCCCTCAATATTAATAGTATCTGTCCCATGACCTTTAATTTTGGCCCCCATTGATATTAAACAATTTGCAAGATCTATTATTTCTGGTTCCCGGGCGGCATTAGTCAATTCAGTTTCACCTTCTGCTAAGGTAGCCGCCATCATAAGGTTTTCTGTGGCGCCTACAGATACGGTGGGAAATGCTATATGGGTCCCTTGTAGTTTTTTATGTCTTAAAACTTTTGCGTCGATATATCCATCTTTTAACTCAATAGTGGCCCCCATTTGCTCTAAGCCTGATAGATGAATATCCACGGGGCGGTTTCCAATTGCGCAGCCCCCAGGAAGAGATACTCTAGCATTTCCGAAGCGAGCTAATAATGGCCCTAGTACTAAGACTGAAGCTCTCATTTTCCGCACTAATTCGTAAGGGGCCTCTGTATCTGTAATATCATCACTAATGAGTTTGAGGGTAGAACCACCTATTCTCAACTTTCCCGAAATTTCCGTACCTAATCCTCTCAGCAGATTTTCCATTGATACAATATCATCAAGCGCTGGAACATTTTGCAAAACCATCTCTTGTTTGGTCAGCAATGTTGCTGCCATTAGCGGTAACGCTGCATTTTTTGCACCACTAATTGGTATTTTTCCCGATAGGCTTTTCCCACCTCGAATTACAATATATTCCATTACTTTTTCCAATTAATACGCTGGGTGAAGTTTTACATCAAAATATAAATTTTTAGCTCAATATAGATGTACTGCCATATATATTGTGAATTAAGTATTAGGAAAAATCTGATTTAACCATCTTCTTTTCCTACTCTTTTGCGGAGCTGACTCTTTCTGCGTTTTAAATTGAGTCTCAATGCAAGAGCACGTCTCTCATCTTTCTCTTTTTGTTTTGAAAAATATTCTACATTCTTTTTATCTTCTTTTGACATGTCTTATTCCACAAATAATAACCCATTTCACAAACGTCATATTTTTAAAACTAATTGTTTTCGTTGATTACAGCAAACCCTCTTGATTAGATAGTAATTCATGTGGCATGGTCCCGTGCAGTTGTTCGATGTTCAACTTTTTAGAAAGAAAAAGCTGCCGTAGCTCAGGGGTAGAGCACTCCATTGGTAATGGCGAGGTCGACAGTTCAAATCTGTCCGGCAGCACCACACTTAGAAATAATTCTAATTGAATTTAATTCATCCTTAAGGAAAATAATTATCCCCAAATAGAAGTGCCTTGCCTAACTGCTTACTAATTCTCTACTGATACAATCTATGATTAAATATGTACAAGTTGGCCGTTTACTGAATGATTTACAGAAATTCTAAGGTACATCGTCTTTTAACTCTAATTGTTGCCTTCGGAGCATTATGCTCTGCAAGTTGCTCTCCTTTAATACTTGCGGACCCTCTATCCCCCTATGATGGTTATAAACTAGAACCAGACGTTGCCTACGGCATTCATAGAAGGCAAAAGCTCGATATCTATGAACCCCTCATAGAAGAAAACGAAGAAATTATCATAATGTTTATATATGGCGGCTCTTGGCGTTCGGGAGAGCGTTCCAACTATCGGTTTATTGCGCAACGATTTGTATCACAAGGCTATACAACGATAGTTCCAGACTACCGCCTTTATCCTGAGATTCAATTCCCGGCATTTGTTGACGATATTGCTAAAGCTATAGTTTGGACCCATCGTCGTTATGAACAAAAAAATAATCCACCCAAAATTATTCTTGTTGGTCATTCAGCGGGCGCACATATAGTAGCTCTTTTAGCTCTGGATAATCGTTATTTAAAGAGAGCTGGAGCATCCACAAAAATTATAAGTGGCTGGGTCTCATTAGCCGGCCCACATGCTTTTAATCCATTAAAAACTGCATCAACCAAACCCATTTTCAATAATTTTGCGCCCACTATAGAACAAACCAAGCCTACTACTTTTGCGAGATCAGATGCGCCTCCTGGACTGCTATTGCATGGAAAAAACGACAAAGTAGTGTACGCAAAACATTCAGTCCTACTGGCCAACGCAATAGAAAATGAAAGAGGTCACATAACTTTTAAAAACATCGACGGCGTTGGGCACATCGAAATACTTCTGTCCATAACAGGGAATAAGCTTTTTGATACCGGTGTTAAACAAGAAATATTCAAATTTATAAAGAACCTTCATTAATATTTTCAGGGTAAAATAACAATATCAGAGTAACTGCTACTCTTTTATATATAATTTACTCCGGTTCATTAAATGATTCATCAAATGCTTTCATAATAGGGTATGTGAAATAAGAAATTAGAGGCCGTTTCCCAACCATTATATCCGCTGAAGCCAACATCCCCTGAGACAACACAAAATCTCTAGGCATTTGAGAATCTTTAACATTCTCTACCTTCACTCTTCCTCTGTAAAAAACTCCTTTATCGCCTGATACAGACTCATTAAAGGTATCATTAGAGATATATATTAACTCGCCATCTAAACCGCCAAATTCCTGAAAAGGCATCGCATCCAGTTTCACGGAGACATCCATTCCCAGCTTCATATCGGTAATTTTTTTAGGGTCTATATCAACTTCGAGAAACAAGGGTTGATCAGACTGGACCAATGTGACGATGGGTTCGCCTTCTCTGATATTACCACCGCTGGAAACAGCCGGTATGTCGAGGACAATTCCTTCAGCTGGCGACTTCACTATTATATTATCTACAAGGCGCGAAAGTTTAATTTTTTCTTGCTCAAGCTGCATTAGCTCCTCATTTTTAGCGGTTATATCGCTTGTTAATTTTGAAGCCCAACTGGCTATAAACGCCTGTTTATCTGCTGTTTGAGTGGTTATCTCCGATGCAAGCTTTGTGATAGCTGTCTCAGCATTAAATTGAGATTTCTCTGCATTTAAAAGCGCGTCTTTTGCAGAGAGATATTTTAGTAATGAGCCTATCTTTCTATCATAGAGATCCTTCTGTACTTTTGTCAGTTTGGATTTTATTTCAGTCTGTTTTTTAGAAATTTCAAGAAGCTCTTTCGACGATACATATTCATTTCGAGTTTTATTTAGCTTAGAGTCAAAAGACTTCATTTTCTCAGAATATTCCGACACCTTCTTTATTAAAGTAGTCTTATATAGATCGCTGAGCTTTGGAGGCGTGTTTTTCAACCCTAATTTTTCCACCGTTTTCTGATATAAGTTATCGAGTTGAACATTTAATTTAAATTTTTGGATATCATCCACCAGAGCTTGTTCCATGTTAAATCTTATTAACGACTGGTAGATGTTATCGATCTTTTCCTGATTCTGCCTCAGATTGACTTTAACAACAGTGTCATCCAAATAGGCTATAATCTGGCCTTTTTCGACTTTGTCCCCGCGCTCTACTTCCACACTTTTTACCACCGAACTCGCACTTGCTTCAACAACCACATTAGGCGTTGCAGTTAAAAACTCTCCTCTAGCCGACACTGATGTATCGACCTGGCTCAAAGAAGCAAACACCACACTACCAATAAAGAATGTCAGTAAAGATACGACAGTAATTAAAAGTGGTTTTGATGGGCCCTGTTCATAGATTGCATCAGTGTCATCTATCTCAAAATCCTCATCAGGTTGTAGCTCTCCTGAATCGAATGCGCTGGGGTTTGCGTCTCGTAAAGGGTCGTTACCAGCTGACCCAGACTGCTCATATTTTGCAACCAATTGATTTGAAGCACGTAAATTTTCCGAGATAGTCTTCATTATGCGGACAGCTGCCTCTGGATTTTGACGCAAGTACCCTAAAAATGCTTCTTCTGTAACTTCTGTTACAACAGTATCACCCTTAGCTCTCGCCCCTGCACTTCTGGGATTTCCATCGATTAAAGCCATCTCCCCAAAGATGGTGGGGGGAGCTAAACCTGCTAAAACCTGTACACCAGAGGCACTGTGTTTTGTAATTTCCACAACTCCAGATTTAACAATATATGCATAAACTGCACTTTCTCCCTCTCGGAAGATATACTCACCGTCAGTAAAGGATTGATCACCAGCCATGCCGTCTCTCTTTTTCAGTCAGCGGGTTTACTATATCCCCGAAAGTTTTTGATCCATAGTCCAAAGATCTTTGTATAATGGGCAAGACTTTAATAATTCATCATGAGTGCCTTGCCCAACAACTACACCTTTATCCAATACGATAATTTGCTCAAACTCTGCCGTTAATCGCATGTCGTGTGTAGCCATTAATACGGTCTTCATTTCTGATATTTTTGGAAAATTCTCAAAAAACGCGATCTGGGTAGATTTGTCAAAATTTGCAAGTGCCTCATCAATTAAAAGAAGACGCGGCCTCGCCATTAGCCCACGAGCCAAAGCCAACGTCACTCGGTTCCCCTGCGATAATGGCATACCAAACTGATTAATTTCTGTTGAAATTCCTTCGGGTAGCTCGTCCAATACTTTTTGCAAACCAGAAATTTCAAGAATCTCCGTAAACTCACGTTCGCTTATATTTGGTTGTACTTTTCTTAAATTCTCTTCAATCGTCGCACCAAAAAAAACTGGTTTGGCGTCGATAAGCGTATTTTGACTGCGATAGTTATCAAGGCTCAAATATCGTATATTCTGACCATCAATCTCCATCGAGCCCGTATTGGGTCTCAAGAATCCCTGGCATAAACGCAAAAATGTTGTCTTGCCTGATCCTGAAGGTCCCACAACTGCTACTTTAGATCTAGCCGGTACGTTTAGCGTCAAGCCATCAAGTGCATTGGTATTTTCGAACTTTACGACTACATCTTTGCAGACTACCTCGCCCTTTATCACAATTTCGTTTCCTGTCCCCACTCTTTCCGTTGGTCCATTCCAACTCGCACCGACTGAGTCAAGCGTTGACTTAAAACCGTTGAGATCTGCAAAGAAAGTGAAAAGAGCTGTCACTGGTGAAACAAGTTTACCCCCCAGCATATTACAAGAAATGATAGCACCCGCTGAAAGGCCACTGCCAAGTACTAATAGAACACCCGTTGTAACCAGGGCAACAGTCATAAGTTGAGTGAGTGTTGCATTGACATTGGTAATAATCATATTTGAGACTTGGCCGTGGATACTTTGGCGAATACTGCTTGATGAAACTTTTCTCCACTCTCTCCTTTGGGAAGCCTCCAGAGAAAACGCTTTTATAGTCTCAATACCGGCAACGCTCGACTGAACGGCTCTGCGTTTCGATTGCTCTATTGGGCCAGTTATTTTGCCAGCTTCTTTCTGGCGCCACCTTCCAAATAGCGATATGGCGCCAATAATCATAGAAAAGACAGTTACAATCAGGGCTAAAAAAGGGCTGTAACCAAACAGAACCGGAAGAAAAACCAGGATCCCTGTGGCATCGAAAATTGTTGTAAGGACTTGTCGTGATATGAAGTTTTTTATAATTCCCGAAGAGTGAAGCACTCCTTCAAACTCTGAAGGTGAACCCGTTTGAAAGGTTGATGCGGGCATGGCCATAACTTTATCGAAAATATCGCCAGATAGGCGCGCCTCTATCGATGTAGAAATAAAATTTATCACGTAATCGCGCACGAACCCCAATATACCATTGAAAATTAGGGCAGCTGTGACGCCCATGACCAAAATAGTCAAGGTCGATACAGCTCCATAATTCAAAACCTTATCAAGCGATATCTGGATAAAAACAATGGGCGCTAAACCTAACAAATGGGTCAGTATCGCTGCTATGAAGGTGAGACCCAATAAGCCTTTAAACCTATAAAGTTCAGGAATGAACCAAGTCCAGTCAAATATACGGTCCTGCGACGAAACGCCTGTCTCTCTGCTGACCAAATATACCGATCCGTTCCAGGTTTTCTTAAACTCATCTTCCTTTTCCACGACGACTTTGTTACTTGGATCTAACGGGTCTATTGATTGAAATTCATAACCGCCCTCTGCATTCTGCGAGCAATTAATCAGTATTTTAGACGTTCCATCTCTGAGAAGTGCCACACATGGGAAGTAATAGGAACGACTTGTTAACGTTTTTAAATTTGGCTTCAAAAGCTGAAGTTTTATACCCTGTTCGTTAAATGTCTTTGACAGCTCGCGTGTCGACGAAACCTGTCCCCGGGCTATTTTTTCTTCTAATTGCTCCGCTGTTATCCGGACCCCAAATTGACGCGCCAGCGCTATGGTGCTCAGTGATAAGGATCGAAGTGATCTTGTATCCATTGGAATAAAACCCTCTGGCAGGCGATAATAGTCAAAACTAGATCAAAAACTTAAAGACAATAAGCAGATATGTCCAGTTCGCACGTCAGTTAATTGATTTGTTCACAACTAATATAATACATCATGAATTAAACACGGGTAGGGAACCGAGCCAAAAAAATTTTATCGAAATACTCAAGTGATATAGAAAAGAATACGTCAGCACGAAATAAAGGGGTTATGACTTTCTAGTCATAACCCCTCATAAAAATTTATTCCGAAGTTACGTGACTATTGTATCATCCAACAATTGGTTCGTCCGGAGGAGGAGGCATGTCGGGCTCCGCTACATCTGGAGCATCCATTGGAGCCTCAGTACCCGCATCAGGCGGAACTCCCATATCTGGCGCCCCAGCCCCAGCGCCTTGATCCATAGCCTGATCCATTGCGCCGCCGAGCGCCGCATCTAGTCCGGCCATTGGGTCTGTTTCCGCTCCGGGTGGTGGGGCTGTCCCCATTGGATCAGGCGCTGCCATATTAGCCATGGGATCACCCTCCATTCCTGGCGGTGGAGCTGTTCCCATCGGGTCAGGCGCTGCCATCGGCTCAACACCTTGAGCGCCAAACGCAGCACCCAACGCATCCATTCCACTATCCATACCCGGATTGGCCGCTGTCTCCGCCATATTTCCGCCACCCATAGCCGGATCCATCCCTTCCATCGCTCCAGGAGGCATTGCAGCCATCATATCCGCGTCCATTCCTTCCATCGCTCCAGGAGGCATTGCAGCC
>QCQB01000002.1 GCA_003212315.1 SAR116 cluster bacterium AG-447-C21 | reverse complement strand
TGTGCCATAAGGTATTCCCTTTCAAAATGTTCTCTGGCCTCTCTAAGCGCCATTCCCATTATCTCAATTCCTTTATCAGAATTAAGGCTGACTGGTGCCACACTTCCCAATTCAGGAGGTAACATTTCGACATTAACTGTTTCACCGCTGTTATTTGATGCCATTATTACTACCCACTCAATAATATTTCTCAGCTGCCGGACATTCCCCGGCCAATTATATACTTGCAAAACAGCCATTGCGTCTTCACTAATTTCGTTTATAGGGCTTCCAGCTACCTCGGATGACTTTTTTAAAAAATGTCTGGCCAGTAAAGGGATATCTTCCCTTCGGTCTTTTAAGGCAGGTACTTTTATAGGAACTACATTTAAACGATAAAATAAATCTTCACGGAATCTGAGCTCTTTTATCTCTTTATTTAGATCTCGATTTGTGGATGCAATAACACGGACATCAACTTCAACTTCAACCTCCCCTCCTACTCTACGAAACTTTTGTTCTTGAAGTACACGCACAATCTTTCCTTGAGTTTCTAAAGGCATATCAGCAATCTCATCTAAGAAAAGTGTGCCTTTGTGAGCCCGTTCGAAAACACCTACTACTTTTTCTCCTGGATTTTGCGATATCTGAGTATCGACCCCAAAAAGCTCACTTTCTAACCTGTTAGGGTTTAAAGTTGCACAATTTAAAGCTAAAAATGGTGCTTGAATTCTTCCTGATTTCGCATGTAACATTCGCGCTACAATTTCTTTACCAGATCCCGCTGGACCAGTGATCAAAACCCTACTGTTTGAAGGCGCCACTTTTTCTATAGAGTTTAACAAATTGCCGATTTCTGAGGATTCTCCGATTAAATTTTCTCTTGGTCCTACCTGCTCTTTTAATTCTTTGTTCTCTCGTTTTAGTCCAGCAGCCTCGATAGCTCTTTTCACCAAAAGAATAAGTTTATCTGCTTTAAAAGGTTTTTCGATAAAGTCGTAAGCTCCGGATTTAATTGCCGAAACAGCCGTTTGAATATTTCCATGACCACTTATCATAATTACCGGACACCCGGGATGCGATTTTTGAATCCATTCTAATATCTTCAAACCGTCTAGTTCACTATTTTGCAACCAAATATCAAGTATGACCAAAGTTGGAAGCCGAAGATTAATTGCCGCAATCGCTTGGGTTGAATTAGCAGCTTGTCTAGTATCATATCCTTCATCTTGCAGAATGCCAGATAGCAGTGATCTAATATCCAATTCGTCATCAACTATAAGGATATCGTGACTCATTAATATTTTGCTCCTATTGAGAACACATCTAAGATTTTCATAAAACTTTTAAATTATTTGATATTGGTATTTTTATCGTTGCTGTTGCCCCACTGCCAAGAACACCTCCATCCTCTATCCGAAAGATGCCTCGATGATCTTCTAATATTTTTGCCACGATAGCTAAACCCAAACCTGTGCCTTTTTCTCTAGTCGTCACGTATGGTTCGGTTAATCTATTTCGATTTTCTTTGGGTAAACCCTTTCCATTATCAGATATCAAGATAGTGCCAAATCTTTCTTCAATCGACAATAAAATCTTAATCCTGCCCTTATAGGTTTTCGAAGCGTTATTTCTTGCCGCAATCGAGTCAACGCTATTTTGCAAAAGGTTAGTAATCACTTGGCGTACTTGTCTTGCATCACATTGAACCTTTATTTTTTCCTCAACGCCTTCCAAGGAGAAATCAATATCCGAATGAGCTGTTTCTTGTAAGAAAACTTGCTCTTTAACTAAGTCAACAAGATCAATTTCTTTCATTACGGCACGCGGCATACGTGCGAACGAAGAAAATTCATCAACCATACTACCAATATCTTCTACCTGACGAACGATCGTGTCCGTTAGCGTTATAAACAAATCCGTTTCCTTATTTATCGAAGGTAGATATTTTTTTTGCAGCCGCTCTGCGGCCAACTGTATGGGAGTTAATGGGTTTTTTATTTCGTGAGCAATTCTCCTAGCAACATCTCCCCATGCGGCTACTCGCTGAGCGGATTGAAGTTCTGAGATATCATCAAAAGTAACAACAAATCCATTAATTTTTTTTCCTGAAACCTCTGCCGTAATACGGGTCATCAGGGTAATTTGCTTATCTTGTCTAGTTAATTCTATTAAAGCTTCCACTTGATTGAAGTAAGGTACTTCTACCTTATTTGAAAGCTTTGCCATATCAAAAAGGGGCACCATTTCAGGAACAACATCTCCTAATGGTTTGCTATTCATATCAGTTATTTTTAAACCTAATAATGATGCAGCTGAGCGATTGGGAAGTGTAATTTTGCCTGTGTGATCAAGCCCGATTACACCAGCTGAGACACCGCCTAAAACCGCCTCAGTAAATCGCCTCCTATCATCTTCTTCTTGATGTGCTGCTATCAGATCATCGCGTTGTACTTGAAGTTGGTGGGTCATATTATTGAATGCCTTGCCGAGCATATCTAATTCATCTACTTCTGATGTATCACTTACTCTCGCAGTTAAATCACCACTACTTATCCGTCGTGACGCCAACATTAATTCGCCGATTGGAGTTGCTAGTCGAGTTGCCAAGGTAAGTCCTACCCAAACGGCTGCAAATAATAATAACAATGCCATGATAGAAAAAATTAATGCAAACGTTATTTGAATATCAAAACGCTTACCTTCCAGATCCTGATACTGAGCTGCTGCACGCTTAGTTTTATCGATATAAGTTAATATTTCTGGATCCACAAAACGACCGACGTATAAATATGTATCAACAAAATTATTGAGTCTGATAATAGCCCTTATCCGGTCTATTTCGCTAGTTATTGTGGCAACCTCACCTGCTCGCGCTCTTTGAAATGCGGCCTCGGGAAAAGGTTCAAAATCAAATGTCAAACTCAAACCTGTTCTTGCTAAAACTTTTCCCGAACTTTCGAAAACAACGACCTCTGTTAAGTTTCTGACAGTGGCTTGTGCTGTAATAACTTTCATCAATTTTTTAGGGCTTACGTTTAATACCGGTGCACCTCTATTCAGGTCATTGGCCATCGCCAATGCATCACCACGAATGTTTTGCCGATGTTCCTCAAGGTATGACTCAGCGACAACCTGCGAAGCATCGACTGCCGTTCCAATCCTTTCGCTAAACCATGATCGCATCCCAAAATCGAAAAGTAAAACAGAGAAAACTGCCACCACAATCGTTGGAATAACAGCCACAAAACTGAACAACATTACTAATCTTGTATGCAGTTGAGTCCCAACCACCCCCTGCCTTCTTCGAGACCACAAACGAACTAATCGATGTGCAACTAACACGCCAATTACTAGCATTAATGTCAAATTAAGATATAGAAAAGCTATAACCAGATTGGGATCAGGTCCTGCGGCTCCGGCTTTGGCAAAAACAATATAAGTAGCAACACCCGAGCCAATTGCCAAAACTGTAAAAGCTAGAAAAAGTTTTCTAGGCAAATTATCAACGCTAGCTATGGCCAACATTTTTGAAAACACATTTAGCTCTTGTCGGTTTACCACTTTTTTAAACAACATTTCAAATGGAGCCATTTCAATTTTATTAGCGTCAGTTATTTAACGCATTTTTAAAAAGAGTTAATTACTCCTGAGCTATAATTTGCCTCTAGCAAACACCCTAGTCTATTCCCTTTACAACAGGAATGTCCAACTCCCGAATTTTCTTTCTTAGCGTATTTCTGTTTAGCCCTAATAAATCAGCCGACCGTAATTGATTGCCATTTGTTGCCTCTAGAGATAAAGCAATTAATGGCCTTTCAAGCTCTTTAAGAACTCGCGCGTACAGTCCAGGAGTTGGCAATCCTCCCTCGTGCGCTGTAAAGTATTCCCTCAAGTGCCTTTCTATAGACTCTGAGAGGCTCTCGTTTTGCCTAACGGAGGGATCTTTTTCATCATGACCAGATTCAAATAACTCTTTTTCAATGGTTTCTGAACTTATTATTTTCTCCGCGTATAAAGCCGAAACACGTTTGATAAAATTTTCCAGTTCCCTGATATTTCCAGGCCAATGATAATTTTTTAAAACTTTCATTCCATCGGGATCGATTATTTTTTGCGGTAATCCCAACTCAGCGCCTTGCTTATTGAAATGATGAATTAAATCCGATATGTCTTCTATTCTGTTACGAAGTGGAGGTACTCTAATTGGCACAACGTTCAATCTATAGAACAAGTCCTCCCTAAAGAGCCCCTGTCTAATTAATTGGCGCAAATCTCTATGAGTTGCAGTTATTATTCTAACATTGGACTTTATAGTTTTAGCCCCCCCGACCATAGTATATTCACCCTCTTGTAGAACTCTCAATAACCTAGTCTGTGCTTCTGCAGGCATGTCACCTATTTCATCGAGAAATAGTGTTCCATTCTGTGCTTCTTGAAAGCGTCCAATCGTTCTGTTAGTTGCGCCTGTGAACGCTCCCTTTTCATGTCCAAATAATTCACTTTCAATCAGCTCTCTCGGGATAGCAGCCATATTTATTGCTACAAACGGTCCCCCTTTTTGTTTCCCATAATTATGCAATGCACGAGCAATTAGCTCTTTTCCAGTTCCTGATTCACCTGTTATTGCAACCGTTAATTCAGTACCCATAACTCTTGCCATCACTCGATAGATTTCTTGCATTGCAGGCGATCGGCCGATCAAGCTCATCGCTTCATCGTCACTATTTATAATGTTAGATTGATATTTTGATCCTTCATCTTTTGAGGGTGATAATAACGCTTTTCCAACGACTAACTTCAGTGCCTCTAAATCAAAGGGTTTGGATAAATATTCGAAAGCACCACGCTCATTCGCCTGTACAGCAGTCATCAATGTATTTCGAGCACTCATAACTATAATCTTTAAATCAGGCCTAAGTTGTTTAATTTTTGGCAGCAAATCTAACCCGTTGTCATCTGGCATAACCACGTCAGTTATCACTAAATCTCCTTCGCCTCGTTCAACCCAGTGCCATAACCCAGATGCAGTTCCTGTTGCTTTAACATGATGTCCCAATCGGGACAAAGCTTGTGTTAACACAGTTCTTATCGCGCTATCATCGTCTGCTACTAATATTGACGCACTGTTACCTGCCATGAATTATTCCTTAGTATTTAATCCTATTTCAAATTTCGTAAACGCAGAACCATCATTGTCACTAGATTTTGCAACGGGAAGTGTGATCTGAAACACAGTATTTCCGGGAAAGGAATCCACCTCGACAACTCCCCCATGATCAGATACGGCTTTCGCTACGAACGCCAACCCAAGCCCTGTTCCTGATGCCTTCGTTGTTATAAATGGTTCAAAAATATTTGAAGTTAACTCAGAGGATATGCCAACCCCATTATCTCTGATTGAAATTAATAATGGCAAATGGATTTTCTGTTGTGTTCCTCCGACACTAACACTCATTCCGTGCCTATAAGATGTCTCTAATATTATTTCACCCGTTGAATTCGATATAGCTTCACATGAATTTTTCATGAGATTTAAAAACAATTGAATCAAAATAAATCTATTTCCAAGTGCTGGCGGTAATGAAGGATCATATTTTTCTATAAACGTGACATGTTTGCCGAAACCTGATGACGCTAACTGCCGACAATGGTCTAACACCTCATGGATATTCACTGCAGTTTTATGAATTGGTCGTTCATCTGAAAACTCTTCCATTTTATCAACAAGCGCACAAATTCTATCGGTTTCGTCACAAATTAATTGCGTTAAGGATTGATCATCACCCTCAATCGTCTCGGATAGTAATTGCGCTGCGCCACGAATACCCGATAGTGGGTTTTTTACTTCGTGAGCCAGCATCGCGGCCATACCAGATATCGAACGGGCTGCCCCTCTAAACTGTTCTTGGTGATGCAATTTTTGAGCAATTGATCTTTCAAATAGAGAAATTATAACTGAACCATTACTATCGGGGATGGGTGAAATTCCAATATTCACGACTTTGATTCCTATACGTGGGGTCTCAATTACGAGGTCATAATCAGATATACTTATTCCATTGGTCCTAGCTTGGCTAATCATGTCAAACAACGGCATATCGACGGGCAGAAGCTCAGAAAGGGCAACCCCCTGCAAAGCCATTGAACTCCCATCAAAAAATAATTCAGCAGAAGGATTTAAATAGGAAATTTCATTTTTAGAATCTATTGTAAATAGGGGGTTCGGTAGCGCCTCCAAGACAGAAATAGGTTCTAATATCAAATCGTTCGAGGTTCGATTTATTTTTATTGCCATTATACTGCCATCTGTTCCAAAGCATTTTCATACAAATTTTCTATTTCATTTATTAATGACGATAAATCTTTTGTAGAATAAATCCTTTGCCTTGATACCGACGCCAGTGGCAACCCTTTAGTGTACCAAGTAATATGTTTTCTTGCCATCCTAGCGCCATTTTCAAACCCATAGTAGTTCATCATCAAATCTAAATGTTCCATAAGAATAGTCTTTTGTTTCGTCAGGCTCGGAGATGACGGAGCTTTTCCCATTTCTAAAAACTTTGTTACGTCGTTAAGGAACCATGGTTTCCCATAAGCGCCTCTGCCAATCATTACACCATCAGCACCAGATTTACCGATACATTTTTGAGCGTCATAGACTGTTTTAATGTCTCCGTTTGCTATTACGGGAATTCTCACTGCATCTTTAACTTTTTTTATGAATGACCAATCTGCTTCACCCTTGTACGCTTGGCACCGGGTTCTACCGTGCACGGTGACCATCTGTATTCCTTCGCTTTCAGCGATTTTAGCTAATTCTGGCGCATTTCTATTGTTACTGTCCCACCCCGTACGCATTTTTAATGTCACAGGGATTGATACTGCGTTAACGACCGATCTTATTATATCGTTAGCTGCATCTAAATCTTGCATCAATGCTGAACCGGCAAATTTATTTACTACCTTTTTTGCGGGGCATCCCATATTTATGTCTATAATCGCAGCACCACGATCCTCGCTCATTTTAGCGGCTAACGCCATATCCTCTGGATCCCATCCCGCAAGCTGAACAACTAAGGGGTACTCTGCCTCACAATCGGTTTTTAGTTTTCTGATACCAGAAATCTCCGAGGTGAGCATTTCCTTAGATGCAATCATCTCAGAGAAAACTAGTTCTGGTCCTTGCTTTCTAACCATTTTTCGGTACGGTTGATCAGTCACACCCGACATAGGAGCTAAAAAGACAGGGGTATCAATATAAATATCCCCAATTTGAATGCCCATTTTTTGACCGCCTGCGTTTTTTGCTCATTATTTAATCAGATACTACCGATAAAAAATGGAAAACGAAAGCATTTTATCAAATTAAATGATTATCTGTGCAACAAATTTAACTCCCGGATAAGCGAGAGTTAAAAGTAAATATGCGAACATTATAAATCTCACTGCGATTTTACCTCTGACGCCTGTCCTCTCTTGTAAAAACAGAATGATCGCAATGACAAGCATTGCCAAAATTGTAAAAATAGTTTTGTGATCAAATATCAAAATTACGCCCGTCGATAAATACTGCAATGACAGCCCAGAGATGAAACCGCAGACTAAAATTACTTCAGCAAAAATCAATAATTTTGTTTGGATGTCGTTACATTCATTGATTGACGGTAATAATGTCGTAATTTGATTGCTTTGCTTATTTTTCAGATTTTTTTGACTTAAATACAAAGAGAAGGAAACTATAGCTGCCAATGTAATCGACGCATAAGTCAATACTCCACTGATTATATGCGCAAATATCCAATTAGAAGACGAATAAAATACATAAGATGTATTATCTAGCGCATCTAGACCAATTGCCCCTATGTTAACGAAAATAAGATATGGAAATATCAGTATCGATAAACGATGAAAAAAGGCATATCTTGAGCAAATTATCGCAAAAAGAACCAGTGTAACTAAAACAGTAATCCTCAGCGAAAAGGCAACCCCACCCCCCCAATGAGAAAGGAGAACGCTAACAGGAGCTAATGCAGCACCCAAAAAGGCAATAACTAAAAATAACCATTTCAACCCATATGTTGATTGCGGCCTCAGGTAACTTAGCATAAAGGCCGGAATAAACAGCACTACCGAGAGAATATTTATGCCTAAAGACATCGCCATGAAGCTACTGTATCATATCCAAAACTGATAACTCACAATTAAAAACTCTAACTAAGTAAATAAATTTATGACATCAGAAAAGCAAGTTAATGTTTTTGCCCTAGTAATGGCAGCGGGTTCAGGAACACGCGTCGGTGGTGAAATACCAAAACAATATAGACTAATAGGGGGTGAGAGCATCTTGTCCAGGGCTATTAAACCATTACTAGAACACCCTAAAATTAGTTCGGTGACTGTGGTAATTTCAGAATTGGATGAATCTCTTTTTCGGCAACATTGTGGACATTTAAAAAACATCTCCTTTACCTTTGGAGGTAAAGATAGACAAGAATCTGTTCGTTTAGGGTTAGATTCTTTGTCAAAATTAAATCCAGAATTTGTTCTTATTCATGATGGAGCGCGTCCATTTCTTCCTAAGACTGTTATCGACGATATATTATTTCGATTGGAAACCGAAGACTGTGTAATCCCTGTTTTGAAAATTAATGATAGCTTAAAAGAGGCAGTAGCTGGCAGAATCACAGGATCAATCGATAGAAATCAATACCTGAGAACGCAAACCCCACAAGGTTTTCGCTATAATAAGATTATGGAGGCACATATAGCAAAACAGGGGTTGTCCTTATCAGATGATGCGGCCTTACTAGAAGAAAGTCAGAGTTTAGCGACCGTGAATGGCAGTGAAGACTTATTTAAAATTACTTATGAAGATGACCTCAAAAAAGCGACCCAATTCATCGCTTCAAATTTTGAGTACAGAGTAGGACACGGATTTGACGTTCATAAATTTGGTCCAGGAAAAGGTATAATTTTATGTGGGGTTCATCTTCCGCACGATCTATCGCTAATTGGACATTCTGACGCGGATGTGGCTTTACATGCGATCACTGACGCGTTGCTGGGAGCATTAGCCGAGGGCGATATAGGCGAATATTTTCCACCAAGTGAGTCCGAATGGAAGGATGTTTCTTCGAGGGTATTCCTCCAAAAAGCCATAGAGTTAATGAACGAGAAAGCGGGTGAAATTGTTAACGTGGATCTCACGATAGTATGTGAACTCCCAAAAATTGGACCTTTCAAACCTAGGATGACGCAAAACCTCTCTGAAATATTTCAAACCCCAATGAAAAATATAAATATTAAAGCTACGACCACCGAAGGACTTGGAGCAATGGGCCGTAAAGAGGGAATTTCCAGTCATGCAAGTGTGAATGTTCGGCTTCCAGTGTGAAATGGCCAAAATAGAGTCCTCCTTAAAACAACCGGCTATTTTTTTAAGCACCCTAGGGGGTATAGGTTACCTCCCAAAAGCACCGGGGACTTGGGCATCATTAATAACGCTGGCACCAGTCTTTTTTATACAAAAATACACAGGGCCCCTTGGTTTGATAGTTTTTTGCTCTCTTATTTTTATAATTGGAATATGGGCATGTACACATCATGAAATACTTACAAAGTCTCATGACCCAAAACATTGTGTGATAGACGAATGTTTGGGACAAAGTTTGGTGTTATTATTCACACCCAATGATCCAATATTCTATTTACTCGCCTTTGTATATTTTCGTTTTTTTGACATTGTAAAACCCTGGCCCACAAATTGGTTTGATCGAAATGTGAAGGGAGGACTTGGTGTAATGTTCGATGATGTCGTTGCAGGGGCTCAAGCAATCATCGCAATGATTTTAACGCATAAACTTCTAGACGTTTTTTAATGAGTGAATGGTATTTGCATGATGAATTCAATGTTTCCACTGGAAATTAATAGTAAAGCTTCCAGCATTTTAAAAGTTTGCAAACAGAAGGGCATCACAATTATAACCGCAGAGAGTTGCACCGGAGGACTTATAGCTGGATGCTTAACGGAGATCCCCGGCTCCTCCAGTGTTATTGAGGGTGGCTTTGTGACATATTCAAATCAAGCTAAAGTATCGATGTTATCCGTCAAATTGGAACAACTAGATCAATATGGTGCCGTCAGTGAAGAAGTCGCCCGGTCAATGGCTGAAGGAGCGTTAAGAAGTTCTGCAGCCGATATAGCAATAGCGTGCACGGGTGTAGCTGGACCTGGTGGCGCAACAAATACGAAACCAATCGGATTAGTGCACTTATCGTGCGCTTTAAAAAAGCATCCTACTTTGCACAAAAGTTGCAATTTTTCTGGTGAAAGAAGCACGATCCGCTTAGCCACCGTTAAAGCAGCTTTTGAGCTCATCGAAGCTCAATTAAATATTATTTAATCCCTGGCACGATACTCTTTGAAATGGTCTGATCAAGAGCTTCGTAATCGTGATAACCAATGGTTTTGTATATCTCTTCACGCTTCATTAATTTATTCAGATACCCTCCCTGTCCGTCTTTTTCATAAAGATGGGAGTAAAGATCCTGCATTGCCATCGCTTCGCAACGCAATGATGTAACCGGCCAAATTACAATGCTGAAACCGAGGTTTTTAAACTCGGCCCCAGTTAAGTATGGCGTTCGACCAAATTCAGTCATGTTTGCCAGTGTGGGTACACTTATGGCATCATTAAATCTCTTCATATCGTCCTTATTTGTAAGAGCCTCGGGAAAAATAATATCTGCTCCCGCTTCCACGTATAATTTTGCACGGTCTAATGCGGAGTCGAACCCCTCTGAAGCAGCCGCATCTGTTCTGGCAATGATCCGCAAATGTTTTCGAGCCTGCCTTGCTGCAGATATTTTTCTAGCCATAGCTTCAGGGGTATTTAATAACTTATCAGAAAGATGACCACATTTTTTTGGAAGAATTTGATCTTCAATCTGGACTGCGGCAGCACCAGCCTCTTCCAACTCCTGAACCAAGCGCATTACGTTTAAAGCTTCGCCATAACCGGTGTCCCCATCGACGATAAGTGGGAGTTTTGATGATCTACAAATCACGCGAACGAATAGGAGAAGCTCCTCCATAGTCATTACTCCCAGGTCAGGTAACCCAAGACTTGATGATAACGCTCCCCCCGATAGATATAGAGCTTTAAAACCCGCTTCCTTTGCTAAGAGTGCCGCTAACGCATTGTGCGCACCAGGTACGCGAACAATATCGGGGCCAGAATATAGTTTTTCCAGTAGTTCTCCCGGTGCCAAAGGACTATCCGGATGCGTAAACCAAGTCATATAAAACCCCATATGTTAGTTATTTGAACTAAAGATCGATTATAACTTTGAAACTAAAATTTTTATACTAGTATAACGGAGGAATTTTGACATCTAGATTTTTTAGAACCGATCGCCATAATGTTAACTAAGTTACGTCTTAAAAAATTGGAAATCGATGTTTAATATTATTGGACTTGGCATTAGTCTGGCCTTTTTTTGGCTCTCGATGTCGGGGCATTACACCACTTTTGTACTGTCATTAGGGGCTGCCTCCGTTCTGTTTGTTGTCTATCTCACAAGGAGAATGGACTTTTTTGATCAAGACACGTTTCAATTCTCTATTAAATGGAAGCATCTCGGTTACTGGATTTGGCTTGGGAAAGAAATTTTTAACGCTAATATAGCTGTTGCCAAAGTTATACTTTCCCCCAAACTGAAAATCTCTCCTCGAATGATAGAGTTCAAATCATCACAAAAGACAGAGCTAGGCCTCGTTATCTTTGCCAATTCAATAACCCTAACACCAGGAACGGTGTCTGTGGATATAGAGGACGATAAAGTAATTGTTCACGCACTTAATGCTGAACTAGCGGAAGGCGTTTTAAATGGAGAAATGGATAAAAAAGTTACAGCAGTAGAGGGATTGTAAAGTGTTGATTGCTGCAACAGCCGCCCTTTTAGTAGCTATGGCGTTGACATTATTTCGGGCCGTCGCTGGCCCGAGCCTGTTCGATAGAGTCCTAAGCGCAAATAGTTTTGGAACAAAAATCGTTTTATTAATTGGATTATTGGGGTTTTTAACAGAGAGGCCTGAATTTCTTGATATAGCTTTATTATACGCACTGGTAAATTTTGTCGGTACAATTGCGATTTTAAAATTCTTCCGATATCGAAACCTGGGTTTGTCTAGTGATGAAATCGCAAGCAGAGAAGATAATTGATGATTGATATTATTATTAATAGTGCATCAGCCATTTTAATGGGTGCAGGTTCCGTATTCATATTAATTGGAGCTTTGGGTCTTGTTCGTCTTCCTGATTTTTATACACGAATGCATGCTGCCGGCGTCACAGATACACTTGGTGCGGAATTACTACTATTGGGCATGATGTTGCAAGCAGGTTTAAGCCTCGTTACCCTAAAACTCGTATTAATCTCTTTATTCATCTTTTTTACCAGCCCCACTTCCACACATGCAGTAGCAAATGCGGCAAGAGTTATGGGACTTCGCACAGTTTCAATACCTGAAGATAACCTCATTTCAAAAGAAAAAAACTAGAGACGCCTATGCTAGACATGGTCACCATCGTAGACGTTGTTTTACTTGCACTTTTATCCACCACCGCAGTGGCAATATTGTTAATGCGTCATCTATTCGCGGTAGTAGCGTTGACCGGAGCTTTTAGTCTATTGTCAGCCGGTTTACTTGTTACATTAGACGCAGTAGACGTTGCTTTCACAGAAGCGGCTGTTGGCGCTGGAATATCTACAGTACTCATGTTAGGAACCCTTGCATTAACGCGCAGAAGAGAGTCTAGGCCACCTCGCCTATCTCCCATAGGCCTCCTTGTTATTACAATAACCGGCGGAGCACTAATTTACGCCACCCCGGATATGCCCAAATTTGGAGATCCTAACGCTCCAAGTCATCAACACATTATCCCTTCTTATATCAAAGGATCTCAGGACGAAATCGGGATACCTAATATTGTTACCTCAATACTTGCAAGCTATAGATCCTTCGATACGCTGGGCGAGGTAGCAGTTATATTTACTGCAGGGATGGGCGTGATCATTCTTCTTGGACGAAGACGCGAAGACGAACATGGTTATTCCGAGGATGTCGCGGCTTACCCCCTTAAAGAACAAAACAAACCAAAGATTAATGACGAGACAACCACATGAGGCACCATTTAGTCTTAAGAGTCATCGCTAAAATGTTGATACCATTCATACTTCTTTTCGGACTTTATGTTCAATTTCATGGAGATTTTGGTCCCGGAGGCGGATTTCAAGCAGGCGTGATTTTTGCCGCGGCTTTTATTCTTTACGCCCTAGTATTTGGAGATAATCAAGCTCGAAAGGTTATACCCGACAAAGCCTTAATACTTTTAGTCCCTTTAGGCCTAATTTTATATGCAGTAACCGGTTTTTATGGATTAGTTTTTGGGGGAAATTTTCTCGATTATAATGTTCTCTTGAACTCACCAAAAGCAGGGCAACATATTGGCATTTTTCTTGTTGAACTTGGCGTTGGTATAACAGTAGCTGCTGTCATGATTAGTATTTTTAGGGCATACGCGGGCAGAACACGAGCCATCGATGACGAGGACTGGTAAGAATGCTGGCCGCAATACTTGATCATTATAATTACTGGTTAATTATATTTTTAATGATGATAGGATTATATATCGTGGTTTCTCGCGGTAATTTAATCAAAAAAATCGTTGGACTGAATATTTTTCAGACGTCCGTTTTTCTTTTATATATCACAATTGGAAAGGTTAATTATGGTACTGCACCAATCCTAACCGGGCAACCTGAGACATTTTCTAATCCGCTTCCACATGTCCTGATACTCACCGCTATTGTGGTCGGAATAGCCACCACAGCACTTGGTCTGGCTCTAGTAGTGCGTATCAGAGAGAGTTATGGAACTATTGAAGACGAGGAAATTGCGGTTTCTGAGCAATTCCAAGCCGAATCAGAAGTGAACCAGATTTCGTCATGACTAACTGGCTTCACCATATTCCCATATTAATCGTCGCGGTTCCTCTCATTAGTGCGCCAATTTGTGTCCTATTTACCTTTGGGGCTAACCGCAAGGCTGCTTGGTTATGGACATTGTTAGTAAGTTGGTTTGCATTTTTGTGTTCTATTTACTTATTAAATTACGTTTTAGAAAACGGACAAATAAGCTATCATTTAGGGAGCTGGAAGCCGCCACTCGGAATAGAATATAGAATAGACGTTATTAATGCTTTTGTACTATTGTTAGTATCAGGCATCAGTGCGATAGCGGTTCCTTTCGGTCGATTAGTAGTCGATAGAGAAATAGAGCCAGATCGCCAAATCCTTTTTTATACTACCTATTTGCTGTGCTTGACGGGTCTTTTAGGTGTTACGATCACTGGGGATGCGTTCAATATCTTTGTATTCCTAGAAATATCATCGCTTTCCTCATACGTACTAATTGCTATGGGAGTTCGAAGCGACAGAAGGGCATTAACAGCAGCATACAATTATTTAATACTTGGTACCATAGGCGCTACATTTTTTGTTATTGGCCTTGGTTTTCTCTACATGGTTACCGGTACCCTAAATATTATGGATTTATCCGACCGCGTGACGCATTTGGCCGATAACAAGGCGGTGCATGCTGGCTATGCATTTATAATAATCGGTCTAGCATTGAAAATGGCTTTATTTCCAATGCATGTTTGGTTGCCCAACTCGTATACTTATGCTCCCTCCCTGATTAGTATCTTTTTAGCTGCTACTGCAACCAAGGTGTCAATTTATGTCCTTCTGCGTTTTTTATTCACAGTCTTTGGGGTTTCGTTTGATTTCATACCATTAACTCTAATTTTTATCTTTTTACCCTTAGCGATTATTGCCATTTTCTTTGGTTCTATTGGGGCCATATTTCAAACAAACATCAAACGCTTATTCGCCTATTCAAGCGTAGCTCAAATTGGATATATAGCCATAGGCATAGCGCTTTCTAATACGATTGGTTTAACCGCAGCTATCTTGCATATTTTCAATCATGCGCTCATTAAAGGTGCACTTTTTATGGCGGCAGGCTGCTTGGTTTATCGCGTAGGAAAATTAACCACGGACTCTATCCGTGGACTAGGTAAAGAAATGCCATGGACGTTCTCCGCCCTTGTATTGGCGGGTCTGAGCCTAATCGGCATCCCAACAACCGTGGGCTTTATAAGCAAATGGTATTTAATATTGGGTATTATGGAAAACGGTTGGTGGCCGCTAATTCCGTTGATAGTAATGGGTTCATTGTTGGCAGTAGTTTATATGTGGAAAATAATAGAGGCAGCATATTTTTTTCAAGCGCCACAGGATAGAGTTCCGGTTAAAGAGGTGCCACTAGAATTACTTATACCGCTTTGGATCCTTATAGGATGCAATTTTTACTTTGGTATCCAAGCTGACATCACTATTGGTATTTCTAACGAAGCAGCGACCTCCCTACTGGATCACAGTCCATGAATACCGAAATAATCATTGCTCTTGCTTTAATTACGCCATTAATAGGCGCAATTGGTATTTTTTTGAGCGCAAATACACCCAATTTAAGAGAAACAATAACTCTGCTTTCAGCTGCGGTTTTATTCACTTTTGTATGTTTTCTTTTGCACCAAACATCAAATGGTCAAAACGCGAGTTTTAGATTATTTGAGGTGATACCTAACCTCATGATAGCGTTCGATATAGAGCCACTCGGAATGCTATTTGCTGCAATCGCATCCGGGTTATGGATCATCAATTCATTATACTCAATTGGTTACATGCGAGGGAACCAAGAAGAAAATCAAACCCGTTTTTATATTTGTTTTGCAATAGCTATTTCAAGTTCCATGGGAATTGCCTTTGCTGGCAATATGTTTACGCTTTTTATCTTTTATGAAATTTTAACATTATCGACTTACCCGCTCGTTACTCATAAAGGAACGCCCGAAGCAAAGGCTGGTGGGCGTCGGTATCTAGGACTTCTGATCGGTACCTCAATCGGGTTCCAACTAATTGCCATTATATGGACCTGGTTTTTGACTGGCACTCTGGACTTTACACCGGGTGGTATTTTGAGCGGTAAAATTGAGCCAACTATTTTACCTTTCCTATTAGCTCTATACATGTTTGGAATAGGTAAAGCGGCTCTAATGCCTTTTCATAGCTGGTTGCCTGCTGCCATGGTTGCCCCCACACCTGTGAGTGCATTGCTTCACGCTGTTGCCGTTGTCAAGGCGGGAGCTTTTACAGTTTTAAAAGTTGTTGTATACATTTTTGGTATTGAGTTTTTAAGTTCCACTGGAGCATCAACATGGTTGATTTGGGCTGCATCATTTACGCTTCTAGCTTCTTCTTTAATTGCCCTTAGCAAAGATAATTTAAAAGCCCGATTAGCATATTCTACAGTTAGCCAACTATCATACATAGTATTGGCTGCTGCCCTCGCGACCAAATTAAGTATTTTAGGAGCAGGACTTCATATAGTTACGCATGCTTTAGGGAAAATTACACTGTTTATGTGTGCGGGAGCGATTTATGTGGCTACACACAAAACCGAAATCAGTGATATGGATGGCTTAGGAAGGGTAATGCCGTTTACGTTTATAGCTTTTGCAATTGGGGCTTTTAGCATAATTGGATTACCGCCTTTTGCTGGAATTTGGAGTAAATGGTATATGGCATTGGGTGCCGCAAACCTTGAATTATTTATGGTTATCGCGGTCTATATGATTAGTTCATTATTAAACGTCGGATATTTAATGCCTGTGGTTGCACGAGCATTCTTTAAACCGCTGCCTCAGCAATTACAGGCCTCTGGATCAAAAAGCCTAAGTGAGGCCCCTCTCCTGTGCGTTATACCCCTTTGCATCACTGCACTTGGGTGTTTTGTTCTTTTCTTTTTTGCGAATGAAGTTATCGATCTCTTACGACCAATTGTAAATTAGGGTGTTGATGTGATTAATCCTGACAAATCGAGCGTTAAGACGACCCACAAAAGCATCTCAATTGATGATCATGAGTTGCATTGGATAGAAAGAAAAACAACCATCAGAAGCATTTTGTACGGACTATTTATAATCTGTATTGCTCTATTCGTGGCAGATGCGTTTTATCATAAACACATTAGTTTTGAGATGCAGTCGCTGTTTGGCTTCTATGCTGTCTTCGGATTTTTCATGTGTGTTGGATTAGTTCTCGCTGCAAAAGTTTTAAGGTTATTTCTTATGAGAGATGAGGACTATTATGACAGTGATAAATAACCTCATTCTGACTATCAACCCCGGTATTTTCCTGATACTTGGTGGCTTAATATCCACGATTTTGCCATCAAAAATTGCCCAGAAATTTAACATTGCACTCCCTTTACTACTGCTGTTAAGCCTTTGGAATACTGAAGAAGGTAATCACTTCAGTGCCTTGTTCCTTGGCTATAACCTAGAACTGTTTAGGGTTGACGCGTTTAGCTATATCTTTGGCATCATTTTTTTGATTGCTATCGCAGTTGCAAATCTTTATTCAATCGGCGCAAACACAGGCAAAATTGAACCATCCGCATCAATGATTTATGCAGGGAGTGCTACCGCTGCCGTTTTTGCGGGGGACCTAATCACTCTCTTTATTTTCTTTGAAATTGCCGCTATTTCCTCGGTTTTTTTAATATGGGCACGTGGTACTAAAAGAGCTTTTTCAGCTGGTTTTAGATACTTAATAGTTCAAATAGGTGCCGGGGTCATACTCTTATCTGGTATTCTTATATATGCATCCACTTTGGGCACAATAGGCTTTAATAAAATTGGGATTGACGCACCCGGTGGACTGCTGATTTTTATTGCATTTGGTATAAAATGCGCATTTCCATTTTTTCA
This sequence comes from SAR116 cluster bacterium AG-447-C21, assembly GCA_003212315.1. Lineage (GTDB taxonomy): Bacteria > Pseudomonadota > Alphaproteobacteria > Thalassobaculales > Thalassobaculaceae > UBA7326. Next base: position 137,463 of record QCQB01000002.1, on the reverse strand, counting down.
TAACTGGCTTCAAGATGCTTATCCTGAAGCGACCGTAAGTGGTACAGTCATACTATCTTCCTTTACAACTAAACTAGCCATCTATGCTTTAGCTAGATCCTATGCGGGAACCGATATTCTAATCTGGATTGGTGCATTGATGGCAGCCTTTCCTATATTTTATGCAGTTATTGAAAACGATCTGCGAAGGGTACTGGCCTATAGCTTAAATAACCAGCTTGGCTTTATGGTAGTTGGGGTTGGTATAGGAACCGAAATGGCCTTAAACGGGACGGTTTCTCATGCTTTCTGTCATATTCTATATAAATCCCTCCTTTTTATGTCTATGGGGGCAGTCCTGCTTCGCACGGGCACCGCCAATGGTTCGGATTTGGGTGGCCTATTCAAAACTATGCCGTGGACAACTGCTTTTTGTATTGTTGGCGCTGCTTCAATTTCTGGATTTCCCTTGTTCAGCGGTTTTATTTCTAAATCTATGATTCTAACCTCTGTTTCAGATGGTGGTTACTGGGTTGTCTGGCTAGTTTTACTATTTGCATCGGCAGGCGTATTTCATCATTCCGGTATAAAGATTCCTTATTTCGCGTTTTTCGCCCACGATCAGGGTCTTCGGCCAAAAGAGGCCCCAGCGCCGATGCTTTTTGCCATGGGTATTATCGCTAGTTTATGTTTTTTAATCGGTATTTATCCCGATATTTTATACTCACTGCTTCCTTATCCGGTCGATTATGTTCCATACACAACGGCACATGTAATCAATCAACTTCAACTTCTCATGTTTTCCGCACTCGCTTTTGCAGTTTTGATGGTCTTCAAGATCTATCCGCCGGAACTTCGGTCAACTAATATTGATTTTGATTGGATCTACCGTAAAGGTCTCCACTCTCTGATCATATCTTTAGGAAAGTCTGTAAACTACACCGAAAACCTTCTTTTTTCTGCCGCGTCTAAAAGCTTGAGAGCTACGATGGCCTTTATTCATCTTCGTTTTGCGTCTTTCAATAAAAATGCGCAGACTTCAACGGTCGGAAATGCATTGGTGTGGGTACTTGCCTTATTACTTTCATTATTAGTTCTGGCCTATTCGATGTAGAGATTGTAGAACTGAAAAGGTTTCTATATTCTGTTAATTTTCGATATAAAACAAATATTTATGAAAGGTATTAAAAGTTGGAATTGAAGGGTAGCTTTGATCTTGTAGCATCTAAACAAGAGGTTTGGGATGCACTCAATGATCCCGAAATTTTAAAAGGATGTATTCCGGGTTGTGAGGAAATAGACAAGACATCCGACACCTCATTCTCGGCGAAAGTCACCGCTAAAGTAGGGCCCGTTAAAGCAAAATTTACTGGCGATGTCACTCTCTCCGATCTCGATCCCCCCAACGCATATAAAATATCAGGTGAAGGAAAAGGCGGTGCTGCAGGTTTTGCAAAAGGTGGAGCTAATGTATCTCTAAAAGAGAACGAAAGCGGAGGTACTACTCTAGAGTACGCCGTCACAGCGCAGGTTGGAGGTAAACTTGCACAAATTGGGTCGCGGCTTATTGATTCCACAGCAAAAAAAATGGCACGTGAGTTTTTTGAAACCTTTGGCAAAATAGTTGATAAAGATGAAACTGCCGACGATAATGATCTCACGTCATTGAAAGGGGAAAACGAAATGAGCAATGATAAAAATTCTGAGGAAAATGTATATCCTGGTACCCACTGGACTATTTGGCTGGTTGGGGCAATATCGGTAGCGTCATTAATAGCGTTCATAATTAATCTCTAAAAGTGCATTTCCGCGATATTACGTCATCTTTGATAGGGCGGAACTCGAACCGATCTTTATTACTGTAACGACAATAAACATTAAATGATTCATTCGATTCTCTACCTTATAGTCCTGTCAAACAAATAAAGGCAAAAGATGTTTCGCTAAAAAAAAGCCCCCAATAAACCGTTAAAGTTATTTCAAATATATTAACGTCTGTCTCAGAACCCACTTGACTACATTTATTGGCTTCTTCTACCATGAAATTATACATTTAGGAGAATTTCGATATGAAAACACGAGCCGCAATCGCCTGGGAAGCCAATCGCCCGTTGGAAATTGAAGAGGTTGACCTAGAGGGTCCTAAAGACGGAGAGGTTCTAGTTAGAATAGTGACAACTAGTCTATGTCATACTGACGTGTTTACATTGTCTGGAGAAGATCCAGAAGGGCTGTTCCCATGTATCTTGGGACACGAAGGTTGTGGTATAGTAGAAGATATTGGCAAAGGCGTCACATCGGTAAAGCCTGGCGACCATGTAATCCCACTTTACGTTCCCGAGGATCCAGAATGCCCCTACATCAAATCTGGCAAGACTAACCTTTGCCAAACAATTAGAGAGACACAAGGCGCTGGCGTCATGCCTGATGGCACCTCACGGTTTTCTTATAAGGGCCAACAGATCTTGCACTACATGGGTACCAGTACATTCAGCGAATACACGGTATTACCAGAAATTTCAGTTGCCAAGATTTCTAAAGAGGCACCGTTATCCAAGGCATCGGTCATGGGTTGCGCTGTTCCAACTGGTATAGGCGCTGTCCGCAATACGGCCAAGGTTGAGGCGGGTGCTACCGTGGCAGTCTTTGGATTAGGCGCGGTTGGTATGGCGGTTATTCAAGGTGCTGTGTTGAAAGGTGCATCGAGAATCATAGGCATAGATGTCAACCCTAATAAATTTCTTCTTGCCAAATCACTAGGGGCAACTGAGTGCATCAACCCGAGAGACCACAAAACTCCAATACATGAAGTTTTGATTGAAATGACCAACGGTGGACTTGACTATACTTTCGAGGCCGTTGGAAATGTAGAACTAATGCGCTCTGCCCTTGAATCTTGTCATAAGGGTTGGGGTGAATGCACCGTGATCGGCGTAGCCGGCGCTGGGCAAGAAATCTCCACGCGTCCATTTCAACTTGTCACAGGAAGAGTATGGCGCGGTACAGCTTTTGGCGGCGTCTTGGGTAGAAGCCAATTACCGGGAATGGTAGATGAGTGGCTCCGAGGCGACTTCAGCGTTGATCCATATATAACGCATCATATGAATCATGGACAAATCAATACAGCATTTGACCCTTGAAATACCAGATGATACCGAGATCAATCTAGGAGATACTATTACTATCATCGGTCAGTCGGGAGACGAGTACATAGACATGAGTGAGTACTCTAGCTGGTTCAACACCAGCGAGCTTGAGACTATGTTAACACTGAGTAACCGCATGCCTATCGTTGTAATAAATAAAGATGAAGCGGTTTAGCTTTTAGTCATTATGCTTATAAACTAGTTCCGTAACCACCACCACCTGGAGTTGCTAGAGTGATCAGGCTTCCCGGTGGAATAATATGTTGCATTTTGGGGTCAATGACTTGACCGTTTATTTTTAGAATGCCCATAGCCCCATCACCCCCTCCAGATAAACCTTTAGCTGGCGTTTTAATACGGTCGGCTAGAAATGCTAAGATACCGTCCGTTACCCCCGTATATTCTAGTTCAACAATTTGCCCATCACCGCCATTGTGTTTTCCTACCCCTCCAGAGTTTTTTCTTAATGCTCTTTTTAAAATACGTACAGGAAGGCGATTTTCTATTTCTTCTGCGGATGTCGATGAAATATTTGAAGGCCAGCTGACACAGGATAGCCCATCAGCTTGTGCCGAAGCGCCCATTCCTCCATTGAAGAAAAACAAACCGGTGATTGGGATTCCTTTTTCGTTGGTTCCGCTAATATTCACGCACCAGATGGGAGACCCTGCACCTGCCAAAACACGTTGGGGAGCAACCTTTGATAATGCATCCATTATAAGTGCAGGGATATAGTGACCTGTTAGAACACGACTTCCAACTGATGCTGGGTGTTGGGGGTTCACTATGCTTCCTTCTGGCGCAACAACCGTTAAAGCCCTTAGTGCCCCGTCATTGTTTGGAAGCTCAGGAGCTAAAGCGGATTTGATTGCGTAGGACGTCATTGCTCGCGTGTAGCAGAGGGGACAATTGATTGCTTTAGCGACTTGTTGTGAAGATCCAGAGAAATCAACTGTTGCGGTATCCTCCTTAATTGTGATTTCAACCATTATTTCAATTGGTTGTTCCGAAAGTCCATCAGTAGCAACTGATGCTTTATATGTTCCGTCTGGAAGATTATTTATCTCTTTTCGGGTGGCAAGTTCTGTCCTTCGACAGACCGCTTTAGATAATTCGGATAAATCCCTGAGTTGATAGTCATTTAGAATATCATTTATTCGCTTTTCCATTATGCCAAGTGCACTAATTTGAGCCTCTAAGTCCCCTTCTACCTGATCTGCTACGCGGACATTTTTCCGCAGTATGGTCATTAATGTTTCATTTACTGTACCATTATTGATTAGCTTCAGCATAGGTATTTGAAGGCCTTCCTCATAGACTTCCCTAGGCTCTGGAGATCTTATTTTACCCCCTATATCGGGAGCGTGTGCGGTACTCGCCGAAAATCCTATTAAATGTCCTTTATTGAACAAAGGTTTACAAACACTAATATCTGGTAAATGACCTGTGCCGACATATGGATCATTGGTTATTAATACATCACCTGGAGAAAAATTTTCGGATGAAAAATGGTTAATGAAATGCTTTACCGTATCTGGCAGAGTACCAATAAATGATGGGATACTATCGGAGGCTTGTGCTATAGAATTTCCATTCGAGTCAGTTATTACGCAAGAGAAATCATATGATTCTCTGACCACGGTGGAAAAAGAGGAGCGGAGTAGAGACGCGGCGGCTTCATCTGCTGCGGCAATGACCTTGTTCCAAAGAATTTCCAGGTGGATCGGGTTATCTATTTGATTCGAAGTGAATTTATTTTGTTTTTCAGTATCAACTATTTCAATTATTAAGTTACCAACAGGATCGACTTCAACGCTCGTATTGTGTTGCAGTACTGTTGTGGATTGGCCTTCCTCTATAACGGCTGGCCCTGTGATCTTTTGACCAAATTTCAGGGCATTTCTATTAAAAACATTTACCTTTTTGTATGACTCATTTTGGGGCAACAAAATTTCTCGGGCCTTGTTGGTACCCTCAACCTTTATTGGGGCACTTAACTTTGGTTGTAATTCGTCGATTATAGTTGCGGCTTGGGCTTCTACTCTTGCCGTGATAAACTCCACAGCGGTAGCATTAAAATAGCGTCCATAAGCTTTTTGATGCGTTTCATTAAATGCATCTTTTATTGCCTGCAAAGGAACGTCCGAAGAAAATGCCTTTGTTATATCGACTACCAGCACTGCTCCTTGTCCGGAATACCGTAACTCAGCTAAACGACGTTTCGAAATATTAGATGTTTGTATAGATTCTAATATGACTGAATCGGCTTCGTCTTCTAGTTCAGAAAATAAATTTTCTAATTCGAGCGGTTTTATATCGCTTAAAACTTTTCCGATACTAACACTTCTATCTACTCGAGCGGGTGCTAGAGTTAGTCCCAAAGCAGATCCAACACCGGCGGCAGGAGGAATGATAACTCTTCTAATTCCAAGCCGATCTGCTATGGCACATGCATGAACTGGAGCGGCACCGCCAGTTGCATAAAGTGTATAGTCTCTGGGGTCGCGTCCTTTTTTTGCTAAATGGACTTGTGCGGCCATCGCCATATTTTCGCAAACCACCTCATGAATACCTAATGCTATTTCACTGGATGATATGTCAAACTGATTTCCTAGTTTTTCTAATGCTACAGCGGATTTTGCGGAATTGATATCTAGAGAACCTTCTGAAAAACCAGAGGCATCTATATATCCAAGAAGTAAGTCTGCATCTGTTACTGTCGGATCGGCGCCTCCACGATCGTAACAAACAGGACCAGGAACAGAGCCGGCACTATCTGGGCCTGTTTTAAGTAGCCCTAGACTATCTTTTTTGGCTATGCTGCCGCCGCCTGCACCTATTTCAACTAATTCTACAGTCGTTATACAGACAGGTAAGCCACTACCAGGTGCGAAGCGGCGTTCCCTGGCAGCCTCAAAAGAGAAGGATACCTCGGGGTTTCCATCATCGACAATAGCTAACTTCGCAGTTGTTCCACCCATATCAAACGCAAGTAGTCTATTCTCTCCTGCCTTTCCGCCTATCAGTGCTGCAGACAACGCGCCAGCAGCCGGACCCGATTCCAGTAACTGGACCGGTACCCTTTTGGCTTCCTGTAAATGGGTCAATCCACCATTGGAAAGCATTAACATTAATGATGCTTGAATATTTGAATTTTGCAAAACGTTATGTAGTTTGTCGATATATTCACTAGCTAAAGGTTTTATAAACGCATTTATTACGGCACTAGATGTTCTCTCGAATTCTCCGGGCTCACGACTAATATCAGAGGACAAAGTAGTAGCTAATTCAGGAAAGTGAGAAGAAATCAATTGACCCGCTAATTGCTCATGAACTGGGTTAATATGAGCGTTAATGAAAGATATGGCGATTGACGTAACGCCCTGTTTTTCAAGTGTTGATATTGTCTGGATAAGGGCTGCTTCATCGAGTTTAGTGATGATTTCTCCTGTATTTGCTATACGTTCTGGGACCTCATATCTTAAGTCCTGTGAAACCAAGGGTTGAGGAAAAGTTAGAAATAAGTCGTAGATGTCGTATTTACGCTCACGTCGAAGTTCTAAAGTATCCTTAAATCCGTTAGAGGTAACTAAGCCAGTTGTTGATCCCTTACGTTCAATCACTGAATTGCTAAAGAGTGTTGTCGCATGGACTACACGCGATATGTTATGTCCACCTCCTATTCTTGGAAGCAGGTTGTTTAAACCATTTTTTACGCCTATTTGAGGGCTCTCTGGGGTTGTAAGAACTTTTTCTGTTTCACAGACTCCATTTGATAAATTTAGGGCGACAAGATCGGTAAAGGTGCCGCCAATATCAATGCCGAGTGTGTAAGAGCTGGTTGTTTTCATATAAAAGATCAGACGATGATAAGAAGTTAATAATACTTGATAACGTTAATAATATTGAGCTAGTTCCTTGGTCAATAGATCGGTATGAGGATAATTTAGGGGTAGGTAGATGCTTTGGGGTAGATCCATGTTGTTTGTCCAAATAATGTAACGAAGTTGAACTGATGATCACTTGGTTAGAAATCGATCGAAAGTGGAGTTAAAGATGCCTATTCGGATTAAGCGATTAACAGAGAATTTCGCGGCGGAAATTAAAGATGTGAATTTATGTGAAAAAATTTCCATGCGCGATTTTTCAGATATAAAAACTGCTTTTGAAGAATACTCAATTTTAGTTTTTCCGAATCAACCTCTCACAGATGAACAGCAAGTTGTGTTTTCCCAAAGATTTGGAGATTTAGAAAATACAATAAACTCCAAGCAGCAAGGCGGTGCAGGCAAACCAGTGACGGTGCTCACAAATGTTGGAAAAAATGGAGAAGTTATTGCGCCCGAAGATCGAAGAATGGTCTTCAATACTGGTAATCAAATGTGGCACACAGATAGTTCTTTTAAACTGATACCAGCAATGATGTCATTGCTTTCGGGGAGAGAAGTTCCGCCGGAGGGGGGGGAGACGGAGTTTGCTAGTATGCGTGCTGCTTACGAAGATCTAGATAATTATCAAAAAAGTGAACTCGAACAATTAATATGTGTGCATGATTTTGCCTATTCTAGAAGTCTAATTGATACAAGTTTGTTGGATAGAGAAGACAAGTACGAATTACCGCCAGTCAGACAAGCTATGATTCGGAAAAACCCAACAAATCGGAGAAAAAATTTGTTTCTGGGCGCTCATGCCTCCTACATCGAGGGATGGCCTCTAGAAAAAGGTCGGACGTTAATCAAAAGACTTAATAAGCACATCACGGATGGTAAATATATTTATAAGCATAGCTGGAAACGCAATGATTTAGTGATCTGGGATAACCGATGTGCATTACATCGAGGGCGGCCGTGGCAAAGAACGTATCGACGGGTTATGCATAGGACAACTGTTGTTGGCTCTATGACTGTTTAATCAAATCCACCTATCTGATGTTTATTAGAGTTTATTCACATTAGATTGATGTTGCCTGATAACGTTGTTTATGTTTGGACAGTTTTGAAGGCCGAGTAATAAAAGTTCTGTGTATAGGCAAGGGTCCATTTATGGAATACAGAGATAGTTTAGCGGTGGATCTTACCAAATGGGAATATCAAGCGCCCGATACCCAAAAAGAGATAGCTTATCACCGTTTAGAAGAAAAAATAGTCCTGCTCGAATTTTCTCCAGGAGTGGTAGTTACAGAAAAGGATCTGGCAGAGTCTATTGGACTCGGCCGAACCCCCGTTAGAGAGGCTATTCAACAATTAGCAATGGCGGGATTATTAACTGTGTTGCCTCGTCGAGGGATCAAGGTATCTGATCTTGATGCGTGTTCAGTTCTGCGTCTTTTAGAAGTGAATCGTGGATTAGATGCACTGGTTGCGCGCAGTGCGGCCATGAGGGCAACCGCTGAGCAAAGGCTTGAATTCTCTCGGTTAGCAGAGGATTTTGATGACATTGCCGATAGAAACGACATAGCAGGACAAATCCGTGTTGATGGTGAATTTAATAATTTGTGCATGCTTGCAATGGGAAATGAACATGCTAACAAGATGCGTCGGTTACTACAGCCTATGCTGCGAAGGTTCTGGTTTGCACACATAAAAAATGCGGGTGATACACGAATGCCTTCAAGAATGCATGGTCAGGCAGCTAGAGCAGTTGCCGAAGGAAACGAGGATAAAGCTGTAGATGCTTTCACGCGTATAATCGATTATGATAGAAGTTTTGTACAATCGATAATATACAAGTAATTATGTCTGTTAGTGTTTCCAAAAAGCTTTTTTCTGCGTAAATTAATCTTCATTGAAAACGAGAACAGCTGAAGCTTCATACGCTTATGGCTTGAGCTTTTTTAAATCAATTTGGGCATAAACTATGTACTCCTGGATCTAAGGATATAATGTTAGAATACGTCCATTTTGTTCGAAATAATATTCGATTTCTGGGGTTTGGTTATTTTACAGCCTTCATCTCTACATTTGGGCAAACATTTTACATTGCGATGTATAGTGGGGAAATTAGAGAGGCTTTCAACCTCAGTCACGGCGGATTTGCAAATGTGTATGCTATTGGAACACTAAGCAGTGGTCTATTATTAATCTGGTTAGGAAAATTGATCGATCGGATCGATCTTCGTTTTTATTCGATACTTCTGTGCTTGGGGATGGCATTTGCATGCATTTTTATGTCTTTTGCAGAGGGTGTTGTGATGCTTACTGTTGCGATTTTCCTTCTTCGAATAGCGGGGCAGGGTCTCTTGAGCCAGGCTGCTACTGTTACTATGGCCCGATACTTTGACGATTATAGTCGAGGGCGTGCTGTAAGTCTCGCGGCCCTCGGTTTCCCGAGCGGCCAAGCAATATTCCCAGCAATGTCAGTTTTGGTACTTTTATTGCTGCCATGGCGCAATGTTTGGCTTATTAGCGCTATAATTTTAATTATCCTAATACCGCCCATCTTGTTGTGGTTATTGAAAGGCCATGGTGTACGTCATGAAAAATTTTTAGAGACCGCGCAGAAGACTGAAAAGTTGGACGAAAATGATAAACGGAGGCAGTGGACACGTAAGCAGGTTTTGAAGGATAAACGCTTTTTTCTGGCTATGATGGCTATGATGTCTACCGCTTTTGTAATAACGGGGTTGAATTTTCACCAAGTGCATCTGGCGGAAGTAAAAGGTTGGGATCTATCTTTTTATGCGTCGTGTTTTGTTATTTATGCAATTTGCCAAGTTGCAATGTCGGTTGTCACAGGCATGCTTGTAGATAGATATGGGGCTCTCACACTAACCCCTTTTTATATGTTGCCCATGATTTGCTCCACGTTTGTTCTGGCCTATTTTGATGCCTCGGCAACCGTGATAGCGTTTATGGCAATGGCAGGCATAACTGGAGGAGCCACCGCCACAATAATTTCGACTGTTTGGGCCGAACTTTATGGTGTTTTGCATTTAGGGTCAATCAAAGCAATGGTCGCTGGCATACAGGTTATTGCCAGTGCTCTCGGTCCAGCTGTATTTGGCTGGTTAATCGATTCAGATATAGGGATTGAGAGCATTTCGTTTGCCTGTGGTATTTATTCGCTTCTTGGCTGTGTTATGCTTGCTGCTTTATTCAAACCACGGTTATTGATATTCTGGAAAATTTAGTTTCTCTCATTTTATTGTCGGAAATATTCAGCAAAAGCCGCGACAGTGGTGGGAATGTCTTTTTCATTAATATCTCGATGGATCACCAAACGAAAAGTTGGCGGGCGTCCGCTTATAAGGATACCTTTATTCTTTAAAAAAGCTTTTAATGGATCTCGATGTTGATCGAGAACCTTAATAAAAACCATATTGGTATTGGCTCCTTCTGACTCAGTCTGAATATCTGGAATTTGGGAAAGCTCAGTTGCTAAACGTGAAGCTAATCGATGGTCTTCCTCTAGCCGATCAACCTGAGTTTTCACTGCAACCAACCCGCATGCTGCCAAAATGCCTGCTTGACGCATCCCGCCACCCAGCATTTTTCGCGCTCTTCGAGCTTCTTTTATAAAGTTGGAGCTTCCAGTTAGAACAGACCCGACAGGCGCTCCAAGCCCTTTAGAGAGACATAGCGATACAGTGGTAAAACCGCGGGTTAAATCTTTTGGAGAGCAGCGATTTGCGATTGCTGCATTCATCAAACGAGCACCGTCTAAATGAGATGATAGGCCATGTTTACTTGCAACATCGGAAGCCTTTTTCATGTAATCTGGTGATAGTGCCTTGCCATTATAAGTATTTTCGAAACAAACAAGTTTAGTTCTTGGGAAATGTATATCATCTGGCTTGATTTTAGCCTCTATAGAATCGATGTTAACTGATCCATCCTCTTCTACTGGAATAGTCTGCGGAATTATACCTCCTAAAGCGGCGGTGCCTACTGCCTCTGACTTATAAACGTGATACGTTTCTCCAATGATATATTCATCGCCTCGTCCGCAATGAGTGAGGAGTGCAGTAAAATTTGATTGAGTACCTGATGTAACGAATAATCCAGCTTCGAACCCAAGTAGATCTGCAACTGTCTCCTCCAATTCATTAATGGTGGGGTCATCGCCATAAACATCGTCACCAACCGCTGCTTCGGACATTGCTTTGTACATTTCAGCTGTCGGTTTAGTGACAGTATCACTTCGTAGATCAATCATTTGTTTCCCTAAGGTTTGCTTATATTATGTGATTTATTGGCAGAGTTTTTTCAATCTCTGCATAACAAAATTATTTTTCAAGTCAAGAAGGAACCTCCATTCACGTGAATAGTCTGACCTGTTGTAAATCCACCGTTTGGACCCACAATAAGATTGACTAATGCGGCAATTTCCTCGACATCTCCTATACGTTGGATTGGTGGGATATTGTTATTATTAGAACTTGTTGGTCGCTCTCCGGAAGACTTTCCACGAACAGTATCAATCAAACCTGGAGCTATGCAGTTGCAGTTTATCTTATAAGGAGCAAGCTCTATCGCGAGAGAGCGCATCAAACCCTCTAATCCTGCTTTGGATGCTGACACATGACAACGGCTGGGTGTTCCAATATGATGGGAGATTCCAGATAGACCAACTATTGAACCTCGGCCCCGTTTAATCATAAGTGGAACAGCAGCCTTAGTGAGCAGAAAAGCACCATCTAGAGCTACGGATAAAATCTCTCTCCATTCAGTAAATGACATATCTAGAAATGGGGTTTGCCTTCGGAGACCTGCATTGCAGACAAGTATATCCAGGCCACCATGTTCCTTTTCTGTATTATCCATCATTCTCTTAACAGAATCAGGATCTGATATATCAGCCATGACCCCTTTAGCTCGGCCACCATTTTTTTCTATCTCTTTAACGGTGTCCAATACGAGGCCCTCGTCATTTCTTCCATTAACAATTATTGTTGCTCCCGATGCAGCTAGATCTAAAGCTATGCTGCGTCCAATATTTTGGCCAGCGCCGGTAACGAGTGCTATCTTTCCTCTCAGTTTCGTGGATCTCATATCATTCGCCCCAATAAAAGATTATGTTCCCGATTGTTAGGATAGTGTGTCTGCCGTATATAGATGATACTATCTTACTCGGAGGGCAAATCCATGTCGAAATTAAAAATAGCTGTTATCCCTGGTGATGGTATTGGTTGGGAAGTGGTTCCAGAAGGGATAAAAGTTTTGGAAGCCGTTGGCGCTAAATACGGTCTCAGCTATGACTTTGAGGAATTTGATTGGGGCTGCGAACGTTATCATAAAACGGGTAAACTAATGCCTGATGATGGGATCGAGACGCTGAAGCAATTTGACTCGATCTTCTTAGGAGCTTGCGGGTACCCGGGGGTTCCAGACCACGTTTCCCTTTGGGGGCTTTTGATACCAATTCGGAGAGAGATGAAGCAATATGTAAATTTAAGGCCTGTACGGATGCTGAGAGGTATGCCCTGTCCATTATCAAATAGGGGGCCAGAAGATATAAATTTCTGGGTTGTGAGAGAGAATAATGAAGGAGAATATTCTGAAATAGGGGGGAGACTTCATCGAGGGACTGAATATGAAGTTGCTGTTCAAGAGTCGGTCTTTACTAAGTTTGGTACGGACAGAATTCTTCGATATGCTTTTGATTTGTGCCAAAAACTCGACCTTAAGAAGGTAACATCTGCTACAAAATCCAATGGGATTATCCACACAATGCCATATTGGGATGAGCGGTTTGATGCCATATCCAAGGAATACCCTAGCCTCAGCACGGATCAATATCATATCGATATATTGACCGCTAACTTTGTATTACACCCGGACTGGTTTGATGTTGTGGTTGGGTCTAACTTATTTGGTGATATTCTTTCTGATCTTGGTCCAGCTGTCGCCGGCTCTATCGCCATAGCGCCATCGGCTAATATAAATCCCGATGGTGATTTACCATCCATGTTTGAGCCTGTTCATGGCTCTGCCCCTGATATAGCGGGAAAAGGCATAGCTAATCCAATAGGTCAGATTTGGTCCGGTTCAATGATGCTGGAGCACCATGGATATAGTGATGCGGCAACAGAAATAGTGCGTGCAATCGAAGAAGTAGTGTCTGAAGGCGGCCCTAAAACACCCGATCTGGGAGGTCAGGCAAATACCAAAGACCTGGGCGATGCGATAGCTGCAGCGATCAGATAAATCTCCTTGCCAGTTATGATGCGATGATCGTTAACTCTTCGATATTTTAGTGACAAATAACATAATGCTTTTTAGTGAGTGTGTTTCATTTTCTTGCCGTGTTCCATAGCATGCATTTTTTTAACTAGCACTGAACACAGGACAGTGCCTGCTTTCTTGAAAATAAGTGTTAAGTCAAATTTATCGCCTTCGCGCAGAGGTTTTTTTAAGCCCATTAACATTATATGAAAACCGCCGGGTTGTAATTTAATGCTACCATTCGCTGGGATAGCGATTTGTTTTACCGCCCGCATTTTCATTATTCCCTTGTCGTTGATATGATTATGTATGCTTGTCATCGCAGCGACATTTGTTTTAGCTTCAATGAGATAATCATCTTTTGGGGAATGGTTGTGAATAGAAAGGTAGGCTGCGCTATTTTTTCCGTGGCCCGAGGATGCTCTTGCAAAAGCACCTTCTGTCATTAATGAAGAAGAAAGTGCAGGCTCACTAATTAAAAAGCAAAATAATATTATTATTGAAAAGCAAAGAGAATTTTTCATTTTTCTAACCCATCTTTGAGCTTAGAGTATTTGCCAATCATTAAAGGATTCATTGCACCTTTGAAAGACCATTAAAAAATTATTTCTGTTATATTACCTTATAATATATTTTGGAGTTTAAGTTGAAACCTCGTAATTATTTAAATTCAATATTTCGTAACTTTTAGGAGTTCTAAATGGGGTCGTCAGGAAATATTTTCGATTTTGATACGCTGTCGCTGCATGCAGGACAAAAGCCCGATCCGGAAACTGGTGCTAGAGCAGTACCAATCTATCAGACAAGTTCTTATGTCTTCCGTGATGTTGATCATGCGGCGTCATTATTCAATCTAGAACGAGCGGGGCATATCTATTCTCGAATATCAAACCCAACAGTAGCGGTCCTAGAAGAACGGATTGCGGCTTTAGAAGGCGGAGTCGGTGCGGTGGCGACAGCTAGTGGTCATGCGGCGCTTGTGCTTGGTATTCTTACTCTCATGGGGCAAGGGGGTCATATAGTCGCATCTAGTGCACTGTATGGAGGTAGTCATAACCTATTTAGCCATACTCTTCCTCGGTTCGGTATAGAAACAACTAAAGTTCATCCAAGAGACATTAAAGGATTTCAAAGGGCTATTCGACCTGAAACTAGATTAATATTTGGGGAAACTATTGGTAATCCTGGTTTAGAGATATTAAACATACCCGAACTCTCAAAAATTGCTCATTCCGAGGGTATTCCTTTAATGGTAGACTCTACATTCGCTACACCGCATTTGTGTAGACCGTTTGAACATGGAGCAGATTTGATATTTCATTCTGCGACGAAATGGCTTGGTGGTCACGGCGCTGCGATAGGCGGTGTTTTAGTGGATGGGGGGCTATTTGATTGGGAAGTTTCTGGGAAATTTCCTACGCTCACAGAACCCTATGCGGGATATCACGGGCTTGATTTTGCCGAGGAGTTTGGTCCTCAGGCCTTTATAATGCGGGCTCGCGCGGAAGGCTTAAGAGATTTCGGCGCTTGTATGTCGCCAACAACGGCTTTTCATTTGCTTCAAGGAGTAGAAACATTACCTCTGCGCATGGAACGGCATGTTTCTAACGCACGTAAATTAGCCCAGTTTTTAAGTGAATCTGAATCAGTAGAATGGGTCGCGTATCCAGAATTGGATGATCACCCAGACAAAAATTTAGCCCTGGAATTGATGCCCAAAGGGGCAGGTTCAATGATTGCTTTCGGTATTAAAGGCGGTAGGGAAGCAGGAAGGATTTTTATTGAACGTTTAGAACTTTGGTCGCATTTGGCTAATGTGGGAGATGCGAAATCACTTGTTATACATCCAGCCAGCACAACACACCAACAGATGGACGAAAGCACTATGAAAACAGCTGGTTTAACCGAAGATCTCGTTCGTCTCTCTGTTGGCCTCGAAAATGTTGATGATTTGATTATTGACCTCAAACAAGCGTTGCGTGCGGCAACAAAAATAAAAGCGAAATAATTATGGAATTGATAATTAATAAGAGAAAAGTTTTTATAGCTACTGGAGGCAAAGAATTTGATGCTAATAAGCCGGCCTTAATTATGCTTCACGGCGCCGGAATGGATCATACAGTTTGGTCCATGCAGGCTCGATATTTTGCCCATCATGGTTTCTCTGTTCTAAACCCTGATTTGCCGGGACACGGACGTTCGGATGGTCTTCCGCCCGCTTCTATTCAAGAGTACGCGAATTGGGTTTTGGGATTAATATCAGAGCTAGGGGGTCACGAAATCCATCTGATTGGCCATTCTATGGGGTCCCTGATAGCGCTCGCATCTTCGGCGTCACTTGGGGAAAAAGTGGTGAAACAAGCTTTGTTAGGGGTATTGCCGCATATTCAAGTTCATCCAAATTTGCTCGGAGCGGCACAAAAAAATGAACATAGTGCGTATGAGACCGTGGTTGGCTGGGGTGTTGGATCGAAGGCCCAAATTGGCGGAAATAAAGCACCTGGAGCTTGGGTGAGTGGGACCAGTATGAGGCTCCTTGAAGCTAGCAAACCGGGTGTGCTTGGAAATGATTTAAATGCCTGTAATAATTGGGAGGAAGGTCTTGAGGCGTGTTCAAACGTCCTTTGTCCTACTTTATTATTGCTTGGTTCAAATGATAAAATGACCCCACCTAAGGGGACGAAGATAATGTCAGAAACCCTTAGGGAATCAACAACTATTACTTTGCCCGATGCCGGACATATGATGATGGTTGAGCAGCCAGAACAAACACTGGATGCACTAATTTCATTTTTTGAAAATTAGATCTATGATGGAAGATACTGATATAGGTGAAACACGAGACAATTTTGCCTGGTTCAACAAAATTTCTACCCGATGGATTGATATGGATGTTTACGGCCATGTTAATAATGTCCAATATTATTCTTTTTTTGACTCAGCTGTGGCCGAGCATTTGATAAAGTATGGTGAACTAGATCCGAAAAATTCGCCTGTAATCGGCTTAGTGATTGAAACGAAATGTACGTTTCATAAATCGATTCCGTTCCCGGCAATAATAAATGTTGGATTAAGGGTCCCCCGCATTGGGAAAACTAGTGTGACATATGAAATAGGTTTATTTTTAAATGACGAGGTAACGCCCGCAGCAACAGGATATTTTGTTCATGTTTACGTTGATAGATCATCCCAAAAGCCTGTTGAGATACCCAAGGAAAGGCGAAAAGCCATGCAAATGCTATTAATTAAAAATTAATAGCAAAAAAGCTGGGATATTGTATCCCAGCTTTTAATTAGGTTATTTTCCCTTAGGCGACTTTCGCTGTCAGCTTTGTTTGTCCCTGACCAATCTTAATTTTTCTGGGCTTTTTCTCTTCGGGAATTTCTCGAACTAAATCAATATGCAATAGACCGTTTTCTAGTCCTGCTCCCGTGACGATTATATGATCAGCTAGATCGAAGCGACGTTCAAATGATCTTGCTGCTATTCCACGGTGTAAGAATATTCGTTTGGGATCTTGCGCTGACTTCTCAACCTTCCCGGAGATTAGTAAACTGTTTTCCTTTACAGTTATGTCAATATCTGATTCAGAAAATCCCGCCACAGCCATCGATATTTGATATATATCTTCGTCAATTTTTTCAATGTTATAAGGGGGATAACTCTGTTGTGTAGAGGATTCAGACGCTTGAAACGCAGCGTCGACAAGTCGCGCCATCCTATCAAAACCAACAGTAGATCGAAATACAGGTGTAAAATCAATGTTGTTCATATCCATTTTCTCCTTTAAGCAAACTGGACAATGTACATGTCCGCCAAATAGGCCGGACGATATTTTCTCAAGATCTCGAATTGAGCATCTCTTGACGATTAAATGGTTATTGAGTTTTTTTTTTCAATAGTAAAACAAAAAAAGGCGCCCAGTGACGCCTAAAAAGTTTTATTTTATTTTATCTTAGTCTGTTTTTACGCCGAGACCCGCAAATCTCTTGTTAAATTGAGCCACTCGGCCACCACTATCAAGAATCCGACGGACCCCAGTC
Organism: SAR116 cluster bacterium AG-447-C21; assembly: GCA_003212315.1. Taxonomy (GTDB): domain Bacteria; phylum Pseudomonadota; class Alphaproteobacteria; order Thalassobaculales; family Thalassobaculaceae; genus UBA7326. Next base: position 120,131 of record QCQB01000002.1, on the reverse strand, counting down.
CATGCTGGGTGTGATTTAGGATCGATATCAAGACGCATGACGTCACCTTCTGCCCCCCACGTGGAGCGAGTTTCGTACTCTGTCCCATCAGTCATAACAACTTTAATCATGTGGTAGTCAGGATGAATATCTGCTTTCATACTGTTCTCCGAGAGTCATTTTGTTACAATTACTAAACCATGCGTCCGTGGTATACCTTTTTCTTTGGAATAGCACAAGAGATATCAAAACATTATAATCCAATCATTGTCTTCTTGTGGGCTGGGCAATAAAGTGCCGATCAAACCAATCAGGGAAGGTGGCTGTTTAAAGTGGCTTCAGAGGATTATAAAAACCATAAAAATATTAAGAGTATTTCGGCACTGAAGATGGTCCTTCCATATATAATGCCGTATAAACTTCAATTAATTGGAGCAACAATCGCACTTTTATTTGCTGCCGCAACTGTTTTAGCGATGGGGGCGGGCCTTCGTTTTCTTATTGATGAAGGATTTGCCGAGGGCGACCCCCTTTTGTTAGACCGTGCTGTGATCGTACTCGTCGTAGTTGTTATTTTATTGGCAGGGGCAAGTTATGCCCGATTTTATCTAATATCTTGGGTTGGTGAGCGAGTGGTGGCTGATTTGAGGATCGCTGTCTTTAATCATGTTATTGGATTAAATTTAGCCTTTTTTGAAACACGCAGTCCGGGTGAAATTTTATCCAGGATTAGTACCGATACAACGCTAGTTCAGACTGTTGTGGGGTCGTCCGTTTCTGTCGCCCTTCGGAATTTATTATTATTTGTAGGCGGGATAATATTATTACTAATTACAAGCCCAAAGCTCACTGGTCTTGTGTTGCTAGTAATTCCCTTTGTATTAGTTCCTATAATCGTATTGGGGCGCCGGGTAAGAAGTTTAAGTCGCTACTCACAAGATAGAGTTGCCGATATTGGTTCACACGTGGAAGAAATTTTAACAGGTATCCGAGTAGTACAGGCGTTTAGCCATGAAATATTTGATAAAATTAAATTTTCAAAACGGGTTGAAAGTGCATTTGACACCGCAATAGAAAGAGTTCGGCAAAGAGCGCTGCTTACTGCGGTCGTTATCGCATTTATTTTTGGTGCAGTTGCTGTCGTATTATGGATTGGTGGTCGCGATGTGCTCGCGGGGCGGATTTCTGGAGGGGAACTCTCTGCATTTGTATTTTATGCAATTGTTGTCGCAGGTTCTACAGGCGCTTTATCGGAAGTCGTTGGTGAGTTGCAAAGAGCAGCCGGCGCCATGGATAGATTAACTGAATTATTGTTAGTCTCTTCGAATATTAAAATTCCTTCAGAGCCTACAGAACTTCCAGAAAAAGTGAGTGGGGCTATAAAATTCACTGGAATTAATTTCTACTACCCTTCGAGGCCGGGGCAGCTAGCGTTGGATGATTTTAATCTAGAAATACAACCAGGAGAAACAGTCGCATTCGTAGGCCCCTCCGGTGCTGGAAAAAGCACGGTCTTTCAACTTTTACTTCGATTTTATGACCCCAGTTCAGGCGATATAAAACTAGATGATATTTCATTGGATCAAACTGATCCTCGGACTGTAAGAGAGCAGATCGGCCTTGTTCCCCAAGATGGTATTATTTTCACAGAGAATGTTTTAGAAAATATCAGGTATGGAAGGCCTGAGGCATCAAAAGCGGAAATTAAATCAGCGGCTGAATCAGCTAATGCATTCGACTTTATTGAAGAATTACCTAACGGGTTTGAGACGAATTTAGGCGAAAAAGGTGTCCAGTTATCGGGTGGGCAGCGACAGAGGTTAGCAATCGCTCGTGCAATTTTACGCGACCCTGCTGTTCTTTTATTAGATGAGGCAACAAGCGCATTAGATGCTGAGAGTGAGCGCTTTGTTCAGCGTGCTCTCGATAGTATAATGGTAGGCAGAACAACATTGATAATTGCGCATAGATTGGCAACTGTCTTAAGCGCGGATCGTATAATTGTTATGGAAAAGGGACGTGTTATAGCTTCGGGAGGACATGATCACTTGCTTAAAACCTGCCCGCTCTATGCTAGGTTAGCCAATCTTCAATTTGATTTGAAAACTAGTACTAAATAGTACCTGAAAATGTCTTCAGCGTTGAGTTAACTTCATTTCTATTCGTCTATTTCTCCTATTCCCTATTTCATCCCGTCGCTTATCAAGTGGTTGAAATTCACCATAACCTGCCGCTGAGAGCCTGTCTGCTGGAACTCCTTGACCAATAAGGAACTCTACCACGGATATAGCTCTCGCTGCAGATAGTTCCCAGTTACTTTGAAAGCGTTTATTGGAAATCGGGATATGGTCTGTATGACCTTCTATCTGTAAAATCCAATTTATTTTCTTTGGGATATTTGGTGCGATGGAATTCAGTGTTCTCGCTAATTGCGCCAATTCTTTTTTTCCTGCCGCCGCTATGTCTGATGCTCCTGAGGCGAAAAGTACCTCCGATTGAAAAACAAAACGGTCCCCGACTGTCCTTATATCGCGGCGATTTTTAAGAACGTCTTGGAGCCTGCCAAAAAACTCCGATCTGAACTTTGCAAGTTCTTGAACCCTAGAAGCTAACGCGCGATTAAGTTTTCTTCCTAAATCAACTATTTTCACATTCTTTAATTCATTTTCCATTTCGGATTTCTTGAGGATATCATTTAGACTCATCATCTCTCTTCTGAGAGCTAATATTTGTGCGTTCAACTGGTTCGTGGATGTAGAATATTTTGCGTTAAGCTCTTTGTTCAATTCTTTTAAATTGACTAAGTGAAGTTTTTCTTTTGAGAGTTTTACGATTATTTTTTGCAGTAAGTCTCTAGCCTCATCAAGGTCAGATTGCATCAATAGACTTAATTTTCTTGTTCCATCGAGTTCTTTTTTTGTTTGCTTGTTTTGTAATGTTTTTGCCTCAAGTTCAGTTTCAATATTCTTTAACTGCTGGAGCGCGCCCTCTAAATCAGACTGGCTCATCGCTAAAGACGACTGAGATAGTTTTAAATTTTCATCTAACGCGTCCCTCTCAGCGGTTAAAATATTAACCTGTCCTCCAAGAGACTCTTTCAGAATAATCAATTCGGAAATCTTTGAATTTAACGTCTCTTGTTTCGCGGTTGCAATGGCCAAGCTTTCATTTAAACGATCGATATTACTTGCAAGTTTCGCATTGGTTGTTCTCTCTATTGATAATAGTTCGCCCAACTCAAGGATTTGACCTTGTAATTTTGCTAAATCATCATCTCGACCGGAGAGCAACTGTGTCAAATAGAATTGAGCCACAATAAAGATCATTAGAACAAAAATAATGACCATGAGTAGCGCAGCTAGAGCATCCACAAAACCAGGCCATATATTTGTTTCTTGGGTTCGGCTTCGGCGAGTTGAGATGGCCATTAGTGAATGAGCCCTCTCATTAGTCGGCTTCCTCAGCCAAAACAGCAATTGTCCTTGCTAATAATCGGATTTCTTGTCTAATTTCTTCTACGGATTTGTCTCGTCCTGTCTTGAGCTCTTTGATCAGCTGAGACAACTGAGCGTCAATATTCCGAAGATTTTGACGATAATCATCTTGATTTTTTTCTTGCGAATATTCTGTAAATTTTCCTATTACAGAATTAATCTTTACCTGATTATCGCTGAGTTGCCTAATAACTTGCGTTTCCTTCTCCAACTTGTCTACTATCAGCAGAAGGCTATCGTTTATTTTTATCAGGTGCTGATTAGTTTCGTCTCTTCCATCCTCATTTTGCACCATCACCCTTTGAAGGCGGTCAAGGCTTTCCGCTGTTTGTTCAAAGAGTGCCGCTTGATAAGCGGTTGCAGACGTTTCGTGATCACCAGTAATATTAGTACCTGCACTTAACTTTGTTGAACCGGATAACCACTCTTCTAGATCGTTGTAAAAGCGATTTTGGGCTTGGCCTAATTGTAAGTCCAGAAAACCTAATGCTAATGATCCAGCGAGCCCAAATATAGAGGAGCTGAAAGCAGTTGCCATACCAGATAATGGTGCCTCTAAACCAGTTTTTAGATCAGCGAATGCTTTTTCTAAATTGCCTCCTTTCAATGAAAGGTCACCAATAACGTTACTCACGGCGCCAACTGTTTCTAAAAGCCCCCAAAAGGTTCCCAGCAGTCCTAAAAATATCAATAGCCCTATTAAATACCTAGATGTGTCCCTCGACTCAGATAACCTCGTATCTATACTGTCTAATAGAGATTTTAAAGAAGTCGCGGATAGGCTGATTTTTCCATTTGCCCTATCTCCCAGCATATTTGCTACTGGAGCAAGCAGCCTTGGTGGTCGTTGTTTGGTTAGGCGCGGTTTATTAACGCTTCTGTATTCTGAAATCCAAGCCACTTCCGGGCTCAAGAGTGCTATTTTTCTGATTATGAAAATTAAACCGATGAGAAATATTGCCAATATCATTCCATTTAGCGCAGCATTCGCCATGAAGGCGCGCCCTATCGGTATTATCAAAAAACTGGCAGCGACAAGTATTACTACTACAAATAGCAAAACCCTAATGAGATAGTGGTTCGGATTTGTCACGTTTCGCCTCGCTATTAACTGTCGTAGACCTTATTTAAGCAAGTATGCGCGTTTAGCTTAATTAAGTAAAACTATATCAACTCGATTAGATAATTCGGCGTCCATATTATTTCCTAACGCTCTTACGGTTATTTTGTTTCCCTCTACACCCATTTTTATCAAAAATGATCTTATCGAAATGGCTCGCATTAACGAAACTCGCCGAGCATTACTGGGATTTCTATCCGACGAATATGCGGTCAACTGAAATCGTTGACTTTTGTCGAAACCTTTAGCTTTTATCTCAGCCTTAAGTTTAGATAAATCCTTTTCTCCCGCGCTCTGTGCCAAAGGATTAAATAATACCACAAATTTTTTATGGTCGAGTTTTGCTTCTTTTATTGGAACACGCGGTATAGTTTTTGCGGCGACTTGCGTTTTCTTCTCTTTTTCGACGGCAACCGGCATTTTGCCATCTTGGGAGTTTTTCTTTGATCGATTAGTAGTATGCCGTGACGTCTTAGATTTTGATTTGTCGGCAATTACTTTTGAGTTTTTGAAGGAAGCGCTAGTGGGTTTCTTCACTGTTTTTTTAGTGAGTTTTTTTATCCGATCGGAAGGCAAATATCTCACAGGCCCCTGTTGGTCTTGCAGTTGCCGTCGAACTGAATCAATTGGTTGACGTGATTGTAAAAATCGGGTTAACGCCTCCATGTTTACTTCAATAGTCGGGGTTCGTGCACTCCCAATTATAATTGCTTCTTGTGCCTCAGATTGTTTTGTCGTCCCTAATATACTAATCCCAAAAATCACAAGAAACACAAATAAGAGGATATTCATTTTAATCCTCGTAATCATATCCGCGTACTCCAAAAAGAAATGAAATTTGTAATAAAACCTATCTCAAAACGCATCTGTTCACAACGTATTCAGTCGCTTTATATAAAGAGCTTATTTATCTGCTGCTTTATTATCCTTGGTTTTTTCTTTTATTAGTGCCAACAATCTATGATGGATACGTGCGTTAGCAGCCAATATTTCTTTTTTTTCAATCATTTTCATACCACCACTTATATCGGTGATATAGCCTCCAGCCTCTCTTACTATTATAATGCCGGCGCTCAACTCCCAGGGATGGGTTTGAGAGTGCAAACAACCGTCCAGTCGGCCGGCAGCAATATAAGCGAGATCTAAGGATGTTGATCCCAAATTTCTGACCATACCCGAAGATTTAGCAATTTTATCTATATATTGATTATAACTCTCACAAGTGTATGTTTCGGGATGGTCGCCGGTTGCTATAACGCAGTCAGTAATATCACGGCGTTCAGATATTCTTATTCTACTATCATTTAAAAAGGAGCCGACGCCCTTTTCAGCCCAAAACAGCTCATCTCGAGTTGGGTCGTATACGGTTCCAGCCACTAGGTCTCCATCTTCTTCGAGACCGATCGATATTGCCCAATGTGGAATTCCATGAAGAAAATTAGTGGTTCCATTAAGCGAGTCTACAACCCATTTCCTGTTTTTGGGGTCCCTGCTTTCGATTATCTTAGACCCTTTAAATACAAGTCCATAATCGGGTCTTGCGTGCATCAGCTCCTCACTTATTTTCCTATGTGATGCAGCGTTTGCAGTTTTGACAAAATCTTTGGGACCTCTGCGGGATGCTTGGAGTTGTTCAACCTCTCCAAAATCACGCAATAATGTCTTCGATGCTTTGTAGCAGGTCTTAGACATGACGTTGATTATTGCGGTTCTTGTTGCCATCGGGTCCCCAATGAAAATAAAGATTGGAGCTAGTCTTTAGCTCTTTCTACATAACTGCCGTCTTCAGGTTTTATCACCACTCGAGTCCCTGTCTCGATATGGGGCGGTACCATTATGCGTGCGCCGTTTTCTAGAACAGCTGGCTTGAAAGACGATGACGCGGTTTGTCCCTTTATTACTGCATCGGCTTCAACTACTTCAAATGTGACGGTATCCGGCAAGACTACAGATAAAGCTTCTCCTTCGTAACTTTCAATTATTACATCCATACCATCCTGTAAATAAATCACTTCATTCCCTAATAGCGCAGCATCAATCATTGTTTGTTCAAAAGTCTCAGCATTCATAAATGTTAATATCTCTCCATCACGAAATAGAAATTGCGCCTTCTCCTGTTCTAAACGAACTCTTTCTACTTGTTGGTCTGCACGAAATCTTTCATTAAGTTTACTTCCATTTCGAATATCCTTTAACTCAACTTGATTGAAAGCCCCCCCTTTTCCAGGCTTCACAGCTTGTGTTTTAACAGTTACCCAGAGCCGATTGTTATGCTCTATAACGTTACCAACACGAACTGCATTTCCGTTTATCTTCATTTCGAAGCTCCGTTGAGATTTAAAAAATACCGTCGGCGTTTTAGCAGGGAGATGGCATCCTGTCTATGAAGCAATGCACTATCCAAGCTTTAGCAATTCTATATACCGTTTTTAAAAGCTTCATTAAAAGCCTTTACGGCAGCTGCCTCACCCTCAGGGTGGTCCCAAACACCACCAATTGTCGCTAGAAAATCAATCCCTGCAGTAATTAAGGGATTGCAATTCTCAGTGGTTATACCACCAATTGCCACGGAAGGCACTGTGGTCATTTCTTTCCACCACCGCACTGTTTCTAATTCTGCGGGAGTTGTCTCTAGTTTCGTAGTTGTTGGAAAGAACGCTCCAAATGCTACATATTCGGCACCATTTTCAGCTGCTTCCAATGCAAGATGTCTGGAGTTTTTGCATGTAACCCCAACGATGCGGTCTTGTCCAATTATTACTCTCGTTGTTTTATAGTCTGCATCGCTTTGACCAATATGCACACCGTCGCATCCCGTTATGGTGGCTAGATCAGGCCTATCATTCAATATCAGCGGTGTTTCATAGCTATGGCAAACAGGGAGTAGCAGCTCCGCGGCCATTTTAATTACGTCGTCGCCGGTATTTTTGAGGCGCAATTGCATGCACGCAACAGGTCCCGCATCGAACGCCGTCTTTACTCGTTCCAAAAATGGTTTTGGATCAAACTTAGGTGGTGTGATCAAATAAAGTTGACAATTTGACGTGTCAGTCATTCTTTAAAGTTAAGTTCAGAACACGACATTCTTTACTCTTTGTGTTTATATATATTTATTATCTTATCAAGCATTGAGATTGCCTCTGCTCTGGGACGTTGAAATGTGTTGCGACCTATGATTGATCCTGAGGCTCCACCATCTCTCAGTTGGGAGATTTCAGCAAATAATCCCTCTAAATCCTTGGCTTCGCCTCCAGAAAATACAACTAGCCTCCTACCATTAAAAGACGATTGCACCACATGCCTTATGCGATCACTTAAGGTATCAATTTTTATTCCATTACTTTCGTAAGCTTTCTTGGCGGCTTCTAATTCGAGATGACTTGTTGGAGGTTTTACTTTTATTATATGAGCGCCAGATAGTGCGGCCATGTGAGCAGCATATGCAACGATATCAATAGCAGTCTCTCCCTGCTTGGAGAGCCCCCCTCCACGTGGGTAAGACCAAAGCACAACTGCCAAACCGAAAGCTTTTGCTTCTTCAGCTATTTCTTTGAAATCAGTCATCATATCAAACGCTGCATCTGAACCAGGGTAAATGGTATACCCAACAGCGGAACACCCTAGTCTGAGAGCCTCTTGCACTGAACCGGTTATCGCCTGGCTTGGGGCGTCCTTCTCACGTGAAAGACTGTTAGAGCTGTTAAGTTTCATTATCGTAGGGATCTGACCTGCAAAAGTGTCCGCACTAGCTTCTATCATTCCGAGAGGCGCTGCATGAGCAGACAAGCCCGCGTCTAAAGTTAATTGGAAATGATAACGTGGATCGTAGGCGTCTGGGTTTGGTGCAAAACTCCTTGCTGGTCCGTGTTCAAAGCCTTGATCGACGGGTAGTATTACCAGCTTGCCTGTTCCGCCAAGCCGGCCTTGCATCAAAATTCGAGCTAGGTTTGCTTTTGTGCCAGGTGAGTCACTCTCATAATTATCAAGTATTTTTTTTACGGCTCTCGTAATTCTCATTTTTGTTCTTCCCTCATTTCGTGAAACCTAAACTACTCTATTCATAATGTCCCTGCTACGATTGCAGCAGTGTCGGACATGCGATTCGAAAAACCCCATTCATTATCATACCAAGATAACACTCGCACTAACCCACCATCGATCACTTGAGTTTGACTTAGATCGAATGTTGAACTGTGTGGATTATGATTGAAGTCGACAGATACTAAAGGCTCCTTATTTATTCCAAGCACGCCCTTTAATGACCCTTTCTCCGAAGCTGATATAATTGCTTCATTTACCTCTGCAATGGTAGTTGTACGATTAGGGATAAATTTGAAATCTATAAGACTGACGTTAGATGTAGGCACTCGAATAGCTGTGCCATCCAGTTTCCCCAAGAGTTCGGGCATTACTAATCCTACAGCTTTTGCGGCTCCTGTGGATGTGGGTATCATAGACGTCGCCGCGGAACGTGCTCTGTGTAAATCGCCATGATAAGTATCCAAGGTTGGTTGGTCGCTCGTGAAAGCGTGAATAGTAGTCATATAACCCGACTGAATACCGATCGCATTGTTTAAAACAAATGCGACAGGTGCTAGGCAGTTAGTAGTGCAAGAGGCGTTGGAAATCACTGTATGCTCGGATGTAATTTTATCGTGGTTTACCCCATAGACTACTGTGATATCTGCTCCGTTTGCAGGAGCAGATATCACAACCCTCTTAGCACCAGCCTTTAGGTGCATAGCTGCTTTTTCACGATCAGTGAAAATGCCCGTGCATTCAAGAACGATGTCTACATTTAATGCCTTGTGAGGCAGTTGTGCAGGATCGCGTTCGGACGTCACCTTAATAGGTCCTTTGCCAAGATCAATGGTGTCTCCTGTTACAATGATATCGCCTGGAAAGGGGCCATGGTTGCTGTCCCACTTTAGCAAATGGGCATTTGCTTCTACTGACCCAAGATCATTTATCGCAACAACTTTTAAATCATCTCTATTACTCTCGTAGAGAGCACGTAAGACTAAACGGCCGATCCGTCCAAATCCATTAATTGCTACATTTACGGACATATTCTTCCTCCTGGCACTTGTTTCTATTTTTTATTTACTTTTACTTGTTAATTTTTGGAAAATTAGCTCTTAGCTGCTTCAATTATGGCGTCTTTTGTTATATGAAAATGCTTATACAATCCAGTGGCTGGTGCTGAGGCACCAAACCCATCCATTCCAATAAAATAGTCTTTATCTGAAAGTTTTTTGTCCCAACTTTGGCGGATCCCTGCCTCTACTACAATAAGTTTTGAGTTTGGATCAATAACGGATTCTTGATAGACTTTACTTTGCATATCGAAGAGTTCACAGCATGGCATCGAGACGACAGTTGTTCCTATATTTTCGTTTTCTAAAAAGTTTTGGGCCTCAAGAGCCAGAGATACCTCAGAGCCTGTCGCAACTATTGTAATATCGGCAGAGCTTTTTTGACTGTTTTTCAAAATGTACCCGCCATATCCAGAAAGATTTTTTTCTGCCACCTGTAATCGTACCAGAGGCAAATTCTGGCGGCTCAAAGCTATGATGGACGGTGTATCAGCTGCATTTAATGCTAGCTGCCAGCACTCCATGGTTTCTATAGAGTCCGCGGGCCGGAAAACGTGAAGGTTAGGGATAGCCCTTAGTGATGCTAGATGTTCAATTGGTTGATGGGTTGGACCGTCTTCCCCTAATCCTATCGAGTCATGGGTCATTACATATATCGTTCTTAGCCCCATTAATGATGCTAATCTTATTGAAGGTCTGCAATAATCTGTAAATACTAAAAAAGTACCCCCGTATGGAATAATTCCTCCATGCAAGGCCAGTCCATTCATAGCGGCAGCCATCGCATGTTCTCTAACCCCATAGTGAAGATAATTGCCATCTGGATTATTTTTATCAATCACAAAGTGTGAGCCTGTTTTTGTATTATTTGATCCAGTTAGGTCTGCGGACCCGCCAACAAGTTCAGGTATCAAAGGCGTTAAAACTTCAAGTGTTTTCTGCGAGGCCACACGGGTCGCAACAATAGGCTTTTCGTCTATAAGTTTAGCCTCATAGTTCTTTAAAGCTTCTGTTACAGAGTTATTAATTTTAGCATCTATACTCGAGGTGAAGGCGGTACCTATCGATTTTTCGCTATTATTAAGACGATTGGCCCAAGCTTTTTGAACGTCTGAGTTTCGACTCCCAATACTTCTCCATTCTTCTAATACCTCGGTTGGAATAATGAAAGGTTCATAGGGCCAATCAAGGCTATCACGGGTTAGAGCTATCTCGTCAGAACCTAGGGGAGCCCCATGTGAAGCGGCTGTTCCCTCTTTATTCGGGGAGCCATATCCAATTTTTGTTTTTGCGGCTATCAAAGATGGTTTGGATGATTTTTTTGCATTCAGCAGAGCTTTCCGAATTTCTGCAGGATTGTGACCATCTATAGAGATGGTGTTCCATCCATATGATTTGAAACGCGCGACGTTATCGTCAGACACTGATAGTGTTGTAGGTCCATCTATGGAAATACCATTGTCATCAAAGAAAACTATCAATTTATGCAATTCGTGGTGACCGGCCAAAGATGCCGCCTCATGGCTAATACCTTCCATTAAACACCCATCGCCAGCGATGCAATAAGTATAATGGTCAACAAGGTGAGCTCCAAACCGTCCTTGCATCTTTCTCTCTGCTAATGCCATACCTACCGCGTTAGCAAAGCCTTGGCCTAAGGGGCCGGTTGTGGTTTCTATTCCCTCAGCAACACCAAATTCTGGATGCCCAGCAGTTTTAGCACCTAACTGTCTGAAGTTTTTTAGTTCCTCGAGATTCATATCTGGATAACCAGTCAGGTAGAGTAATGAGTAGAGCAGCATGGAACCATGCCCAGCAGAAAGAATAAACCTATCGCGGTCAGGCCATTTAGGGTTCATAGGGTCGAATTTTAAAAATTCAGAAAATAGCACTGTAGTCACATCAGCCATTCCCATTGGCATTCCGGGATGACCTGAGTTAGCTTTTTCGACTGCATCCATACTCAAAATCCGTATGGCATTTGCCAACCGAATATGTTTTTCTTCCGATAAATGGTGTGTCTTTGTTTCTTGGTTCATTCTTCACTCGACCACTTGATAAAATGTTTTAATACAGATATTTCAAATTTCCTTAGCGAATTACCGATGCAAGCTAAGTTTCTCTATCGCGGCACCTTTTTGGAAAATGCCCTGAGCAGCGTGCTTCCGTCAACCACCTATTATTTTTAAACATTAACGCGTCTAATAATCACTGCTGAGATCTCTGATGTCTATAGCAAAACGTGCAAATGTACGACTTAAAGCGCACGTAATTTATTGTTTTCTTAAAAGATGATGACATGGTTTGTAGCAGCGATAATGGTATGGCAAAAAAATATTTGAATAATTTACTTAAGAGACATACTAATATAGTTGCTGTGTTGATCGTCCTTGTACGGTTGACGATCTGGCATTTAGATCGATATTGTCAATCTAATAGTTAGTAAATTGTCGTAGTATAGGAGGTAAGTCTTGTGAGTTCATTAGATCAAGCAATAAATCGCCTCCAGCAATCTGTTGAAAAATTAGAATCGTCTTTAAATGCAAGTGCATCAAAAAATGCCGAATCAGGCCAGATGCAGGCTCAAGTTAAACAACTCCAAGCCCGCTGCGATCGTTTGCTCGAAGTAACGAAGCAGGTCGATGAAGGATTAGATAAAACAATAGATCGGCTGAAGTTTGTTTTGGAGGATTGATTAGGGTGGCACAGGTAGACATAACCGTTAATAACCAAAACTTTCTAATAGCGTGCGAAGATGGTCAAGAAGATCGTTTAATGGATCTCTCAAAAATAGTTGATGATAAGGTCGGCGAACTAGCGGCTCAAGTTGGCCAAGTTGGACAAACGCGGCTGTTGGTTATGGCTGCGTTAGTTATTGCAGATGAACTTGTTGATTTACGTGAGACTGTAAAATTAACACCGGTTCAAAATAGCGATGATAAAGCGGTTGCCTGCATTGAGGAGCTATCGAAAAGAATAGAAAAGATTGCCGATCTGGCTGCGGAGGCTCTATAAAGGAAAGCAGGGCGGTTGCTGTGTGACCCGACAGGCCGAATTATCTCTGGGGCTATAAAACATCCTTTGGGAACCACCTCTGCTAGGATCGTGGTCTTGGTATAGTGGTACCCACCTGTATTAGCAGGCCACAGAGGATATTCAGCGCCATCGATCATTACGGCTTCCACCCCAAGGATTACTATAAACGCGAAAAAAAAGAATTTTAAAGCAATGCAAGATGTCAATTTGATAGCTGAAAAAAAACAGCTGCGAAATACGGCGGAGAAAAGACGTGAGCTTTTATTTCAAAATAAAGGAATCTCTGGTTCTAAAACATTAGCTAAAAACTTTTGTAGTACATGGAGTCCAGCGTATGGATCCACCATATCTGCTTTTTGGCCGTTTAGAACTGAATTGGACGTGCGCCCGCTAATTAACCATCTGTATGACCTCGGCTATACTATAGCATTGCCCGAGATTGATTCAAAATATGAACCTCTGATTTTTAGAGAATGGAACCCACGGCAGAACTTAATTAAGGATAATTATGGTGTGATGTGTTTGCCAAAAACAGCAAAGATAAAGACGCCTGATTGGTTATTGGTTCCACTTTTAGCTTTTGATAAAAAAGGTTTTCGGCTCGGCTATGGGGGCGGTTTCTATGACATAACGCTTAAAGCTTTAAAAGAAGAAAAAAATGTCTTTGCCATTGGTGTAGGTTTTGAGGGGCAAATGATTGAGCGGGTTCCTCATGCCAAACATGATATTCGCCTTGATGCTGTCCTAACTGAAGGGGCTGTATTTATAATGGAGGAAAATATTTAATGCGCGTCTTATTTCTGGGAGATGTTGTTGGTCGGTCAGGGCGAAAGGCCGTTTTGGATAATCTTCCTCAACTGAAACTCAATTTGCGACCAGACTTTATCATCGTAAATGGAGAGAACGCCGCGGGTGGTTTTGGGATCACCCCAACCATTTGTGATGAATTATTTAATGCTGGTGTAGATGCAATTACCTCGGGAAACCACGCCTGGGATCAACGAGATATTATAGAATATATTGATCAGGAGCCACGACTTCTCCGTCCGGCTAATTATCCGAGCACCTCACCCGGAAATGGAGCCGGATTATTTCAGGCAACCAATGGTCGATTAGTCTTAGTAATCAATGTGATGCTTCGGCTATTTATGGATCCTTTAGACGATCCATTTGCTTCCGTAGAAAAGATACTGGGCGATATACCATTGAGTGCTAACGCCGATTTTATTTTTATTGACATGCATGGCGAGGCTACAAGTGAAAAAATGGCATTTGGGCACCATTTTGATGGCAGGGTGTCTGCCATAGTTGGAACGCATACGCATATTCCGACATCGGACACTATGGTTTTGCCGACAGGAACAGCCTATCAGACAGACGCGGGTATGTGCGGTGATTACGATTCTGTTATCGGTATGAAAAAAGAGGCGCCGATTGATCGTTTTGTTTTAAAAATGCCGGGCCCGCGGTTAGATGCTGCAGGCGGTGAGGCAACTATTTGTGGCAGTTTTATTGTGAGCGACGACAGGACAGGGTTAGCTACCAGTATAGAGCCAATTCGTTTGGGTGGCCTGTTAAGCCAGACAATACCTCTTGATTAGTAGGGTTCTTGCTTATCATCTAAATTTAAAAGCAACCGTCAGTAATTTGGCAGAGGCAACACAGATATAGGTTCAGCCATAAAATTGCCTAATTTATACTTATAATATCCAGAATACTAACAATACAAACGCTAGATGTGGTATGATAGTATTCCAAGATAACAATTTTTGCTAATTATACAGGTGTTACGGAAAAAATATGGCTGGGCATTCGCAGTTTAAAAACATCATGCATCGCAAGGGTGCGCAAGATAAAAAACGCGCGAAAGTTTTCACGCGCTTAATTAGAGAGCTAACGGTTGCGGCAAAGTCGGGAGCTGATCCAGATGCAAACCCACGTCTTCGCTCGGCTATAGCTGCCGCTCGTGCTGCAAATATGCCCAAGGATAATATTGAAAGGGTGATGAAAAAAGCTGCAGGAGGTGGAGAAGAGACGAATTATGATGAAATTCGCTATGAAGGATATGGCCCCGGTGGAGTTGCTATTATCGTTGATGCCTTGACAGACAATCGTAATAGAACAGCGTCGGAAGTACGGTCGGCCTTTAATAAGTTTGGAGGTAATTTAGGAGAGACTAATAGCGTTAGTTTTATGTTCGATCGCATTGGCTTGATTGCCTACCCATCAGGACTGGGTACGAATGATGAAGCTTTCGAGGCTGCTGTCGAAGCTGGGGCTGATGATGTGGAGTCAGTCCAAGACTATCATGAATTCAGTTGCGCGCCATCAGATTTCAATGCAGTGCGAGAGAATTTAGAAATGAAGTTTGGACCACCTGTCTCAGCTGATCTCTCCTGGAAGGCCCAAAATACAGTCGCAGTGACAGAGAATCAAGCATCCACACTATTAAAACTTTTTGATACTCTTGATGATAATGATGACGTGCAAACTGTTTCTTCAAATTTTGAAATAAGTGACGAAATAATGTCGAAAATTGTGAATTAAATGGCATTCGAAAGCCCAACTTTAACTGATAAAAAGCGATTACTCGGATTAGACCCTGGACTGCGTAGAACTGGATGGGGGGTTATTGATGTTAAGGGGAACCATTTGATCCATGTAGCGAATGGTGTTGTGTGTTCGGACTCGGGAAAGACCATAGCCGAGCGCTTGGTGCAACTGCATTCAGGCATTTTGAATTTGGTGAAACAATTCCAACCTCAGGAGGTAGCTGCGGAAGAAACCTTTGTGAATAAAAACCCCGAATCGACACTTAAACTGGGCTTAGCTAGGGGCGCAGTACTTCTAGCTCCGGCTTTATCGGGTATACCGGTCTCGGAATATGCCCCTAATAAAGTAAAAAAGGCCGTCGTTGGTGCTGGACATGCCGCTAAAAACCAAGTTCAGATAATGGTTGGCAATATATTACCAAAAGCAGTACTTGCTAACGAAGATGCGGCCGATGCATTAGCCGTTGCTATATGTCATGCGCACTTTACACAAAATCCCGTTTTGGTGGATCAGGTAAGTAGAAAGGATGGCTTAAAACAAAACTCTCCCAACAACCAATCTCGGTTGAAAGACCTTATTGATGCAGCCCTTTTGAAGGAAGCAAGCAGGTGATAGCAAAATTACAAGGTATATTGGATACGCTGCAGGATAATGGTGCCATTATAAATGTTGGCGGGGTTGGATATTTTATTTTTGGATCGTCAAGAACACTAAGTGACCTAGGGAACGTGGGTGATACGGTTACGGTCCATGTGGAAACTCATGTCCGCGAAGACCATATTCATCTTTTTGGCTTCCTAACTCAGCATGAAAGAGCTTGGTTTCAATTATTGCAGACCGTCCAAGGAGTTGGTGCGAAGGCAGCTTTGTCAATTTTGTCAGCATTATCGACCAATGAAATATCAGAATCGTTGGTTGCAAAAGATAAAAATAGCTTTTGTCGAGCGGAGGGTGTTGGTCCCAAACTAGCGGACAGAATTTTAAATGAACTAAAGGACAAGTCTCCAAGTCTTGTCGGTCCAATGCATCAGTCATCACACTCTAAAAAAGCTGATGTAGATCAAATATTTGAGGATGTTGTATCTGCGATGGTAAATTTGGGTTACAGTCGATTAGAGGCTCATAAGGCGGCGACAGCTGTTCGTTCGAAAAGCGGAGATGATGAAACCATCGATCAATTAATATCTCTAAGCTTAAGGGAACTTGGGTCGTGACGGACGATCAAAACAATCAATTCAGCGAAAGAGACCGATTAATAGACGCCGGGTCAACTAATGTTGACACACAGGATAGTTCGCTTCGTCCGGTTGCGTTATCTGAGTTTATAGGCCAACAACAACTTCGGGATAACCTTAAAGTTTTTGTTGATGCAGCTCGAGGACGGCAAGAATCTATGGATCATGTTCTTTTTCATGGCCCTCCAGGGTTGGGAAAGACTACCTTGGCGCAGATTGTTGCAAGAGAACTCGGGGTTAATTTTAAAATGACCTCAGGTCCATCGATAGCCAAAGCTGGCGACTTGGCGGCATTACTGACAAATTTACAACCAAGGGACGTCTTATTTATTGATGAGATACATCGGCTAAGTCCCGTAGTAGAGGAAATTCTTTATCCTGCCATGGAAGACTTTCAACTTGATCTGATTATAGGAGAAGGCCCCGCCGCTAGGTCGTTAAGGATAGATTTGGCGCCATTTACCCTCGTGGCTGCAACCACCAGATCAGGATTGATGACAACGCCACTTCGTGAAAGATTTGGCATCCCAATGCGACTTCAGTTTTATAACAACGAAGAACTGTGTCAAATAATAATGCGGGCCGCGCAATTGATGAATCTCAATTTAACAAATAACGGCGCTGAAGAGATCGCCAGACGTTCTAGAGGAACACCTAGAGTGGCGGGGAGGTTACTACGTAGAGTACGAGATTTTGCAGGTGTGGAGGGTGCTGCAGAAATTGACGCTCGTGCGGCAGATTCTGCTCTGAACAGGTTAGAAGTAGATAACCGAGGGCTGGATACAATGGATCGTAGATATCTCCGATGCATAGCTGAAAATTACGGGGGCGGTCCCGTTGGAGCAGAAACGTTGGCCGCTGCATTATCGGAACAACGTGATGTTATAGAAGAAGTTATTGAACCATATCTGCTTCAACAGGGCTTAATAGGGCGGACCCCGCGCGGTCGAGTTTTGTCTGTATCCTCATATGAATACTTGGGCTTATCAGCTCCAAAATCATCTGAGCAGTTAGATATTTTGAACCAGAATTCTGGAAAAATTCTAGATGGCAATACATTAGATGGATAATTATGAGTCTAAAGATCTCGTTTCGGGCGTTTGGTTAAACAATATTCATAGGTTCAGAACACGTATTTATTATGATGCAACCGATGCTGGTGGAATTGTTTACCACGCGGACTATTTGACATTAGCGGAACATGCTCGAACCGAGTCTTTGAGGAGTTGTGAAATAAATCAAATTGATATTTTGGTGGAGCAGGGCGTTTCGCTTGCTGTACGTCATTGTTCAATTGATTATAAGAAACCGGCTCGTCTCGACGATTTGATAGAAATTCAGACGGAATTCAATTCGGTTAGCGGTGCGAAGATCGAAGCCAATCAAACCATTCACAAAATAATCAACGGTATTGTAGATGAGAGTTGGCTGGTACGGCTTAATGTCCAACTCGCCTGTATCAATAGCCGTGGTCGTGCAACGCGTTTTCCTCGCCTTGTGAGACAGGCAATTTCTAGTATGAATTTTGATCATAAAGGATGGTAAACTAGATGGAACAAACCATAGTTGATAGTGTGCAGCTTAGCGGCTCCTCAGAACTAGACCTCAGTATTATTGGTCTGTTTATGTCGGCCGATCCTATCGTTCAAGCCGTGATGATTGGATTGGTTATAGTTTCAGTTTGCACATGGGCAATAATCTTAGATAAAGTTTTCAAGTTACGAAGATTACGGTCGAATATACGTTCCTTCGAAGACAGCTTTTGGTCAGGAGGGGATTTAGAGAGTTTGTATGACCACATTGGGAATACTCCTTCTGATCCGATGTCCTTGGTCTTTTGTGAAGGTATGAGGGAGTGGAGGCGATCAAAAGCACATGGGTTAGTCTCTAAAGGAGAGGAAGTTAAAGCGAGCCTGATGGAGAGATTGCAACAAATGTCGAACCTTACCATCGATCGTGAAATGGAACAATTAGAGAAGAATATGTCGTTTCTCGCATCAGTTGGGTCTACAGCGCCATTCGTTGGTTTATTTGGGACTGTTTGGGGAATTATGGATGCGTTTCAATCGATAGCAGCGACCAAGACGACAGCTTTATCTGTCGTGGCTCCAGGAATTGCGGAAGCCTTATTTGCAACGGCTTTAGGCCTAGTAGCTGCTATTCCAGCAGTAGTCGCCTATAACAAGATTAGCCATGATCTTGATCGGTTTGCGCAACGCCTCGAGGGGTTTTCTTCCGAATTTATAGCTATTCTTTCAAGGTGGCTGGAAGAGGGGCATGAGTGATGGCTTTTCAGGTTACTAAAAGAGGCCGAAATAGACGTGGCAAAAGCCAGCCAATGAGCGAAATCAACGTTACACCTTTTGTCGATGTTATGCTGGTTTTGTTAGTTGTTTTTATGGTTACTGCACCTTTGTTAGTTCTTGGCATTCCAGTGCAACTACCCAAAGTAGGTAAAGAATATATAATAGCCGATGATGACACTCCTTTAAATATTGAGATAGATGAACAAAAACGAATTTATGTGAATAAAAATGAAATACTACTTTCATCACTCACTCCACAATTAATCCAAATAAAGTCGGCGAACCCTAAGGTAAAAGTTCACTTAAGGGGTGATACGAGATTGAACTATGGAGCTATAGCGGTGGTTGCAGGCGAAATACGAAATGCTGGTATCCAGGTCATAGCTCTACGTACTGATATGGCCACTCTTAAAAATGAAATAGAGGCCTTCCCGTTAAATTTAATTAAACCAAAATCATCAAAAAATGGCGGGTGATTTTGGATGAGACTGGGCGTAACTCTTTCCATCGGTTTACATACTTTAGTTTTATTAATTACCTGGTTTGGGTTTCCACATTTGCGGCGTGAACCGCCGGTTTTGGATGATATTATTTTTGTAAAAGTTGCTGATGTAGCGAAAGTTACTAATCTGCCTCCGCTATCTGAGGAGAAAAGGCCTTCCCTAAAGAAAAAAATAAAGCCAAAGCCTCCAAAAAATAAACCCAAAACACAAAAACCTAAGAACAGTAAATCATTGAAAAGCAAGCAAGCAATGCCAAAGCCAATCAAGAAAACTATTGAAAGCACCCCAAAACCGAAAACACTCAAAAAAACAGCTGCTCCGCCAAAAGTATCCAAGCCGAGGGTTAAGCCATCACCGATTAAGCCGAGTCGGGAAATAAAGCAAAAGCCATCCCCTTCCAGAAGACCTGTCCAAAAGAAATTTAATAGCTTGTTGAAGGATTTAAAGAAAATAAAGCCTGATAATTTGGAAAGCAAAAAGAATCTTGCAGATAGGTTAAAAGAAGCCTCGAAAAGTGAAAGTAATAGATCCTTTAATCCGGTGCAAAAAGTCACCATAAGCGAGATAGACTTAGTTCGTCAGCAGATAAGTCAGTGCTGGAATATTACTTCTGGTGCCCGTCAGGCAGAAGCATTAAGTGTTGAGATAGAAATGAAAATGAACCCGGATGCTACCGTTCGAAAAGCTAGAGTATTAGATCCGGCAAGAATGAATTCTGATCCATACTATCGAGCGGCCGCTGAGAGTGCATTGAGAGCATTAAGCCATCCAGATTGTATCCCGCTCAAATTCCCCTTGGATAAATATAAATTATGGAAATCATTTATATTTAATTTCGATCCAAAGAATATGCTACAGTAATGCGTGGAGTAAAATCATGAATACAGTCAATTCAGAATATCAAAAAGCCAATAGATTAAGTTTTATCTCGGGTCTACTGGTGTTGTTTTTTCTAGGCAGTGAAATGGCTTTTGCAGATCTTAGAATCGATGTCACCCAAGGTCGAGCTGATCCGATGCCCATAGCATTAAACGATTTTGTTGGTGTTGATGACAATTATAATCAGGTGGGAAGCGACATTTCACTTGTTATTGCCCAGAACCTAGAGCGGTCTGGTCTATTTGCTCCTATAAATAAAGAAGCCTTCATAAAAAAAGCAGTTCCATTAGATAGGCGTCCCGAGTTTTCTAACTGGAAAGTCCTCAATGCCCAAGCTATGGTCCATGGTCGAGTAAATATAGAAGCCGATGGCCGTTTAAATATCCAATTTAGACTTTGGGATACATTTGCAGAACAGCAAATGGTAGGTAATTCGTATTTTACGACGCCCAAAAATTGGCGACGCGTTGCCCACATTATATCGGATCTAATATACAAAAGAATAACGGGTGAGGATGGTTATTTTGACACTAGGATAGTCTACATATCAGAGAGCGGTTCGAAGGATAGACGGCGTAAACGTCTAGCTATAATGGATCAAGATGGAGCTAATCACCGCTTTCTGACCGATGGATCCGATTTAGTGTTGACCCCAAGGTTTTCTCCAACCATGCAAGAAATTACGTATTTAGGTTATTATAATAAAAAACCGAGGGTATACATTTTTAATATAGATACTGGGCAGCAAGAAGTGCTGGGTGATTTCCCGGGTATGACTTTTGCGCCTCGTTTTTCTCCTGACGGATCAAAAGTGATTATGAGTTTGGCAAAAAGCGGTGTTACTGACATTTATACTATGGATTTGGCGACTAGAAGGGTCCGGAGGTTAACAAACAGTCCGGCAATCGACACTTCCCCAACTTTTTCTCCTGATGGTACGCGGGTAGTTTTCAATTCGGACCGTGGTGGAACGCAGCAAATTTATGTAATGAATGCTAACGGCAAATCAGTCAAAAGAATCAGTTTTGGAGATGGCCGATACGCTACTCCGGTTTGGTCACCGAGGGGGGATTTAATTGCTTTCACAAAAATGCGCAAAGGTGTTTTTTCGATAGGGGTAATGAAGCCAGATGGTACTGGGGAACGTATTTTAACTAGTGGCTATCTTGTCGAATCGCCAACCTGGGCGCCGAATGGTCGAGTTCTTATTTTTTTTCGACAAATGCGACCTAAAGCTAATGGTCGAAGCGGTCCAGTTAAACTTTTTTCTATTGATCTTACAGGCTTCAATGAACGGGAAATAATAACGCCAAATGATGCGTCTGATCCTGCGTGGTCTCCTCTAAACAACTAAAAAACCAAAAAAATAGCTTTTTAAAGTGATTTTAATCGGTTTTAGGTTTATTTTCGGTGTATAATCATATATTTAATTGTGTTCGACGGTGCATAAGTATACAAAATGGTGTGGTACATGTACTCAGTAATCGCGAGCTTAGTTTAGATTGTTTAAGGGGTTAAATCATGCGACTTAATATTTTAAGTCTAATTGCTGCGGCGGCAATGCTAGCTGCTTGTGCACAAGATCAAGATATAGCTGGCGGTTCAAGCGGCGGCGGAAGTTCAAACGAGCAGAGTAAATCTACTAGTAGTAGTGGAAGTTCGAGTGGTAGCGTCTCTTATGGAACCGTCCCCGGTTCAAAAGAAAATTTTGTATCCGAAGTCGGAGATAGGGTGTTTTTTGGCTATGATAGTTCAGATTTAACTATAGATTCGCAGTCTACCTTAGATCGTCAAGCTACGTGGTTACAGAAATTCCCCAGCGTTAGAGTATCAATAGAAGGGCATTGTGACGAACGTGGTACCCGGGAATATAACTTAGCTTTGGGCGAGCGTAGAGCCAATGCAGTCAAAGACTATTTAGTGGCACGAGGTGTAGATGGTGGAAGAGTAAGCACTATCAGTTACGGTAAAGAAAAGCCTGTGGCACTGGGCAATGATAAAGCTTCCTGGAGCCAAAATAGACGTGGTGTCACAACAATACAGTAAAAAGTGATAAATACTGAAAAATGGCGGCGCTACATTATAAATTTTTTGTAGCGCCTCAATTTTGACATAGGTGTCTTGTATTCTTTTAAAAATCGAATCTATAGCGGATTAATAAGGAATATCAAAATGGCTCAACAAAAGCGGTTGATTGCGTGCGTTTTGTGTTTTGTAGTTCTTTGTTTCTCGGCCAATAGGGCAAATAGCCAGTCTAATAACGACTTGCTGAATAGGATTAGTAGACTTGAATCGGAAATGAGTGATTTAAATAGGCACTTGTTTTCAGAAAAGAGGGCGGTGGAGTCACCATCTAGCCAAGATGGTAGTAAAACTACTTCCAAGTCGCTTGTTGTTAAATCTGGGCGTGCGGTTGAATTTTCCTCCCATCAAAGTGCTGCCGCCCAAAATATAATTAAATTACAGAGACTTGAGGCGCTTGTCCGCTCACTCCAAGGTGTATCGGAGGAATTAAACAATCGAATAGACAAGCTCATAGGCGATCTTGATCGACGTTTAGCCGTATTAGAAACCGATGCCCCATTCAAAGATAAGGCTATTGCTCGTCAACAAGTTGAGAGCCCAAACGCGATAGCTGTAGTCTCTAATGCAAAAGAAGAGAGCAAATCAGGCGTCTTAGGCTATTTACCCGACCCGGTTAACAAAAAAAAGACAAACAATCTTGGCTCAACCAAGGTCATTAGTTCTCTCTCTCCCCAAAAGGTAAACAAAAAAGCATCGTTATTGCCAGCTGGAACTCCCAGCGAACGTTATAAGCATGCCTTTCAATATTTGAGGAAACGAGATTACAAAAAAGCCGAGGCGGCTTTATTAGAATTCATTAATGCTCACGGGGATGACCCACTGGCAGCTAATGCAAATTATTGGTTGGGTAAAACATTTTACACAAGAGGGTTATACGACAAAGCGGCTGAGATATTCATAACGGGTTATGAGAAATATTCTACAAGTCCAAAAACAGCAGATAGTCTGCTGGGTCTTGGTTTCTCATTAGTTAGATTAAAACGTCCTGAGGACGCTTGTCTTGCTTTTGGGCAGTTACTAAACGAGTTTCCACAATTAGCTTCATCAACTAAAAAGAAAGCAGTAACAGAAAGTAAAAGGATTGGTTGCAAAGGCTAACTGATGTTAGATAATGAATCGCTAGGCAATGAATCCAACCTCCCAGTCGGACGCCAAGAATTTGGGTCCTTGATCGCTAATTGCGGTGCTACCGTTAACAACTCCCATTTGGCTGTTGGTGTATCTGGTGGGGCGGACAGTATGGCGTTATGTATCTTAGCAGCGAGGTGGGGGCGTTTAAATAGTGTTCTGGTGACAGCGTTGGTCGTTGATCACGGTCTTCGGGTGTCCTCTGCATATGAAGTAAGAGTGGTTGCTTCTTGGCTCAAAAGATTAGCAATTCCCTTTGAAATTCTTACTATTGAGCAACCAAAACCAACAACAGGTATTCAAGAGAAAGCGCGACGTTGGCGTTTCTTGGCATTTGAAAACTGGTGCAGGTCAAACAATGCTAATGTAGTGTTATTGGGGCATACGTTAGATGATCAAATCGAAACACTTTTTATGCGTATAAACGCGGATACGGGACCCGATGGCCTAAGCGGTATGCTGAGGTATACAAGAGTGCGAGGATTAATCATAGCCCGACCATTGCTATCTGTAACCAAAAAGAGGCTCATAGCCACGTGTAATCATCATAATCAAAAGTGGATAAATGACCCTAGTAATTTAGATGAAAGATTTACCCGTGTTTTTTGGCGAAATCTGCAACCAAAAGTTGAGCAAGTCGGGTTAGCAAGTCAATCTATAGAGCGGTTTTCTAGAATTATGGGCAGTCTGCGCGGTATTATTGACCAACATTGCCGTGATTTCATAAAATATTCCGGTGGGGTTTCTTCTTTAGGACTAATTTGGTTCGAGGCAGCACATTTTAACAAATTACCACCCTATTTTGTAGAGCTAATGATGGGCAGAATACTTAGGTCCATCGGTGGGGCTTCGAAACCCATAAAAAAGCGCAGGATTGGCAAGTTATGCAGAAATCTTACCGATAAACCCTCATTAATTGAGACATTAGGGGGATGTATAGTTCAGAAATCGGAAGAGGGTAGTATCCTAATTTATAGAGAGTATGCAAAATGCCCCGCACCGATTTCATGTCTGCCAGGGGAAACATTTCGATGGGATAATAGATTTGAAATAACTTTATCGGGGGATCAGAGCGCCATTATAGAAGCGTTGGGTCATCATGGATGGTGTCAAGTTATCGGAGATGCGAACATTTCTGAACATTTTGCCATGTTAAAACAGATCCCTTTCAAGGCCAGATTGGCTTTACCTGCTATCCGACACCTTGACGGAGGGCTCTCGATACCCCACTTTAGAAGGATAGACGTCGCGGAAGGGTGTGTTGTTTCTCGTGAGCTGGTAGCGGAATTTCGGCCCGACGCTGACTGGGTTTGCGAGTTAGTTGCTTAACTGCTTGTTAGATGGTGCAAAAAGCCGTATTTTTAAAGAAAACTCATACGGGTTTCTGGGTGTTTGAAGATTATTGATAGGGAATGATTTGTGAATAAATATGGTAAAAACTTAGCTCTTTGGATTGTTATTGGCGTCTTGCTGGTCGCTTTGTTCAATCTTTTCCAGAATAATGGATCTCGTGGAAATTATTCCAGTCTCGCTTTCTCTGATTTCCTGAGTGAAGTAGAGAGCGGCCGTATTAACGAAGTCACCATTCAAGGCAACACCATCAAGGGGCATTTTAATGATGGCCGCGCCTTCTCTACGTATACGCCCAATGACCCGGGCATAGTAGATAGACTTCGCTCGGGTAATGTCCGCATTTCAGCGGCTCCAAAAGAGGAAGGTATGTCGGGGCTTCTAGGTATTTTGATCTCTTGGTTTCCGATGTTACTCTTTATTGGGGTATGGATTTTTTTCATGCGCCAAATGCAAGGTGGTGGCGGAAAAGCCATGGGGTTTGGGAAGAGTAAAGCAAAACTGCTGACGGAAAAACTAGGTAGGGTGACATTTGACGACGTCGCAGGTATAGACGAGGCCAAAACCGAGTTGGAAGAGATTGTAGAATTTCTGAAAGACCCACAAAAATTCCAGAGATTGGGCGGTAAGATACCCAAAGGCTGTTTGTTAGTGGGACCACCAGGAACAGGAAAAACCCTTTTGGCTCGCGCCATCGCCGGAGAGGCTAACGTACCCTTTTTTACTATATCCGGATCGGATTTTGTAGAAATGTTTGTAGGGGTAGGTGCGAGCCGCGTCAGGGACATGTTTGAGCAAGGCAAGAAAAATGCTCCCTGTATCATTTTCATTGATGAAATAGATGCGGTTGGTCGACACCGTGGCGCAGGTTTAGGTGGTGGTAACGACGAACGTGAACAAACTCTTAATCAATTATTGGTTGAAATGGATGGTTTTGAGGCTAACGAAGGCGTAATTTTAATAGCTGCTACTAACCGCCCAGATGTTTTAGATCCAGCGCTCTTGAGACCAGGCCGTTTCGATCGTCAGGTAGTAGTTCCAAACCCAGATATATTGGGCAGAGAACGTATATTAAAGGTGCATATGCGTAAGGTTCCATTGGCCCCTGATGTCGAGGCGCGTATAATTGCGCGAGGTACCCCCGGTTTTTCGGGAGCGGATCTTGCAAATCTTGTGAATGAAGCAGCTCTTTTAGCGGCCCGTAAGGGTAAACGCGTTGTATTTATGAGTGAATTTGAAGAAGCCAAAGATAAAGTAATGATGGGTTCTGAGCGCCGGTCAATGGTAATGACGGACGAAGAGAAAAAGCTAACCGCCTATCATGAGGCTGGTCATGCAGTGGTTGCTTTGCATTGTGAAGATTCGGATCCAATTCATAAAGCAACCATTATTCCGCGGGGGAGAGCATTAGGAATGGTGATGCGACTACCAGAAGGGGACAGAATTTCTCTCTCAAAAGCAAAGATTTTTGCTGATCTTAGAGTTGCGTGCGGTGGGAGAATAGCGGAAGAGATGATTTTTGGGGAGACGAAAATTACGACAGGCGCATCTTCTGACATAAAAATGGTGTCTGATATGTCGCGGCGCATGGTTACGGAATGGGGAATGAGTGATAAGCTTGGATTTTTAGCTTATGGTGCAGATCAGCAGGAGGTGTTTTTGGGCCATTCTGTTACTCAGACAAAAAATCTCTCTGATGCTACAGCTAAAACAATTGATGAAGAAACGCGCAGAGTCATTGATGAAGCTTATAAAGATGCATCACGTATATTAACCAAAAATAAGGATCAACTAGAGACTGTAGCCAAGGGACTCTTAGAATATGAGACACTATCTGGAGATGAAATTGAATCGCTGATAAGTGGTAATACCTTATCCAAGAATAAACCAGGCGATGAAACGCCAAAGTCAGGAGGTGGCAGGAGATCATCGGTACCAACCGGTGGTGAAGATAATCAGTCTGGTAGGGATCTAGAACCTGACCCACAGCTTGGCGATTAAAAACTCTAGTTATGCGTGAAGCAATAAAACTAGCCGTGCCACCGCGCGGCTTTTTTGTGCCTGGCGTCACTCATCTATACTGTAGGCCTGTCAACTTAATCTATTCGCCTCAGCTTGATCAAGATACCCGAGAACCAAGTTACTGCCGCCTAGCTGGGGGAAGCCTTGTATTTGAAAAAATAGAATTAATTCTGCGGGATCAACAACATATTTATTATTTTGAATCATCTATTGATGCGGCAAGAGCGTGGGCTTTAGCGGAGGGCTGTGTAGAAGAGCTGGACAGGCTAATGCTTATGATTGTGAGCAGGCGCGCAGGACATTTTGAGGAGAAGGATACATCGCCTTTGTTGATGGGCATAATAAATGTATCCCCAGATAGTTTTTTTGGAGGCGCAACCAGCTTTAATACGGAGGCTGCGATCTCTAGGGCGCACTCTTTAATTGCCGAGGGAGTGGATATTATAGATGTTGGCGGAGAGTCTACAAAGCCTGGTTCCAGATCTATAAAAACGTCCGAAGAGATAGATCGAGTGGCAGCTGTAATAGAAGGAATTAAGGGATTCGGTGTTCCCATAAGCATCGATACATCAAAGCCTAAAGTAATGGAAGCAGCGCTTTCCGCCGGTGCATCGATTATCAACGATATTACTGCACTTACAGGAGATCCAAATAGCCTAGCCTTAGCGGCACAATATAAAGTACCGGTTGTCCTTATGCACATGAAAGGGACCCCTCTTACCATGCAAAAGCGGCCCCTATACGATAGTGCAATACTTGATGTATTTGATTATTTAAAGTGGAGGGTCTCTGTTTGCTTACAGGCGGGAATTTTGCCAGAAAACCTAATAATAGACCCTGGCATAGGATTTGGAAAAAATGATGATCACAATATCTCCATATTAACACGAATAAGTCTACTTCACAGCCTGGGCTTTCCAATCCTTTTAGGAATGTCACGAAAATCCCTTATAGCGAGCCTAAGTGACGGGGAGCCAGTAGATAAAAGACTGCCAGGGTCCTTGGCTGCAGCAATATATGCTGCTGGGCAGGGAGTGCAGTTATTGAGAGTGCATGACGTCAGTGAGACGAGGCAAGCTCTAGCTATTAAAGAAGCTTTACAATGCAGTTTTTAATCGAAATTAATATTCGGCATCGATATAAATCAATTGGTATAGTAGTTTTAACGTTTCTCAGAATTATTTAATGCTGGTGTTGGGTTATAAAAATGAGGCGCAAATTCTTTGGGACTGATGGTGTAAGAGGTCCAGCTAACCAGGAACCAATGACAGCGGAAACCGCGTTGAAAATCGCGATGGCTGCAGGTCGTTACTTCGCACCAGAAACTGGAAAGCAGAGACCTCTTGCAGTTATAGGTAAAGATACTCGTCTCTCTGGTTACATGCTCGAACCCGCTATGGTGGCTGGATTTACTGCTATTGGTATGGATGTTATCTTAGTAGGACCAATGCCAACACCGGGGGTAGCAATGCTTACGCGATCTCTTCGGGCAGATCTGGGGGTAATGCTGTCAGCTTCGCACAATCCTTTTTATGATAATGGTATAAAACTATTTGGCCCTGATGGGTATAAGCTCTCGGATGAAATAGAGGTTTGTATAGAAAATTTAATTAATAATCAGAATAAAAAAAGAGCAGGCCCCTCTGAACTTGGGCGAGCTAAACGGCTTGATGATGCTGCAGGTCGATACATTGAAATAGCCAAAGGTTCTTTCCCTAAAGGATTGACATTAGGGGGGCTTAAGATAGTCGTGGACTGTGCGAATGGTGCTGCCTATAAGCTAGCTCCAAAGGTTTTCTTTGAATTGGGTGCAGATGTAATACCAATTGGTGTTGAACCAGATGGATTCAATATTAATCACCATTGCGGTGCTATAGCTCCTAAAAGTATCCAGGAGGCAGTACTCTCAAACGAAGCAGACGTTGGTATCGCGTTAGATGGAGATGCGGACCGTTTAGTCCTTGTGGATCAACTGGGTAATACAGTTGATGGTGATCAAATAATGGCAGCAATCGCAACAGCATGGCAATCAATGGGCCGATTAAAAAGTAACAATATTGTCGGAACAGCCATGTCGAACCTAGGGTTAGAAAAATATCTAAAAACTAGAAACTTAAATCTATTTAGAACTGAGGTTGGAGACCGGTATGTTTTAGAATACATGAGAGCTAATGGATGTAACCTAGGAGGAGAACAGTCTGGGCATATAATTCTGAGTGATTATGCTACAACGGGTGATGGGATCATAGCTGCTCTTCAGATGTTGGCCATTGCAGTTTCAGCTAACAAGACGATTAATGAGATTACTCGCGTATTTGACCCACTACCACAACAACTTTTAAATTTAAGAATAGGAAGTATAAACCCATTAGACGAAGAAGAAGTAAAAAAGATTATAAAACAAGGCCAAAGCCGGTTGGGGGAACAAGGTAGGGTTTTAATTAGAAAATCTGGAACAGAGCCATTAATTCGCGTTATGGCGGAGGGCCAATCTCGAGAGATGGTTGAGGAAATAGTCGCTTCCATTGGTGAGGTAATACAAAAATTTATTAATAAAAAATAGAAAGGCTTAAAGATTAATGAAAAATATCCACGCCCCCACTCTAATGAAAGGAAGAGTTTTAATCTGTGCAGGCTCTGACTCCGGTGGTGGGGCAGGAATTCAGGCAGATATCAAAACTGTTACTGCCCTAGGAGGATTTGCAACCACAGCGATAACTGCACTGACGGCGCAGAATACAATGGGTGTATCATCAATTATTGAAGTTCCTATAAATTTTCTTTTAGAGCAGATAAGAGTAGTTCTATCTGACCTAGGTGCCGACTGTATTAAAACGGGCATGCTCCATAACGCACAAGTAATTGAGGCAGTTTCTGAGGCTATAGAAAAGGATGGTAAAAAAAAATATTTAGTGGTAGATCCCGTGATGGTAGCAAAAGGCGGGCACGAATTACTAGAATTATCAGCTTTACATGCATTGAAGTCTCATATGATTGTAAGAGCTGATCTTTTGACTCCCAACATTCCAGAAGCAGAATTATTAACAGGTTTAGAAATAAGTGATATAGATACGATGCGTCGAGCGGCTTATGCCATTTTAGAAATGGGCTCAAAAGCAGTCTTGTTGAAGGGTGGCCATCTAAAAGATGAAACTCTTACGGATATATTAGTTACTAAAGATGCGGAAAAAACATATAGTAGCCCCCGATTGCTCACGAAGCATACGCATGGAACTGGGTGCTCTATGGCATCGGCCGTTGCTACAGGTATTGCCCAGGGAGATACTCTAGAAATGGCAGTGCAACGCGCAAAAGCTTATGTATTCACAGCTATAAAAACAGCACCTCAATTTGGAAAAGGGCATGGTCCTCTTAACCATGCGCATACTGTGATTCAAAATGACCAAAACTAATAGGAAAGTATTTAAATGACTGAAGAACTTTTTAAGGAAGCGACTTATTCAAAAACCGCCGATGCAAAAGTTTCCCGAGTTATGGATGAAGGGGTGATATTAGATCGAACCATCTTTTATCCTGAGGGTGGTGGCCAGCCAGGTGATATAGGAAGTTTTAGACTGCATGATGGACAAGATTTGGCTGTTACAAACACGGTAAAGACGTCTAATGGAATTTTACATATTTTGAATGCTAACAAGGGTGAAATGATTATTGGTCAAAGCGTAACCATTAATATCGATTGGGAGCGTCGGTTTAAACATATGAGAATGCATACTGCTCTCCATCTTCTTTGTTCACAGGTTGAGGGGGCTGTGACAGGAGGGGCAATTGGGGCTCAAAAAAGTAGATTAGACTTTAATATACCAGGAGAGAGACCAGAAAAAGAAGAGCTAGAGGAAAAAATGAATACCTTGATAGCAGATGATCATGAGCTATCGATTTCGTGGATAACCGATGAAGAACTA
The DNA here is from genome assembly GCA_003212315.1 of SAR116 cluster bacterium AG-447-C21. GTDB lineage: Bacteria > Pseudomonadota > Alphaproteobacteria > Thalassobaculales > Thalassobaculaceae > UBA7326. Next base: position 89,422 of record QCQB01000002.1, on the reverse strand, counting down.
GAGGCTAATCCGGATCTTGTGAGAACAATGTCAGTTAAGCCTCCAATGGGAACGGGGCGTATAAGAATGGTCCGTATTGGCGAAAATATTGACTTTCAACCCTGTGGTGGTACCCATGTAAAGTCAACAGGGGAGATTGGGGCCATCAAAATTGGAAAAATTGAAAATAAAGGACGCCAGAATCGTAGAATAAACATTCTATTATCTGGCTAGCTTATCGTTTCGAAGAAGCATAGAGAGTGATAAGCGCTGGAGTGTTCTCTTTCTTTTTCAAAGCAATAGAAAATTAAGTTTCCTTATATTACCATAGTCGTATACATTAATGGCGTTATCTATCGTTTAATTAAAAGGTGTTTTATGGGACAGTATTTGGACGATTTATGGAATGATCTCGAGCAAACTTGGGGCCTTGCAATGAAAGTTAATGATCTTTCTGAAATTGAACGGGGAGACCCGAGTCAAGCTTGGAGTGATCATTTTAAAAATGACGAATTAGTCGACGTGAGCCGAACTGAAGCAGAAAAAAATGCAGATAACATAGTCACGAAAGTATTTTGCAAAAATATCTATGGGATCCAATATAATAATGAAACTAAATATTGGGTGCCTTTTCGTCATGGTGAGGTCGACGTAGTTAAGTTTTCAGAGGATTAAAACTTAAAAAAAGAGCGGCATGCTCTGCTGTCTTGAAACCATTGATTATATCATTAAGGTTAGAAGACTAAAAATTGAACTGGGAACCCTCCAGCTTGAAAACAAAGTTCCTACCATATAGTCGCCAAGTTATAGATGAAGACGATATCGAGGCGGTAGTCCGAACGTTACGAAGCGATTGGTTGACGACCGGCCCGAAGATTGAGGAATTTGAGAAAAGATTTGCAAGGGACGTGGATGCCGACTACGCAATTGCATGCTCCAGTGGCACTGCGGCGCTTCATTTACTATATATAGCAAATAATATTGGTCAGGGTGACTCAGTAATAATACCATCCATGACGTTTTTGGCGACAGCAAATGCTGTTCGTCATTCTGGCGCCGAAGTAATTTTTTCAGATGTTGATCCAGATACTGGATTAATGAATGCGTCGCATTTTAAAGATGCCATTAACCGTTCAACTAACAAAAAAGTAAAAGCTATTTGTCCTGTTCATTTGAATGGTCAATGTGTCGACTTAAGTAGTTTCTGTAACGAAATTGATAAAATTATCGTATTCGAAGATGCCTGTCATTCTTTAGGTGCTTTTCGATTAAGTAGATCAGGGCAGAAATTTCGAGTGGGTTCATGCTCTCTAAGTAAAGCAACAATGTTCTCAACGCACGCTGTTAAAGCAATTACAACGGGTGAAGGTGGAATTATTACAACAAACGACGAAAATTTGGCCTTAAGGCTGAAAAAACTTCGTAGCCATGGAATTGTCCGAGATAAAGATTCAGGAAATAATGAGTTAATAAATTTGGACGAAAAAAATAATTTTAAACAACCATGGTATTATGAAATGCGAGAATTAGGTTTTAATTATCGTCTCTCAGATATTCATTGTGCGTTGGGGATAAGCCAACTGAAAAAACTTAAATATTTTATAGAGAGAAGAAATTCGTTAAGACAACGTTACGAAAGTTATTTGAAATGCCTCGGTAAATATGTTCAGCCTCTTAAATTGGTTCGCAATTGCACTCCGGCGTGGCATTTATCTGTTGCGCTAATAGATTTTGACGCACTTTGTGTATCCAGAACTGAAGTTATCAATAAGTTGCGCTTATTAGGTATAGGAACCCAAGTGCATTATATCCCTGTTCACCAACAGCCATATTATAGAGACAGGTATGGAATATTAGAGCTACCAGGAGCATCAGCTTATTATTCGAAATGTTTGAGTTTACCTTTATGGCCAGCAATGGAAACCGAAGATGTAGATTTTGTGATGGAATCCTTGGCAAAAATTCTAGGCCTCACATTTGAGGATAATACTAGTTTTGATGCAAAAGCGAACTAGGTTATCATAGGGTATGAAAATCGAAACAAATACTTCTAGTTTGCAGCCTTTTGGCCCACATTTAGATCTAAATGATAAGACAATATTAGTCACTGGAGGGACAGGTTCCTTTGGTAGATCTTTTATAAAAGTGGTATTAAAAAGGTATAAAATTAGACGATGTATTGTTTTCTCGCGTGATGAGTTGAAACAATATGAAATGAGCCAAGAATTTCCAGCCGGCCCTGGTCTGCCCATTCGCTATTTTATTGGAGATGTTCGAGATGTTGAGCGTTTAGAATTGGCAATGCGAGACGTCGATTATGTTGTTCATGCAGCGGCTTTGAAGCATGTCCAAACAGCAGAGTATAATCCATTTGAGTGCGTAAAAACTAATATTCATGGTGCTGAAAACGTTGTGATGGCTGCAATACGCACAGGTGTAAAAAAAGTGATCGCCTTGTCGACAGACAAAGCATGTAATCCCATAAATCTATATGGAGCAACAAAATTAGCCGCAGATAAAATTTTTGTTGCAGGCAATAATCTATCAGGTGCGGCGGGGCCCATATTCTCCGTGGTTCGGTATGGAAACGTGATAGGGTCTCGCGGTAGCGTTGTTCCGTTGTTTAAAAAATTAATTGCCGATGGAGTAAAGGAACTTCCAATCACGGATGTTAGAATGACCAGATTTTGGATAACGCTGGACCATGGGGTTGCATTTGTATTGTCATGCTTTGATCGAATGGAAGGTGGTGAAATATTTGTTCCTAAAATACCTTCAATGAAAATTACAGAATTGGCAAATTGTATGGCGCCTGAACTTGCACATCGGGAAGTTGGGATACGCCCAGGTGAAAAGCTTCATGAGGTTATGATTTCAGAAGATGACGCGCGAACAACAATTGAGTTTGACGATCGATATGCTATCCTAGCCCCGTTTATGAACGTTTCTAATAGTAGCTTTGAGAAGTTTAATGGCAAATCAGTTTCAGCAAGTTTTCGATATGCTAGTAATACGAATACTAATTGTTTCTCCCCAGATGACTTCAGAAAAATAGTCATGGAAGAATAATCAGAAAAGATCAAAGTTTTCTATTAAAACATCTTCCGTAATTTCAAAAACGTCTTTGTTGTCGTGTTTGGGCAATTAAACTTTTTGCAACCCTGATATTACCAGCTTCTTTTTGATGATGGGTTGATAATGTCACGTTTAAACGCGTCTACCATTTATTTATTAATAAGTGTGATGCTTGTTTGGGCAGCGAACGGCTTGTGCTTCACATTATTAGCTTTGAGAATGAGTATTGAGGGTTTCGACACAACAGATATTGGACTTGTCACAACGGGTTACTTTTTTGGACAGCTTTTAGGAGCTATATTCTTTGGTAAAATAATAGAACGAGTTGGCCATGTAAGAGCCTTTGCCGCTTTCGCTTCTTTATTATCAGCGAGCGTAATTGGTTATGTGTTTTATATCGACTTACTTTTTTGGGTTTGTATTCGAATTGTACATGGGATGTGTGTAGCTGGGTTGTTAATGGTTGTAGAGAGTTGGCTAAACGGCTCCGTCTCGAATAAAGGACGTGGCCGACTTTTAGCACTCTATACCATCATTCAATCTGTATCGATGAGTATGGGGCAGCAATTATTGAATTTAGAAGAACCCACTAGTTTTATATTATTTGCTATAGCATCCATTTGTTTCTCGTTGGCATTATTGCCACTGGTTTTATCACGCTCGGTAACTGTGGCAGAGGTAGTTCCTTCACGATTAAAACTCAAAGAATTGATTAAAGTTTCTCCATTAGGAGTATTGGGGAGTATGGGCAGTGGTGCGTTAGTTTCAATTCTAATTGGTCTTAGTCCTATTTATTTAGAAAATATTGGTCTCTCAGTTTCTGAAATAGCGTTATTTATGAGTGTCATTATTTTTGGTGGTCTTATTGTTCAATACATCGTTGGCCGGGCGTCAGATATTTTTGACAGGCGGACTATAATTACCGCGGCTGTATTTTTGGGAGGTGGGTTGTGTCTGATTATGACTTTAATCTCTAGTTTCAACTTATGGGTTTTATTAGGTTTAATAACAGTATACGGCGGGATAGCTTTTGCTATCTATCCACTATCTGTGGCACATGCTAATGATTTTCTAGATCCTGATGACCTAGTACCGGCCAGTGCGGGCTTAATCATGGCGATGGCATTGGGAGCAACAATTGGCCCATTAATTACAACTATTTGCATGGAATATTTTGGCAATACAGGATTCTTTTCTCTAAGTGGTGTAATTTGTTTTATAACTGGTTGCTTTGCAATATTCAGGATGACACGTCGGCCTGCTCCAGATATGTCAGATCAAGGACCATATATATTACTATCCAGGACTACCCCAGCATCTGTTGAACTTGATCCACGAACGTGATCTTGTGTGGTTTATCCAAAATCTTTACAAAGATTTTGTCCCATAAAATAATGTAACTACATGTTTGGCTTCTGCGAAGAACAACCACCGCTCTACTATTGTCCCAATTCCAGCTGCGACTAGGGCCAACAGACTGGAGATTAAAATTATCGCCTCAGTCTGACTAAATAATATGACTGTGGCGGCAGTTGCTGGTGTAAAAAAGAGTGTGATAAACGTTATTTTACGTAACTTTAGAGAATGTTTTCGAGCGATCCGGAACCCCATTTCCCTCATAACAAAGTTTTCTGAAGTAGTTGGTGCGTCAAGTAGAGCAACTGATTCCGATCCGTCGCTCAATCCGGTTGCTGTAGCCGAGGTCGGTCCTGAAGGTTTATCCGCCGCTCTCCAATACGCTAATTTCACAACGCCAGCGAGGCTAGTTATTACAATTATTACCCAAGAGAGATTTGCAACAAATAAGTCGAAAAGAATAGTAAAAAAAGTGATGATTAATATTCCATCTAAAAGTCCGATCAGAAGATAAACTAATGGTACGAATACAGAGTTCCACTGAGGGATTGTTTTTAGAGAGGCATATATTTGTGCGGTGCAAAATATAGTTATTATACTGCACAAACCCGCAGCGAGTCCCCAAAATTCCCAATCGGTAGCGATATGATTTGGAAACCCTCCAGCCAACCAAAAAATACTAGCTGGAATGTAGGTTATAATCGCAAATACACCTTCACGAGATAGCCACGAGGAACGCCATTGTGATAAAGCTCTCCATGCACGCTCTGGATGTCCCAAATGCGCCGTTGAGGATAATAATCCAGCCGTTATTAAAACCAAAGCAAGGGTTATTACTGACAGATTAAAGGGTGCATTTAACGGAAGCCAATCCAAGGTTGCAAATAAGCCCAAAAATGTAAGCAAACCGTAGCCGGCACCCGAAGCACTTGTGAAAAATATTACAGAAAACGCTGGATGCATTATATTTTCCTTATCGAGAGAGGACTGCATCAACCCATTTTAACAATGGATTATTAGTTTCATTTGATTCATAAGATCCATCAGAGTTTGCCATGTCCACAATTGAGACTTGTTCTTGCTCTTTTGAAAGGTGATCACGACGCGGTCTTGGAGGTAGATACTTATTGGTTGGTTTATACCCTAGTTCTGGTAATAAATCGTATCCTTGACGGTCACTTACTAAAATTGATACATCGGAGTCGGGATCGCTCAAATCACCAAAATGCCGTGCTCCAGCTGGGCAAGTGGATACACAGGCGGGTACTCGATCCACCTCTTCGAGGTTTTCATTATAAATTTTATCTATACAGAGAGTACATTTCTTCATAACACCGTCGGTCTGATCATATTCCCGGGCCCCATAAGGACAAGCCCAAGAACATAGCTTGCAACCAATACATGTATCAGGGTTTACCAAAACGATACCGTCTTCTTCCCGTTTATATGAGGCTCCAGTTGGACAAACGGTTACGCACGCTGGTTCCTCGCAGTGTAGGCAGGAGCGTGGGAAGTGAACGGTTCTGCTTTGAGGACCTTCATTGACTTCGTAGGTATGGACCCTATTGAACCAAACTCCCCATGCACCCACATCGTCACCATCTTGGGATTCTGTTCCTGAATACGCATTCCAGTCCGTCATTGGCGCAGAGTGTCCTCCAGAGTTCCATTCCTTACAGTTTACAGCGCAAGCGTGACAACCAACACAGATATCCAAATCTATCACTAGGCCGAGTTGTGGTGAATCAGATGGTTTTGGTAGACTGGTCATATTATTTATCCTTCTCACCATATCTTGATGTAGGATTACCGCGTGGTACTGTGGAAGAAACTTTCATAGTTTCGAATTGCGGTTCGGTTAGTTCTCCAGGCTTATTTGGACCGGCTTTTTCTATTTTTACTCGAAGATCGAACCATGCGGCTTGACCTGTGATAGGGTCGGAATTTGCGTATCTGTAACCACTGCCTTGTTCCGGTAATAACTGAGAGATGATATGATTGAGAAGAAAACCCTTGGTTCCTTCGGGTGCATCAGGCGATAAGTTCCATGCACCGCGTCTCTTTCCTATTGCATTCCAAGTCCACACGGTATCCTCGTTAACACCTTCCATCAGCTGTACTTGAGCTTTTAATTTCCCCTGCGGTGATGAGACATAGACCCAATCATCATTATTTATTTCCATCTTTTTTGCACGTGTTCTGCTCATATAAAGTTTATTGAATCCATGGATTTGCCTCAGCCATGCATTTTGAGAGCCCCAAGAGTGATACATCGCCATGGGCCTCTGTGTTAAAGCGTGCATGGGAAAAGTATTAGTATCTGAGATGGCCTCTTCAAATGGTGTATAATAAATGGGGAGTGGATCAAAATAGGTTTTAATTCGATCGCGGTGTTCATCTGGCGGCTGGATGTCACCATGTCCCTCTGCAGCAAGCCTGAATTTTTGTAACGGCTCTACATAGAGTTGAAGAATAATCTGATTTGGTGCGCCAATTAAACCAAGGTCGACGGCTTTTTCTAAGTAGGCTTTATTTGAATGCTTAAAATAGCGTTCTGTTGGGCTGAACTCATGTCGCCAAAAGCATCCATTTTCAACATACTGATCAAGCTGTTTTGGATTAATCTCTCCCTTACCTTCCGATAAACCATCGGCGCCACGAAACCCTGCCAACGGCCCTATACCTGGTCCCCTTTCATGATTTACAATGTAGTCTGGGTAGCCTCCGGGGTATTTTGGGGAGCCTTTTTCTGTTGTAAATGCCGGTAGACCGAGCCGCGCCCCAAGTTCAATAAGCACATCTTGAAAAGGTCGAACATCTCGATCAGGTTTTACAACAGGTTGTCTTATTGAGTCAGCTACTCCATCTGCATCGCAGATGGGTCTATCTAATAGCGAAATACAATCCCATCTTTCCAAATAAGTAGTATCTGGAAGGATTAGGTCTGCATATGGAATTGTCTCCGAGTAAAAAGCATCGGAATAAATTATATTTGGGATTTTATAATCGCCAGTAACCTCGTCTTTATCTGTCATCATTTTGATGGTATCGGGAATATTCATGGAAGAATTCCAACCCATATTCGCCATATACATAAAAAGTGTGTCGATGGGATAAGGGTCACCTTTCCAAGCGTTGTTTAGGACCATATGCATAACGCCATGAGCAGACAAAGGGGCTTCCCAAGAGAATGCTTTATCAATCCTTCTCGGTTGACCATTTGGTTCTACCAAAAGATCTTCTGGTCCGGTTGGGAAGCCGAGTGGAGGTCCAGGCATTGGAGTGTTAGGACTGACTTGATCTACTTTTCCTGCTGGTTTTAGAGGAGGCGGCGCTGGTTTTGGGAACGGTGGTTTGTATCTAAAGCCACCTGGAGCATCGATACTCCCTATTAAGATTTGCAAAACATGCAAGGCTCTGCAGGTATGAAACCCATTTGAATGTGCCGAAATTCCTCTCATTGCATGCATAGCAACTGGTCGGCCAATCATTTTGTCATGTTTTCGACCGGCCCAATCGGTCCAGGTCACGTCAAGCTCAATAGTGTCCTCAAATGCCACTCGTCCGATTTCAGCAGCGATACGTTTGATAGTATTTGCTTCAATGCCACATTGTTTCTCGGCTGTTTCGGGGCTGTAATCTTCTGAGAGATACCGTTCTGCCAACAATTGAAAGGATGGAACAGCTAGTCGTCCATCTGGTAGCGTAAATGATCCCGCAATCGCTGGTGAGATATCTGTAGCTAGAGCGGGTGCCAAGGTGTTGGTTGCCTTATTCCAGCAAAGGGGGCTACCATCCTCATCACGCGCAAATAAGCCGTGATCTTCTGAGCCCTTGTCCTGTATAACAAGCCAAGGAGCGTTGGTATATCTGACTAGGTAATCCAGATCAATTTGATTTGATTTCAGAAGTTGGTGAACAATCGCTAAAATGAAAAGTCCATCAGTGCCGGGTTTAATGCCAACCCATTCATCCGCTATAGCTGAATATCCAGTTTTCACAGGATTTATTGAAACAAACTTAGCTCCCCTAGTTTTGAGCTTTCCAAGTCCAGTTTTGATAGGGTTAGAATCATGGTCCTCAGCAACACCAAACATTAAAAAATATTTAGTATGTTCCCAGTCAGGCTCTCCAAATTCCCAAAATGACCCACCTATCGTATAGAGTCCAGCCGCGGCCATATTTACTGAGCAAAAACCTCCATGGGCAGCATGATTAGGAGTTCCGAACTGGCTTGCCCAGAACCCAGTCAATCCTTGGCTTTGGTCACGACCAGTAAAGAAGGCAAGCTTTCTAGGATCATTATCTCTGATTTTTGATAGCCATTGCGTGGCGATTCCTAGTGCTTCCTCCCATTCAATCTCTTTGAACTCCCCCGACCCTCGCTCTCCTACTCTTTTAAGAGGTTTTGTGAGCCGTGCGGGGGAATAGTGCTGCATTATTCCTGCAGATCCTTTGGCACACAAGACGCCTTTATTGACTGGATGATCACGATTCCCCTCGATATATCTAACTTTGTTATCCTTAAGATGAACCTTAATACCGCACCGGCACGCACACATATAACAAGTAGTTAATTTTACCTCATCGGAAATCTTGGGAGAAGTGTCAACAATATCTACAACCGTTTCAAACGGATTAACGCTCATTTATATTCCCCCTAGTTTTTTTGAATCAAGATGAAGTATGTCGCTGGCATCGTCATTTATTATAATGTAGCGCCCAATCCAACCACCTTTAGTTCATTCAATACTGTCTACAATAGCGTCATTTAATGGTCTAGAAAACACGAAAGATGAAAAAATAAAAATCAATCATCGTAGAACGACAAAGAAGGTGTAAAAAGTCGCAAAAATCAAAAATAGTTTGTGATCATTGAGGATCTAATTTTATGATAGTTTTAGGAAAGCTAATTGCGTTTAACAGAAAAATTTAGAGACTATTAAATGTTAGCTGCGAAGTAATTTTAACCTAATTCAATCAGGACGCTAAAAATATGCGGGAATATAGAATAGCGGCCATCCCAGGGGATGGTATAGGATCGGAAGTGATAGACGCTGGTATTAGGGTTTTGGATTCACTCGTAAAACATATCGGGGGGTTCAATTTATCGATTACACACTTCCCGTGGGGCACGGATTTCTATCTAGAACATGGCAAAATGATGCCGGACGATGGATTAGAGCAGTTGAAGAAGTTTGATGCGATTTACTTCGGCTCCGCTGGCGATCCGCGTGTCCCTGATCATATATCCCTCTGGGGTTTAAGATTAGCGATTTGCCAGTCGTTTGATCAATATGCAAATGTGCGGCCTTCCATTTTACTCCCTGGAGTACAAAGCCCTCTGCGCGACGGTGCTGCTGATAGCATTGATTGGGTCATAATCCGAGAAAATACGGAAGGTGAATATGCGGGAGCAGGAGGCCGAGTGCATTCGGGGCATGCAAGTGAGGTTGGTCTGGACGTTTCAGTTTTTACGCGTTCAGGTGTTGAACGAATACAGAGATTTGCCCTAGATTTAGCGCGCTCGAGGCCACAAAAAAAATTGACTTTTGTAACTAAATCCAATGCACAAAGGCATGGAATGGTGATGTGGGATGATATTTTCGATCAACTTTGCAGTAAATATTCAGATTTGACTATTGATAAAATGCTAGTAGATGCGATGACAACTCGTATGGTTCTAGACCCTAAGTCTATCGATGTGGTGGTTGCTACTAATCTCCATGCGGATATCCTCAGCGACTTGGCTGCCGCTCTCAGCGGTAGTATGGGAATTGCTCCAACTGCGAATTTAAATCCAGAAGGCGAATTCCCCTCTATGTTTGAGCCTATTCATGGATCTGCCTTTGACATAATGGGGAAAGATATAGCCAACCCCATCGGTGCCTTTTGGTCTGCGGTAATGATGTTAAACCATCTAGGAGAAGCGAGTGCTGCCCAAATATTAATGAATGCGATAGAAAAATGTACTTTAGACGGAACCTGCCTACCCCAGGATTTAGGCGGGGCGGCCACAACGGAGCAGGTTACTGATTTTATCTTAGATATGATAAGAGGAAGTAATGACCGTGTATAATTTTATATTAACTTGGTTACTAAGCTAGCTTGTCGATTTGGTCAGCCGTTAAATTTCCCGGAACTATGGTTATTGGAATACGAATGGCATTTGTTCCTTTTCCAACTAAATGGCTTACAAGCGGTCCGGGTCCTTCATTGCTGGGGCTTGCTGCTAAGACAAGTATCGATATGGTTGGTTCCTCATCTATTAATGCAATCAATTCCTCCTCTATAGGACCTGCACGGACGTAAATCGCTGGGATCAAACCAGATAATTCAACAACCTCCTCTGCTAATTCATTCAAACGTTCTTCTGCTGCGTCCCTCGCCTCATCCTGCATTAACTCACTAATTCCAGCCCAATGATGAAAACCTGCAGGTTCAATATCGCGAAATAAAGCAACGCGTCCACCTGTGTTTTTCGCCCGCATACAGGCAAACCGAAGTGCTATCCGCATTTCCTCCGAGTCGTCAACGACGACTAAGAAAACACGGTGCTCATCAATATCAGTGTCGTAAACTTTTTTAATTACATCTGTCATAAAACACTTACTCCTTTAGACCTTGCGGAAAATTGCTGCGGCAATCCAACCCGAAGCTACAGCTATTAAAATCGCAATGATTCCATATAGTGCCGAATGTGAGTGAGCCAATCTGAAGACATCTGCCCCTATACCAATTTTCTCAACTAAAATAGGTTTATTAATAACATCTAATAACAAACCGTTTTTAAAGGAGTAGATCTGCGCCGTATAATTGCCAGTACTCACATTTGCTGGAAATTTAATATTCGCTCTAAATAGTTGTCCCTCGATTAATTTGATCTTAATTGGATTATCAATATATAGACCAAGTTTATTTTTAAGGCGAACTAGAGCATTCTTATACTCATCAGAAACATCCATCGTTTTCGCATTGGTCTGCTTTAAGATATTAGTGGGGAAATTGTTTGTACCAATTCCATATTTCTTCAAAATACTTTGTGTCGTTATTTGGTTTAATGGACGAGTTGATGCTATTGCGTAAAAGGTTGGAACATTCTCAATAACGACCTTTTCAGTGTTTACCCATATGCTGGCAACTCTAGTCTTTTTTCTAATGATATTAGTTTCGAGTGGTCCTTTAATCACTATAATTATATTGTTTGCTCCATTTGTTGTGCCAAAAAGAAGTAAGTTCATCCCATCAAAACCAGTATTAATCTGAACTAAATCAGTGGAGACCTCTGCAGTCATTTTATTATCTGAGGCTGAAGCTAGGTTTGGTACCATTAAGAGAGCCGCCAAGGAAAATACGAAAAGGAAATGGTTTTTCATTTTTGTTGACTCACCCGGCCAAAAGAGGAGTGATCGAGTACAAATCGGTCGGCTTCGTTACGAGGTCTACTATAATTTTTATACACACTCCCAAAACCATAATAGCAAGCAAAGCTCTTAACTGTTCTCCCTTCATTCTAACACTATATTTACTGCCAAATTGTGCGCCAACCACCGCACCGGTCAGTAATAGTATAGCTAATAATATATCGACGGTTTGCACAGTTAGAGCTTGAAGAAACGTAACATTTGCCGTCACAAAAATTATTTGAAAGAGTGATGTTCCAATTACTACCGAGGTAGGCATTCCCAACAGATAAATCATAGCAGGGACCATTATAAAGCCACCGCCCACTCCCATTATCGCCGATAGGACACCAACCACGGCCCCAATTGCGAAGGGTAGAATAGCACTAATATATAACTTTGATTTGCGGAAACGAACCTTTAAGGGTAGCCCATGTAACCAATTATGTTGATGAAGCTTTCTTCTTCGGCTGGCGGGATTGTGTGACCTAATTATAGTTCGGATACTTTCCCAGAACATTAAACTCCCAATAATTCCTAGAAAAATAATAAAACTTAGTTTTATTACGAGGTCGATCTGCCCTATAAATTGCAAATATTTGAAGAGCACAACACCTGCAGAGGACCCAAAAAAACCACCTACTAGTAAAATGCTACCCATTTTAAAATCAACATTACCTCTTCGCCAGTGTGCCAAAACACCAGAGACAGAACTTGCTACAATTTGATTAGCTTCCGTGCCGACTGCCACTGGCGCAGGAACTCCTATAAAAATAAGAAGGGGCGTCATCAAAAAGCCACCTCCCACGCCAAATAATCCAGATAGAAAACCAATTCCTCCGCCCATCGCGAGAATTAGAAATATGTTTACTGACATCTCCGCTATCGGCAGATAGATGTGCATTTTGAGTTTCCCTACTTGGCGCCTGTAAACAACAAAATTATCGTATACGCTTGTATTTCTTAATAAATTAAATCTTCATAGCGAGTTTTGGGGAAAAGTGCTACCATTTGATATCCACAATATAGAATCAATTGTCCCCGGGCTCTATTTTGCCGCCACTTTCTGCCCACGCCAAAATACCTCCCGTCAACCTATAAATGGAACCTTCATATCCAAAAGAGCGCATAATTTTTGCTGCCTGACCGCATCGAACACCACTTCTACAATGAAACATCAACTTCTTTTTTGTTGTTAAAGCGACATGCTTAGGATCGAAAATGGAAATTGGTAGCAAGATAGATCCAGGTATTCGTGCCTTAGCGAACTCATGTTCTTCACGGACATCGTAAAGGCAAACATCACCCGCAGATATCCAATCGGCGAGTGTCGAACTTTCTATCATCAAAGTCTCGTTTTCGTCAGTCATCTCGTCCTCAATTTACGTTGGTTTACTAGAATAGTCTAACATTCTCGTCATCTAGTTCATATCACTGTCTTAGACGTATTAATTTTATTATAAGGTATTTTATTGATAGTTGCGTCTCTTTATAGTGATCATGATATGAGAATTTTATTTATAACATCCAGCCGAATTGGAGATGCTGTTCTAACAACCGGTCTTCTAAAGCACCTGATCGATAAATATCCCACTGCCAAATTTACGATAGCATGTGGACCAGCGGCACAGCGACTCTTTGATAACGTTCCTCGACTAGATAGGGTTATCTCAATGCGCAAGGGGCCTATGTTAGCGCATTGGAGAAAACTTCTGGGAATTACTATTAGACGGCAATGGTATATGGTAGTCGATATGCGAGGTTCTGCTATAGCTTGGTGTTTGTTAACGCCCAGGCGATATGTCTACAAGCGCTTTGACAAGCGAGTTCATCGGCTAGAGGATATGCGCCATACTCTTAAATTAACAAAGCCAGCCGATCCGTTTATTTGGATAAATGAAGCAAATGAAAAATTCGCAGACTCTATTCTTGGTTTGGATGATCCCCGGCCATTACTAGTAGTTGGTCCAACAGCAAATTGGGGAGCAAAAATCTGGCCAACAGATAAGTTTATCGAATTGATTAATCGGCTAACCTCAGAGTGCTCCTTCTTCGTTAATACGAGGATAGCCGTAGTTGGTGGGCCGGGCGAAGAAGATATGGCAAAACCGGTTTTGGAGGCGATAAAACCTACTCAGAAGATAGACTTGGTCGGGCCGATTCCATTTTTAGATGTTGCTGCTATTTTTAAAAGAGCCTCTGTTTATGTTGGCAATGATAGTGGTTTAATGCATCTCTGTGCGGCGACTGGAACACCAACCTTGGGTTTGTTTGGCCCTACACGCGATGAAAATTATAGTCCCTGGGGAGATCATTGCGGTTTTGTAAGGTCCGATGAAACTTTCCATGAATTGTCATTAAAGCCCGACTTTAAACCTGATCCAACTAATTCACTAATGGGCGGATTATCGGTGGAAAAAGTTTTTAATGCTACAATAAAGTTATTAGAAACCAGAAACAGTTGATATTGAATCCATAATCATCTTATTGGTTCGCTCCTTAATATTTTGGGTTGAACGAGTAGGTAACTCCGCAGTGATTATCGGTTTGATTAGTGGATCATCATTTTGAGGAGCGGACGCGATATACAATCCGATTGAAAAAGTACCAGTGGCAGCTGCTATATTTAAAATCCCTGTATCGTTTCCAATGCAGATATTACATAGAGATGATACGGCTGATGCTTCTAAAATAGGCAATCCAATAGCCTGGATAATCCAGTCGGGGGACTCGAAATTTTCGGTAATTGATCTAGCTATTGCTGAATCATCAGGGCCTCCAATGAGAACTATTTGTGACTGATATTTTGTGCGAATAGAATCAATCAAATGAATAAAGTTTTGAGCTCCCCATTGTTTAGAGGGTTCGCTGGAGCCGATAGCGAGGCCAACAGTATTATTGTAATTGTTTTTGAGAAGCGTTTTAGCAGCGTTTAAGGCGCCAGTTGTAAGTGTTAGCTGGGGCTTTTTTTCATTGATTGTAATCCCGTTAAGTTCCAGGCAACGACTTGCTTTCTTTATTGCACCAAGTCCCATGTCTTGTCTGGTCATTGTATATGGGGACGTTAAAAATGCGTCTTGCCATCCTATTCCATAACCAATTCTATCCTTTATCCCGGCTCGAAGAGCGGCGATGCCATATCGAGGAGAGCCGTGAAGTATCCAAATTTGATCGAATTTATAGGGTTTTAAAAATTTACCCAACCGAAAGCCACCCAAAATCCCTTGGCCATTTTCACTAACTTTAGATAGATAAAGTACCTCTTTGATATACTTTGTTCCCAACAAAAGTTCATGTGCTAGGGAACGGTCTTTGGTCAAAAGAGTAACTTGATCAGATGCCGTATTTGCGGCGATTGCTTTGAGATGGGGAAGATGCCAGATGATATCTCCTATTCCCGGAAGTGGCTGCACTACAAGCACCTTTGATTTCTTTGCTGTTTGGCTTGTCAAACACTTGGCTCCAAAAAATCTCTGATTCAATTTGATTTTAGTGCAGTAAACTAGGATAAATTTATATGTTTCTGATGATCTAGAATCAAACCGACTGAATACGAGAATAAATGGTGAAATTATTACAGGCAATAGGTGGGGCTTCACATGGGGGGGCGGAACTTTTCTTCACGCGGTTAGCTATTGGTTTAGAAGAAGCTGGACAACAGCAAATCATCGTGATGCGGAAGGACAAAGAACGGGCCCAATTATTGAAACATTCTGGTATCTATCCTTTAGAACTTAGGTTTGGTGGCCGCGTTGATTTTTTAACGCAATGGAAAATAAAACGGGCGATAAATTCCTATAAACCGGATATCGTGCTGTCTTGGATGAACAGAGCAACAAGCAAAATTTATAAGGGGCCGTTTGTTCATGCCGCCCGACTTGGGGGTTATTATAACTTAAAGTATTATAAAAATTGCGATCATCTCATTGGTAATACTCCCAAAATAGTTGAGTATTTGAAGCGAAGTAACTGGCCCGTTGATAAGTGCCATTATATTCCAAATTTCGTTGATCATGAGAAAGGGACACCGATTGATAGAGCTATTTTTAATACTCCAAATGGAGTTCCTCTAATCATTTCATTGGGGCGTTTACACAAGAATAAAGCGTTTGATGTACTGATTAAAGCGATGGTAGAACTCAAAGACACTTTTTTATGGTTAGCCGGTGATGGAGAAGAATTATCGAGTCTTACATCGTTGGCAGAAGAAATGGGCGTTAGTGAGCGAGTGAAATTCCTTGGGTGGCAACGCGACACAAAAAGTTTGATCGCCACCTGTGATGCGTTGATATGTCCGTCTAGGCACGAGCCTCTCGGAAACGTGGTGCTCGAAGGGTGGGCGCAGAGTAAGCCGGTTATTGCTGCGGCTAGTGATGGGCCTCGTTATCTTATTGAACACGGTAAAAATGGTTTACTTTCTCCTGTAGATGACCCGATCTCGTTAGCATCTATGATTAAAGGTCTTCTAAATGATCCCAAAAATTCCAAGGCATTGGCCAAATCAGGAAACTCGATCGTGATATCCAATTTTACAAAAAGTATTGTGGTTTCGAAATATCAGAATCTGTTTGATGAGATTTCTAGTTAAAGAGTCGCAATCCATTTATTGCTGTTCTATAGTTTGATTTTATAAAAGTCCTAGTTTTAAACACGGGTGACAACCTATTTGGAGCTAAATATGTCGATTTCAGATGTTACGATACCAAATGATTTAGATTCTCTTTGGATGCCATTTACTGATAATCGGAGTTTTAAGAAACAGCCCAGACTCTTTAGCGAAGCTGAGGGTATGCATTACATTACTCCGGATGGGCGACGCGTTTTAGATGGTACCTCTGGGTTATGGTGCGTCAACGCGGGCCACCGAAGACAACCCATCATAGATGCTGTTCGTAAACAAGTAGAGAAGCTCGATTATGCTCCAGGATTTCAAATTGGTCACCCGTTATCCTTCGAGTTTGCATCTAAACTCACTGGAATGGTAAAAGAATATAGCCACGTTATGTTTACCAATTCCGGATCAGAATCTGTGGATACCGCGTTAAAAATGGCATTGGCCTATCAACGGACCATCGGGGAAGCATCTCGTACTCGCTTTATCGGTCGTGAGCGAGGTTACCATGGTGTTGGGTTTGGAGGTATATCAGTCGGCGGAATATCACCGAATCGAAAAATGTTTGGCAACATGCTTACAGGTATAGATCATTTGAGCCATACGCATAATCTAGAGCACAATGCTTTTACGCGCGGTCAGCCTGATTGGGGAACTCATCTTGCGGAAGATCTGGAAAGAATAGTTGCCTTACATGATGCCTCAACTATCGCTGCTGTTATCGTAGAGCCGGTTGCCGGTTCTACAGGCGTTCTAATTCCTCCAAAGGGTTATTTAAAAAGATTGCGTGAAATTTGTACGAAGCATGGCATCCTTCTTATTTTCGATGAAGTAATTACGGGCTTTGGTCGTCTTGGGGATAGTTTTGCTAATGAATATTTTGATGTGAAACCAGACCTCTTTACTACGGCCAAAGGCATAACAAATGCTACAGTGCCTATGGGCGCCGTATTTGTTAGGGATGGCATTTATGATGCGTTTATGAAGGCAGCTCCGGAGAATGCAATAGAGTTTTTCCATGGGTATACATATTCCGGGCATCCGCTCGCGTGTGCTGCTGGAATAGCTACGCTAGATGTATATCGAAATGATGACTTGTTTGCTCGCGCAGCAGAATTAGCTCCATATTTTGAGTCTGCTTTGCATTCGCTTAGCGATGCCAATAATGTAATTGATGTGCGTAATTTGGGAATGATGGGAGCGATTGAACTCGAGTCAATTCCTGGAAAGCCCACATTTCGAGCGATGAATGCTTTTCAAAAGGCTTTTGATGCAGGGCTTTTAATCCGAACCACGGGCGATACTATTGCCCTTTCTCCACCCTTAATAATAGAAAAAAAGCAGGTTGAATTTATAGCGGATACCGTGCGAGCAGTTTTGAAGACTGTACACTGAGAAGTGATTGCCTAGTTTAAGGAAGCTTTCTTTTCGTGAAGTTTCGATGAACCCGGAGAAGGAAATGCAAAAAGTCGCCTGTTTGTTAGCGTTAATGGTTTGTCTCAGTGCTTGCGATAGTCAAGTCCGCGACAAGATTAAAGATATGATAGGCGCGAGTAAAAAGTCTTCGGCAACCGTTGCAGCAGAGTCCCTTTATTGCTACAGAACAATTGGTACGGTTAATTGCTATACTGAACCGCTAAAAGGACAAGAGGCTAATAGATTAATTGGTTATGATGGAACATCGCCACGAACTACATCGGGTTCAGGTGCCCTACGCCCTTAACTAAACCAACTTTTTGTGCAGACAACGGATATTGGCACAAAGTTCATATGACTTTTAAAAGACTAAAAAGCCGCAAAAACCCTTTATATATGCCTTTTGATAAAGGCAGATTTAGACTGTCTATGGGCATAGTCGCCTTGGATTTAGATGAATGGCTTCAGCCCGATGAGTATTTCTATAAAGAACTATTGGAAAAAGAAGCGTTACTGGCCAACCAAAAGAGCGAAGTGTTTCAGAGTATTCAGGGAAGTCAATTAGCTCAACAGGAAGTCTTAGATTTAATTATAGACTATATGAATAGGTTTCACTCTGAGCTTTTGAGAATTGATGGGGATAAAATTTTTGTCGATGGAATAAGACGAAACTTTTCTAGGAAAGAATTTACAGAAATGCCCCTCGACTTGGCGGGCAGACTTGTGCAAGAGGACCTGTGTCTTATGGCGCCTGGAGATACGGGATATACTTTGGAAGCTGCATCTCTTTGCTTTCCATCTCGTTGGCGTCTCATCGACAAAATCGGGAAGCGCATGGTTGATATCCACTCTCCAGTTCCTGATTACGAAAATAAATTGGCAAGACCTGTGGATAGGTTCTTTGATAAACTAGATATTAATAAGCCTGTTTGGCGGGTGAATTGGTCTTTAACAGATGACCCGGATTTGTATCAGCCCATCAGAAAAACTAGCACTGATTACTCTAGAAGTATCAATTCTAAAAATGCAGGTGATCTCATTTTTTTAAGATGCGAACGCCAAACGCTTCGCCGATTACCACACACGGGGTGGATTCTTTTTAACATTAAGACCTATGTCGATAAAGTTTCAGCACTAGTATGCCAGCCGGAAGCTCTAGTGGCTCTCGCGCACTCAGTTAAAAATATGAGCACTGATATGCAACAGTATAAAAATATAGCGCCTTACCGTAAACAACTTCTCGAGTATTTGGACGTAACTCATCGCCAATGTCTTGATGTTTAGGGGGAACATTTTGGCGAAAGATTATTCTCCCTTGAGTATCTCCCTTAGCTCCGTTTTTAGAATCTTTCCATAATTATTTTTTTCCAACTTATCTACAAACCGGTAATCTTTTGGTCGTTTAAATCGCGCTATATGTTCTAAACAGAGTTCATTTAGATCTTCTTTGGTGACCGAAGTATTGGGATGTGTCGTTATGAAAGCTATTATTTCTTCGCCCCAGTCGGTGTGGGGACGACCAACAACGGCGCACTCGTAAACTGATGGGTGCTTTAAAAGAATTTCCTCAATTTCTCTAGGATAAATATTTGTTCCTCCTGAAATTATCAGATCTTTTGATCGGTCTTTTAGCGTTAAAAATCCTTCTGCGTTTATGGTTCCAACATCGCCGGTCCATAACCATCCGTCACGAATTGAATTCGCCGTTGCTTCCGGATTATTCCAATAACCGGTCATGACAACGTCTCCACGTACGATAATTTCACCCACCTCGCCAACATCCTTGGGCTCTCCATTATCTGATACGATTCGAACCTCTACATCGGTACGTGCTATGCCAACGGAGGAGAGTCGCTCGACATAATTAGGGTGTTTTTTATTATTTATAATATGCTTTGGAAGTCCGGTAATGGTCATAGGAGATTCTCCTTGTCCATAAATTTGCACTAATTTTGGCCCCAAGATTTCCAGAGCCTTTAATGTATCATTCAGATACATAGGGGCCCCGCCATAAATGATCGTTTTGAGGTTTGAAATATCAGACTGATTGATATTAGGGGCGTTAATTAGCCGGGTTACCATCGTTGGGGCAAAGAAAAACGTGGATTGGGGCCAGAATTGTATCAAATCAAGGGTTTCGGCTACGTCAAAACCACCGCTCTCGGGGATTATATTATTGGCGCCTCGGGCAATATGAGGTAGCGCATAAAGACCGGATCCATGGCTCATAGGCGCTGCGTGTATTATACAATCATTGGGATCAATGGTGTCGACATCCGCCAGATAATTCATGGTCATCGAATGAATACTGCGGTGACTGAGCATTGCGCCTTTAGGACGGCCGGTCGTGCCAGATGTATAGAACAACCATGCGAGGTCTGTCGGTGCTAGATCTTCTAATGGCATTGCGCTTCCATCAAAAAGCTTTTCATATGAGGAGGAACCAACCTCTATGATATGATCTAACAAAGGTGCATCAGTTTTCGCATCTGTAACGGAGTCCATCAGCTCGCCTGTCGCAAAACAGACTTTTGCACCGCTATCTTCTAAAATATATCCAAACTCACGGGGGTGAAGTTTCGCATTTATAGGAACAACCGATAACCCGGCGTGCCATACGGCATAAATCGTTTCAATGATTTCCGGGCAGTTCTTCATGATTAGAGCCACTCGATCACTTTTTTTGACTGCCAATGAATATCTGAGGGAATAAGCTAATTTGGAAACTCTATTTGATAATTGAGCATAGTTTAAAACTATAGAATGCCCCTTTGAGACCGCTGCATTATCAGCGTACGTTAGAGCACTTCTTGTTAACGTACCCGCAAAATTCATACAGTTACCCCTTGTAATAATTATTTATAAGCGTTTGAAATATACATGTTATTGGACTGGAATCCATCTCTCATTATAATGAATTTGATAGAGAGCATTTTGATTCTAAATTAAGAAAGGGCCATCGTAATGCAAATAAAAGAAGTCCGCATAATGAAACTGCAAGCTCCTTGGGTTGAGGCACCGAGGTTTGGCCCCTCTGTTCCTGAGTGCCGAGAGATACTGGTAGTCGAAATAGAAACTGCTTCGGGTATAATAGGAATGGGATATCTCATGCTCCTAGGGGGTGGCGCCGAAACAATCAAAGCCTGTTTGAAGGAGCTCATTATCCCGGAACTCTTAGGCCGTAATATTACTGATGTTGAGGGTATTTGGACGCAACTTTGGAAAAAAAATTATTGGGTTGGGCGAATGGGCATAACCGTTATGGCACAATCTGCAATAGATATTGCCCTTTGGGATGCAGTTGGAAAATCTGTTGGTCTGCCACTTCATAGATTGTGGGGACATTGTAATGATATCATTCCAGCATATGGAAGTGGCTGTTGGAGAGGGTATGGGCCTGATGGCATGGTAGAGAGAGCGCAACGCTACGTGGCTGATGGTTTCACATCGATAAAAATGCAGTGTGGAATATTATATGACAGGCATCAAGACGCAAGAAATGTTGCTTTGATGCGCGATAAGTTGGGGCCTGAAATTGATATAATGATTGATGCTAATATGGCTTGGACTGCCGATGAGGCAATCGTTATTGGCCGAAAGTTTGAACAATATGATCTCTTTTGGCTGGAGGAACCGGTTCCTTGTGAGGATTTTAGCGGATATGCCCGTATTGCAAATGCCTTAGATATCCGGATTGTTGGAGGCGAAACTCACTTTACCCGATTTGACATGCGTCCATTTTTTGAAAACCCAAATTTACCAATACTTCAACCCGATATAATGAGAGGTGGATTCACCGAATTGAGGAAAATAGCAAACCTCGCGGATACTTGGGGAATGACCATCGCGCCTCATCTGTTTCCGGAATTAATGGTCCAGCTTATGGCCTCGATTTCAAACCCACTAGTTATAGAGTATGTGAATTGGATGGACGATGCGTGGGTTGAGCCTGTTTTGCCGGTTGATGGCTTTTACTCGGCACCTGAACGGCCTGGACATGGACTTCAATTTAAAAAAGAGTTCATTGCTGAGTACAAAATTTAAAAGGTTCTGATGCAATAGATATTTCAGAAAGGCCTTTACATGTGTTATCAAACTTATCAGGTGTTGGCCCACATTCTCAGAAGATTGAGACGGCCTTTTTCTAAATTTCTTATAATATCCATATCGCCTTTTTGAACCACCAGCATGTCGGCTGCAGATGCAAAATCAGCCAATATTTCACGTTTTTGGGGATCTGAGACCATACTTTCAATCCAGGTAACAGCAGCCAGTCTTCTGCCTTTCGTAACCTGATTAACACAATGAACATAATGTGTAGGGTATAGAACAGCTGAGCCTGGAGGAAGTTTAAAACTTTTTTCTCCCAAAGGTGATTCAATGATCAACTCTCCGCCAGTATATGCTTTAGGCTCATTCAAAAATATCGTAATTGATAAGTCAGTTCTCATTCCGGGGTACGGGCCCATCATCGCGGCATCAACGTGTTTTTTATATTCGTCACCTTTGGCGTATGCGCTGAAAATCGGCGATAGGATTCTTCGTGGGATTGCGGCACTATTAAATGCATCATTTTTTTGCATGGCGCCCATAACCAGCTCGGCTAGTTCTCTATATTGGGGACTATTGGGGGGAACTTGAGTGTTTTTCTTTAACTGGGCGCCCAAAACACCACCACTCATATTGCCATCAGAAAAAGGTGAAGAAAATAGTTTAGTATTTATCGCACTAATTTGTTCTCTTGTTAAAAGATCAGTTATCACAGCTACCATAGCTATTTCTCTCGAGCGTTTTTATACAATTGATCAAAGCATATGACAAAACCAATAGAATAGCGACTTTATTAGTCGACATCTATTTATATTGATCAGGTTACGATGTCGATTAAATCGAAAAGTATACAGCGAGTTAGATTCCGTGTTTTTGAAACAGGCATAACTATTGCATTAAAACCTTCGTGAGCTAACTGGAGTGGGAAGTGCGATAGAATTATGTCATTAAAAGCAGCGTTAAAAGCAGGCCTTGGGGCTTTAGAAGAAAACAATAATTTCCAGAAAAAAACCGATTCAGACGCATCTGTAAGTCCTGAAACGTTAAGGCCGTCTTTAATGCAAAAAGGTCAGAATGGTGCGAGCCTTAAAGCTAAAAAATCTAAAATTTCGGAAAATCTCTCTGATTCATTGCCCATCCCGGAATTAACCTCACCTTCTATCAAAAGAGCCGCAAATCTGAATCAACGTGTAAAGATTCAAATGGAACAAAAAGCGCATAGACACTCTGATGAATTAGCCATCCAGAAACCTAGGAACGAAAGTTCACATGAGGGAACTGTTAACGCGCGACAGTATGTTGTCGAGTTGGATAGATTTTTGAATAGGCAAAATAATAACTTAACACAAGGCGTTGTTCTAGATGTCTCTAGCCATGAGATTGAACAGGTCATTAAGTTATCAGCAAGAGTCCGGGGTCGTTACATAGCTAAGGTTTTAGATATTGGGCGTTCAGAGACTGGAGGATTAAAAGAGTCAGAATTATTGGAATTACGCAGACATAGGCAGTCGTGTGAGGAACTCTCCCTCGGGATCGATATTCTCAAAGAAGCAATTGCCGTGGGCGATATTTCTGTGACTGGCCGCGTTAAGGGATAACGTATTAAAAATAGATCGAATTAAGAAAATAATCGATACTCAATATATTCAGTCTTTAGATATATCGTAGTCCGTGTCATAAATAGGTTATTTTCATTTAATTGATTTCCTTTTGCACAATGGAGTCTGGGAAGACAATGCGACTTGACGATGACCTAATTGCTTCTTTCAAGGAATTTGGGGCGGTTCTTCTACCTAAGGTTATCTCGGAAGGTTGGGTGAAAAAATTACGTGAAGGTGTGGAATATAATATGTCTACACCAGGAAAATACACTCGCAATTATACTGACAAATCGTCGCCGGGTGGATTTTTTGGGGATTATTGTAATTGGGATCGTATACCAGAATATAAGTCGTTCTTTTTTGAATCACCTGCTGCAAATTTAGCCTCACAATTGATGGGTTCTTCAAAAGTAAACCTCTTCCATGAGCATGTTCTTGTCAAAGAACCTGGTACACAAGAGCGAACACCATGGCATCATGATCAACCGTATTATTGCGTGAATGGAAAAGATACGTGTTCTTTATGGATTCCTCTCGACCCTGTTCCAAAAGAGACTTGCGTTCAGTTTATAGCAAAATCTCATAGATGGGGTAAATGGTTCACTCCCACTAAATTTGTGGGGACTGATTATACCAACAAAGACGAAGGTTTTGAGCCAATGCCAGATATTGACTCGGAGATTGATCGCTATGAAGTATTGTCATGGGACTTGGCTCCAGGCGATTGTATTGCATTTAATTTTCTCACAGTACATGGAGCTCCCGGAAATATATCGAAAGTGTCAAGACGAAGAGCTTTTGCTGCCCGATTTACGGGCGACGATGCAAGGTTTGTGAGAAGAAGTGGAGAAATGTCACCGCCATTCCCTGAAGTATCTCTTAAACCTGGTGATAAATTAGATTGTGAGACTTTCCCTGTTCTTTTAAAGGGAGAGTATGAACGAGTGCTTCATAACTAATTTTAACTATCCTATTTTATAGCTAGCCGTGACCGTGTCTTGGAAACGCCTCATTTTAATAATCACTGCGCATTTTAGTCTGTAACCAATTCTATAAAGATTGACTATGAAAACTTATCTCTTGTTCAAGCGGATAATAAATAAGCCTCTGCCAAATCTTACAAAAATCATGATCATAATGGGCTTTTTCCTGACTCTAGTGCAGGTAAATCGTGTTGGGGGCAGTGTGCTAGCGAACGCATTATCAAGTATTCATCAATTAACACCAGCTGAGATTGGTGTTGTCATTGGTGTTATGTTTCTTTCTTCGGCGTTAGTGCAAATTCCTTTTGGAATTATGCTAGATCGATTCGGTGCCCGACGAATGATAGTTGGTTGGAGTTCGGTTGCAATAATTGGAACGGTTATCTTTGGGTTAGCTGAGACATCATCAGGATTAACAGTTGGCCGAACTTTGATAGGCATTGGTCATGGGGCGTCGATCACAGGAGTTTATTTGCTGGCTCTTGCATGGGCCAGTCCTGAACGTGTGGCCAGTGTAGCTGCAACTACTATTGCCGTTGCAGGGGCATTGGGGGGGATGATAGGCACCGCTCCTTTAGCAGCATCAATTCAATATGTAGGCTTTACTGATACATTCTTGTACTTGGCAGTAGTCTCTTTATTATCAAGCATTTTGATTTGGTTTTTTGTTGATGATAGACCCCCAGGAGCCAGAATAGAAAACACGAAGGAGAATTCCAAAACGGCTATTCTTGGCTTGCTCGAGGTAATAAAGGACAGAAATTTGTGGCCCATATTTGCAATGGCTCTGTGTTTTTCTGTTCCTTTTGCGACTATAGGTGGTCTGTGGGTTGGTCCTTTTCTAAGAGATATCCATGAATTGAGCCCCACTAGCGCAGGTTCCATAATATTTTTAATGGTTTTGTGCGTTAACCTTGGTACATACATATACGGACCACTAGACCGTATTTTTAATACAAGGAAATGGGTGGTTTTGACAGGAGTGAGTCTTATGATAATAAATCTTTTAGGGCTTGCTATCTTCCCGACAACTCACATAGCGTTTATTATCATCATGCTTTGTGTTTTCTCTATCTCATCTCCAATATTTGTGACATTGGCTGGTCACTGCCGTGGCTATGTGCCGGAGAATTATGCAGGAAGAGCACTAACATTCGTGAATTTTTTGGGGGTTGGTTTTATTTTTATATTACAAAGCCTAACGGGTTCCTTAGTTGAGATCTTTTTAGTTAATGATTTTTCTATATTATCGGGATATCAGTTAGTTTTCGGGATTGTTGCAATAGTATTGTTCATTTCAGGAACTCTTTATTTGTTTAGTCGGGACGTGAAGCCATTCCCAAACAAATGAGTACTCAACCTTTGTCTCTTGCTTGCACAATTAGCTCTAATAATTGATGTTTTGTTAATGCGCCAGGCGAAATAGTGTTATTAATTATGAAAGCAGGAGTTCCTCTAATCATCAGTCGTTTGCCTAACTCTCGCGTTCGTGTCAGATGGTTTAAGATTTTGGGGTCCATCATATCCTCTTGCAATTGTTCTGTGTCTAGGCCTACCTCTTTTGCGATTTGAAAGACAGCTTTTTCAGATAACCGTCCTTTTAACTGCATCAAAGCAGCGTGCATTTCTGCATATTTATTCTGTTTTTTTGCTGCCAGAGCCACCTGTGCCGCCAATGTCGAAACAGGCCCTAATATTGGGTATTCTTTAAGGACTATCTTTACATCATTATGTGCCTTGGAGATATCCAGGAGAATTTTCAACATCCTTTTACAATAACCGCATTGATAATCAAAAAATTCTGTAATTATAATTTTCCCACCTAGGTTTCCTAAAATAGGATCATCTGTATCCCTTTCTATTAATTTCTCGTTGAGTTTCAGTTGGAGGCGTTGTTCTTTTTCTTTCTGATTTTTTTCTTGTTCCTGTATGTCTTCCAGGGCTTCTAATATGATTTCTGGATTACGCTTAATATATTGACGAACAAGCTTGGATATTTCGGCCTTTTCCGCTGGTGTGAAAGTATCGGTAGACTGAGCTTCCAATGAGGAGGAATTCGTTAGAAAGAAGAAAATAAAACACAGAATAGTGGTTATGGTAGAATTTAGATTCAATATTGATTGGTGCTTTTTAAATCGAAAAATCATTTGTAGGCTTATCCAATAACAAGTTTAACTTTAGTTTTTTGAGGTTTTTTTAGACGTATTAATTATATCCAGTGATCTTTGATAAGCAGGCGTGTTTTCTTTTAAAACCTTTTTTGCTCGGTTCGCATGTAAAGTGGCTTTATGCATGTTATTTTGCAGTAAAGCTAGTTCGGCCAGAGATAAATTTGCCATCGCTATCTTGCCATTACGTCCCTGAGCAACGGCCAAATTATGCCAAGAAAGAGCTGACTTGGGGAGAGCCCGGGCGGCTATTTTTGCATTCTTAAGAGCTGAACTGATCGTTTCTGGTGAATTTATTGCTAGTTCCACCCGCGTAAGTTGTTGCCTAATTAATGGGATATTCCCGTTTATGGAAAGGGCTTTTTGATAGGCCGAACGCGCTTTTTTTGGTTTTGCGAATTCAAAAAAAATCTGCCCTTTGAGCTCCCAAAGGTAAGGATCCATTGGTGTAGTAGCGATTAGCTCATTGAGAAGTTTTTGTGCTTTATGGCTTTCCGCGTTTTTATGATGTGCTATCGCGAATGCATATTTTGATAGGTAACTGTTCTCTGATTTTTTATACCGTAAGAATGTCTCTGAGGGTGGTCTTAGAAAGCTAAATAACTTCGCAATCATTTTGTTGTGTCGCTCTATGAGCCCAAGAGTGGTTCTCTTTTTGATATCGTTTGGAACGGAGGTAGGCTTTTCAAAAAATTTTATTCTATCTTTGGTTAGTGGATGTGTTCTAAGATAGATGGGTATAGTATCTGACGAAACAGCCTCCTTTTCTTTTAAAATTCTTAAGAAATCTAACAGGCCGCCTGGACCCTCTCGAATAGCTATTAGGTATCTCGCAGCAGCTTGGTCTGCTGCGGCTTCCTGTCCTCTGGTATGTCTCAAAAAGGTTTTTTGTGCTATGCTCCCCGCACCGTGGACTAGTGTCGGCGCTGCTTGAGGCTTTCCTGAAGCGATAGCTGCAGCTAAACCCAGAATTGATCCAAGACTAGCAAAATTGGAAGCGTCTCGATAAGCCTGAGACATGCGAGTTAGGTGGCCGCCTGCTATATGTCCAATTTCATGTGCAAGAACACCTCTTAGTTGTTGAGGGGTTTCCGTACTGATTAAAAGTCCGGTATGCAAAAATATATTTTTCCCACCAGCAACAAATGCATTTAAAGCGTTGTCCTGTAGTATGTGAAGTTTAACGTCTTCCAAATTAATTTTGGCGACGTTGAGAATTGGATTAGCGAGCTCTGTGAGATATTGATGAATTTCAGCATCGATTATTATTCTTTTGTTTTTAGCCAATGCTGGTTCTGAAATCAGAAAGGAAAAGGGTAAAAAAACGAATGTAATAAGATTGAAAACTGCTAATAATCGCATTCGTCACTCCATGTCAAAGCTGCATATGCCAATTAAGCTTCTGATGAATGGTCATTGAGACTGACTTCGGCAATCATAGTGTATGAAAAGCGAAGTATCGTGCCATTCCATCCATTCAAATCTTTAATCAATCACGAAACGGATTTATAGAATCGTGTATTTAGCAACCATTATACTAATATAACGCTGGTTTCGATTTAAGTAGACCCATTTCTGGTTAAGGATTAAAAATGTTGATCTCTATTTGGTGATCTTGAGAAGAATTATTTTAAAGGGAGAGGAAGAAAATGGTTTTGAAAGTTGCCGATAGAGGCAAGATGCCTCCCTTTATTGTTATGGACGTTATGCAAGCAGCATCGTTAAGAGAGTCCAAAGGTGGTGATGTTCTGCATCTAGAGGTTGGCCAACCATCTACAAAGGCCCCATCAAAAGTCATAACTGCAGCTAAAACGGCACTAGAGAACGATAAATTAGGGTATACCCCAGCTCTTGGTTTGTTAAAGTTAAGAGCCGACATAGCTAAACATTACAAAGGCTGGTACGGGGCAGATATACCTTTGGAACGGATCGTCGCTACTAAAGGGTCCTCGGCGGCTTTTATCTTAAGTTTCATGGCCGCTTTTGATCCAGGAGACAGAGTTGTCATGGCCTCACCAGGTTATCCAGCCTATAGGAATATATTAAAATCTTTAGGGATCACTCCTATATCAATTCCTACTGAATTAAAGCATCGTTTTCAACCAACAGTTGCCCTGCTTGAAGAGTTACAGCAGCCAATAGATGGTCTTATTATAGCAAGCCCATCAAACCCGGCAGGAACGATGATCGGTTATCAGCAAATGCAGGAATTGTCTAATTATTGCAAGAAAAAGGAGATTAGGCTTATTTCCGATGAAATATATCATGGTGTAAATTATGGCCAACAACCTGTTTCAGCCCTAGAAACCCATGCGGAATCGATAATTATCAATAGCTTCTCGAAGTATTTTTCTATGACTGGTTGGCGCTTAGGATGGATGATAGTGCCCCAAGACTTAGCACGATCCGTTGAATGTCTTGCTCAAAATATGTTTATTTCCCCGCCAACTTTGTCCCAAATAGCCGCAAGTGCGGCTTTTGATAGTTATGACGAAGCAGAAGACAACGTCAAACGTTATGCGATAAACCGATCAATTCTAATGAATGAATTACCTTCAAGCGGATTAGACAAATTAGCACCTGCGGACGGAGCTTTCTATATTTATGCCGATATTGCTCATTTTACAAATGACAGTGTGGAATTTTGTAAACGAATGCTTGAGGAGATAGGGGTAGCCTGTACCCCTGGCCTAGATTTTGATCCCGATAGGGGAAACTCAACTTTGAGGTTATCTTTTTCCGGGGCGGAGCATGATATGATTGAAGCCTGTAAACGAATAAAAACTTGGTTGAATAAATAATACTATTAACTAGTTAAAAACCGCAATCATATTATTGAATCAAACGATTCCACCAACCACGTCTCGGAGCGACTTTTTCCCTGGCACTATTGGCAGGTTCGTCTGGCGTTGCGTCATCTTGTATCGACCCTGTACCTTTTTTATTTTCATCAATTAATTTTGGGTTAGTTGCGTCATCTGATGCGGACTTTCTTCTTCTGCGAGCAGGTTTAGTAGCATCTTTTTCAACTGACTTTTGCGCGTCTATTTTTTTTCTAGACCGTCTTTTCGGTTTTGAATCTGGCTTCGCATCTTTAGTTGAAGACGAAGTCGATAAATTTCCAGCACCATCGATATCTATTTCACTTTTGTTCTCTATATTTTCTGATGAGATTACAGCTTCCATGGAAGCGACTGGAGACGATTGAGAACTGTCTTCATGCTCTTCTTGTTGCGAAGTTTCTGCGTCTGTGATTTTTCTTGTTCTCCTGCGTCCGCCCCTTTTTCCTCGACGTCTACGTCTTCTTGTACTTTCATCTTCATCAATATCATTCGTTTGTAAACTTTCATTAGAGTTTTCCGACGAAACTATATCCTGCTCTTTTGAAATATTATCCTCGGTTGCTATTATATTTTTTCTCTTATTGATCCTACGTCTTCGTTGTTTGGGCTTTGGTGTTGGGGACTCTGTCTCCTCAGCTTTAGTCGCCTCATCATTTGAATGACCAAATTCCTCACGGGTTGATTCGGTGATATCAATGATCTCCTTGACCTTATCTTCCTCCGTCTTTTGTATAGTTCTTTCGATTTTATGTTCAGCACCTAAAAACTTATCATTGGGTTCTAAAATTATCTTAAATGCATAGCGTTGTTCCATGGCATCCAGAATGTCTCTTTTCCGGTTTAGAATGTAGAATCCAACTTCTGAGGTAAGCTGGATCAAAATTTCCTTAGCTTCTTGCTTTAATCCTTCCTGTTCGATGTTTCTGAGAACTTGCAGAGCAGCAGAGTCGATTGATCTTCTCACTCCACTTCCCGCACAATGAGGACATGGCTGGGTACTTGATTCGGTGACACTCGGCCTAAGTCGTTGTCGGGATAGTTCCATCAATCCAAATTGACTTATGCGACCCATTTGAATGCGCGCTCTGTCGGACTTAATTACGTCTTTCATTTTACGTTCTATAGCGTGCTGATTTTTAGACTCATACATATCTATAAAATCTATAACTACTAGGCCGGCCAGATCACGGAGACGCAACTGACGGGCTACCTCTTCGGCAGCTTCAAGATTTGTTTTGAGAGCGGTTTCCTCTATATTTCGCTCTCTTGTTGATTTCCCCGAATTCACGTCTACAGCAACCAGCGCCTCAGTTTGATTTAAGACTAGGTAGCCACCAGATTTTAGCTGTACTATTGGCTCGTATAGTGAGTCTAATTGGTTTTCTATTTGGAAGCGACTAAATAGCGGTATACCGCCGGATGAGAACATTTGGACTCGTCGGGCATGACTAGGCATTAACGTCTTCATGAAAGATTTAGCAAGTCGATATCCGGTATCACCCTCTACTAAAATCTCATCGATGTCTCGTGTATAAAGATCTCGGATAGAACGCTTTATCAGGTTGCCTTCTTCATGAACAAGGTGCGGTGCAGTTGATACTAATGTCGATTCACGTATTTCATCCCACAGTCGAATTAAATACTCATAATCGCGTTTTATCTCAGTTTTGGTCCTTTGGCTGCCGGCAGTCCTAACGATTACAGCCATCCCCTCTGGAACGCTAAGACCTTCTACAACACTCTTAAGACGTTTGCGATCCAGTGCGCTGATTATTTTACGACTAACGCCGCCGCCTCTTGGTGTATTAGGCATTAAAACGCAGTAGCGTCCAGCTAGGGAAAGAAATGTAGTTAAAGCCGCTCCCTTATTTCCGCGCTCTTCCTTGACAACTTGAACAAGCATTATTTGTCGTCTTGCTATCACTTCTTGAATTTTATATCGCCGTTTTTTGGCAACGGATGGCGGTTCATCAGTTTTCGAGTTTTCCGTTAAAGAGTTGGTGTCAGGTACTGATTCTAAATTGCCATCGCCAGTACCATCGTTCGAATCTAAGTGCGAATCATCATCTTTTTCTCTTTCGATAGCTTCTTCGGCAAAATCAGAGTCCTCGGGTTGCGCCGCTAATAGCGCTTCCCGATCCTCCATGGGAATTCGGTAATAATCAGGATGTATTTCGCTAAAAGCGAGAAAACCATGCCTGTTCCCACCGTATTCCACGAATGCAGCTTGCAGTGATGGTTCAACTCTAGTTACTTGTGCTAAGTAGATATTGCCTTTTAATGGGCGCCGGCTTGCGACTTCAAAATCAAAGTCCTCAACACGGTTCCCACTTGTCATAACTACCCGAATTTCTTCGGTTTGGGTAGCATCTATAAGCATACGCTTTGTCATTGAAATAAAACTCCGATAATCCTGGAACCCAAGCATTAGTCATTTTATTTGACTTAATACGGGCGCGATTTTCTTTTAGCTGCCCTCGGTTTTCCGCTTTGGTTCTAAGTGATAATAATAAAGATAAAAAAAGGTGTATTTTATTTGATGTAAACAATATTTTGGGTGTGTTGGCGCGACATTTATAAAAAATAAATCTTGCGATTTTTTTCCTAAAACTGGCGGCGAGTCCTTGGTCATGATACAAACCAGATGGGATCAGCCATTCTAAATAACAGTTGGTTGCGCGCGTCACGTAAAAGTCCTTAATAAAAAGGCCGGAATGTAATCGTCATAGTCCGGTGCCTATCCGATCTCTGAAGAGATTTAATTCTTTTAAAAATTTACATATTTTATTCTACTGGGTTAATAATACTGATTAAAGACTATTGTAACAATGCTTAGTTATAACATTTTTGCTTTTGGGCTATTTTTTTGGCATTATCGAGTTGTAAATTACAGACTGACCCGATCATTCATAATTATAGATACTTTTTTAACGAATTTGCTGTAAATAAATAATATTTTAATGATAGAATTAAACTAATGAGTCTATGGAAATCAAAAGGTCATTTTTCATTGCTTTTGATTTTCTTGCCGATTCTTAGCTTCACTCAAATTTATTCTTCATGGGCACAAGAATCCTCAGCATCTTCAGTAACTAAAGTTATTAATATAAGACTAGGCGCCCATTTAGATAAAACGCGTTTAGTTTTGGATATGACAAGAGAAACTCAGTTTAGAGCTTTCTATTTAGCAGATCCCTACAGATTAGTTTTAGATTTACCAAAGATTGATTTCCAGGTTAAAGCGTCTGGTTTGAAAAAGGCTGTGGGGGGGGTAAGCGGATACCGTTTTGGCTTATTCGACAGCGAAACTTCACGCATAGTAATCGATCTGGTGTCACCAATGATTATTAAAGAATTTTTTCATCTGAAGTCAAACGTTCAGGGGCTAACTCGTCTAGTCATTGACTTGAAAACGACGAGCAGAAACAAATTTCAAAAAAAGGCGACTATTACTATTAAGAATACTCTTCAAAAGCGATCCTCTTCTTCCAGTTTAAAGCAAAAAGTATCTTCTCTCTCTCCGTCAATGAAAATAGGGAGTCAAAAATTAATCATAATTGACCCTGGCCACGGTGGTGTTGATCCAGGGGCTATTGGACATGCGGGGACTTATGAGAAGCATGTGGTTCTTTCCGCGGCCAAGGTGTTCAAGCAAGTTATTGAAAAGGATCCTGCCTACAGGGTAATTTTAACCAGAACAAAAGATCAATTCTTAACACTAAGGGATAGAATATCCCGTTCAAAATTGTCAGGTGCAGACTTATTTATTTCTATACATGCTGATTCGATTGCAAATAATTCGGTGCGAGGTGCAACAATCTATACTCTCTCTGAGACCGCGTCTGATAAAGAAGCAGCTCAATTGGCCGAAAGGGAAAACAAAGCTGATATCATTTCTGGAGTAGATTTGAGTGAGGAAACAGAAGAAGTTACTAATATATTGATAGATTTAGCCCAAAGAGAAACTATGAACCAGGCGGCTAAATTTGCTGGACTACTGGTGCCTGAATTGTTGAAAGTGATAAAAACACACAAAAGACCTCATAAATTTGCTGGATTCGCAGTCTTAAAAGCGCCAGATGTTCCATCTATATTGCTTGAAATGGGTTACCTTTCTAATGTAAATGATGAGCGGTTACTTAAACAAGACACTTTTGTTAGGAAGATAGCCAAATCAGTGAAGATAGGGTTAGATAAATACTTTGCATCAGTTCCATAAAAATTTTTGGAAGTTAATAATAAGTTTCTATATTCTATCTTCGGAAGCACGCAGGTTTTGCGGGGGATCATTGTGAGTCTGAGGTTCTTGAAGTGCGTTGGTTAATATATGGGGTATCTTTTTTTTTAGTTCTTGCTTCTGTAGTAGCAGGTGGCGTTGTGTTTTTGTTGTACTCATATGGAAAAGGATTACCTGAGTACGGACAACTCGCTCATTATAAACCTCCTGTTGTGACCCGAGTGCATGGTGGCGATGGTCGCTTATTAACAGAATATGCCAGGGAAAGAAGGGTTTTTGTGCCGGTTGAGGCGATTCCAAAACTAATAATTAAAGCGTTTTTATCCTCGGAAGATAAAAATTTTTATAGCCACAAAGGTATCGATTTTAAATCCCTTTTTAGTGCAGCTATAGACAATTTGCTAAACTTTAACTCAAATAAACGGCCGAGAGGAGCTTCGACCATAACACAACAAGTGGCAAAAAACTTTCTACTTACAAACGAAGTTTCTATTGAAAGAAAAATTAAAGAAGCCATTTTAGCTTTCAGAATAGAAAAAGCACTGAGCAAAAATCGAATACTAGAGTTATATTTGAATGAAATTTATCTAGGTTTTGGATCTTATGGTGTTGCTGCAGCTGCTTTGAATTACTTTGATAAATCACTCAATGAACTTAGCGTGGCAGAGGCCGCGTATTTGGCAGCGCTCCCAAAGGGTCCTAGCAATTATCACCCTGTTCGGAACCGGAACGCGGCGATTTCAAGGCGAAATTGGGTGATAAACCAAATGCATAAGAATGGTTTTATATCGGACAACATTATGCGCATTGAGCAATCAATCTCTCTAGGTATTAAGCCTCGTTCGGCAACTGAGTTTGTAAATGCTCCATACTTTTCAGAAGAAATTCGCCGGCAGCTGATGGCCCGTTATGGGGCAGATCGTGTATATGGAGGGGGGTTATCAGTTCGAACATCCATTGATCCAAATTTTCAACTTATAGCAGAAAAGGCACTTCAACATGGCCTCATGAAATATGACAAGAGGCACGGTTGGAGGGGGGCTATAAAGTCTATCTCTCTGGGGAGCGGATGGGATAAAGAATTGCGATCACTTGGACATATAAAGGGCGCACTTAAGTCTTGGCGGCTTGCGGTTGTTTTAAAAGTTACAAAGACCGAGGCTAAAATCGGATTTGAAAATGGTGAGATAGGCAGCATAAAAAGACAAGATCTATTATGGGCGAGAGAATGGAGACCTAAGCAACGGATAGGAAAGAAAATAACTAGTGTATTGCAGGTTCTTTCTGAGGGAGATGTAGTATTTACAGAAACTTTGGATGAAGAAATGAATACTCATAAGCTACAGCAGATCCCGGATGTAAATGGTGCTGCTATAGCTCTCGATCCACATACGGGTAGAGTATTGGCTATGGTTGGCGGTTGGAGTTATGCGAAATCAGAATTTAACAGAGCAACCCAAGCTTTCAGGCAACCTGGTTCTGCGTTCAAGCCCTTTGTTTACATAGCCGCCCTGGAAAACGGTTTTAATCCGGCCACGCGTATCTTGGATGCCCCGTTCGTTATTGATCAGGGCCCAGGGATAGGAAAATGGAAACCGGCTAACTACACAAAAAAGTTTTATGGCCCAAGTGCGATGCGTATTGGAATAGAAAAATCGAGGAATTTGATGACAGTTCGTTTAGCCAGAACCATAGGAATGGATAAAGTTTCAGACTATGCTCGGAAGTTTGGAATATCGTCTAAGATGCCCGATCAGCTCTCTATGTCGCTTGGAGCAGGTGAAACAAATTTAATAAAATTAACTAGTGCATATGCCATGTTAGTTAATGGTGGAAAAAAAATAACGCCTACTTTTATAGATAAAATACAAGATAGAAATGGGCGGACTATTTTTAGACAAGATATACGGCCGTGTTTGGAGTGTAGGTCTGTAGATCAGTCTTTGACTAAAGTGCCTGTTATTCCGGATTATCGGGAACAAATAGCAGATAGGGCTTCGGCTTATCAGATGGTTCGTATGCTGGAAGGGGTTGTAAAACGCGGAACTGGGCGGCGCATTGCTTCCTTGAACAAACCATTAGCAGGAAAAACAGGTACTACGAATAAAAATTTTGATACGTGGTTTATCGGGTTCTCTCCTGATTTAGCTTTCGGTGTTTATGTAGGATTTGATAATCCCAAAACGTTAGGTCGGCGGGATACAGGATCAAATGTAGCGGCTCCAATTTTCAAACGATTTATGAAAATAGCCCTCAAAGGGATGCCAGAAGTTCCTTTTAGGGCACCACCGGGTATACTTCACGTTAGAATAAATACAGAGACTGGATCACTCGCGCGACCTGGAGATAAAAATATAATAACCGAAGTATTTAAACCAGGCAGTGTCCCTACCGGCGCTAGTCGGATTGTCGATGGAGGTTATGCGGCCGGTTGGATGTCACGCAAGCAAGGTAAATTGTGGAAACCTTCTTTGGATATTAAAGGAATCAAAGGAATTTATTGATTATTCAGATCAATTAAACTCAAGTTTGAGAAGGAAAAAATATGCGGGCTGAGATTATTGCGATAGTAGCTGATATAAGACAATCGATAGATCTACTTCGGAGGCATCTTTGACTGGGATAAGTCGACTTTGCGCCTAAGTGAACTTAATGCATTGGTTGCAGAATCTGATTTCTGGGATAATCCAATGCATGCACAAGAAGTAATGCGAGAGCGAACCCACCTAGAAAAGGCTCTTAATGAGTTGGATGATATAACCCGAGATCTAGAAGACACGATTGAATTAATAGAGTTAGGTGAAGAGGAGAATGACCATAATATCGCATCAGAAGGTGAGCAATTGCTTAAGGATTTATTGCAGAAATGCTCAAAAAGCCAATTAGAGGCGCTTCTCTCGGGTGAATTAGACCGAAATGATTGCTACTTGGAAATTCACGCAGGAGCTGGAGGTACTGAGGCCCAAGATTGGGCAGAAATGTTATTGAGAATGTACAGTAGATGGTGTGATTCTCGTGGATTTAAAATCAAATATATTGAAGAGAGTGTAGGTGATGAAGCAGGGATTAAATCCGTCACTATTAAAATTACAGGAGAAAACGCTTATGGTTGGATGAAGACAGAGAGCGGAGTACATAGACTGGTTAGGATTTCGCCTTACGACAGTGCTGCTCGTCGTCATACTAGTTTTTCTTCAGCTTGGGTTTACCCTGTAATTGATGACTCAATCGAAGTTCAAATCGAAGAAAAAGATCTACGTGTTGATACCTACAGGGCGTCGGGCGCAGGAGGCCAACACGTTAATAAGACCAATTCGGCAATTCGCATTACCCATATTCCAACTGGGGTAGTCGTTCAATGTCAGAACGATCGATCGCAACATAGAAATCGGGCAACAGCACTTGATATGCTTAGAGCGAGATTATACGAGCTCGAAATTAGACGTAAAGAAGAGGCTGCAAATGCAATTGAAGCCGAAAAATCGGAAATTGGTTGGGGGCATCAAATAAGATCATATGTTCTTCAACCATATCAATTAGTCAAAGATTTGCGCACTAACGAGGAAACATCAGATACACAGGGCGTTTTAGATGGAGATATTGATAGGTTTTTAGAAGCCTCTCTCTCCAAAAGAGTGTCGACTATCTATTCGGCCGAGTAGCGTTTTAATGAATTAACAGATAATATTGCTTAACACTGGCCTGAGGCCTTCATGCAACTAGTTGTTGTAAATAATCATAAGTTTGGCATCTCGTGCAGTTGATAGAGGGGATTTTCGATGGGCTTATACAGTACAACTTATAAATATGCGCAAAATCATCCCGAAGAGTTTTGGAGTGAGGCTGCTGAACAGTTGGTCTGGCAAAGACGTTGGGATAAGGTTTTAGATGACAATAACTCTCCTTTTACTAAATGGTTTTCAGGAGGAAAAATTAATACCTGCTATAACGCTTTAGATGTTCATGTAGCTGCTGGGCGGGGCGAACAAGCCGCAATAATTTATGATAGCCCTGCA
Source organism: SAR116 cluster bacterium AG-447-C21 (assembly GCA_003212315.1). GTDB lineage: Bacteria > Pseudomonadota > Alphaproteobacteria > Thalassobaculales > Thalassobaculaceae > UBA7326. The sequence continues at coordinate 51,683 of QCQB01000002.1, read as the reverse complement.
ACAGAAACAAAAGAAATTCTATCCTATAACGATCTTTATGAGCGAGTTTCTGCATTCGCCGGCGTTTTGGTGAAATACGGAGTGACTTACGGCGATAGAGTCATAATTTATATGCCAATGATACCCGAAACTGTTATTGCAATGTTAGCGTGTACTAGAATAGGTGCCATCCATTCAGTGGTTTTTGGAGGGTTTGCATCTAACGAACTCGCTAAACGTATTGATGATGCAAAACCAAAACTAATTGTGTCCGCATCCTGTGGCATAGAACCGGGTAGAGTCGTCTCGTATAAACCATTACTAAACGGAGCTTTAGCGCTAGCGAAACATCAACCGGATAAATGTATTATCGTTCAAAGAAAAATGGAGCAAGCAGAGCTTGATCATCAAAGAGATATAGAATGGTTTGATGCTCATGAGGGATCTAATCCAGTTAATTGTGTTGAGGTGAGTGCACTAGATCCTGTATATATTCTGTATACATCGGGTACCACAGGAGTTCCCAAGGGGGTTGTGCGGCCAACGGGAGGCCATTTAGTATCTTTGAAATGGTCAATGAAAAATATATTTGATGTCAATCCTGGCGACGTTTACTGGGCTGCCTCTGATGTTGGTTGGGTTGTTGGTCATTCTTATATCGTTTACGCTCCTTTACTTCATGGTTGCACTTCTATCTTATACGAGGGAAAACCAGTTGGGACCCCAGATGCGGGTGCATTTTGGAGGGTAATGTCGGAACATAAGGTGTCGTGCATGTTCACTGCACCTACAGCAATGCGAGCGATCAAAAAAGAAGACCCAGGCGGTGATCTAATTAAAAAATACGATATGTCGTTTTTGCGATCTCAATTTCTAGCTGGGGAGCGATGTGATCCAGACACACTTCGATGGACTGAAAAATTATTAAAAGTACCCGTCATTGATCATTGGTGGCAGACTGAAACTGGCTGGCCCATCGCGTCGAACTGTCTTGGTTTGGAGCAACTTCCTATCAAACCAGGGTCCCCTACATGTGCTGTGCCAAGTTGGAACATAGAGGTTTTGGATTCGTCTTGTAAACCTGTAAAAGCCGGCGAAATTGGAGCCATATCCATCAAGCTACCACTTCCTCCTGGCGCACTTTCGACCTTGTGGCAAAATGATCAACGATTTATTGAAAGTTATATGGAAGATTACCCTGGCTATTATCAAACAGGAGATGCGGGAATAATAGATGAAGATAATTATCTTCATGTTATGTCTAGAACGGACGACATAATTAACGTTGCGGGACACCGTCTTTCAACAGGTGGTATGGAGCAGGTCTTGGCAAGCCACCCCGATGTTGCAGAGTGCGCCGTTCTGGGAGTGGCAGACAATTTAAAAGGGCAAGTGCCATTGGGTTTTTTGGTGTTAAAGGATGGTGTCCTTAAACCAGGTCAAGAAATTGTAAATGATGTAATCAAGTTGGTTCGAGAGGAAATTGGCCCTGTTGCCTCGTTCAGAACGGCGGTAGTTGTCGATAGATTGCCAAAAACGCGTTCTGGAAAAATCTTACGCGGAACTATTAAGTTGATTGCAGAGGGGGAACCTTTCGACGTTCCTGCTACTATTGATGATCCTATTATCTTAGATGAAATAGCTAATGTTTTATCTAAAATAGGATATGCCGGCTAGACGATGGTTTACCGGAGTTTGAGCCACATGAATTTTTTCAAAAATATAATTGCCTTAATTGCTTTAGAAGAGAAGTGATATGTCAGTTCAAAACTGATCATCTTATAAAAATATTTTTTTGATGCTTTAAAATCGAAACGGTTGTATTAGCGTATATTCTTGTGGTCAATCAAATAGGAGTAGGTGAGGTGTTCAGTGACCCCAACGAAATACCTCTTAAGATAGATTTTTTATTAATTGATGAATTTTCAATGATGGCTTTTTCATCAGCCATTGAACCTCTTCGTTTGGCTAATAGAGTTAGGGGGAAACAAATATATGAATGGGAACTCATTAGTATAGATGGAGATACTGTTACAGCAAGCAATGGGACGGAAATTGTAGTTAACAAATCAATTGAAACGGCGAAAAATCTAAAAACAGTATTTTTGGTTTCTGGTATAAATGTGCATTTGCATGAGAATGAGCGCGTTTTTTCTTTTTTAAGAAAGGTTTCAAGGACGGGTGCGATCATTGGGGCTCTTTGCACCGGATCTTATCTTCTTGCTAAAGCGGGTTTGTTGAATCAACACCGTTGTACAATTCATTGGGAAAATTTAGGAGCATTCAGAGAATCATTTCCTGAAATCGAAGTTTCTGCCGATATTTATGAGTTTGATAAGAACAGAATAACCTGCTCAGGTGGTACGGCTGGGCTCGACATGATGCTCTTTCTCATTGGGAAACAGCTTGGAGAAGAGATCGTTTCAAATATTTCTGAGCAATTTATTTATGATAAAATAAGGGGCCCAAACGACCCACAAAGAAGTAATTTAAATGCGAGAGTTGGCCTCACTCATCCTAAATTGTTATTAGCGATAGGGGATATGGAAAATAATTTGGAAGAACCGATTAGCCAGTCGGAACTCGCGTTTAGAGCGGGAATTTCTTCTAGACAATTGGAGAGGTTATTTAGAAGACATCTGAACATGACGCCTACTCGTTATTACCTTAATCTTAGATTGAAAAGAGCCAATCAGTTATTGGAACAGACGAGTATGTCTATTCTGACAGTCGCGTTGGCTTGCGGATTTGTATCTGCTAGTCACTTTTCTAAATGTTACAAAGAATATTTCGAAATAACACCTCGTGAACAGAGAAGAACCTATCCTTAGAACATCTCAAGTCATCGGTTTATTTTTAAAGGTTATCTCTATGGAATTTCCGATATCGAGTCGATTTGCGCCTGAGGTGACTCTAATTGCCCCCCAGCTTTCACAATAGCTTTGTCAAGATCTTGCTGTTGGCAAAGTCCAAGTAAAACGGGGTGACGCGCCGTTATTTGTTGAGAGTTCCAGTGTGTTCTATCTCTTACTTTCTTTATGGTTTCTTTCGTTGTACCCACCAGTCGATTTATTTGGGAATCTTTTAATTCAGGATGGTGTTTTACTAGCCACGCAATCGCATCAGGTTTATCGCCACGTTTCGATATAGGAACATACTTTGGACCTTTACTTTTTACTGTGGGTTTAGGCAGTTCACTTTTTTGAATTTCCAATCTCGAATTAGGATCTTGAGAGCACCTGTCAATTTCGTCTCTGGATAACTGGCCATTTGCTATCGGGTCAAAGCCCTGCATGCCTATGCTCACTTCACCGTCGGCAATAGCCTGAACTTCGAGTGAGTGTAGTTGGCAAAAATCAGCAACCTGATCGAAAGAAAGCGCTGTATTTTCAATTAACCAAACTGCGGTTGCTTTGGGCATCAATGGCTGTGTCATGATATCTCCTGTTAAACTTTTTTCGTCTTAATTCCAAAACAAACAAATTCTAGTGTACACTATTGGCATTTTAGATGGAGCGTATTTATATATCTAAAAGATGTTGAGGATCAAATAAGAATAACAAAGTTATTATTTATTTTATGCAGTTAAATAATTGGGAGGCCACTATTCATGGACTTAGATGACTTAGAGCCAAAGACCCAGCCGGTTAAATTGAAAGATTTAACCCACTGGAATATAGAAGACTTGGAGCTCTATATAACGAAGATGGAAAAGGAGATTCTGCGGGTAAGGGATATGATAGAAGCCAAGAAAAAAGTCTCTTTGGACGCCAACTCTTTATTTAAATCACCGTAGGTGGATTTATTTGCATCATCACACCTGCCCATTGACTGAGAGCTTTCCCGCGATTAATAGGAATATATATTGATGCACAAACCAATTTTTTTTGATGATTTGTCTGTAGGGGACACTTTTGAAAGTCTATCCAAAACAATAACTGAGGCAGAAATCATCGATTATGGGTGGCGCTATGATCCACAACCGTTTCACGTAAGTAAACCTGAGGCTGAAGAATCTATTTTTGGTGGATTAATTGCTAGTGGGTTTATGACGGCAGCTATAACCTTTCGACTGATTCAGCAATCTAACGGATTTCAAACTACAAGCTCTGGAGGACATGGAATAAATAAACTTCGGTGGCTGGCCCCCGTCAGGCCGAATGACACTATTAACGCGATGATGCATGTTTTATCTCTAAAGCCGTCTACATCCAGACCCAAGTTTGGTAATGCTTTGTGTAAATTTGAAACTTTCAACCAAAATAAAACTATTGTAATGACTATGGAAAGCATATGGATTTTGAAATGTAGTGAATAAGAAAAATACAGTATTTGAATTCAGTTAATTTAGAAAAAATTTTATTGTTCTATATATTTTGCGATATGTTTACTTATTAAAGTAAGGCTCGTCCAAAACACAACTTCGCACAGAGTGACACATGACTCGTCTTTAAAATATATTCTAGTTATCGATATCCATCTTTTCTCTCAAAAACCGCTGTGACGGTGGGACCTATTATGAACCAAGTATTGCCGAATAATAATAACGAAAGCGATAATGGTATTGATGAGAAAGATGCGGTAAAAGGCCGCGGTCTCTTTGCCTTCATAAGAATTGTGTTATTGGGATTATTGGTTGGTGCAATGATTCTCTGGGCAGTAAACTGGGGACGAAGCGCTTTCTTATATGTGCACGAGACAGATGCCAGGGTTATGGCAGATCTCGTTCCAATAAGTAGTCAGGCAAGTGGCGTAGTGACGGACTTATTTTTCGATGAGGGAGCTAGAATTTCGGCAGGCCAAATCCTAGCTAAAATAGATGATCGAGTAATGCAACTAAAACTAGTGCAAAAGAAAGCAGAGAGACGGACTCAACTTGCTGAATTAAAACGTAGTGAAGCAGAGTATACAATGGTTGAAACTCAGCTCAATTCGCGAATAGAGGGTGCAAAATCAAGATTGGCTGAGGCTAGGGTTAGTAAAAAAATATTTAGCCATGAATTCTCTTTTTTAGAAAAAGAAATGAGACGAATTAAAAAGCTCATAAAAAAAGGTGCGGTATCTAGGTCTAGGTTTGATCGTTCTCAGGCTGATTTTTTTAAAGCCCAGCAACAACTTATAAAATCAAACGCAATTATAAAAACAGCAGAATCGTCTCTAAAAGAAGCTATGGCAGATCAATCAGAATTGATAGTTAAGGTTGCAGAACTCGGTAAACTACGAGCCCAATTAATCGAAATCGATGCCGAGATTGCAATTCAAGAAGAAGAAATTAATAATTTCATTATTAAAGCCGATATAGACGGAGTTGTTGGCAGACGTTTAATTAAAAAGGGTGAATTCGTTTCTAAAGGTCAACGTTTGTTGGTTATGCATGATCCAAACAAGATTTGGATAGAGACGAATATACGGGAAACGGAAATTAATCGAATAAGTGCTGGACAACAGGTTCGAATTGAAGTTGACGCTTTTCCAGGTAAAGAGTTCGTGGGCAAGGTTATTCTGATTGGTAATGCCGCTACAAGCCAGTTTGCGTTGCTGCCAAAATTAAATGAAGCGGGTACTTTTACAAAAATCACCCAACGAATCCGGGTGCGTATTGAGGTGGAGCAGGAACAAGAAGCTCTAAAACCAGGGATGATGGTTGAGGTATTCATTGATCCAAAGGAAGGATAAACCGGTTAAATTTAATATTAAAAAGATCGCGATTAGTCCATGACCCAGCCGATCAATCAACTCGGTGTACTTATTACCTGTATGATAGCTACAGTTGCCATGATTATGTCATCGACTATGGCTAACGTGGCTATTCCAAATATCATGGGAGCGTTTGGTATTGGACAAGACCAAGCGCATTGGGTTTCGACGGGGTTCTACTCTGCGATGACTGCGGGTTTACTTTTGAATGGCTGGTTAGTAACGAACTTCGGTCCACGCAATATTTTTATAACAGCCTTAACAGTTTTTTCCTTTGCTGGTTTAATTGGACAATATGCTCCAACGTTTGAGGGTGTAGTACTTGCCCGGGTGGCCCAGGGACTCTGCGCTGGCATTGTACAACCCTTAGCATTGACCACCGTCTTTCTGGCATACCCGCCCGATCGTAGAGGACAGGCAATGGGTTGGTTTGGCTTGACGGCCGTTTTTGGTCCAACGATTGGTCCTGTACTTGGAGGATTTATAGTTGATTTTGCCCAATGGCGTTTTGTTTTTGTGGCAGCTGTTCCTATGTTGATGGTTGGCTCTATCATGGCTTGGATATTCGTGCCTGGGCGAACAGCAACAACAGTTCGAAGTCCGCTAAACATAGGTAGCTTTTTTATGATTATAGGGGCTTTTATGCTCTTTTTGAATGGGATAAGCTATGGCCAGCGCGATGGATGGGATACTGATCCAGTATTTTTTATGCTTTTCTCGTCCGTTATTCTATTTGTTCTCTTTTTGGTGAGAGAAAATACTGGGAGTCACTCCCTACTGAACCTTAGATTATTTAGATATAGAACATACATAGCATCTGCTTTGGTCGCATTTATATTTGGGGCAGGAATGTTCGGGTCACTCTATATAATCCCTGTAATGGTTCAGACAGTCCAAGGAGTCACTGCGCTTGAGGCTGGATTAATGTTGCTCCCAGGCGGATTAATTTCGTTATTAGTTTTTCCTTTTGCAGGCAAGCTTTTAACAACTTTTCAACCATCTTACATTATGACCATCGGACTAGCTATCTTCGCAATTTCGTGTTGGTTACTTGGTGGAACTGGTGTTTTAACCAGCTTCTGGATGATGGCTTTTTTAATTGCTGTGGGTAGGATAGGGCTTGGTCTAGTTATGCCCTCTCTAAACCTAAGTGGTATGAGTTCCGTTCCACACGACTTAGTTCCATTTGCTGCAGGAACCATGAATTTTATTAGGTTTACGGGTGCATCCATAGGTATTAATACCCTTGCCATCATAATCGATAGCAAAATGATTAAATACGGAAGCAGTCTTTTAGAAACTCAAACATATAATAATTCAACTACCCAAGAGTTTCTTTCGACTATGTCAGAACGTCTTCTGAATTCGGGCTTGACCCACGCTGAAGGAGTTATTGTTTCCAAAGCTTATCTTAAAAATATTCTTTTATTAAAATCCCAGGAGTCTGCATTTCAGGATGGATACATCGCATTATTAATGTTGTTTATACTTGGTATGGTGGCAACAATGATCTTGTTTAGGAAAAATTAAAATTCTCATTAGACGTTTAGTCGTTTTAGCTTATCCGTCCCTACTTAGAAGTTTAGTGTGACCCATCCCCATTTCCACCAGTCATTATTCAATCGAGCTCTTCTTTAATGCCTTCGGGTAATGGGACTTGAAAGGTATTTAATGTCATAGATATTAGGGTGTAATAACCAAGAATGCCAACTAGGTCCACGGTGCCAGTTTCTCCAAATTCTTTTAAGGCCGCGGAGTATGTAGTATCTCCAACACGATGGTCGTTATGTAATTGAGTAGCGAATTCATAAACAATTTTTTCCGCATTAGAACTAAAATCAGGCATTCTTCTTTGTCTTATAGCCTCGACGATTTTTGGATCTAAACCCGCATCTAATCCAATTTTCTTATGGGCATACCATTCATATTCTGCTCCCCAAAACCGTCCTGTCACGAGTATAGCCAGTTCACTAAGATGGGGAGGTAAAGAGGTTTCATATCTACAAAACTGTCCAAGCTTTTGTGCCTTATCAGCCAGGTTTGGGCTAGTTAACCAAACCTTTAGTGGGCCTTGCAGTTTTCCCCTCGGGCCAGCTATAATATCGTCTCTGATAGACCTTTGTTCGGGCGTCATTTCTTCAACAGGTAAGTCCTTAATTCGCATTTCTCTAAATCCTTTAAATATCGACCGCAGGCGCTTTTTTTGCTAACCCATCATACAATGAAAGCATACGCTCACGCCAATTATATATTGGATCAGACGATTCTAACAACTGGAATGAACTCGTCACTTTTGCCCACATAAATGCACCAAATATGGCATAGTCCGAAAAATTTGGATTTTCTCCACCCAAAAACGGCCCTATCTCGAGTGCTTTTCTTATTGGATAAAGTGTTTGTTTCAGAATTGCTCTTGTGTTCTCGCGGTCAGCAACCACGTCCTCAAGGCGTTTGCCAAATCGTTTTTCCCGAGAACTACGAAAATATTCATGTTCAGAGGGACTTATGACATCCAATATATCTCGAACAACGCATCTCGCAATTAATGGATGCAATTGGCTATCTACCCAGCTTGATATGAATTTAATCTGATTGAAATCGCTGCTCGCGCCAAAAAGCGAAGTCGAACTTTCATAAGACTTCTCTATGTAGACAGCAATATCCCAACTATCAGAGATAATCATATCATCATCTTTGATTACAGGTACCAGTTCCTGGTTAGAAAATTCTAGCTTATATTTTTCCGAAAAACCTACACCTTCTAAAATAGAGGTGGACTCAAGTCCTTTATGGGCGAGAGCCATTCTAACGCGCCATCCAAAAGGACTGAAGCGTTTTCCGTCCAAACCCTCTAGGTCGAAAAATTTTATAGTAATTGCTGAATCTCCTATACGTTGATTTTATTTTAAAGAAACTAAATTATATCAAAATAATACATCAGTAGTTAAACTCTGCGAGAATTTTTAGAAATTTATTTTTAGAATCGAAGTTTAATGATATTTGCCATCAACGATCCAACGCACTGTGACCAAAGCGTGGTCAATCTAATGTTCTTGCAATAAGGCGTTTTAGCTGCCGTGTTTAACCGGTTGAAACTATCGATGTTTGAACCGTTTTCGGTTCGGAGTTTTAGATTTCAATGGCCAGCCGATTTAATGGCGTCATGGGCTTTTGAAATGGAAACTATAATCCTTGGTTGGTATGTCCTAACCATAACTGATTCTGTCCTAGTGTTAACCATCTTTGCCTCTATGCAATGGCTAGGAACACTCATCGCCCCGTATCTGGGGGTTTTAGGAGATAGGTGGGGACGGCGCACAATGCTTTGTTTGTTGCGTGCTTCTTATCTTACAACCTCTATTATTACCATGTCACTCGCTTTAACAGATACTTTGAATGCTTCCATAATTCTTGGGATAAGTTTCCTGATTGGTCTTGTTCGTCCTTCAGACCTTGTTATGCGTAACGGATTGATCGGTGATACTATGCATGGAAATATCCTAATGAAGGCTATGGGCGTCTCAAGAACAACAATGGACTCAGCTAGGATCGCGGGAGCTCTATTGGGCGCGAGTTTATTCTCACTGCTCGGAATTGGTTTTGCCTATGTCGCAGTAACTTTATTTTATGTTATCAGTCTTCTATTGACGTTTGGTGTATCGTCCGTGAGAACACAAACAGGTCGTGAAAATGGTATCATTAATCGATCACCATTCACGGATCTAAAAGAAGGTCTTTGTTATGTATGGAAAACACCCACGCTTCTAGCAGCGATGTGTTTTGCTTTTCTGGTTAATTTAACTGTGTTTCCAGTTAGCCACGGAATTTTACCATTCGTTGCTAAGGAAATTTATCATATTGATGAAAACGGTTTAAGTCACTTAGTGGCTTCTTATGCCATAGGAGCTCTTATTGGTTCTATCACAATGGCACTGCTGCCAATTCGATCTTATCCAGCTCGTTTTATGGTTTGTAATATTTGCGTCATGCATATTGTAATATTATTTTTAGGACAGCTTGATACAAAGCTGGCGGGTCAATTGATATTGGCTATCGCGGGCTTCGTCCAAAGTCTTGCCATGATATCCATGGCCGTGACTTTGCTGAATATAGCGGATGAAAAATTTAGAGGTTTAGTAATGGGCGTTAGGATGCTTGCTGTTTATGGTTTGCCTGTTGGATTAATTGGTTCCGGGTTACTTATAGAATGGTTTGGTTATTCAAATACGGTAACTCTTTATGGAGTTGGAGGTCTTATTGTTAGCTGTGTTATTGCTTTTAAATGGAGGAAGCAGCTGTGGTGGAGTTCAATGTAACGATTTTCCCATCAGAAATTAGAATGAGGCTTTAATCACGTAATCAACTTAGAAGGCTGCTAAGCTTTGGTATGACTTGTTTATAATTGTATTGGTCGAAACTTGCAGCGACATACCTATCCGGTCGTATTAAAATGATTTGGTCCCTATGTGAGCGCAGCTGTTTCACAGAGGTATCAGATTTTGGCTGTAAACGTATTACGTTATCTGGTGCGGCGATTAACCTTTCACCAATAGCAACTATCTTGCAAGCCAGTTCAGGCCATAATTGGTGTTTAATCTGATGTAGAAATTCAAGTGTACCCTCGTCTTGGACAATAAGCGTAAACCCATGTCCGAGTATTTTATCTAACTTTACATCTGTTCCGTTCAAATATTTTACCGGAATCTGAGGCAGCATTTGTCCGACTAAAGATCCTGTGAACTCTTGATCATCCAAATTAACGAATATCCCGTCGGTATATCGCGGTGGCGGCTTAAATTTCATTTGAGTAATAAACTCCCTTGCAGCTGGAAACCTATCCATCCATTTAACAAGGCTATTTCTGAAAGTGATATCGGAATGATCCCGTGGCATTACAATATCCCCCATGGCGACTGCTAATTGAATCATCGCCCAACATGGCCCTCTTCTTTCTGTCTCGTAACTTTGCAGGATAGATGGGCCACTTTGGCCTTTGCAGACCAGGAATAGCTTCCACGATAAATTGTGTGCATCTCTCAAGCCCGCATTCATACCTTGTCCAGCAAATGGTGGCGTTACATGTGCTGCGTCACCTAAAAGGAATGCGCGGCCCGTTTGCCAGGAAGCGGCAATCTTTGCCTCAAAGGTATATATGGCTACTCTTATGATATCACCTTGCGCAAGGTCCCGTATCGGTTTTAAACGAGCCTGTATATTTGGGATATGTAGCAAATCAGCGCTAGTCTCTTCTCTCAAAGCTCTGAATTCATACCTTCGCCCACCATTTGGTGCTGGAATACTTACATAGGGTTGCTGACTACTACAAAAAAATTTAGATACGGGTTCGGTATCTGGATCATTGATTGTGTCAATAATGAGCCAATCCTCGGGATAGCTATTACCCAGCATTTCTATATTAAGTATTTGTCTAACAGTACTCCTTGCTCCGTCTGAACCAATAAGATAGCTTGCGATTACGTCGAATGACTCTCCATCAGGCCCTAAAATTGTCAAGTCAACTTTATCCACGTCTTGTTCAAAAGATACTAATTTGAAACCGTATCGGACAGTCACATTATTGAACCTACTTAGCCCATCAAGGAGAGTTTTTTCAAATTCTGGCTGAAATATCTGAGTGCGCCTTGGAAAACCATACTCTACTGGGCCAGGACCAACTTCTGCAAATGGCTCTCCATTCTCGCCGTAATATCGGGAACCTTTACTGGGTAAAGCGTTGGGGAGATATAAGTCGTTCAATCCAACGGCTTGCAGTGTCCGGCAACCCTCGTCATCTAAAGTGATAGCTCTAGGCACATCATAAGGTTGGTTATTCCTCTCTATTAATAATACCTTCAAGCCGTAGAGCCCTAATAAATTTGCTGTCATCAAACCAACAGGGCCTGCTCCTATTATGACTACATCGTTGTTAGTCGGTATATAAAACAAGTAATATTCCTATTTTTTAATATCATATTGAAACGGCTTAGTGAGCGCTCTTTCTACTAGCTCGAGCCTATCTTGTCCGTAAAACATATCTCCATCAACGATATAGGTAGGGGAGCCAAATATGGAACGATCTATTGCTTCAATTGTATTTGCTTTGAAAGCCTTTAAGATATCTTCGGTTTCACTTAAAGCAAACAACGGCATGGGATCGATGCCTATAGAATTTGCTATTGTTTTAAGTGTTTCTTTATCTGCTAGATCAGCATCATAAAGCCAATGAAATTTCATCATAGCATGCGCTAGCGTATCAATTTCAAGGCCAAGTTCAATACCAGCTATTATCATTGCACTCGATGGGACGAGAGAGTTGAAATGGTGTGTGGGTAAGATTGTTTTTATTGGAACTTCTCTATATTCAGACCAGCGCTCTATTTCTCTTCGGAAAAAATAATCTAGATGTGCTTCAGTGCGATCGCCTATATTCGTTGAGCCAATTCCTGTAATTGCTTCAGGTAAATTATAGGGTTTATGAATAATTACATGGCTGGTGCCGGAGATAATTTTACTAAATGTTGATGATCCTAAATAAGCATATACTGAGTGTGTTGCGTAAAAATATTCAATTACAGCCATAATTTATATCCTGAAGCCGATAAAGGTGGTTTTAGTTTTTAAATGATGCAATATCGGGTTTTTATTCCATCAACAAGACTAGACGTTTCGAGTTACAACATTAATTTGGCGATGGTGTGCTGGTTGTTCTAACTTACACCTTCAACAACCATCAACGAACCATTTGATCCAGCTTGCCTTAATTTGACAAGTTGCGTGTATTCGTTGGAGTGGTACCATTCGATCGCGTTCTTGTAACTATTAAATCTTATTATGACTGTTCGATTTCCCAATAGAATATCCCCCTCCAGAGGCTCCTGTTTGCCTCCTCTCGCCAAATATTGCCCGCCAAAACTTTCGGTCACAGACGGGACTTGCAACCTATATTTCTCAAATGCTTCCTCATCGGTTACTTCGACATGTGCAATAACATAACCATATGACATATTGATGGTTCCTTTCTAAATAAAATTGATACTTTGAATGGTCCTGATTTGATAAAATATATCTCACTTATGAGACATCTAATACACTTTCATGTTAAAGGGTCTTTTATCAAATAATTACATTAAACAACCTTTTCCTATGGATGGATCCTCTATAATATTAACTTGCCTGCGTATAAGATTTTTGAAAACGAATAGGATAGAAATTTTTGGTTTCTTTTTTGAAAAACTAGCGAGATCAACTTAAATGACTGACAGACTCACTATTGCACTAGCGCAGCTTAATCCGGTTGTTGGAAAAATAGATTTTAATCTCAATAAATTGCGTGAAGTTCGAGCTAAGGCGGCAAAAGCTGGTGTGGATCTAGTCGTTACTTCTGAATTATATAGTTGTGGTTATCCACCAGAGGATCTTGTTCGGAAACCATTATTTATATCAGAAATGACTGCAGCTATAGAAGCTTTAGCGCATGAGACGGGAGATGGAGGGCCGGCTCTCCTAGTGGGTACTCCATGGGTTGAAGAGGATCGTCTTCATAATTCGCAAGTGCTACTAGACCAAGGTCAAATCGTTGCTGCTAGACATAAATATGACTTGCCTAATTATGGCGTCTTTGATGAAAAACGTATATTTGATCCTGGCCCGCTACCTGGACCAATTAATTTTAGGGATGTACGCATTGGTGTTCCGATTTGTGAGGACATTTGGACTCCTGATGTTGTCGAGTGTATAGCCGAAACTGGAGGTGAAATTCTCCTCGTTCCAAACGGATCCCCCTTTGAAACAGGGAAATCTGATATGCGTATTCATCATGCTGTTGCTAGAGTTGTGGAGTCGGGGCTACCTCTTGTATATCTCAATCAAATTGGCGGTCAAGACGAACTTGTATTTGATGGCGGTTCGTTTGTAATGAATCCAGATCGGAATTTAGCATGGCAGTTACCGGCCTGGCGAGAGGATCTGGCGATAACATATTGGCATCGTTCTGGTAATACTTGGAAGTGCCAGCTTGGTAAAACGTGTAATATCGAAAAAGATCTTGCGGCGATATATCAGGCTATGACGGTTGGCTTGCGAGATTACGTTAATAAAAATGGATTTCCTGGTGTAATCCTCGGAATGTCTGGTGGAATTGACTCCGCAATAAGTGCTGCCGTTGCTGTTGATGCTCTGGGTGCGGAGCGTGTCCATTGTGTAATGATGCCCTCTCCTTACACAAGTCAGGAAAGTCTGGATGATGCTGCTTTGGCGTCTGAAATGCTTGGTGTGAAATTAGATACAGTCTCTATAGGCCCAGCAATGGAAGCTTTTGATGAAATGTTAGAACAACAGTTTGAAGGTTTAGAAAGTGGAATCACTGAAGAAAATATTCAATCGAGATCGAGAGGGCTTACTTTAATGGCTCTTTCGAACAAGATGGGCTCTATGGTTCTTTCTACAGGAAATAAGTCGGAAATGTCGGTGGGGTATGCAACACTGTATGGAGATATGTGTGGTGGATATTCTGTCTTAAAAGATGTCTATAAGATGACGGTTTTTGAGCTCTCAGAATGGCGAAATAAAAATAAACCGGAGGGTGCTTTAGGTCCGTCTGGATCGGTAATGCCAGATCGTATTATCACCAAACCTCCCTCAGCCGAGCTTAAGCCAGATCAGGTTGACCAAGACACGCTCCCACCGTATGAGGCCCTTGATGCAATTTTAAGGGGTTTGATAGACGAAGAAGCCACAGTAGAAGAAATTACCGAAAGGGGTTACCAGTTTGATACGATAATGAAGATTTGGAAAATGCTTGATCGTTCAGAGTATAAAAGACGACAGGCACCCCCTGGTGTTAAAATAGGTCATAAGGCTTTTGGTCGAGACAGGCGATACCCTATCACAAATGCTTTCGAGACAGCATATAGACCGAAGCAGGGACTTTAAAAAATTGTTACAATGGATTTAAATGAGGTTTTAATGTCGAAGTTAGTCTTTTATGACACACTTAAACGACAAAAGGTTCCTTTTGTGCCATTAAACCCAGGTAATGTGAGACTTTATGTCTGCGGTCCGACAGTTTACGATTATGCCCATGTAGGTAATGCCCGTCCCGTCGTTGTATTTGATGTTCTATATCGACTTCTGAAGCATATCTACCCAACAGTGACTTATGTTAGAAACATTACCGACGTTGATGACAAGATAAATACCAGAGCACTGGAATCAGGGCGATCGATTAGAGAAATCACGGACGAAACTACCCAAATATTTCAGGAGGATATGCAAGCAGTTGGGGCCCTTTCTCCCGATTATGAACCTCGGGCAACTGAACACATTCCGTCTATGATTGAGATGATAGGGGTACTTATAGAAAAAGGACATGCCTATGCCGCTGAAGGGCATGTACTTTTTAGCGTGCCTTCAATGACCGATTATGGGGAGTTATCTGGACGTAACAGGGAACAACAAATTGATGGAGCTAGGGTTGAGGTTGCTCCATACAAACGTGATGCCGCAGATTTTGTTCTATGGAAACCCTCCGGAAGTGAAGCGCCAGGCTGGCAAAGTCCATGGGGGTATGGGAGGCCGGGCTGGCATATAGAGTGTTCCGCGATGAGTCATATGTATTTGGGAGAAACTTTCGATATTCATGCAGGTGGGATTGACTTAGTTTTTCCGCATCATGAAAACGAAATAGCTCAGACCCGCTGCTGTTTTGGAACGTCAAGCATGGCTAACATATGGATGCATAATGGATATGTTTCTGTAAACGGAGAGAAAATGTCAAAATCGCTTGGTAATTTTTATACAGTTAATGATCTATTGTCAGAATGGCCTGGGGAAGTAATACGCTATGCACTTTTGGCAGGACAGTACAGAGCGCCGTTGGATTATTCAAAGAAGGGCTTGTCTGATGCTCGTACTGCTTTAGACCGTTTATACCAATCTTTGCGAAGCACCGAGCAATCTCGTTGGGAAAATATTAGTCCTTCAACGCAAATTGTGGATGCTTTAGCTGATGATCTCAATACCCCGTTGGCGCTATCTAAGCTGCATGAAATCGCTAGAAAATTAAATAAAGTTCGCAATGCCGATGAAATCTCTAAGCTGAAAAGTGAGCTAGTTTCCTCTGCCCGTTTTTTGGGGTTTTTGCAGCAGGAGCCTGACATATGGTTTAAAGAAACTGTGTCCATTAATTCAAACTGGTCGAATGAGAGAATAGAAAAGTCTATAGCGGACCGTGAAGAAGCTAGGCTTAATAAAGATTTCAAAGAGGCGGACCGAATTAGGAATGAACTCCAATCCAATGGCATAACTCTGGAGGATGGTCCCGGTGTAACCAAGTGGAGACGTAACTAACGGTATACCTGTTGATTACGAAAATCACTCAGACCCTGTTGAGGTTAGTAAGTAGAATAATGGCCATAGGAACTATTGCTGGAAAATATAATGGTTAAGGTGGTGTCCGTGTTCGATGACATTAAGAGTGAAGAAATTGGCCCAGCTATAATTCTGATAGATCCACAACTAGGAGATAACATTGGTTCTGCCGCCCGCGCGATGCTTAATTGTGGTTTGAAAGACTTGAGACTTGTGCGGCCGAGAGATGGGTGGCCTAATGCTTCGGCTGTAAAGATGGCGTCAGGGGCCACTGAAGTATTAAATAATACAAAAGTCTTTGATAATACGTTAGATGCGGTGAATGACTTGAATTTGGTCCTTGCCACAACGGCGCGGATGCGTGATTTATCGAAGACAGTTTTGACTCCCAAAAAGGCAGCGGATTGGTTGAACTCTCATAATGCTCATGGAGGAAGGTCTGGAATTTTATTTGGCCCCGAAAGATCAGGTTTGGTAAATGATGATATTGTTCTGGCGGATGCTGTGATCAATGTTCCGCTAAATCCAAAATTTTCATCATTGAATCTCGCGCAAGCTGTTTTGCTCATGGGGTATGAATGGTTTCAAAATAGCATAAAAACTAAAACAGTTGATCAGGGGACAGGGAGAACAATGGGGGCTAAAGTTTCTGAACGTGAATATTTTTATGAGCGATTAGAAAGCGAACTCGATAAATCTGGGTTCTTGTATCCGGACCATCTTGCGCCAACAATAAAAAAAAATTTACGTTCAATGTTCAATAGAACAGGACTTACTCAACAAGAAGTAAGAACGCTGCACGGGATTCTTACGGCACTAATCAATCCAAAGAATTAGAAGATGCATAATCGCCATGTTGATTGGTTTTTATCAATCTTCTGATAAGGATTTGGCCCTATTGCTTTTTTCCCAGAGGTTTAACATTTCTACGATAATTGAAAAAGCAAAGGCTATGTACAGGTAATTTCGTGGAATATGATAGTGAAGTCCGTCAGCAACTAAAGCTACTCCAACTAGCACTAAAAATGATAACGCCAGCATTTTAGAAGTTGGGTGCTTACTGATAAAATCGCTTATTGTTTTAGCGGAGGACAACATAACTGCCATTGCAATGATCACCGCGGTGATCATAATCCATAAATGCTCTGCCATTCCAATCGCTGTGACTACCGAGTCAATTGAAAACACTAGATCAAGGACTATTATCTGGCCTATTACTAGACCAAAACTTGCTGGTTTCACCGATTTGGTGTTTTCGTTCTCTGGTTCCACAGCTTCGCGTATTTCCAGTATTCCTTTATAAATGAGAAATAGACCTCCAGAAAAAAGAATTAAATCCCTCCACGAAACGTCTTGTTCAAAAATCGCGAATAGAGGTTCTGTCAATCCTATTAACCAAGCCAACATAGATAGTAAGATAAGCCTGAGAACCAACGCTAGACTTAAGCCAATTTTACGGGCTTTCCCTCGCTGAGATTCGGGTAGTTTGTTGGCTACAATGGATACGAAAATTACATTATCGATGCCAAGTACAATTTCCAACATCGTGAGTGTAAGTAAGCTCGCCCAAATTGCAGGATCAGATACCCATTCCATTTCATTGCCTCTTTTTAGGTGAGTTACTAGACCTAAAGGATCATTTCCGTTTGAAAAACTCGAGATCGATCTCTAACTCTTTATAATAAACTTTTCAATGCCTTTGCTCTAGGCAGAGTATATTTCAAGGAAATATTGACATTTGATTAATGCTGAATATATTCCGACAATCAATTCCTGGGAAAGTGTGGAGCAATGGTTAGATTGTTTCACCGGCACTCGCCCTACCGGGACAACAAAGTAGTTTAAAAAAGGAGCTCATAATGAGCAATCGGATTAGTGCTAAGCATAAAATTGACCGTCGACTTGGCGTAAACCTCTGGGGACGCCCTAAATCACCATTCAATAAAAGAGAATACGGCCCCGGACAACATGGGCAGAGGCGACGTAAGCCTTCTGATTTTGGGGTTCAGTTGATGGCTAAACAGAAACTGAAAGGTTATTATGGGAATATTGGGGAAAAGCAGTTTCGTAAATATTATCGGGAAGCAGTTCGGCGACGCGGCGATACAGGAGAAAACCTCGTTGGTATCCTTGAGTGTCGACTAGACGCTGTTATTTATCGGATGAAGTTCGTGCCGACTGTTTTTGGTGCCCGACAGTTTGTTAGCCACGGACACGTCAGTGTTAACGGTCGTCGCGTGACGATTCCCTCTTTTATGTGCAAGGAGGGGGACGTTATTGAAGTTCGGGAGAGGTCGAGAGAGATACCTATGGTATTGGAAGCAGTAGCATCGAATGAACGGGATATCCCCGACTATGTAGAGGTGGATGCAGCAAAGATGAAAGGTACATTTTTGCGACAGCCAAAATTGGAAGACATTCCATACCCCGTGAAGATGGAACCTAATTTCGTTATTGAATTTTATTCGAAAAATTAGAACAAATAAAAAAGCCTCTCTTTTTGAGATGTTCTTCGATTTAAACTAGGGGCTTTTCAACTTGTATTCTTGTTTTTCTGGGTCTTCTCACGTTCTCTAACTCCTAGTCCGAGAGCGGCCAGACCTACTGTAAATAGCCATATAGACCTGGTCCACGGTGCAAAAACCTCAATAACTAACATCTTTTTGGTATCGTTTCGTTGGAAAAAGACTGGTATTTTTTTTCCAACCTCTAAGTCTCGCCGGTCAGATAAGATTATGGCTTCTTTTTGGCCACCATCTGGGTAAACAAGCTTAGCGAAATATTCGGCATGATCTTCTAATTTTTTACCCTCTCTTACTATCTGGGCTTCGCCGATAGAGCCTTCAATTAAAAACTGTCTATGAGGAAAACCAAAATAGATGGAGGCAGCAATGGTTATTATGGATATTGAAAAAAGCGTCTGGGCTGATGGATGCAGAAATCGACGCATCAGTGGGCGTGGTTCATCCACCATAACCCATACCTTCGGATATACAGATGATATTTGTTGGATCACCCATTAAAATAGATATTTAAAATTATATTTCCTGGATTTTCTGTGCTTAACCACTCATGCTGCAGGCTCAGAATGCAAACCTTTTTCTTCTAAAAAAGTTTTCAATTCCCCTGTTTCATACATTTCCCTAATTATGTCGCAACCGCCAACAAACTCGCCCTTAACATATAGTTGCGGGATGGTTGGCCAGTCCGAGTATTGTTTAATGCCATCGCGAATATCTGGGTCCTCTAGAACGTTTACACTGCTAAATTTCACCTGTAGGTGACTTAAAACTTGAATGACAGCGGCAGAAAAACCACATTGAGGAAATACTGGGGTGCCCTTCATAAACAAAAGGACATCATTGGCGTCTACTTCGTTCTGAATACGTTCTCGTGTTGTGTCATCAAGCATGTTTATATCCCATGGGTTTTTTATAAAATTATGCCTTATTAGGAGCAGAAGTTTGAAGCGCGAGAGCATGCAACTCATTCCCCATACGCCCTTTTAATGAGGAGTATACCATTTGGTGTTGTTTTACTCTAGTTTTTCCTGCAAAGGCCTCAGAAATTATAGTTGCAGCATAGTGGTCACCATCACCTCGCAAGTCCTCTATGGACACTATTGCGTCAGGAAAATCTTCTTTGATTAGTTTTTCAATTTCTTCTGCATCCATTGGCATAACGGCAACTCCTCTATTTTAGTCAGGCGCCGATCATATATTCGGGAAGCCAGTTATCATTTCTTACATATAGTTCTTCTAGAGGTACAGAGCAATTATCTGGAAGTAATAATTCTCCATTCGATGTTGTTTTCCCAATTATATTCGCCGCAATACCGGATTTTTGGGCCATTTTGAGTAATTTTTCAGGATGAACAGTAGTGATGATATACCGTGACTGCTCTTCCCCAAAATAAAATGCAAAGGGATCAAGGTTTGCTGTGCCAGTAATCTCGACTCCAAGTTTTTTTCCTTTTTTCAGAGAAGAAAAAGCCATTTCAGTGATTGCTATCAGCAAGCCCCCATCGGAAATATCATGGCAGGCCGTTATATATTTTTCCTCAATCATTTTGAGAATAAAGTCTCCATTTGATTTTTCTTCATCTAGATCGATAGGTGGCGGAGCTCCCGCTTCTTGGCCAAATATCTCTCTCAAATACAAACTTTGACCTAGCCAACCAGATAGCGTTCCAACCGATATTATTGTTTCCCCAGCGGCTTTAAGGTCTATGGTTATATGATTAGAAGCGTTTTCTAATAGACCTATACCACCTATCACCGGTGTAGGCATAATAGCCTTCCCATCAGTTTCATTGTAAAGAGAGACATTTCCAGATACGACTGGGAAGTCGAGTTTTAAACATGCATCTGTCATTCCTTTGATGCAGCCAACAAACTGGCCCATTATTTTTGGGCGCTCCGGGTTCCCAAAATTCATATTATTAGTTACGGCAAGTGGTTTTGCTCCAGTAGCAATAATATTCCTCCAAGCCTCCGCTACAGCTTGTGCCCCCCCTGTTTCAGGCCCTGCTAGACAGTATCTGGGGGTGCAATCAACTGTCATAGCTAATGCTTTATTAGTTCCCGAAACTCGAATTACTGCTGCATCGCCTCCTGGTCTAACAACAGTGTTGTTCATTACTAAATGATCAAATTGCT
The DNA here is from genome assembly GCA_003212315.1 of SAR116 cluster bacterium AG-447-C21. Classification (GTDB taxonomy): domain Bacteria; phylum Pseudomonadota; class Alphaproteobacteria; order Thalassobaculales; family Thalassobaculaceae; genus UBA7326. Next base: position 30,981 of record QCQB01000002.1, on the reverse strand, counting down.
CCCAAATCCATCGACGGCTCGCCAGGTCAGGGCAAGTCACTAATTCCGTTAACACCTCTAAAATCTTTTTATCCGTTACAAAATCGCTAGGATTGATAGGATCACTGACCGGCGTTGCTTCCCAGGGGCGGTCATATTCGGGAGACTCCTCTACCATGGGATCAATGGGAATATTAGCCTTTATTTCGCCGTCTTTGATAATCTCTAAATGCCTTGTATCCGTCAGCTCTCCAATAACCGCAAAGTCTAATCCCCATTTATGGAAAATTTTGCGAGCTTGTTTTTCCGCTTCTGGTTTTAGAACCATGAGCATACGTTCTTGGCTTTCCGATAACATAATTTCATAAGCAGTCATTTCGGCCTCCCGAACAGGGACAAGGTCCAAATCCAGTCGCATTCCGAGTTGACCTTTTCCGGCCATTTCCACTGATGATGATGTCAGCCCTGCTGCCCCCATATCTTGGATTGCGATAATAGAATCGCCCTCCATCAGTTCTAGACATGCTTCCAATAAAAGTTTTTCGGTAAATGGATCTCCGACCTGCACGGTAGGTCTCTTTTCTTCGGCGTCTTCATTAAACTCTGCCGAAGCCATAGTAGCTCCGTGAATTCCATCGCGTCCTGTTTTTGCGCCAACGTATATAACCGGGTTTCCCTTGCCAGCAGCTGCGGAATAAAAGATTTTATCAGTTGAGGCCAGTCCAACCGTCATGGCGTTCACTAAATTATTACCATTGTAAGAAGAATGAAAATCTACTTCTCCCGCTACTGTTGGAACCCCTATGCAATTTCCATAACCTCCAATTCCCGCTACTACTCCAGATACCAAGTGCCGTGTTTTTGGATGGCTCGGGCATCCAAATCGCAGAGCATTTAAGTTGGCGATGGGTCTTGCTCCCATTGTGAAGACATCGCGTAAAATCCCACCAACACCCGTTGCAGCTCCTTGATAAGGCTCGATAAAACTAGGATGATTATGACTCTCTATTTTGAAAATAGCGGCTAGGCCAGATCCTATTGCAACAACCCCGGCGTTTTCTCCTGGGCCTTGTATAACTTGTGGTCCTTCTGTTGGAAGTGTTTTTAACCATTTTTTAGACGATTTATATGAGCAGTGTTCAGACCACATCGAAGAAAAAATACCTACCTCTGTCGGGCTCGGGGTACGATCCAAAATGTTCAAGATAAGTTTATATTCCTCGGATGAGAGGCCATGCTGTAAAGCAAGGGTTTCTGATCTATCCAGTTTATCGTCACTCATGATAAGTGCTCGACAATACTTTGAAATAGACCACATCCATCGGACCCTCCAAGTTCGGGATCGGTCGCATTTTCGGGATGAGGCATAAGTCCTAATACATTTTTCTTCTTATTCAGTATTCCTGCTATGTTTCTAACTGACCCATTAGGGTTTCCATCAGGCCCTATTTGTCCTGCAGTGTTGACATAACGAAAAGCTATTCTGTTTTGTTCTTCTAATTGATCGAGTGTTGCCTTGTCCGCAAAATAGTTTCCATCGTTATGTGCAACAGGGAAAGAAAGTTTTTGTCCAGATTGATATTTTTTAGTGAAAATAGAATCCGTTTCTTCAACTCGGACATCTAGGTTTCTACAAATGAACTTAAGTTCGGTGTTCCTCATTAGAGCACCTGGAAGAAGACCGATTTCGGTTAGAATTTGGAATCCGTTGCAAACACCAAGAACTGCTGCGCCTTTGGTGGCTCGATCTGCAAGGGCGCGTATAACGGGAGCTCTTGCCGCCATTGCTCCTGCTCTCAGATAATCCCCGTAAGCAAACCCTCCCGCCAATACGAACAGGTCTACAGCGGGCAATTTACTCTCATTATACCAAACTTTTTTAGGGGGAATCCCAGAAAATTTTTCCAAGGCCATTACCATGTCGCTATCACGGTTGGTGCCGGGAAAGATAATAATCGCTGATTTCATTCGATGAGATGCGCTTTGTTACGAGATTTCCTTACAACGATAAATTACCCAAGCGTGATTATCTTTGCAAGCGTGCGCTTTAAGTAACGTTAAACCATTTGAAATATTTGCAAATTAAATTCTTCTTCTTAAGTTGTGATTTTTAATTATCGCACATTGCTTTGTCGAATCGACTCAAACTGATATTTAAGTTGATAATGGTAGCTAGAAGTGTTTTTGCATATTAATCATTCCGCATGTATTTTTATATAAAGACCATTCGTTGATGTAAAAAGAACCACTAAACTGGTTCCGATGAGCCTAAAAGAAAGAATGAAGGGAATGGATAATTAGTTTTAATTTTATTTTTATGCTTACTGAAAATGATAGGACCATAGAAGATGCAGAGACGCGGTTGTCTGAGGCGCTCGCCGGTGGTGCTCGTCATATTGGTTTCAAGGACGTTGGGTTACCTCTAGATAGATTGAAACTTCTTGCGGATCAAATAAGATTAGCTGGCGGAGTTTCTTATCTCGAGGTGGTAAGCTTAGACGCTGACCGGGAGCTCGAATCTGCAGAAGCAGCCGTGCGACTTGATGTAGACTGCCTGCTTGGGGGTACGCACGCATCAGAAGTACTGAAAATTATAGGTTCTAATCCCTTGCGATATTTTCCATTTCCGGGAAAGGTGGTCGGCCATCCTAGTGTATTAGAAGGGTCTGTTGAGCAAATTACGGAGAGCGCAGTATCGTTGACCGCTTTGGAAGGTGTCCACGGTGTAGATCTTTTGGCTTACCGATTTCAAGGAGATGTTTCCGCATTAATGAAATCAGTTTGTGAAAAATCTAAAAAGCCAGTTGTCATAGCTGGTAGTATCGACAGTGAGGAACGCATTCTGGCTGCTGCAGCCGCCGGAGCCACAGCATTTACTGTTGGCACCGCGGCACTGGCGGGCAACTTTCCAGCAGAGTCTAGTGGATTAATTTCTCAAGTGCGTTCACTCATGTCTATAACTGCACGCGCTCGCCAAATTTCCACTTCTCCTAGACGAATCGCACTCGTGGCACATAATGAGAGGAAAACTCAACTAACGGCTTGGGTTGGTCGACATAAAAGTTCACTTGAAAAAGAAAAATTAATTTGCACAGGTGGCACTGGGACGATGTTACGGGAGGCTTACCCCAGCCTTAACATTCATAGACTACAGCGGGGTACTATGGGAGGGGATCAGCAGTTAGGAGCACTGATCGCAACGGGTGAGTTAGACGCTGTGATCTTTTTCGCAGACCCACATTCGCGCCATGCTCGAGATGTAGATTTAATAGCTTTGACCCGTTTGGCTATAATGCATGACACACCGATTGTATGCAGTCCCACTGCTGCAGATATGGTGCTTCTAGCGCACCGATATCATAAATAAATTAGTTATTTATTCTCTTGAATGTCTATCTGATAGTCTTCGATCACGGTATTTGCTAAAAGCTTTTCACTCATTTTTGCGACTTGCTTTTCCGCCTTCTTTGGATCTTTTTCATCGAGTTCAATCTCAATGAACTTACCTTGTCTGACATTCTTGACTTGATCAAATCCAAGTGTTTTTAGAGCATTTTCTATCGCCTTACCTTGAGGATCTAGAACGCCTTTCTTGAGTGTTATATGGACATTTGCTTTCATTATTTTTTCCACTCTTTAAACGTTACTGTTTGAGGCATATAGAATTCTAGAGTTTATCCAGAATTTGATTCGGGTAGAACCCCCAGTCGTCGTGCAATTTCCTGATAGGCTTCTTTCTCGCCGCCCAGGTCGCGGCGAAATCTATCTTTATCAAGTTTCTCATTGGTTTTAATATCCCAAAGACGACAGTTATCTGGACTAATTTCGTCCGCTAGTACGATTTGAACTGTTTCCTCGAAATAAAGGCGTCCAAATTCTAATTTAAAATCTACCAGACGAATGCCAATTCCCATTAATAATCCTGATAGGAAATCGTTGATCCTAAGCGTCATAGCCAATATCTCATCCAGTTCTGGGGTACTTGCCCATCCAAATGCTGTGATATGTTCTTCAGCTATTAACGGGTCGCCGAGTTCATCTGACTTATAATAATACTCAACTAATGAACGGGGCAGGGATACTCCTTCTTCTAAATTAAATCGTTTGCAGATAGAACCGGCAGCTATATTGCGAACTACAACTTCGATCGGGATGATTTCAACTTCTTTAATCAACTGTTCCCTCATATTCAGTCGTTTTATGAAATGTGTTGGGATCCCAAGCTCAGCAACTTTAGCCATAAGGTATTCACTTATTCTATTATTGAGAACGCCTTTACCAGAAATGATTCCGTGCTTTTCATTATTGAATGCAGTTGCATCATCCTTGAAATACTGCACTAAGGTCCCCGGCTCAGGCCCCTTGTACAGGACCTTTGCTTTACCTTCATATAATTTGGTTCTAACTGCCATATTACTCGTCCCTAAGACTTACCGCTTGGCTCGCCTAAACAAGTTATTTAGTGATGGAGAGCGATATCGTGTCAACGCACCCTCTTTACCATGTATATCAATAAGATAAATTTAAAACAATGCGGGTCTAGACTGATTATTCAACTAGTATTTTTTAATTCCCTTAAGTATCAAAAATAGATCGGTAAAAACTTATTTTTGTCAGGTGTCCCCTCACAAAATAACCAGATAGGTTTTTGATTAATATCGTTGGGTAATGCTATTAAAGATGATGAGACAGTCCCGAACCCAGACGTTGGGGCAATATTCATTGCCGTTAATGGATCCTCTTTAACCTCGCATATTCGGCTAGCAAGAACATTTGACCAGTTTCCCCAATCGCCGAGTTCAGGGTTGGGTATTTTGATCGATCGCAATTTATTCAAATGCTGGTTTATTCTCGGGGATGTCATATCGTTTAACTCTTGGGCCGCTAACATAGAAATACCTGTAGGCAAAGGTTGGCATTTGACCCTATCGTTGCTGGCTTTTTTTAACCAAAATGCATCCCGATTATCCAATATTAACATATTAAAGTTTCTAAAGGCCTTTTCGTTGATGTGGGTAATTGCTGTAGCTGCTTCAACTGCATCTGCATGGTCGAGTGCTTCAAGAACGAGTTCCCCTCTGCTTCGTTTTCCTGGCATCGGCCCTAAGGAGTTTTTTCGGTTCAATATACCCGCGATCACTCCATGATCATTCAATCCTAACCAGCTGCCTCCTGCTTCATCATCGTGACCCGCTATGACCTCCGGTCGATCTGGCCAATGCCGGGCGGGCTTTTTCCATGCTCTGGAAATAAGTTCATCGCGATTGGCGGCTAATAATAACGGCCATTGCTCGCCAGGTTGCCAATTAATTATAAAAGTACACATGATTAAAAAACTCGCATCTTTTGACTTTTCAACATATAAATTCTTACTACTTGGGTTAGCAAATAAAATCGACTTCATCTGTATTTAGGTGTTTTTGATAATGAAAACAAAACTTGATTACTTTTTGCCGAGGCGCTTCGAACGATATGTTAACAGACAACTATTTTGTGAAATTAGATGGCAGAGGGGTTCTGGCGGTATCTGGTGAAGATAGGGCCAACTTTCTCCAAGGTTTAGTATCAAACGATGTGCATTTGATTTCAGAAACGTTTTCTATTTATGCGGCGCTTTTAACGCCACAAGGTAAATTCCTTTGCGATTTTTTTATGTCTAATGGGCAGTCCGAGTTTTTGCTGGAATGTGATTCGAAACTTCTGCCCGGGTTAGAGCAAAAACTCCGAATGCATAAGCTGAGATCCAAAATAAATATACAGGACGTTAGTGATCAATTTGATGTTTTTGTAGGATTTGGTAGCAGTATTCACTCTGCAATAGGGTCAACTGGAGATTCTGGCCACACAATAAAAGTGTCAAACGGTATAATGATGGTTGATCCTCGACTGGCGGCAATGGGAATCCGAATGATACTAACAAAGAACGCCCTCCCAACTGTTGGGAACTTGAAAGAGTGTGATAGTAACGATTATGAATTATTGAGGATTACATTGGGGGTTCCGGATGGATTGCAAGATATGCAATTCCAAAAGACAATTTTACTTGAGGCAGGATTTGATGAACTCAAGGGTATCTGCTGGAAGAAAGGTTGCTATATGGGACAGGAGTTGACGGCTAGAACCAAATATCGTGGTTTGATCAAACGAAGACTAATACCTGTCTTGGTTGATGGGACCCTTCCAGAACCCGGTACATTTATTATGTTTGGAGAAAAGGAGGCGGGTGAAATTAGATCTGGGGTTGGCAATGCGGCTATGGCATTGATGCGCCTTAATATTCTTGAAGAGTGGTCTAGTTTGGGTGGAGAGTTAACTGCTGGGTCCTCTTGTGTCATGCCTCAAAAACAGGGTTGGATGAATTTTTAGTCATATAAGCCTTGAGACTTGCTGCCCTTGCGCCTAATACTAGTATCGTGGTCCTACCTAAAAAAAATCCTAACTATATCTCCAGTTTGCCTGCACCTGTAATTGCTGTGACATATATGGCAGTCGCTGCCGTTCTGTTTGTGGCTATGCACACGATAGTTCGCAGCATGTCTGGGCAACTTCACCCGTTCGAAATTGCTTTTTTTAGGGCATTTTTAGGGTTATTTGTCCTTTTCCCGTTCATTTTAAGAGATAATTTTTCTATTCTTAAAACGAAGAATATCAAGCTTCACTCGTTAAGAGGAGTTTTGAATGCTGGCGCAATGTTATGCTTCTTTTATGGATTGAGCATCACTCCCTTGGCTCAAGTGACAGCACTAGGATTTAGCGCGCCATTATTTGCAACAGTACTCGCTGTAATATTTTTGGGAGAAGTGGTTCGTATTCGTCGATGGACAGCGATTATTATAGGCTTTATTGGTACTTTGATTATTCTTAGGCCGGGAATGGTTGACCTTGGAATTGGTCCAATGCTGATTATTGTCTCAGCGGCTATTTGGTCTGTAGCTCTCATGCTGATCAAAGTGATGACGCGCAATGACTCTAGTATTACAATTTCTTTCTATGCATCTATTTTCCTCTCGCCGCTTGTGTTTTTGGCAGCATTCCCATTTTGGGAACTCCCAAGTTGGGAGCAAATGGGATGGATGTTTTTATTGGCAGCATTCGGTACTTTTGCTCAAACCTTAATGAACCAATCCTTAAAGTTGGCCGATACGTCGGTGGTAATGCCGGTAGATTTCAGCAAAATGATTTGGGCTGCGTTTTTAGGATTTATTTTCTTTGATGAAGTTCCCGATCTTTATACTTGGATAGGCGCTATCTTGATTTTTGGCAGCACTACTTATATTGCAATTAGAGAGGCTCGACTGAAACGCTATTCTGTAAAAAATGATTAACAAAACTTAATCGAAAGTTGACGAATTATGTCGTGCGAGTGATAAGACATTGGTTTTTAATAAAAAATGGTATCCAAAATGACCAATATAGTTCCCGTGAGAAGAGCGCTAATATCCGTTTCCGATAAAACGGGCCTTGTAGATCTGGGAGTTGTTTTGCAAGACAATGGAGTCGAAATTTTGTCGACTGGTGGAACAGCAAGAGCACTTCGCGAATCTGGAATAAAAATTATCGATGTTTCCGTTTATACGGGCTTTCCCGAAATGATGGGTGGACGCGTTAAAACTCTCCATCCAAAAATTCATGGGGGTCTTTTGGCTCTTCGGGATGACCCAGAGCACATTAAGGCTGCCGAAGGCCATGAAATACCGCCAATTGATCTGCTTGTGTGCAATCTTTATCCGTTCGAAGAAACAGCTCGTTCGAACGGCAGCTATCACGACTGCGTGGAAAATATTGATATAGGCGGGCCTGCTATGATTCGCGCAGCTGCAAAAAACCACGACTCGGTTATGGTTATAGTTGAACCGGCAGATTATGAAATGTTTGTCAAGGAATTCGAGTCTAATAATGGATGCACCACATCCTCGGTTAGAAAAATTTTCGCTGCCAGAGCATATGCTAGAACAGCGGCTTATGATGCGGAAATAGCAACTTGGTTCTCGGAGGAACTTAATATTTCAAATCCTAATCGAATTGTGTTATCGGGCCATTCTCCGCAAATATTGCGTTATGGAGAAAACCCCCACCAATCCGGTGCTTTCTACCAAATTAGTAAAGAGAATTTTGGTGTTGGAACAGCCGAGCAACTTCAAGGTAAGGAGGTTAGTTATAATAATTTAAATGATACGGACGCGGCGTTTGAACTAGTTGCCGAATTTGATCAACCCACTGTTGCAATTATCAAACATGCAAACCCGTGCGGCGTAGCCAATGGAGATAATATTCTTGATGCTTACAAAAAAGCTTATTGGTGTGATCAAGTCAGTGCTTTTGGAGGTATCATTGCGTCTAATAAAACAATTGACTTTGACGCTGCAATTGAGATGGTGAATGTATTTACAGAAGTCATAATAGCGCCCGACTTTACTGAAGAAGCATTGGGTGTATTTGCGAAAAAAAAATCTTTAAGAATTTTCAAAACGGGTGGTTTACCCAATCCAACTGAAGCATCAAAAATTTTTAAACCCCTTTCTGGTGGATTGCTTGTCCAAGACAGAGATGTTGGTAGAATAGATAAAACTAAACTTCAGATTGTAACTAGACGCCAACCATCGACCGAAGAGCTAGACGATCTAGTATTCGCATTTATGGTTGCTAAACACGTTAAATCTAACGCAATAGTATATGCTAAAAACGGCGCCACGGTAGGTATAGGAGCTGGGCAGATGAGTAGGGTTGACTCGTCTCAGGTTGCAGCTAAAAAGGCTAAAGAAGCTTCAGAGAAATTAGGGCATCAAGAGTCTTTGGCGGTAGGGTCAGTTGTTGCTTCTGATGCCTTTTTTCCGTTTCCAGATGGTTTGTTGGCAGCTGTTGCGGCCGGTGCTAGGGCAGTTATTCAACCTGGTGGATCAGTTCGTGATGACGAAATTATTGCGGCAGCTAACGAAAATGATATTGCAATGGTTATGACTGGAATGAGACACTTTCGACATTAAACGTAGTATTATAAGAGTTGAAACCAATAAAAGTTCCAAGCGATGCGTCGTTGTTTTTGGTGGAAATAATCTTTTCAATTGATCGCGGAAAGTATTGATAGTATGGGTCCGCAAAGGGTAAGCATTGGTTGTATTTCAGTGTGGTGTTTATAACACTAATTTTTGCAGGTAAGGCTAAGGATGAGTGAAAAATCTTTTAAGACTGACGTAGTTATTATTGGCGCTGGCCCAGTTGGTTTATTTGCAGTATTTGAGCTGGGTCTTTTGGACATCAAGTGTCATTTGATAGATATTCTCGAGGTAGTCGGAGGCCAATGCTCCGAACTTTATCCTGAAAAACCAATTTATGACATTCCTGCAATACCAGTTTGTACTGGGCAGGAATTAACCGACAAACTTATGGCCCAAATAGAGCCCTTCGACCCATACTTTCATCTTGGTCAGATGGCCGAGTCTATTTCAAAGAAAGAGGACGGAAATTGGGTCGTTAAAACAGATTTAGGCACTGTCATCGAGGCTAGAGTTATAGTGGTTGCGGCGGGTGGTGGCAGCTTTGTGCCAAAAAAACCTCCATTAAAGGGACTTGAAGAATTCGAAGGGAAATCAGTTTTTTATTCAGTCAAGAGAATGGAAGATTTCAGAGATAAAAATATTCTCATTGCCGGAGGTGGTGATTCTGCCCTTGATTGGACAGTAAATTTGCATCCGTTAGCAAAAAAAATAACATTGTTGCACCGGCGAGATGATTTCCGTGCGGCCCCAGATACAATTAATAAGATGAGGAAACTCGTTGCAGATGGCGAGATGCAATTAGAAATTGCTCAGTTAAAAGAGCTTCGAAGCGAAAACGGTGTTTTAAAAACTGTTGCTGTGAAGGGAGAGACTGGTGAATATGATATTGAATGCGATACACTTCTCGCTTTCTATGGCCTTACTATGAAGCTTGGCCCTGTCGCTAATTTTGGGATTAATTTAGATCGGAATCTTATTCCTGTAGATACAGAGAAATTTGAAACTGATGTCGCAGGGATATTTGCCATTGGAGACATTAATACATATCCAGGAAAGTTGAAGCTCATTCTGTCGGGCTTTCATGAAGCCGCACTCATGGCGCAGCAAGCGTTTCGATACGTTCATCCAGAGAGAAAACTTCGATTCCAATATACAACGTCAAGCTCAGAACTTCAGGGAAAATTGGGGGTAACATGAAAATTTTTGTCACAGATCACGACGGTGTCGAACATGAAATAAAGGGGACCGAAGGCTGGCAAATAATGGAAATTATAAGGGATGAAGGGCTTTCGATCAAAGCGGAGTGCGGCGGATCATGCGCTTGTGCAACCTGTCACATATATGTTGACGAAAACTGGATGACTAAGTTACCAGAAAAGAGCGAAGAAGAAGCAGACATGCTAGATTTAGCATTCGATGTAGAGAATAACTCGAGATTATCTTGTCAGATAGATATGAGCAAGGATTTGGATGGCTTAAAAGTTACTCTGGCTCCAGATTGATGTATGTGGTCTGTTACGAAGGTAATTTAATAATAATATAAATAGTTTTCAGTTTTTTACCGCTGACTTCTTGACAGTTGATAAGACAATCACTACATGCTGGCAATCGAAACAATAGAGTGCCAAAGATTAGTCTCTTTGGTGTTCGGTGAGGGAAACTTTAAACGCAACTTTCAGAAAATGGAGAAATGGAATGGGTTTTAGGCCATTGCATGACCGCGTCGTTATCCGTCGAATGGAAAGCGAAGCAAAAACAGCAGGTGGAATTATCATCCCCGATACCGCTAAAGAGAAGCCTATGGAAGGTAAAGTCGTCTCGGTTGGTCCGGGTGCCAGAGATGAAAATGGAAGGATAACGCCATTGGATGTCAAAGCCGGCGATACTGTTCTTTTCGGTAAATGGTCCGGTACGGAAGTAAAAATCGATGGTGAAGACCTTCTTATCATGAAGGAGTCAGACATCATGGGCGTAACCGGTTAAGAAATGAATTCTTGTCTAGTTATATTTGATCTTTAATTAAAGGAGAGGCAGGCAAATGGCTGCAAAAGAAGTAAAGTTTGGTGTTGACGCGCGTCAGAAAATGCTAGACGGCGTTGATACCCTAGCGAATGCTGTAAAGGCTACCCTGGGCCCTAAAGGCCGTAATGTTGTTCTGGATAAGTCTTTTGGGGCTCCTCGGATAACGAAAGACGGCGTAACTGTCGCCAAAGAAATTGAATTAAACGACAAATTCGAAAACATGGGCGCGCAGATGGTACGTGAAGTTGCATCTAAGGCAAATGATAATGCAGGAGATGGAACTACAACAGCAACTGTTTTGGCGCAGTCGATTGTTAAGGAGGGCGCTAAGGCGGTAGCTGCTGGCTTGAACCCTATGGATCTTAAACGTGGTATCGATATGGCAGTAACCTCTGTGGTGGCTGCCCTAGAGAAAAAATCGAAGAAGATCGGAACATCAGCCGAAGTTTCTCAGGTGGGTACGATATCCGCCAACGGAGAGGATGAAATTGGTAAGATGATTGCTCAGGCCATGGAACGTGTCGGCAATGAGGGGGTAATAACAGTAGAGGAAGCCAAATCTCTCGCGACGGAATTAGATGTCGTTGAGGGTATGCAGTTTGATCGTGGTTACTTATCTCCATATTTCGTGACCAATTCAGAAAAAATGATCAGTGACTTAGAGGCGCCTTACATTCTTCTGCATGAGTCCAAGCTTTCCAGTCTTCAGCCAATGTTGCCAGTTTTGGAAGCTGTTGTTCAGAGTGGTAAACCCCTGCTGATTATAGCAGAAGATATCGAAGGCGAGGCTCTCGCGACATTAGTTGTGAATAAGCTGCGCGGCGGTTTGAAAGTTGCTGCGGTGAAGGCTCCTGGTTTTGGGGACCGTCGTAAGGCTATGCTTGAAGATATTGCAATTCTGACTGGAGGAACCGTTATCTCAGAAGATTTAGGTATCGAACTAGAGACAGTTACCCTCGACATGATGGGAACCGCCAAGCGAGTAAACATCACTAAGGAAGAGACGACTATTGTCGATGGTGCGGGTAAAAAGAAAGATATCGAAGCCCGATGCAACCAGATCAGAGCTCAAGTTGAAGAGACAACGTCTGACTACGACAGCGAAAAGCTCCAAGAGCGATTAGCGAAACTAGCTGGTGGGGTTGCTGTTGTTAGGGTTGGTGGTTCCACTGAAGTTGAGGTAAAGGAACGTAAGGATCGTGTTGATGATGCGATGCATGCCACACGAGCAGCCGTCGAGGAAGGGATCATTCCTGGAGGTGGGGCTGCTTTAATTTATGCGGGACGCGGTCTAACAAAACTGAGTCCAGCCAATGATGATCAGGCTGTAGGTGTTAATATAGTTAAGAAAGCAATTCAAGCACCTGCTCGACAAATTGCGGAAAACGCTGGCGAAGACGGCTCTGTCATTGTAGGTAAAATGCTTGAGTCCAAGGATACCAACTGGGGATTTGATGCTCAGGAAGGTAAATTTCGAGACTTGGTTAAAGCAGGTATAATCGATCCAACAAAAGTGGTCCGAACAGCACTTCAGAATGCAGCATCGGTTGCTGGGTTGCTTGTAACTACTGAGGCCATGGTCGCGGATAAACCCGAACCAAAAGCGCCAATGCCAGCTGGTGCACCAGGCATGGGTGGCGGAATGGACTTCTAAAGCAGTCCATATAATAGATCGAATAACCCTTCCAAATAATTTGGAAGGGTTATTTTTTGCTCCACTGAGGGTCGATTGCAAGTAGTAAGGCGCTATGGTCTAGTTCTGCCCAGTCATTTTCAATCATTAAATCCCATAGTTTCATGTTGGTCGACAGACCTGGTAGGTGCAGGTTTACAGAAGCTGCAAGCTCCATTGCTTCAGCAATATCTTTTCTTTGGATAGAACATTTTGCCCTTGGGTTAAAATCCTTTGTTAGCATCCGTTCTCCATGAAGTTCCAGTATTCTGCTATGGGCGAAACCCCCAAAAAGCGCTTCTCTGATTTTTGCAGGGTTGACGCCATTATGTCTAGCTAATGCAAAGGCTTCGGCTACGGCGCCAATAGTTAGTCCAACAATCATTTGATTAGCAGATTTTGCTATCTGACCTGCTCCAACTTCTCCAACATGGGTGATGCGATCCCCCAATATTTGAAGCGTAGGAAGTGCGCGATGGAACATATCCTGGAGCCCGCCCGCCATAATTGTGAGGGTGCCATCCTCAGCGGCAGTGGTGCCGCCGGATACGGGGGCATCTAGCCAATATCCACCCATCTTTTTCAATTTCTCAGCAAACGTTCGTGTTTTTATGACGGATGTTGTTCCCATATCTATTACAAGGCAGTTTTGCAAACAAGTCTCTGCAACCCCGCATTCACCAAACACCACACTTTCGACGGCGTGTGCGTCTGTAACCATTAAAATAGTAATATGACAATGCATGGCTACTTGGGCGGGTGTTTGGCAAACCGTTATATTTTTTTGCTCGTTCGCAAATTCTTTGGCAGTTGCAGAGCTTCTATTCCAAACATAAATATTAGCACCCGTTGCGCAAAGGTTGCGGATCATTGGTGCGCCCATTAAGCCTACGCCAATAAATCCAATGTTTTTAGCTCGCCAGTCTGGCTCAATATTTTTAGTCATCTGGATCAGTCTGATTTCTGGCATATCTTGCTGCGGAACCTCGTTCTATAGCCGCCGCAGTCAACCTATCAACATTGATATCATGTCTTAGCATTTCAAGAAAGCGCAGTTCTTCCTGGGTGGCTATACCATTTACCGCAACTACGTCACAAGCCAGAGCGTATGCGGTGGCGCATAAGGAACTAGGTAGTGATTGGCGTATAATCTCTACCGCAGCATCTAAACCATCCTCTTCGGTTAGTAAGTCAGTGCAGGCCCCAGCAATCTCATTAAATTTAGTGCTGTCAAAACCCTCGAAAACAGGTAGCCCATTTATTATCGTCTTGATGGTATCGATTTCATCGTTCGCAAGGTCACCGTCTGCGGCGGCGCTAAGGACCATAGAATATATTATGGCTGCTTGAGGGCTGATCATATCTTATCCATTCTTTTGAACTAGGCGCATATCGATAATATTTGTTTATAACGGATTGTTTTAAAGACAAAAATATAATTACGACGTTATTATAGAACTAACTCCATTACCAAAAAATTAAAATGATTTATATGTTTTCAATTTCATTGGACTATTGTTAACCTCACGATAATGGGCGAATAGGTTTAATGATAATTTAAGGATGCTGTTATGAACTATCCAAATGATCCAATGGCAGAAGGCGGAATCGCCGTATTTGCAGAAAAATTAAGGACAGGGGGTTTAACAATCAGTGGTGTCACTCGAGCTTACCTGGATCGGATTGAAGCATTGGATGGTAAACTTGGGGCATTTCAATACGTAGCCAAAAATGAAGCTATGGCTGCTGCTGAAGCTATGGACAAACTATTAGCTGCGGGTACCGATCTCGGACCGTTAATGGGCGTCCCTATTGGTATAAAGGATATTTACGCCGTAGAAGGTATGCCTATTACAAATGGCTCATTATTCGATGCGACTAATATCACAGGCCCAGAGGGACGGTTTGTAGCAGGATTGAAACAAGCGGGCTGTATTATTTTGGGAAAAACAAAGACAGTTGAATTTGCTCTCGGTGCCACAGGGGTGAATGAAGCTAGGGGGACGCCCTGGAATCCTTGGGACCTTTCTTCACATCGGACTCCGGGAGGATCATCAAGTGGTTCGGGTGTCGCAACAGCGGCTGGGTTATGCGCTTTCGCAATGGGATCAGATACTGGCGGATCGGTCAGGATACCAGCTTGCTTCAATGGTATATTTGGCCACAAAACTTCTATTGGACTTCTGCCCACTGATGGTGTTTTCCCACTTTCCCCAACACTCGATACTTTAGGCCCCCTGACCCGAACAGCCGCAGATGCAGCAATTATTCATGCCATAATGACGGATAGCGATATCCCATTAGCTAAACCACTAAGGGGATTGAGATTAGGCAAACCCACTACTTTCTTTTTTGATGATCTAGAACCAGAAGTTGCTTCCTGTATGGAATTGGCTCTGCAATCCCTTAGAGAAGCAGGAGTGGAAATTGTTGATATAGAAATTCCTGATCCTAATGAGCGGGATTGGGTGTTCCCGGCTATAGCTCCTCCTGAATTTTTAGCCGCAATAGGTGAAAATAATTTTCAGCAAGCTCTACCAAATATGGATCCAGTGACTGGCGCTAGGGCAAAAAAGGGATTGGATATTACTGGCGTTGAGCATGCAGCTGCAGTCATAAGACATAATCAACTGGCCGATTTGGCTGACGATGCCTTTGAAGGATTAGATGGTTGGGTCTCTCCAACCTGTACATTTTTACCCATGCCTATAACGGATTTGTCAGAGGCGGGTGCAGCAGCCAAATCAGCGCAAGCATCTCGTAATACACAACCGGGTA
Source organism: SAR116 cluster bacterium AG-447-C21 (assembly GCA_003212315.1). Classification (GTDB taxonomy): domain Bacteria; phylum Pseudomonadota; class Alphaproteobacteria; order Thalassobaculales; family Thalassobaculaceae; genus UBA7326. The sequence goes on along the minus strand of QCQB01000002.1, from coordinate 15,534 downwards.
ATATTTTTAAACTTTGCGCTATAACAACTCCAGTACATCAATTTGGTTCACCGCTTCCGGTAGGCCTACAGGTAATGTGTCGAAGAGGTTTCGACACTCAGGCTCTATCTATTGGCTTGGCACTTGAGGCGCATTTTGGGCAGGTTGCAAAACCGGACCTATCTTCCATCTAAAAACGTTAGACATATTATTAAATATCGTTGATACCATGAGGAAAACGAAAGTGATAGAAAGTGAAGAATACGATTATATAATTATTGGAGCGGGGTCTGCTGGTTGTACATTAGCTAACCGTTTGACAGAGGATCAATCTGCTAAGGTTTTACTTCTGGAGGCAGGAGGTAAAGATAGAAACCCGTGGATACATATCCCTGTAGGATATGTAAAAACGCTCGATATGCCCCGTCTAAACTGGCGGTTTGAAACCGAACCTGAGACAAATACGTATAACCGAGCAATCCCTATCCCACGAGGTAAAGTTTTAGGGGGTTCCAGCTCAATAAACGGCATGGTTTATGTTCGAGGGCAACCGCTAGATTATGATACATGGTCACAACTTGGTAATCGTGGTTGGTCCTATGACTCTGTGTTACCATATTTTAAGAAATCTGAAAATTATGAGAGCTCGGATAGTCCCTGGCGAGGTCAGGGTGGCCCATTGAATACTTCTGAAGGGCTTGAGCGTGCAGAACTCCTTGATGCCATAATGGATGCTGCTGAAGAAACTGGCTATCCAAAAAACCCAGATTATAATAGTGGGGATCAAGAGGGTTTTGGTTATTTCCAAGTTACGCAAAAAAATGGCCGACGCTGGTCCACGGCTAAAGCATTTTTAGAACCTGCTTTGAAGCGGTCAAATCTCCGCTTAGAGATTAATGCACATACATTAAAAATACTGACTAAGAATAAAACTGCTACAGGAGTTATATTTCAACAATCTGGACAAATGAAAACTGTTAGAGCAAGCAGGGAGGTTATAATCTCTGCTGGTGCCGTTCAGTCGCCTCAGATTTTGGAGCTTTCTGGTATTGGAGATCCAAAAATTTTAAAAGAAAAAGGTATCGATGTTACCTTCCCTCTTCCTGGTGTGGGAGAAAACTATCAAGACCATTATATTGTAAGACAGACGTGGAAAATCAAAAAAAGAATAACCCTTAATGAACAAACCAAAGGATTGTTTCTTGCTAAAGAAATACTCAAATACGCTTTTAGTCGAAAGGGTATTATGACGTTCCCAGGAGGAATTTTGTCTGGTTATGTTAGTACAAGACCAGAAGTGGCGACACCGGATATTCAATATACGATTGTGCATGCTAGTTTCAAAGATGTAAAAAAACGCATTTTTGATAATCATCCAGGGATGACGATCGCTCCATGTCAGTTACGCCCAGACTCTAGAGGTTCGATTCATATAAAATCTTCGGATCCATTTGCAGCTCCTGCTATAAAAGGTAACTTTTTAGCGGAAGAGAATGATCGTCGTACAATAGTTGACGGAATGAAAATAGCCCGTCAAATTGTAGCGGCCCCAGCTCTCCAGTGCTATGCAGATGAGGAAATAGAGCCAGGTATAAATGTAAACTCTGATGATGAATGGTTGGATTTCGCCAGAGCAAAAGGTAACACTGTCTATCATCCAGTGGGAACCTGCAAAATGGGAAGCGACCCCATGTCTGTGGTAGACGATCGTTTACGTGTTGTAGGGATAAATCGTCTACGGGTTGTTGACGCTTCTATAATGCCAACACTCGTCTCTGGTAATACTAATGCTCCCACTATTATGATAGCGGAAAAAGCGGCTGATATGATTAAGGAAGATTCGAAAAAACAGACATGGAACTAAGTTAAAATGGTGTATTGTTACTAATTGGTGAATATGTGTTTCCAGGAGAATTATTATGCTCTCATTATCAAAACGGTTAGCATCTGCTCGTTTGGATGGTGCCTTGGTTACTGTTGAACCAAATGAGGAGCCTAAGAGTTTGCAAGAGGCTTACCAAGTCCAAAAAGAAGTAAATAGTCTTCTAAGTCCATCTTCAAATGCGTGGAAAGTTGGTTCAACATCGGAAGAGGCGCAGCTTAAACTGGGAACAACGGAGCCGGGCGCAGCTAGGGTGCCAGAACAATTTAAATTCAGGGATGGCGATAAGATTCCTGTTTTCTCCTCGCATGACCTCTGGGTAGAAGGGGAGTTTGCAATAAGTATAGGAAAGGACCTTCCTCCAAGAGAACAACCATATATTTATGAGGAAGTTTATTCTGCTATTGACGGGGTTGCCCCGTCCCTTGAGTTTGTGGGCTCTCGATTGAAAAATGGCTTGGCTGGAAGTGGAAGGCTATCTGTAACGGCCGATGGTGGCGCAAACGTTGCGCTCTGCGTTGGTCAAGTAGTTCATGATTGGGTAGATGTCGACTTACCTACTCAAAGGGTGAGTTTGACGCTTAACGGTACTGAAGTGGCTTCAGGTGTAGGGAGTAACGCATTGGAAGATCCGATCAACGTAGTGCTCTGGCTCGCTAACCATAAGCGGGTCTCGCAGGGGCTATTTGCTGGAGAAATTATTTCCACAGGAACCTGCACTGGGCTCACTAAGGTCGCCCCAGGTGACTGGGTTAGAGCAGAATTTGGGCCTATCGGTAGCATAAATACATGGCTCGTTGACCAAGGCATTGATTAGAATCTGGTGAATAAGGACTTATTTCAACGCTTTTTGCTATGACTTAAGGAAATTTTTAATGTCTTTTATTGCATCTGCTAAACCACAACGAATAATGGTTGCATCTTTTGGAAATGCATCAAGAAGCCGGCTAGGCATTCCAGGGTCGAGAAGAACAAAAACCCCTTTGTCGGATGCTGTGCGAATTAATCTTCCGAATGCTTGTGTGAGTTTCATTCTTGTAAGCATATCGGTATAAATGTTTCGTCCAAACGACTCCTGTCGGGCTTTAGTTAAAATAGTAGGCCTAGGCCAGGGAACCTTATCGAATACGATAAGTCGGAGTGACGTGCCTGGGATATCTACCCCATCTCGAGCCGCGTTTGTACCAAGTAGAGAGGAGTTTTCCTCCATGCGGAAAATATCAACTAATGTTGCTAGGCTTAAGCCATCTACATGTTGGGAATACAACTTTAATCCTGACTGATCCAAGGGATGTAATATTCTATTATGGACTGCGCGCAGCCTCTGAATCGCTGTAAATAGACCCAATGCACCACCATTAGAGGCTATAAATAACTCTCTATAAGCAGAAGCAACTTGATCCACATCATTTTTATTCACATCATTTATTATTAAAATACGGGTTTGTTCCCCGTAATCAAACGGAGACTCTACGTCAACTTGTGCGAGGTTACTTCGCATATGGTTCACGCCGGTTCGTTTTTTTGTAATGACCCAGTCGTTATCAGGATTTGTGCCGGCATCCTTTAATGTGGCAGATGTTATGACTATTCCATGTGCGCGAGAAAATACTTTGTCGTTTAACGGTATTGTTGGGTCCAACCAGTGTCTTTTCATGCCTACGTCAATATCACGTCCCTGAGCACGTTCGACCTCCAACCAATCAATAAACTCGCCTGTTTGACCTTCGTTTACTGTTTTTAACATAGATTGCCATGTTTTAATCGTTAGATATGCTCTTTGTGTTAACGATCTAATTGTCGATTCGATTTTTAACCGAATGGGTGTTTCAATTGTTTCAGCTTTTTCGTCGAGCATGGTTTTTAAAATTGAACAAAATACTTGCACAGGACTAGCCATTTTTTCTAAATTTTTATAAAAAATTTCTGCAGTTTCGATTAAGAGTTCGGTGGCAGGATAAATATTTGTTTCCAATGAATAGATATTATTTAAGTTTTCAGTCCTAGCTTCTAGTTGTTGCTTGATGGCTGAAAAAAAAGTTTCGCTTGGTCCAATAGGTTGGTTATCTTTTAGTCGGTTTAGCCAACCATCACGTGGCAAAATTTGTGCGGCAGAGAGGAGTTGGTTTAGTGCTTTGTTTGCCTCTTGATTCTCTGTGATAAGATCTTCTACTCGCTTTTTCAATCCTCTGCTACGACCAAGGTTTCGGGTCTCAGCCCCCAATAACCAGCGCCGAAGATCAAAAGCTTCCGCTCCACTTAAGTATGTTGAGAAAACGGAGTCAGCAGCCTCGAATAAGTGGTGACCTTCGTCAAAAATATATCTCGTGGGCTGATGGATGTTAGTTTCTTCTGCCAAGACGGATTGAATTAATACCAAGGCGTGGTTAGCGATCACTATTTCGGCACGTCGTGAGTTTCGAATGGATTTTTCGATAAAACATTTATGATAGTGAGAACAAGCTGAATAAATACACTCCCCTCTGCGATCTGCTAGCCCGGTAGTGCGACCTCGGCCAAGTAAATCAGCGAGCCAAGATGGGAAATCAGCACCCATTAAATCTCCATCCCGAGTTTTAGAGGCCCAACGAGCTATTAAACCAAGTGCTACGCCGTATTGTGGCATTGAAAGGAGTTGTCGAGAGGCCTCCTCTAGGTTAAGCAGACACAAATAATTCTCTCGCCCTTTGCGGATGGCAATTTTAGTCGATTTCCGAATAGGCTCGGGATACAGACGATTTAGCTCATTATCGACCTGATGCTGTAGATTTCGGGTGTAGGTGGATACCCATACTGAACCACCATTTTTATTCGCCCAGATAGACGATGGTGCTAAGTACCCCAGGGTTTTTCCCACTCCCGTTCCAGCATGAGCTAAAACAATGTGCGGAATATCCTTTTTATCACGGGGTTCAAATGCAGGCAGAATCTTTGAGGTGTATTCAATTTGACCAGGTCGGATTTCTGAAAAATCACTCAACATCTTATTTAAACGGTTAATAGACTCATCTTTAGTAATTGGTAAACTTGAAGCTGGAGGTTCGGGTGCATGCTCGGACCATTCGGATAGATCGTCCCATATATTCAGAGAATTCGCTTTGAGAGTGGAGCTCGTTTTTGGATTTGCTCCTAATACTTCTGAGACTATCGGGGCCCAAACCCAACCGCAATTACCCATTAACTCTGCTATTGAAATTACTTTCTCTTTATTTGAACAGAAGTGAAGTTCTTTTAATAATGTTTCGGCTGCGTCCAGTAAAACTAGCGCTGTATCAAATCCATTTTCTGGAATGGGCAGGTTCAATGCCCCCGCTATCCCTCGAGGGGTAGGGACGCAGAATTCAGCCGGTTTTGCAAACGCAAAAAGTTCTAGGATGTCAAAACATAAAAAAGGTTTGCATTTGAGCCGGAATGTTGTTGCTTTCGAATTACAAAGTAATGGGGGATGTTCATTGATCTTTCCCAAAGAGTTGTTGTGAGAAATTCTTTCAATCTCTCCATCTTTAGAAATCCATATACTATCTTCTGCTTCAGTTAGCAGTGTTGGCGGTGGCCAGTTTAGATTTGTTAGCTCATTATTTTGATCCATACCCAAGTTGGGGTATTCGTAAATCTTTCCCATGTCAATAAGAGCAATAAGTTTGTTGATCAGTTTTGGTAAATCGTTACAGTTTTTATTCTGATATAGGCCCACTTTTACTCAAATTCTGGGACTGGATTAAGATTTCAAATTACTTAACTGTGAAGCATATGGATATAATTGATAAAAAAATAGCCACCCACTTACAAAAAAATGCGCAAATAACGCACAGGGAAATTGGTATTGAAATCGATTTGCCTACGTCGACTGTGAACGACCGCGTTCGTCATCTAATTAAAAACGGGACCATAAAGCATGTCATAAAAGTGAACCCTATAGAAGCAAAGCTTGTTATCCTTGCTTATATCTCCGTACTAATAGATTGGTCTGAGTCAAAAGAAAACTTCGGACTAGCAGTGAGAAATATACCAGAAGTCATTGAATGTCACAGCGTGACCGGTGATTGGTCTTATCTTCTAAAAGTTAGAGCGAGAGATAATACACATCTTGAAGATATCATTTCTAATCAAATTAAAGCCTTCCCTGGGGTGACACGCAGCGAAACAATATTTGTTTTGAATACTGTAAAAGAGACTGCAGAATTACCCTTAGATCTTTTGGACTAGCGTCATTAGCCAAAGGAAAATTACCCAATCATGTAGCGACGCCGTAAAAAAGAGGTTGGAATTTACATTTTGTTAATTTGCCCTAAATTCGTGTTATGAACTATTTGAGTGTTGTGGAGAGAAAATGTTAATAAAACGCGGGCGAGAATGGGAAATAAATCAGCGTGAAGTTACAGACGAGGTGCTTTTTTTAAATCGCCGCAGTTTTATTAAATCAATTACAGCGGGGGCAATTTTAGCTCCCAGTATGTTTGGATTTGGTCCACGTGCGAATGCCAAAAAGAAAAAGATGGAAATTGATCCAACCGCCTCTCTCTATCCAGTAAGACGTAACAACCGTTATAAGGTTAAAAGAGCAATAAGTGATGAATACGATGCTACGACTTATAATAATTTTTATGAATTTGGGTCGCACAAGAGTATTTACAGGGCAGCGGAGGCCTTAAAAACAAGGCCTTGGAAGATCAGTATTGATGGGCTGGTTGAAAAAAAACAGCTTATAGATTTCGATACACTTATCAATAGTATGCCATTGGAGGAAAGGGTCTATCGACATAGATGTGTTGAAGCATGGTCAATGATTGTTCCCTGGACTGGTTTTCCGCTTGCGAGTTTGATGGCATTGGCCAAACCGCTTTCTAGTGCAAAATTCCTCCTAATGGAAACAATAATGGATCCTGAAACGATGCCCGGTCAAAAGCAGCACTGGTACCCATGGCCTTATTCGGAAGGCTTGACCATTGAAGAGGCGAAAAACGAGCTCTCTTTTTTGGTAACCGGTGTTTATGGTAAGCCGCTACCTAACCAAATGGGGGCACCATTGAGGCTTGCGGTTCCTTGGAAATATGGGTTCAAATCTATAAAATCGATCACAAGGTTTAGCTTTACCGACAATCGGCCAGTTTCCTTTTGGGAGCGCATACAGCCAAAAGAATACGGGTTCTGGGCAAACGTAAACCCGGAGGTGAGCCACCCACGGTGGAGCCAAGCGACAGAGAGAACCCTCTCTGGGCCTAGAGTGCCTACGCAATTATACAATGGATACACGGAGTTTGTGGCAGATATCTATAAAAACTTGAGTAATGAGAAGTTGTTTATGTGAAACTCATGTAATTTAAAACTTATATCTTGGCAATTTACCTAAACATTTTATGATCGCTTGGTTTTCTTTAACCAGGCGTTTGCCCATAGTCTTCCAAAAAAATTTATCCCGATTGATTTTTCTGGCTCTTTTGACATTGCCATCGGTTGGTGACTCAAAGGGATTTATACCGTCATTTATTTGGCGCAACATAATCTGATTTTTTCTCATCGACTTTTGGAATGACGTAGAGGTATTTTTTAGAATTGTTTTCTTATGAAAAAGAAGATAAGCAATGTCCCAATTAGATAGCTTACAGGTTTTAGGATCTAAACGAACTGTTTCTATACCAAGAAAAAACTTGGTAATCAGAAAAATAACGAGCGAACTTGCAATCACAATTTTTCCAGTGCGTCCAAATAGCTTTCTGTATGGTAACTCAAGTATTTTATCTAATAATTTAGGCTTATCAGTTTTTGGTTTGACGGCCATTATTGCAGGGTTTCACTTTCAGAGTAAAATATATTGATTAAGTAATAACTCATACACCTCCATGGATAAAAAGTCTTCCTTTCTATTTTTTGAGATACAAATTTTTGTCTTTGACAGAATCAATCATCTGATTGAGTTGTGGTAAACATATTATAATGGTTGGTAGTATTTTAGTGCATTATCATGGAATAACGCCGACTGATCTTTGATTGAAAAATTTGAGGCTATATTCTTAAAATTCTGAAAGATTGTGTCGAAACTGTCACACAATCCATCTACAGGAAAGTTAGATGCAAACATACATCGTTCTACTCCAAATGCAACAATTGCATCCCTAATTATGCGATTGTTTTCTTGCGGGTTCCATTGATGACCAGATATCCCTATGCCGGATAATTTAATTGCAGTGTTTGGTTGGAAAGCAAATTCTTGAATAGCAGATCGCCACCTATCGAGGCCCTTTGGAGTTCTGTCGGAAGGGAGCCCTGTATGATTCAAAATAATTAGAGTGTCTGGAAAATCTCGCGCTAACATTGCGGCTTCGCCAAGATGCCACCAAGGTGTCTGCAGGTCATAGTGTAATTTGTGTTTAAGTAAATTTTTATAACCATTCCTAAAATTTGGATCCCCCATTGATCCGGGAAGATTAGGTTTAAATTCCGCAAATGATGTGCACGATTTTGGTTTTTGGCGGACCGATCTGCTTATAGGGAATTGTTTGTGATCACCGAGTACTTGGTCTACGTTATCATTTTCAAACCAAATCTGGCCAACTAGCGCGTTTGGAAAACCATATTTTTCGTAATAGTTTTGGACCCAAGCCGTTTCGCCTATGGGGTCCGCAGAATCCCATTCGGTTTCTACATAAATACTTTTTACAATTTGATGATTACCCCAGTCATTTTTGTAATCTTCCAAAAGATAATTTTTACAGATTTTTGAATAGTCTCCATACCTAAAACTCTTAATATTTTGTCGTCCGTCTAGCCATGGATGTTTCTTTAGGGACAGATCCCAGAAATGATGATGCGCATCTACGATGGGGGGTATTGTCATTGGTCAAAAGCCCTGTTGAAAAATTCATTGTTATTCCGGTGCGATAAAGTAGTGTTACAGAATTTACATATAAAAATATAGGCAACTTATTAAATCATCCTTAATAGATGAAATTGCGTTGTATTATAGAACATTTAAAAGTCTCTTTCATTTTGAATAATGAGTTTGCTTTAGGTTTTAGAAGTCTGGTAGATTCCCGACTTCAGTCTTAAGGGAGAATGTATTTCAATGAATGGCGCAGAATCACTAGTTCGCACTTTAGTTAAATCGGGTGTCGAGATTTGTTTCACAAACCCTGGCACTTCGGAGATGCACTTCGTTGCCGCATTAGATCACGTCGATGGAATGCGCTGTGTGCTTGGCTTGTTTGAAGGAGTAGTGACTGGCATGGCTGATGGATATGGCCGAATGGCGGATAAGCCGGCATCGACACTTCTGCATCTTGGGCCTGGGCTTGGTAATGGACTTGCTAATCTTCATAACGCAAAAAAAGCAAACACACCTATTGTAAATATAGTAGGCGAACATGCCACATATCATATCGAATACGATGCACCATTGACCGCTGATATTGAGGGAATAGCTGCCCCTGTTTCCGGGTGGGTTAAGACTTCTCAATCGTCAAAGGATGTCGCATTAGATGGAGCGAATGCAGTAGCCGCCGCTAAAACTGGGGCTGGCCAAATTGCAACATTAATCCTACCCGCGAATACGGCTTGGGATGAAGCGGTATCCGACGCAAGTCCGATGACCGTTCAAGATAGACCGCAGGTTTCAAGAGATGTAATTACGAAAGTCGCCGCTACCCTGATGTCTGATGGTGAAACATTGATCCATATGACTGGAAGAGCGTTGCGCCAGGATACTCTAGAGCTACTAGGAAAAATACAAGCTAAAACAGGCTGTAGACTCTCATGTATGACAGCCAATGGGCGTTGGCAGCGAGGGGCAGGTCGAGTAGCCATTGAACGTATTCAATATCCAGTGGATGTGGCATTGAAACAATTAGAGAGTGTTAATGATATTATTCTGCTTGGGACAAAAACCCCGGTAGCCTTTTTTGCTTATCCAAATAAGCCCAGTGTATTGATTCCAGATGGTTGTGATGTGCATCAACTAGCGAGTATCGATGACAACCATGTTAGCGTTATCGAAGCCCTTGCAGATGAACTGGATGCTCACAATTTTGAACCAAAATTACAAGAACTCGATCTCCCCGAATTAAGAACGGGCGCGCTAACTCCAGAAACTATTGCTTCTGCAATCGGCAACTTAATGCCAGAAAATGCAATTATAGCTGACGAATCTGTTACCACGGGTAGAGGTTTTATGCCATTTACCCAAGGGGCGCGACCTCATGATTGGATGTCTTTAACAGGCGGATCAATAGGGTTAGGGCTACCGTATGCGACTGGCGCGGCACTAGCGTGCCCAGACCGGAAAGTGATATGCACAGAGGGAGATGGCTCTGGTATGTATACTTTACAAGCACTTTGGACACAGGCTAGAGAAGGGTGTGATGTAATTAATATCATTTTCAATAACGGCGCATATTCTATCCTAAAGGGAGAACTGGCCAATGTGGGAGCCCGGAACCCAGGACGAAAAGCTCTCGATATGTTGGAACTTGGTCGACCGGAGATAGACTGGGGTTGCCTAGCGAAAGGAATGGGTGTTCAAGCAACGAGGGCAACTGACACCGAGGAGTTCAATGAACAATTAGCCCGGGCAACTGCCCTGCCAGGGCCACACTTAATAGAGGTGATGTTGCGTTAACGTTGGCCCCTGAGTTCAATTTTTAAACGATCTGACTAGTTTGAATATATAGTTTTCAGGATAGAAACAAAATAAATGGAAGACTCAGAAGATAAATTAGGCAAGGCAATATCAGAACGATTATCTGGCGATATAGGATATAGCTTCTCCTCGGGAAGGGCTGCTTTTGCAACGGTGTTGGACTTGGTGGAAACGGGAGCACACATAATAGCTTCTGATAATTTGAGCGATGATGTTTACAAAATCTTTGAAAGTGTTCGAAGACGAACTTCTGGACTCACTTTTAGCTACGTACAGGATTTTAGCCAACAGACTTTAAAATTGGTTAAGCAGGAGAATACTCGCCTGATTTGGGCAGAGAGCTTAAAACGGCCATCTTTCAGGGTTCCTGATTTTGCATCGATCACGGAATTTGCTAGAGCAAATGAATTAATAAGTGTTTGCGATAATACATTAGCAACCCCGCACCTTTTCAACCCCGTCCAGGCTGGGTTTGACGTCGTGATCCATGATGCAAAAGGTTATTTAAGTGGGACGATGGGTGTCGAAGGTGGTTGTGTTGTCGTTGCTAAAGGTCGAGAGTTCATTCAAGAAAAACTTGGTTTTTTGCAAAGGGTATTGGGAAGTGTATTATCAATGGATGAGCAAAAAAAGATAATCACGGGGCTAAATAACCTAGAAAAAAGAATGGAACAGCAAAGCAGGAGTGCAAATCATATAGCTGAGCTTTTATTTTCTGATGATAAGGTGGCTGGTGTAAATCATTTGGGACTTAAAAGTCATCCGGATTTTGAGTACGCCTCAAAAACTCTCGGTGGATCTGGAGCTGTGTTTTCAATAGTCCTCGCCGCGACTGATAAAGCCATCTTAGATTTTCGGGAAAAATTGAACTTATTCTCGGTTTCCGAAATTGTAGGCGGACCGTCCAGTACTATTTGGCATCCGGCTTCTGCATTATATGGTTCAGTTCCAGAGGAAATTAAAAGGCTTTTAGGGGCAGAAAATAACTACTTCCAACTTTCTATTGGACTTGAAAATATTGAAGATATTCAAGGCGATCTTCAGCAAGCTTTATCTGCATGGATATAAATAAGAAAATTTAGTGTCTATACGTTGGTTCTGTATTATCTAGCACGCGTCTTAAAGCGGAAAAATGCCTGCCTGCTAACTTTGGTGCCTCTGTCACAAACTGCTTTTGGGTCTCTTTTCGAACACGATCAGATATACCTCGAAGGGGTTTCCCCTGTGACTTTGCCAACACCTGGAACATTGCTGCACGCTCTAAGTAATATAAGTCATTAAAGGCATCAGCTACTGTCGCACCTGCGACGACCACGCCATGACTTGCCATAAAAAGTATAGATTTATTACCAATCTTACGGGCTAGTCGATTACCCTCATCTTCCGCCAATGCCAGTCCCTCGTAGTCATCGTCGTATGAGATTCTTCCATCAAACATTAAAGCATTCTGCTCGATCATTTCCAGACGCCCCTCCTTCAATAAAGTAATAGAGGTTGCATAGGGCATATGTGTATGTAACACGCAAATTGCATGGGGAGCACCCATATGGATTCTGCTATGGATAAAAAAGGCTGTATCCTCTACTTCGTTATCTCCCTCTATAACTTCACCTTTGTCATTACACAAGACGAGTGATGATGCGGTAACTTCAGACCAATGCCAGCCATAGGGGTTTATTAAAAATCTATTGCCACGCATAGTGCCGTCTTCATCTGGGACTGCCAGAGAGAAATGGTTATCAACCCCTTCGTGTAGATTTAATCTAGCCGCCCACCTTAGAGCACAAGCTAAATCGATCCTTTGTTGTTTTAAATCAGGGTTCATGTTCTCCACCACGGCCAAAGTTTAAAATACAAGTTCCAACAATACCTCGAAATATTTTATCTTTGAAGAAAAAATAATAGCACTTTTGTTTAATTTTATATAAGGGATAAACTGAATGTTGGAGTCCGTGGATATCTACATCCGGTCTTTAAACTAGAATAGAGCGGATCAATTTATTTTTCCGGGGTATTATGTGGACTATTTGAGTATTTTTGCGGCTGCTTTCGTTTCCGCGACATTGTTCCCAACCGCCTCGGAGATATTGCTACTGAAAATGGCTATGGCTGGCCACTCCGATATTTCATTTCTCCTTATATTTGCATCTTTTGGTAATATTTTGGGCTCTGTTGTAAATTGGGCTTTGGGTTTTTTTTTCTCGCAATTAGCAAATAAGCGCTGGTTTCCAATAAGGCCGAATTCGTTAACCATGGCATCCAATTGGTTTAATAAGTTTGGAATATGGACCTTAATATTCTCTTGGGTTCCATTTGTAGGCGATCCTTTAACCTTTTTAGCTGGAGTATTAAGAGTTAATTTTTTTAAGTTTATTATCTTAGTCTCAATTGGAAAAATTTTCCGTTACGTATTGGTTTTAAAACTTTTTATTGACTAGCAAAAAATTGATTGCTTTCACAATGTTGTCCTGGTGGGCTGCTGGCAGTCAGTTGTTTGAAGGCAGATGAATTTTATAAAAATCTATGGCATTTTGAAAAAATATTTTTTGAAGATCATAGTCGGATAATCCGCTCATTATCTCAAGCATCCCGTCTAACTGGTCTCTATAAGAAACTTTTAAACTAGCTACTGGAAAGTTAGAGGCCCACATACAACGTTCAACTCCAAAAACGTCGATGGTATCTAGGACTACCTGCCGGTTATTATCGACCGTCCATGGTGATTCTTTCAAACCAAGTTCTGAGATTTTTACGCATATATTGGGGCAGGCGGCGACAGATTTCATAGCTTGCTTCCAAGCCTTTATGCCATTCTTGCTCCTATCCCACGGAAACCCTGTATGGTTTAGCACTACTTTTAAATCTGTATATGGACCCAATACATCCGCTGCTTCATAAAGATGCCAATAGGGCACTCTGAGATCATAACTCAATTGCATTTGTTCAAGAATAGCAATTCCATTCTGCCAATTCGGATCATGCATACTGCCTGCTCCTGTTGGTTTAGTGTGATCACAAGTTAGAGCAGTCTCTGGCTTGGATCTCACTCCCCGAAATAGTTCAAATTGTCTATGTTTATACAAAACCTCTTCACAATTATTAGCGCTCAACCATACATGACCCACAATTGCGTTTGGCATGCCGGATGTTTTGTTAATCTTTTGAAGCCATTTGGTTTCACCCACTTGATCATTACGATCCCACTCTGCCTCAACATGCACGGTGGCTAAAACGTTATAGTCGGATGCGTCTTGTAAATAATCGTGTGGGAGATAATCCCGTTTTAATTCTGTATAGTCTCCTAAAAAAAAATGTTTTTCCTCACTATTCTGTAACCATGGATAATAATTTTCAGAGAGATTCCAAAAATGATGATGCGCATCAACAATTTTGAGTTTTTTCATGTCGTTTGCCATGTATTTACATTATTGATTTGGTTTTTTCTGGTTATCTCGAAGACTGGCAATTGCGTGAAATATTAGGGTCAACATTATCAATGCGCCTCCAATTAGTGTAGCTAAAGGTGGTTCTTCTTGTATGACCATCCAAACCCATAACGGTCCAAGTATAGTTTCAAGCAATAGTATTAAGCTTACTTCTGGTGCTGTTATATAAATGGGAGCTCTAGTAAGAAAGATGAATGAAACTGGCAAAAGTATTAATCCCAATGCAGCAAGGTAGCCAAACTGGTGTGGAGATAAATATAGATCTGGGGCCATTACTAATCCTATAAGACATGTTAAAACACTCGCAATAGCGACTGCAGGAGCCATATCGGTTGGCCGGGCTAATCTGACAAGCACGAAATGAGCTCCCATGCCGACAGCTACTAGTAGTGCAGCAAAGTTACCAAACAGATCTCCACTTTCTAGTTTACCTATAAATACTATACTGACACCAATTACAGAGACTAAGATTGCGGCCCAGGTTTTATTCTTTATGCGTTCTTTTAAAAATAAAACAGACATTACAGCAGCAAATAGTGGTGAAGTCGCCACGATTACAAGCGTGTTAGCTACGGCTGTAGTTTGCACGGAAAGTTGGAAAAAAACATTATTGATAGAAAATATGACAGCGATTAGACATCCCAGCCAGCCGACTGCAAAAAATTTTGAGAAAACTTGCAGTCGGTAACTAAAACTCAGAATGAAAAGCATGCCAACAGCCATAAACGCACCACGCCATGCAATAAAAGTCCATGGATCAGAGTCAACAAGGCGAATAATCAACGTGTCGGGCGACAGTGTGAGGATACCTAAAATCCCAAGTATCCAACCTTTAAGTTGATTGTTTTGTGGCGTTTTCGATTGCATTTTTGAGATTTTCCTTACAACGGACGCGCAAATTGTGCGCCTCTCACTCTAATCATATATTCTAACCCATGGCACGATAATTTTTACTAAAATTAAAATGGATACGGTTGACAAAAAACCAATGGCTGAATATTGTTCGCGCTCAGAATTCAAGAGGATAGGTTAGTACCATGAAGGTCGCAAACTCGTTGAAAACGCTTAAAAATAGGGACCGGAACTGCAGAGTGGTTCGACGTAAAGGTCGTGTGTACGTGATTAACAAGACTAACCCCCGCTTTAAAGCGAGGCAAGGCTAGTCGTCTTCGGTTGCAGAAAATCGCTTGTTGAAAACATATCTTTGCATGTTTGGCTTGCAAAAGGTCGATTGAATAATACATGCTTGGTTGGACAGTTGTACCTGTATAACGCATTCTAAATGGCTCTTTTTTACAATCTAAGAAGCGGCAAACGTTACTTTTTGCTAGTGATTTCAGCAATGGCTTTGCTATCTAACGCGAGCGCAGCTCTTTCTGATCAAAAGGATATAAGGCTACCGCAGTTATTTAGTGATTTGAAGCTGTCTGCTTCAGAGGATGATGCCCAAATAGCTGAGAAAAAAATTTGGGAAATTTGGGTCTCCCATAAAGTTCCCCGAATAGAATTGTTAATGGATCGCGGAATAAAATTATTGAATAATAAAAAGTTAAGTAAAGCATTGGTTGTGTTTAATTTGATAATTGATCAAGCAC
>QCQB01000001.1 GCA_003212315.1 SAR116 cluster bacterium AG-447-C21 | reverse complement strand
ACTATAGTGGTCCAAGGTTTGAGTGTGCCCTTTGAAGACTTATCGATTACCCGACTAGCTATCGTATAGACAACCACAAACAAGCCAACAACAATCATTATTCCCATCAAAACAACCAGGACCGTCAAAATTCGCATAGATTTTGATTTTGGGTTCTTCAGATTATTCTCAGTTTGGTTTAAGTTTGTTTCCATGGCTTCTTTCAACGAAACTAAATTAAAAATTAGTGTAGAGGAAACTGATCTAAACTCCAATAGATCCGTGCGTTTAGATCGTTGGTTAACTGACCGTATCGCCAATAATTCTGACTTCCCTAAAATTTCACGAACACAGTTAAAAAATCTAATACACAGCAAATGCGTGAGATGTGATGACAAAATAATAGAAGATCCATCACTTCCTATTAGATATGGACAACTCTATACTATTCAGGTCCCTGAACCAAAATTGGCAACACCTCAGCCAGAAAATATAGAATTGAATATAGTGTATGAGGATGAGCATTTAATTGTGGTCAATAAATCGGCTGGGATGGTAGTTCATCCCGCACCCGGCTCTTCAAAGGGGACAATGGTCAACGCACTTCTCTCGCATTGTGGAAACACTCTTTCTGGTATTGGGGGTGTACGAAGACCAGGCATAGTTCATCGACTGGACAAAGACACTACTGGATTATTGGTTGTGGCAAAATCAGATGAAGCTCATCAACACCTTGTACATCAATTTGCCGCCCAAACGATTAAAAGAACCTACGAGGCAATAATATGGGGGGTCCCAGATCAACCAACCGATAGAATATTTTTTCCTATCGGGCGTAGCCGCGCGAATAGAAAAAAAATGGCTGTTGTTTTAAAGGGTGGGAAAAAAGCGGCCACTAACTACATATTAACAGAGCAATTCGGTGCCACTGCAAGTTTAATTGTATGTAAACTCGAATCAGGAAGAACACATCAAATTCGTGTTCATCTGAACCATATTGGGCATTCGTTAATTGGCGATCCACTTTATGGAAGTAGCAGAAAAATATCTACCAGAGATGACCCCAACTTAAAACTTGCAAAGGAATTTAAACGTCAAGCGCTTCATGCAAAATCCTTGGAGTTCGTTCATCCATTCAAACAAGAGCGGGTTCATTTTTCAGTTCCATTACCGAGCGACATGCAGACTCTTCTGGAAGCTTTGAGAAAATCCTTTTAATTAGCAAAATAGGGAATTAAAACATCGATAAAGACAATTGATAGAAAAAAAAGGCCATGGTGCAATTCTTCATAAAAAAGTTGAAAAAAACCCTTTAAAATGGTAGTATCACTCCCCATATGACAGAAGGAATAGTAGTTTCCATACGTTGTGTTGAGTTCTAGGAGTTAGAAAATGGCGTCGAGTATTGCCGTAATGCCAAAAATTAGTGTTGAGGGGAATCTCTCTAGATACTTAGAAGAGATACAAAAGTTCCCCATGCTACAAGCATCAGAAGAATACATGCTGGCGCGTAGTTGGCGGGATCATGATGATACTGAGGCAGCTCACAAACTAGTCACCAGTCACCTTAGATTGGTAGCCAAAATCGCTATGGGATATCGCGGCTATGGTTTACCGGTGGCGGAATTAATTTCTGAGGGTAACATAGGGATGATGCAAGCGGTTAAACGTTTCGATCCTGAAAGGGGATTTCGGCTAGCAACCTATGCTATGTGGTGGATCAAGGCATCCATACAAGAATATATTTTGCACTCATGGTCTTTAGTTAAAATCGGGACAACTGCAGCCCAGAAAAAACTATTTTTTAATCTACGAAAATTAAAAGGGCAAATGCAAGCCATAGATGATGGAGATTTATCACCTGAAACCATCACAGCCATCGCAGCTAGGCTCGATGTCTCAGAAAAAGATGTTGTCAGTATGAACGGCAGACTCTCCGGTCCAGATCACTCACTTAATGCGCCGAAGATAGTAGATGGTGATGGCGAATGGCAAGATTGGCTAGAGGACGAGGGCAAAAACCAAGAACAAATATTGGCCGAAACTGAGGAATTAGGCGCAAGGACCAAGTTATTGAACGAGGCTATGGAAAAACTCGATAGCCGCGAGCGTCATATTTTGTCTCAACGAAAGTTAATCGATACACCTAAAACATTGGACGAGCTGAGTAAGGAATATAGTGTCAGTAGAGAACGGATTAGGCAAATTGAAGCACGAGCTTTTGAAAAACTACAAAAACATATAAAAGAATTGGCGATTAATAATAATCTTTGGCCTGAATAATATTTAATCTGTCCCTACGTTACTCACCTTTATCAGTGTCTGATCTGGTGTCTCTATTTCCAGAAACACCATCACCCCATTCCTCTATTAGCTTAGTTTGCCGTCTTTTCAATCGGTCGACCGATAGTTCTATCCTCGCCGATAAAAACATGGCTACAATCGATGGGGCTATTAAAAATATAGTCCAACCGGCTGCGGCAGCCCCAAGAACCATCAACCAGCTAAACGGGTCGGAAAAAAGGCTGAAAGCCATGTCAAACGAATGGTCCTTTGTCCATAACATTGTCAGTAATGGCAACAGCCCAAGGAAGTTCATACAGCCCACACTTAAAGTCTTATATTTTTCCTTCCTTCTATCTGTCGCATAGGCAATAAAACTGGGTATCATTCCCGTGATCAAGACCAAAACTGTCGGAAGTGTGAAAACCAGTAACCCGACAATAGTTAGTATTATTATTGCCTTTGTAGAAGATGCGCTGGCAGAGCTAGTTGCCATGGTTTATTCAATCCTTTGTTCTACTCCTTTTCATATAAATATGAAAAGGATGTCTATACTAAATATAGCATTACAAAAACGGTTGCCCCTATACTACCAATTACACCAGAGATGACAGCAGCGACTTGCTCACCTAATTCTCCAGCTAAATTCTCTTTTTGTTCTAAACCAATATCCATTCTATGAATTTGAGCCGAACACTGTTTATATTCTTGTTGGGCCTTGCGATAATTTTCTTTATCGAGATCTATCACTTTATTATCATCAAGAATTCGCATTAGTGCGACTATGAAGCCTGTTTCTGAGGCTTGTACAACCTGACGCTCTATCTGTTCTCTGAGTCGTATATTATTAAATGCATCAACGGCAGGTTGGGTAAGATCTTTTAGCCACAAACAAAGATTAGGAGCAGCTCCATTACTATAAACCGACTGAACTCGCGCCAAAATTCTCATTACTTTTAGTGCTTCATCAGCAGGTCTATTATCTTTGTGTGTTAATGGTCGTAAAATTCTTTCATCAATATGCTCTGAGTGCGACGCTAAAAAGGCTGCTACATGCCTATCTATTGGCATCGGCGGCAGGTTCTCGTCATGCGCTACGGCCTCTAACGCCGGGATTAATTCAGATGATTGTGTGATATAAAGATGTTCGATCATTGGGCTGATACAGTGACCATAAGGGTTAAGTTCGTATAGGCAACGTTCGATACCAAACCCAGGACCGGGTAGTGCGACCATACTTTGAATTTTTTCTAGAATACCATAAGTATTCATTAGTTCCGTTTTTACACGGCCTTGAAGTGCAAGCCACTGCTTTAGAATTCCCGAAGTAATAAGGTCTTCAACTTGTTTTCTTAAAATATCATCTTGAAAAACAACAGCAAGTGTCGGACCTATACCGTCTATATGACTAGCAAAACCTTTATATCTAACCGGCCCAGAAGTATCCAAGGCCATAACAACTTTCGCAACCAGTCTTGCGTCATCAGCCTTGGGGCTAGATTGAATAGCTTGTGCCGTGCCCGCCGCCTTGTTCAGATTATTTAAAATAACCTCATCGTTAAGGCTTCGGCGGATCCAGGTATCAAAATCTTGTCCCTTAATGACGTCGCCAGCTACCGGCCAATTTAAACTCAAGCCATGAGCGGCTGATCTAACGTTTTCATGTTCAAAGCCACCAATTGGTATTGGTCTAGCTGCTTTTGCAGGAAGTTTAACTTGTTTGGGCGTTAATCTTCGACCACTTACCCATAACTGAACATCTGCCAGTGGCCATCTTTCGGTTAAATCATCCGTTAGTAATCCTCGCAATAGCTCCATCATATTCATTTGAATACGGTGATTACCCACAATATTTGCATACGATCCTGTATTGATTCTATTTAACATAAAAGTATATGGATCGTCTATTTGGGGAACTGGATTCCGGCCAATTAAGAGACTCAAAAGTGTAACGCCCAGCGCAAAAAGGTCATCTGCTGGAGTTCCCGCACCTCGCCCGGTTTCTACTGCCAAGCCACACTCTAAACTCTCAAAAATTAATGGTTGATTATATCCAGGGGGAGCTGAAACACATTCTCCCAACATAATTAACCTAGCACTTTCATCACTATAAAAAAGATTAGACGGTCTGATATTTCGATGTGTTAAGCCTCGCGCTGAAAACTCTCGCAACGTGGCGACGACCGGAGTTAAAAAACCACTGATTATCTGGTCATCAGTTAATGGAGTGATTACAGATTCCATAGTTTCGAAAACCCGACTACCTGCAGGTTTTTCAAAAATCAGTACCGGTTGTCGTCGACCAGACGATGCCCAATTCACCACACCCGAGTCTATGCATTTCACTAGACCCGCACCCGGAAATTCGTCCAACGCGGTAATCTGATCCATTCTCATCGGAATGCTCGGCTCACATATCATTGCCATTAAGTCACCTTGGGATTCTCCAAGTTTCTTACATGCAAAGGCTTTTCCAGAGGGCGAATCATACCCAACTAGTGGGACTGAATCGTCAATTTCAAATAATTCTTTTAGAATTACCGGTGCCACCAGTCTGTCTCCAAGAATAGTATTTCAAGCAGCCACTAAACTTTTTCTTATGAGTATCTCACGTGATACTCAGTCGGTAAATGGGTCTTTAACTAAAATGGTATCCTCACGTTCGGGACTGGTCGACAAAAGCGCAACCGGTGCCTCTATGAGCTCTTCTATCTGTCGTATATATTTTATTGCGTTTCCTGGGAGTTCAGACCAAGAACGGGCTCCCCGCGTGCTTTCTGACCACCCTTCCAAGGTTCTATAGATTGGTTTGACTGCTGCCTGCTGACGGGTCCCACTTGGGAAATAATCTATTACCTCTCCATCAAGTTCATACGAATCACAAACTTTCAATTCATCAAATCCATCTAAAACGTCCAACTTGGTAAGCGCTATTCCTGTAATACCGGATGTTTTTATAGCTTGCCTGACCATAACGGCATCGAACCATCCACAACGACGTTTTCTTCCAGTAACGACCCCAAATTCATGGCCACGTTCACCAAGCGTTTGTCCTATCGAATCCGTGAGCTCGCTTGGGAAAGGACCACTACCCACGCGTGTAGTATATGCTTTTGTAATACCGAGAACATAACCAATTGTAGTTGGACCAGTCCCTGATCCTGTTGCAGCCTGCCCTGCGATAGTGTTCGAGGATGTGACATATGGATAAGTTCCATGATCTACATCAAGCATAACCCCTTGAGCCCCCTCAAATAAAATCCGCTTATCCATGTGGCGAAACTCATCTAATCGACGCCACACGGGTTGGGCGAACTTTAAAATATCAGGTGCTAAATTCTGAAGGTACTCATATGCTTCCTCAACCGAAGCTATTTCTTCAGCAGCCTCCCTTAAGAAGATGTTATGATAAGAAAACTGCTCTTTAAGCTTCAGAAGTAAATCATCCGGGTCATTAAGATCAGAAACCCTAATCGCGCGTCGAGCAACCTTATCCTCATAAGCGGGACCAATCCCTCTTCCAGTAGTTCCTATTTTTTTCTCCCCACGGATCACCTCCCGCGCTTTATCAATACGACGATGAATATCGAGAATAAGAGATGCATTATCTGCTAGTATAAGAGTCTCAGGTGATATATTGACGCCTTGGTCAGTTACCACCTTTATTTCATCTAGAAGTGCTTGAGGGTCAACCACTACACCGGAGCCAATCACCGACATTTTTTGGCGAACTATGCCCGAAGGTAACAAACTCAATTTATACGTTTTATCGCCGACTACCAGAGTGTGTCCTGCATTATGACCACCTTGAAAACGAACCACAACATCGGCTCTTTCAGATAACCAGTCAACAATCTTACCCTTACCTTCATCGCCCCATTGAGCTCCAATAACAACTACATTCCGCATCTATTTATCCTAGAAAAAATTTCTATTTTTTAATTTAGATCGTCTCAACTTGTCCATTTTTCAAAAAATGAGAACAACCCAAACGTTCTGCCTCTTTTCGTTCATCAGTGATATCTTCAAGCCCAATGACCGTTAACCAGCCCGCCGCCTGAAAATCCATTATAATTTTTCTATTTGTGTTAACCGGAATTAATAATCTATTTTTTTTTGTGGGCTCGTTCAAGGCCCTCAATAAGGTCTCTATGTATAGCGAGAATCCGCAGGAACTCTGCGAAGAGTCGTCTTCTAGAGAATAACGTCCCCCTCTGCCCAGCTCACCTCTAATCCCTCTGGAAAAGAAACTAAAACCAATACCACTATAGTATTCAAATCCGCGATTTTCTATTGGGTCTATGGTTACTTCCGCTATATCACTTTCAGACGATATTAACGAAGCTACATTCTCCAACCGGTCTATTATTTCTATCACTCCAATCGGTAGTGTTAGTTCGCGAAGTTTTTTTATACCTACCTCCCACGCACCAACTGTAGTCATTATATTACCAAGAAGCATTGCATTTTTTCCCGCAAGGCCTTCCACAGCTTTTATATCTTTTCGATCCAAGGCCCCCCTTAACTCTAGTGAAGAAGCGGGATCCAAGCCTACTGATCTAAGAATCAATGGAATAAGTGTTGGTGCGGTTATATCGATAGAAATATTTTTTGTACCCAATCTTTTTAATGCATCAAGGGCGATTTGAATCACCTCTAGATCAGCTGTTACGGTGTTTGGGCCAATTAGTTCCGCTCCTACCTGAACTAATTCACGATCCGGATTAAGATTATCTGGATGGACTCGAAGCACTTCCCCAGAATAACATAATCTAAGTGGACGTTCCAGATGGGCGAGCCGAGTAGTCGCTATGCGGGCCACTTGTACCGTCATATCCGCTCTTATTCCCATCATTTTTCCTGATACTGGATCCATCAACCGGAAAGAGTTTTCTCTCATGGATACTCCAGCACCATTAAACAGCGAATCTTCGAATTCAACCAATGGAGGTTTGATTCGCTCGTACCCGTAAGCCTCACACCGTTCTATAATAGAATGAACAATAAAAGATTCATGGGCAGCCATTGATGGGAGTTGGTCTTTAAAACCCGCAGGCAACAAGGCCCTATGGGATAACCTATTTTTTTTTTCGATAAGTGACAAAAGATAGCCCCTTCGACCAAAAACCTAATCAGTAATAATGTCCTACAGATTTTTTCATACGCCGGCAACAGCCTGAATTATTAATTCACTGTTGACGGATAAAATTTTTAAGCCAATCTTTGCATGATATACTTTTTTTTTTGAAAACTTGGGTTAACTGGAGAAGGTGTATGACCAATTGCGTTCATGACCATAGTCGATGGGGAAATGGAGATCAGATTGGAGCCGCAGGGCACTTTTTAACTCCAGAAAAGACACTTTTTGCACTAAAAAAAGTAAAACAAGGTCGTATTATCGATCTCAGCCATACCATCGAAATGGGCGCCCCCTTTATGGCCCCTAACCAGACCCCTTACATAATTTCATCTTCTGCAACAGCCAAGAATAGTATGAAAGTTCGGGAACAGATGGGGGCAAAAAATAGAGTAGGCGCGAATCTAGAGCGTATTGAGATGACAACCCACGTAGGTACACACATCGACTCGCTTGGTCATTTTTCAATAGGAGAACATCTTTATGGAGGCCACACAATTGAGGATAGTGTTGGTGACTGGGGACTTCTTAATTTGGGAATAGAGAATGTTCCACCAATAATAAGCAGGGGTATTTGTTTGGACGTATCAGGGCTGGATGGAGGGGATCATCTCGAAGCTGGACGTGCGGTCACTACCGAGGACTTGAAGAGAGCATACGATACCGCCGAAATAAATCCACAAAAGGGGGATATAGTCTGCTTGAATACTGGGTGGGGTAAGTATTTCATGTCAAATAATGAGAAATATTTGGCCGGTGAGCCTGGCCTAGATTTAAATGCAGCCCAGTGGCTTACAAAACAAGATACTATCGCTATTGGAGCTGATAATATGGCGGTAGAGGTGCTTCCAGGCACCAATCACCCCGAGATAATGATGCCAGTTCATCAGCATTGCTTGGCCGAGGCCGGCGTTCATCTTGTTGAAAATTTAAATTTGTCCGAGTTAATCCAGAACGGGGTTTCTGAGTTCTGTCTAATAATGCTTCCAATAAAACTAAAAGGGGCCACTGGCTGCCCCGTACGGCCGATCGCTGTCATTTAGAAGCTGGGTTTTAGGCAGGAAATCTTATTGCATTTACCCTTACAACCTGAGGCAAGGCACGAACAGCAGATAATACTTCATCATTAATATCACCTTCTATTTCTACAAGCGCCAGAGCCTCACCCCCGCTATCGCGACGTCCCAAATGAAAAGTAGCGATATTTATTCCCTCATTTCCCAATAGCGTTCCTAGCGCTCCTATAAAACCAGGTTTATCGTAATTCCTTATATAGAGCATTCTCTCCGCAAACTCTGCCTCTACTTTAATACCTTGTATATCGATAAGACGCGGTTCTGTTCCAGCAAACAAGGTCCCTGCAATCACTCGAGTACGGGTTTGCCCTTCTACCGTCAATCTGAGCAGTGTTTGGTAGTCACAAGGTCTTTCATGGCGAACCGTGCTGAAAGAAATTCCCCTATGCTTTGCTATTATTGGAGCGCTAACCATGTTAACAGTATCCATGTTTGGTTTCAGAAGACCAGATAAAGCAGCTGAGACTATAGGTGCACCGTTTATCGAAGACGCCAAACCTTCGAACTCTATTTTCACTGATTTTATAGCATCGTCACCCACCTGGCCGACAAAACTTCCGAGAAACTCAGCTAACCTCATGTAAGGTTTTAGAATTGGCGCCTCTTCTGCCGAAACCGCCGGCATATTCAGCGCATTAGAGATTGCTCCAGTTAAAAGATAATCCGACATTTGCTCTGCTATCTGAAGTGCAACTTTTTCCTGTGCTTCAATGGTAGCTGCCCCCAAGTGGGGTGTCGCAATTAGACCAGGAACACCAAAAAGAATATTTTCCTTAGCTGGCTCGGAAGCAAACACATCGAGAGCAGCACCCGCAACATGTCCATTTTCAAGAGCAGCCTTTAAATCAGTTTCTACAATGAGACCTCCGCGCGCGCAGTTTATGATCCTAACACCTTTCTTCATCTTCATTATTGAATCTGCATTCACCAAACCTTTAGTTGAGTCCGTCAACGGAGTGTGCAGAGTGATAAAGTCCGACTGACTAAATAGTGTTTCTTCATCAACTTTACGAACCCCTAATTCTACAGCTCTCTCTTCTGATAAATATGGGTCGAATGCTAAGACCCGCATCTTAAGACCCTGTGCTCTATCAGCAACAATTGAACCGATATTGCCACAACCAACTATCCCTAAATTTTTCCCAGTAAGTTCCGTTCCCATAAAACTAGACTTTTCCCATTTTCCCGCCTGGGTTGATCTATCCGCTGTTGTAATTTCACGTGCAAGACTGCAGATCATTGAAATCGCATGTTCAGCTGTCGTCACAGCATTACCGAAAGGTGTATTCATCACAACAACACCAGCTGCAGATGCCGCGTCAACAGCAATATTGTCAACACCAATACCGGCACGTCCAACGACTTTTAAGTTTTTTGCCTTGGCGATAACTTCCGCTGTCACCTTTGTTGCCGAGCGTATAGCCAGTCCGTCATAGCTTTCAATTTCCGATAACAGCTGTTCGAGGGTTAACCCTATTTTCCTATCTACTTTCAATCCTCTAGATTCAAAAATCTCAGTAGCATTTGGACTCAATTCATCACTTATTAAAACACGAGGCATAAACGCTTTCCTTTAATATTTTACCTAGTACAAGGATTTGACTTCCTCGTAGGCCCAATCAAGCCACGGCAATAAAGCCGAAATGTCATCTACTTCAACAGTTGCACCTCCCCAAATTCGTAATCCAGGGGGAGCATCACGGTAACCATTAATATCGAAAGCTGCCGAATTTTTTTCTAAAATGGACTCAATTTTTTTAGGGACAGCAACCTGATCTTCTTTTCGCAGAGATTGGAACCAGGGGTCTACGATCTGCAAGCAAATAGAGGTATTAGATCTCGTATCTGGAACTTTTGCTAAAAAATCTGCCCAATAACTATCTTCAACCCAATGTTCAACGGTCGATAGATTGTTGTTACTTCTTTGAATGGAGACTTCAATACCTCCTATTTCTTTGATCCAGGTCAAAGCATCTAACGTATCTTCGACGCAAATCATTGAAGGCGTGTTAATTGTAGCGCCTTTAAAAATTTCCTCGTTTAACGATCCTTTTGATTTTAATCTAAAGATCTTTGGAATCGGCCATTCTGGAGTGTAAGTTTCTATTCGCTTTATTGCCCTTGGGCCTAGGATAAGCATGCCATGAGCACCCTCTCCACCTAGTACTTTTTGCCAAGAAAATGTGGCAACATCAATCTTATGCCAGGGGAGATGTTGCGAAAAAACTGCACTAGTGGCATCACAAATTGTTAACCCCTGTCTATCAGAAGGGATCCAATCCCCGTTGGGAACTCTTACGCCCGATGTTGTACCATTCCATGTAAATACCACATCATGAGAAAAATCAATCAAACTTAAATCAGGGATAGCACCGTAATCTGCGGCGAATACTCGAGCTTCTTTCAATTTCAGTTGTTTTGTAACATCTGCCACCCACTCTTTACCAAAACTTTCCCATGCTAGTAGATCCACTGGTCTTTCACCAAGCAGGGACCACATGGCCATTTCAATGGCACCTGTATCAGATGCGGGAACTATTCCGACAAGTCTGTCTTCCGGAAGTTCTAATATTTCACCCGTCAATGCTATGATATCACTTAACTTTTTTTTGGCTGTAGTCGATCTATGCGATCGACCAACACAAGCTTCCTTTAAAACCGCGGGGGTCCATCCCGGCCGTTTAGCACACGGGCCAGACGAAAAAAAAGGGACCCGCGGCAAAGCCGTTGGTTTCATTACATATTCCTTTAAAATACACACCACTTGGCGGGAAGTGGCCACCCGCTAACTTACGTATGCTCATCGCACAATAAGTCAATTACTTTTTTCAAATAATATGACGGTTTCTTTCGTTTAATCTATGAAGTTAGAACCGCAAAACTGCCCGGAAAAAGGAATATATGAGCTATTGTTGAACCGACACTTATTGGCATGGATATTGCTTCTGCTTTGAAGGTGAAAGATTACTTGGAGCACGAAATGTCGAACGTTTATGTTAATAAGAATAAAGGAATAACAGTTGCTACCAAATCATCGATGAGCGAAGCAAGCGAATTCTCTGGCGCCAGTCATTTGGGCTTTGAGTACGCTGGTAACAACGCGCCCGAAGCAAATAAAAATGAGTTAGAACCCAATCAAAGATTCATGAAATCCCTTCCAGATGAGATACAATTAGCCGTTTCTGAGTGGGCCCTTCAATTGAAACATGTTCCCTGGAAATTGAGAAGGCGCGCTATAAAACGATTCTCTGAATCATTTGCAGATAATTTTTTGGCTATCATGCCTGAATTGAATGATGAGGAGTGTGAGAGCCTAGCCCTTTTAGGGCTCACCTGCCTTCTGGAGGAATTAGATACCGGCTCCCCTGTAAACAATCAACACCAAGCACAATGCTACCTTGAGAGCTTTCACGACTATCACAAATCGTTAGGGGAAGCTTTCTTGATGGCGCAGGAAAAAGATAATAGTTCGCTGCATTAATAGTCTACAAGCCAGCGAGATTTGCCAACCATTTGACGTTAGATTAATCCTCCTCGCCAGAGGGCCATTTTGTTACATACTGGTCAATTGAGCCAAAAATCGATTTACCTTCGTCATCTTGAATGTCTAACTCAATTCGATCGCCATATTGCATGAATGGCGTTTCTGGAACTCCATTATTTATTGTTTCAATCATTCGTATCTCAGCAATACACGAATAACCATGTCTCTGGTCTGCATTAGAGACTGTTCCAGAACCAACTATTGTGCCCGCCCCCAATGGTCTTGTTTTAGCCGCATGCGCTACCAGCGAGGGGAAATCAAAGGTCATATCCACTCCTGCATTCACCCATCCAATTTTACGCCGATTTAAATACACCAACAAAGGTAAGTGTAATTTTCCATCGCGCCAATATTTTCCTAATGAGTTGACGGTAACAGCAACAGGAGCAAATGATGTCGGCGGTTTTCCATGGACAAAACCAAAACCTTTTCCTAATTCTGCCGGGATAAGATTACGTAGACTGATATCGTTTAAAAGTAAAAGAAACTTGATATGCTTTAATGCTTGCTTTGGGGTCACTCCCAAGGGCACATCATCAACAATAACTGCTAACTCTCCTTCAAAATCAACCCCCCAGCTTTCGTCTTTTATGTATATCGGATCCGTAGCCCCTAAAAAGCTATCCGACCCGCCCTGATACATAAGTGGATCAGCCCAAAAACTGTCTGGCATCGAAGCTCCTCTAGCCCTCCGCACCAACTCCATGTGGTTCACATAGGCAGACCCGTCTAGCCATTGATAAGCTCGAGGCAGCGGTGCCGCCATTACATTAGGATCATACGGCATACTGTCCGACATAGTCTCGCTATTGAGACGCCTATTAATTTCTATAAGTTGGGGTTCAATCTTCGTCCAGTTTTCTATCGCTGCTTGAAAGGTCGGGGCCACATCTCTGACAGACTTTATTTTTGTCAGATTCTCACTAACCAAAACCAGAGTGCCGTCCCTACCAACTCCCTTTAGTGATCCCAGTTTCACAGCGACACCTTTTAACTCTCTTTCCAAGAATTCACGTAGTCAAGGTTTTCCACGCAAGACGGTAGCTCAGAGACCTCTAATGCATCTCGTGTGTCAATCATAACCGCATACTCATCTGTAGCAGGTTTTGTGGCTTTAAGCATATTTTTCAAAGCTTTCGGATGAGGGCCATGGGTAAATCCACTCGGATGAAAAGTCATCATCCCTGCCTCTATATTATCACGGCTAAAAAAATCACCCGCGTGGTAGAATAGCACCTCATCATAATCATCGTTATTATGGAAAAATGGAACTTTTAGAGCTCCTGGGTCTTGTTCAAATGGTCGCGGACAAAACGTACACACAACAAAGCGATCCGCAACAAATGTTGTGTGGGCAGAAGGAGGCAAATGGTATCTGTGGCTCATTATAGGCCGGAAATGTCGTATATTTATTTTAACCGGCATCAAGTCACCATGCCAGCCCAGCGCATCCAGAGGGTTATAGGGATAAGTAACAGTTGAAGTAGCATTCCGCCGCTTAATCAAAACTGTCCAATTTTCTACATTACCCGTTTTTGTCTGTTGACTAAGAAATCGCTCATTAATTACTGGCGTATCTAACATTGCAGGATCGAAAAAGGCATGGTTCCCTATTAATCCTTTATCCGGAAGACCAAAGCTCGAATTAGTCGCCTCTATCATTAAAATCTCAGCACGGCCTGAGAACTCTGTTCTCCACATAGTTCCTCGAGGCAGAAGAACATAGTCTCCTTTTTCAATGTCTAAACAGCCAAAGTCACAATAAAGTTGGCCATTACCACTATGTATAAAGAGAAGCTCATCGCCGTCACCATTTCTAACTAAATGATCCATACAGCCTTCCGAAGCAGCCCAATTGACCCTGCAATGTGCATTAGACAAGATATTATTATTAACCCAGTTACCCGAACTACCTTTTGGCAACTGGTTCAAATCAAAAGCCCTGGGCTTCAAAGGACCATCCCAATCTATCCATCCAGTTGGCGGATGCTTATGATGAATGAGAGCCGAAGGTCCATAAAACCCCTCCTTGCCTATTTCCCTCTCAAAAGTTCCCTCAGGTAAATCTGCGTGGGCTTGACGAGAAGCTACACCCTCCACTTTTGAAAGATTTATGAATCTTTTCATAATCAACACCCAGCAAATGACAAAGTTAGTCTAACACCGATCTGGCATTTAATTTTCATGTATAAATCGAAGATATCAGAATAATTCCGTATCTTTTTCAGATTTTCTTTAGTTATCAGCCAACCGTCAACAAGTTTATAATAGGCGGTTCAGCTTCAAGGAAAAAATAAATATTCAAATTTTACCGTGGCAGTGTTTAAACTTTTTACCACTCCCGCAAGGGCACAGGGCATTTCTGGGAACTTTTCCCCAAGAAGCCGGGTTATTTGGATCAATATTGCCTTTGGAATTTCTTACCATAGGGCGCGAAGCGTTATTATCGAGATTAGGTTCAACTTCAGGGCTGGATCTTTCATATTCAGCAGCGACGTCATTATTTATTCCTGATTGGGGAGACTGCTCTACTTGAATCTCAAGGTTAGCAAGAGCGCCCGTTACTACTTTTCTGACATTTATGAGCATAGCGTCAAAGAGATTGAATGCTTCCCGCTTATACTCATTCAGCGGGTCCCTTTGGGCGTATGCTCTAAGATTTATTCCTTGCCTGAGATGATCTAAGTACAACAAGTGTTCTTTCCATTGTTGATCTAGTATTTGAAGCAGAATACTTTTTTCTGCCATTCTGAAAAGTTCCACCCCATAATTTGCGGATTTCTCTGCCATTTTTCTATTTGAGTGATCTTTTAATCGATCAAGAATTTCTTGATCTGCAATTCCCTCTTCTTTGACCCAATCCGATATCGCAACATTTAACGCCAACGTATCCTGTGTTTCATCATTTAAGGTACTGACATCCCATTGATCTAAGTATGAGCCTGCGGGAATTGTCTCGCCTATCAGTGATT
Organism: SAR116 cluster bacterium AG-447-C21; assembly: GCA_003212315.1. Taxonomy (GTDB): domain Bacteria; phylum Pseudomonadota; class Alphaproteobacteria; order Thalassobaculales; family Thalassobaculaceae; genus UBA7326. The sequence goes on along the minus strand of QCQB01000001.1, from coordinate 147,136 downwards.
CTATATATTCATGACGCATATCACTAACAGTTTCATTGACATCATCAGCCCGCATAATATCCCTTCGTTGCTCATAAATAACTCGTCGTTGATCGTTCATTACGTCGTCGTACTTTAAAAGCTGCTTTCGTATTTCAAAATTACGGGCTTCGACCTTTTGTTGGGCTTTTTCTAATGCCTTATTAATCCACGGATGAACAATCGCCTCACCTTCCTCCAAACCTAACTTCTTGAGCATTCCGTCCATGCGTTCAGAACCAAATATACGCATCAAGTCATCTTCAAGTGAAAGAAAGAATTTAGAAGTACCAGGATCCCCTTGACGTCCGGACCTCCCTCTCAACTGATTATCAATTCGCCGACTTTCGTGTCTTTCTGTTCCTATTACGTACAAACCATTGGCAGCAATAACGTCATTCTTTTTTGCTTCAACTTCTGCTCGTATTTTGGCTTCCTTAGATTCGTCAACCCCTTTAATTTCACTGGCCATGCGCATATCAACATGACCACCAAGCTGAATATCGGTCCCGCGTCCTGCCATATTCGTTGCTATTGTAACTGTTCCTGGTACTCCAGCCTGAGCTATTATTTGCGCTTCTTGCTCATGAAAGCGAGCATTCAGAACCTGATGCTCTATCTTTTTCTTTTTGAGCAAATCCGATAAAATCTCTGATTTTTCAATAGAGACCGTTCCCACAAGGGCAGGTTGACCTCGAGCCTGACAATCTATGATCAAATCAATAATCGCAGACCATTTTTCTTTCTCAGTTCTATAAATTTCGTCATCTTCGTCCACCCTATTGACCGGCGTATTTGTTGGCATTTCAACAACATCAAGAGAATAAATCTCCGCAAACTCTGATGCTTCTGTCATAGCAGTTCCGGTCATACCGGCCAACTTTGGAAACAATCGAAAATAATTTTGAAAGGTTATAGATGCTAAAGTCTGGTTCTCATTTTGGATTGTTACGCCTTCACGAGCCTCAAGGGCTTGGTGTAATCCCTCGGAAAACCGCCTTCCTTCCATTGCTCTTCCAGTAAACTCATCGATAATCACTATCATATCGTTACGAACAATATAATCGACGTCGCGCGTAAAAAGCTTGTGAGCTCTTAATGCCTGGTTTACATGGTGGACAGCTGAGATATTGTGAATGTCATACATCCCCCCATCTGATACAATACCGCGCTCGAGCAGAAGCTCCTCAATCCTCTCGGTACCAGCCTCGGTCAGCATAACTGTTCTTTGCTTCTCATCTTTTTCAAAGTCAGCCTCTGTTAGTTCGGGGATTAACCCATTTATGTCTCGGTACATTTCAGAACTATCTTCCGCTGGACCTGATATTATCAAAGGCGTTCGAGCTTCGTCGATCAAAATAGAGTCCACCTCATCCACGATGGCGAATTCAAACTCTCTTTGACACATATCATCGAGCCGAAACTTCATATTATCGCGCAAGTAATCAAAGCCAAATTCATTATTAGTTCCATAAGTAACATCAGCTGCGTAGGCACTTTGTCTTTCTTCATCTGAAAGATCTTGGACTATCACTCCAACGGTTAACCCTAGAAACTCATATATCTCTCCCATCCAAGACGAGTCCCGGCGGGCCAGATAATCGTTCACCGTTACAACATGTACCCCATTACCTTTTAGCGCATTTAAATAAACGGGCAGTGTGGCAACTAAAGTTTTCCCTTCACCCGTTTTCATCTCGGCAATTTTGCCCTCATGAAGTACTATTCCACCCAGTAGCTGAACATCAAAATGTCTCTGGTTCAGGGTACGTTTGGCAGCTTCACGAACCGTTGCAAACGCTTCAACTAACAAGTCATCTAGAGTTTCTCCATCAGCCATTCGGTTTTTGAACCAGTTAGTTCGCTCTTTTAGGGCCTCATCATCTAGTCCCTGCAAACTCGGCTCAAGCGCGTTTATAGCGTCCACCCGTGCCTGCATTTTTTTCAGAACCCGGTCGTTTTCAGATCCAAAAAATGCCTTTGCGATTGCGCCTAACATGGAGGCTCCTAATCTAACTAAAATAAGGGTCTTTAAAACAATACGCTTTAACGTATGTCAGAAATAAGAGTTAGGAAGCCGCCTGTCAATGCAACTTGCAGCATGAAAAAATGTGCTGTTAGTGTAACGCAATCATAATGTCTATGCAGTCATCATGAAAAAAGAAATTTAATCTAGTTTCAATTGAGTCATATTGCGGCCAATATATCAATCTGATATCGCTTATTTTCATTATTCGGTAATACTACCATAGTAACTAAAACCCTCAAAGAAGGTGTCCCATGACAAGTATTATGAAACTTTTCTTTTTAAAATCACTCGTTCTTTTTGGGGCATTCCATCTATTACTTGCCATACCTTCCAGCAACGCGGAAACAAAACTGAAACCATTAGAAAAAATGGAAACTAAAATTGTTGCAACAGTTGACGGAAAACCTATTTTCCTGTCTGAGATCATAGGAATGGCCCAAAGGTTGCCCGAGCAATACCGTAAGATGTCGCTCGAAGCTGTTTACCCATCTCTTTTGACACGGGCAATTGATTCAAAATTAGTTACATTAGAGGGAAGAAGGGCTGGGTTTTCCAAAGATCCAGACGTAAAAAAGCGGCTCCTCGACGTGGAGGATCAAATAATATCGGAAATATTTTTGACAAAAACTATTGGTTCTCAGGTAACCGAGGAGGCGCTTCAAAAAATTTACTCTGAGACTAAATCTGAAATGGCTAGCGGGGATCAAATAAAAGCTCGACACATATTACTGGATAGCGAAGAAAAAGCTATGGAGATAATCAAAAAATTGCAAGCGGGTGGGGAATTTGCAAAATTAGCGTCTGAATATTCGACTGGACCATCGGCTGCATCGGGAGGTGATTTAGGTTGGTTTGGAGAAGGACAAATGGTTCCAGAATTCTCGAAGGCAGCCTTTGCCCTCAATCCAGGCGATATTGTTACTGAACCAGTCAAAACTCAATTTGGATGGCACATAATTTTGGTTGAAGATAGGAAAGTTTCTGCTCCCCCTTCTTTCGATGAGGCAAAAGAACAATTAGCATCAACCATGAGTCAGAAGCTATTGAAAGAGCTGATCGAAACCCTCCGAACTAAAGTAAAAATTGTACGTTTTAAAGCTGATGGAACTCCAATCAAGGATAACTGAGGATAATAATTAATGGATCTTGAAATATCTCCGCTTGCGCCAAAGTCGTTCCCGCAAATGCCGTTTGTAAATGGCGTCAGAATGGCAACTGCAAAAACAGAAACTAAATATAAGGGAAGGTCAGATCTACTGTTAATTGATCTGGCATCCGGAACCTCTGTCGCCGGCGTACTTACCAAGTCAATAGCCCCGGGCCATCCAGTTATTTGGTGTAGAGATATATTACCAAAAGGAAAAGCACGTGGACTCGTGGTAAATGCTGGAAACGCAAATGTTTTCAACGGGAAGAGCGGCATGCAAGCTGTAGAAGCCATCGCAAAATCAGTTGGTACGTTGTTTCACTGTACAAAAAATGAAGTTTATGTGGCATCGACGGGGGTAATCGGCGAAAAGCTTGATCCATCAAAAATCGTAGAAAAAATTGCAACCCTAGATGATGATTTACAAAATCAGAATTGGAAGGATGCAGCAATAGCCATAACCACTACAGATACCTTCCCCAAAGGCTCTCATCGGGTAGTTAAAGTTGGTAAAACAACAGTAAATTTAGTTGGAATTGCTAAAGGTTCAGGGATGATTGCTCCAGATATGGCAACTATGCTGGGCTTTATATTTACGGATGCACAAATTCCCGCTCCAATATTACAAAAACTATTATCTAGAAACGTGAAATCTACCTTTAATTCGATAACCGTTGATAGCGATACTTCCACGAGCGATACCTTACTTCTTTTCGCTACTGGCGTCGCGGAGCATCCCATTCCCTCCAACGATCACGACCCAATTCTAAAAGAATTTGAAATAGGCTTAAATGAGGTCATGCTTGATTTAGCTACGCAAATTGTTCGAGATGGGGAGGGAGCTCAAAAACTTATAAAAATAAATGTTAGCGGAGCAAGCTCACCAATATCAGCTAGGCGTATTGGTTTGTCTATCGCTAATTCCCCGCTTGTTAAGACTGCCATAGCAGGAGAGGACGCAAATTGGGGACGTGTAGTCATGGCCGTGGGTAAATCTGGTGAGAAAGCAGACCGAGATAAGATGGGCGTCTGGTTCGGCGGCATAAAAATCGCGGAAAATGGTGGGTTAGTAGATAATTATGAAGAAAGACCAGTAGCAAAACATATGCAAGACCATGAAGTCATAATTGATGTAGATGTTGGAGTGGGTCGCGGCACTGCCACCGTCTGGACGTGCGATTTAACCCACGGATATATCAATATCAACGCCGATTACAGAAGTTAAATTAATGTTGGTCAAAACGGATAACCCACCACTAGTTTTAGTTTCTGCCTGCGCATTGCTGGACTCAGATGGTAGAATTCTAATTGCACAAAGGCCCAAAGGAAAAAGTATGGCAGGACTCTGGGAGTTTCCGGGAGGAAAACTCGAAGTTGGAGAAAGTCCCGAACAAGCGTTAATTAGAGAATTAAAAGAAGAGCTTGCGATAGAAACTGAAGCCAGCTGCTTTGCTCCTTTCACATTCACAAGCCATAGCTACGAAGAATTCAATTTACTTTTGGCTTTGTTTTTATGTCGGAAATGGACTGGCATAGTTACACCGTTGGAATCCCAGGTTATTAAATGGGTAAAACCAAAATCACTTAAAAACTTTGACATGCCGCCGGCTGATAAACCGCTTATAGCAATGTTAAGGGATTTTTTGTGAGTGATTAAATATTTAGTTTGAACTGCCATTGGAATAAAAAGGAGAAATCAAATGACTGCAGATCCAGTTCAATTGGAAATTGAAAAAGGCGTGGCGACTGTTAGACTCAATCAGCCTGAAGTACGAAATGCCTTAACCCACGAATTAAGAACTGCTTTTCGAGATGTAGTTGGCTCTCTAGAATTTAATGAAGATGTGCGCTGTGTTGTTATAACTGGTGCGGGAAACCATTTCATGGCTGGTGGTGATATACGGGCAATGGTTGAGCGTTTAAAGGTGGATCAAATTGAACGCCGTAAATTAATCCTCGAGGGTATCCACCTCCTTCATTTACCTCTATTTGCTATACGCCGGATGGGTAAACCGGTAATAGCCAGCATACAAGGTGCAGCTGCAGGATTTGGCGTTGGATTGGTGGCTGCATGCGATCTGGCAATTGCCGCTGATGATGCATTCTTCACACTGGCTTATTGTCATATAGGCGCTAGCCCTGATGGAGGTTCTTCATACTTCCTCGGACGAACATTAGGAATGAAACATCAGATGGAATTAGCACTGCTTGGAGACCGGTTTGGGGCTGAGCGTGCTAAGGAGTTAGGGATAGTTAATTGGACGGTTCCCAGCAGTGAATTGGAAAAAGAAACAAAAACTCTGGCAACTCGTTTGGCTAATGGTCCTACGCGGGCATATGCAAATTCAAAACGCTTATTTAATCAAACCAACCACCTCTCTATGGAATCTCAGTTGCAGATGGAAGCGGAAAGAATGGCTGACAGTATGTTAACCTCGGATCATGCAGAGGGTATAAAAGCATTCATGGAGAAACGAAATCCTGTATTTAGCGGAAACTGATCCGCAACAATATGATTTCATCAATTGCCTTGAAATAAAATAATAAAAAAACAATCTAAATGTTTAGGCTGTTTTTGCAGATCTTTTAACTGCAACAATCTTTTGAGTTATGGATTCCTTACCTTCGTTTGAATATCCTTCCTTAAAGGATATTAGTCGCATTGATGGGCGAACAAGATCAATTAATTCCTCAGGTTCGAGCAAATAATTTGGATTGGTCGGCTTCCCATAAATTTCGTTACCCTTTGAAAACGTCTCATAGATTAGAACGCCGCCTTCATCGATGATCGATAATAAATCCGGGAAAATTGGTCGATAGAGATAATTAATAACAACCACGGCATCGAATGAACAAGACGAAAAACCCCAGCTCGTACCAGCCTCCAAATCATGTTTAATTACCTGCGATCTAAATGGTTCAGGAGCCCAGTCCAACTGTGAGGTATCTCGATCTAGAAAGACTACGTCGAACCCTTTTTCAAGCAAGAATCTCCCATGTCGACCAGACCCACACGCCAAATCTAAAATCAATCCTTTTTTCTTTATATAAGTATAATTTTCTGACACCCAATTTGAAATAACCATTTTATGTTGCTAGCATCCCATTGAAAAAGTTGATTGTGAACGCTATTTCTAGTAATTCAAAGCAACAACATATATCGGTAATAACATTAGAAAAAACAATCAATTTTACGTACCTCTAATAAAAGATTAGATAAGGTGTAAATACGCAAGAACGATAGATATTGAGAGAACACTAATGATCTTATATCAACTAAAGTGTGACAAAGAACATAGCTTCGAAGCTTGGTTTAAAGATAGCCTAACGTTTGATAAGCAGTCTAAACGTAAATTACTATCATGTCCAACCTGCGGGTCATCCAAAATAACAAAAGCATTGATGGCTCCTCGCATTGGAAAATCCGGAAGCGATAACCACCCTAAAGCAACACAACCTGCGCCAGCAGGTCCAAGTTTGAAAATAACTCCGGCGGCTGTCGAGTTGAAACAGAAATTGAAGGAGTTGCAAAGTCATATATCAAAAGAATGTGATTATGTTGGAAGCAATTTTGCTGAGGAAGCAAGAAAGATTCATTATGGCGAAGTGACGCCGCATGGTATATATGGTGAGGCTACTACTGAAGATGCAAAAGAATTAGTCGATGAAGGTATAGAGTTCAGTTCCATACCGTGGCTGCCAGAGGAGAACGCCTAATTACCACTTATATTGTTGTGGACTCAAAATAGGTAGCAGCAATTGCATAGTTCATTGAAAGGTCGTCCGTAAGAACAAAGCGGTCGCTATTTATTTTATAAGTCATGCCATTGATGAATTCTACTCGAAAGCCATCTGAGGCCAATAATGTTTCAAGCTCCCTTGGATTCAAAAACCTCTTCCATTCATGAGTTCCAACGGGAATAACCTTTGTTAAATATTCAGCTGCAACCTTTGCAATCAAAAATGATTTTAAGGACCTACTTAAAGTTGTAAGAATTATCTTACCTTTTGGCAGCACTAATTTTTTTAATCCCTTTATGAAGTCATTTGGGTCTTGGACATGCTCTATGACTTCCGAAGCTATTACTAGATCATATAATTTCTTTTGCTCTATGAGGCTATCAATGGTCCCGACCAGATAATTGATTTCTAGATTAGATTTCTTTGAATGAATTCGAGCAGATTGAATGGCCGTTTCAGATGCGTCTATACCTGTTACACTAGCCCCTAGTCTTTTGAGCGGTTCGGACAATATTCCTCCCCCACATCCAACATCTATAATGTTAAGGTTTTTAAGCGGCCGTTCTTCAGCGATTGAATATTTTTGCCCCTCATTTACCGCTTTGAGTATGAATTCTATTCTTATTGGTGTTATGCGGTGTAAGGGAGCAAATGCCCCGTTTTCCTTCCACCATTCCCCAGATAGCTTTGAAAAACGCTTTATTTCTTCTTCATCGCTGTTTAAAACGTATTCTTTCATTATCTACCTAAACGAATTTCTCGGAGTATGACTATTATCTCACGAATTTAGATATATACCTAGATTAATCATATGCGAATTGATTTTGCATAAAAGAATAAAACAGAAACTAGAAGTTTAGAAATTGAGAATAAAATGCCTATAATTGTTCAAAAATTTGGAGGAACATCCGTTGCTGATATTGAACACATCCACAATGTGGCACAAAAGGTAAAAAACGAAGTAGATTTGGGAAACCAAGTTGTTGTGATAGTGTCAGCGATGGCTGGTGTGACAAATCAATTAATTGACTGGGCAAATGCTGCCGTTTCTGATCATGATGACCGAGAATATGATGTAATAGTCTCTACTGGAGAACAGGTGACCAGCGGGCTTCTCGCCTTGTGCCTCCAAAATATCAATGTTGATGCCCGCTCATGGATGAGCTGGCAAATACCTTTTCAAACAGATAACAATCATAGTAAAGCTCGTATTACGGATATTGGAACAACTGCAATCAGGAACTCGTTGAATTCCGGCGTTGTCGCCGTAATACCGGGCTTTCAAGGAGTAAGTTCTGAAAATAGAATTACAACTCTAGGAAGGGGCGGATCAGACACCACCGCGGTGGCTTTGGCGGCGGCTCTAGCGGCCCAAAGATGCGATATTTACACCGATGTTAACGGTGTTTACACAACCGATCCAAGGATCGTATCAGGCGCCCAAAAAATTGAGAAAATAACCTACGAAGAGATGTTAGAGATGGCTTCTCAAGGAGCCAAAGTACTACAAACGAGATCAGTTGCCCTTGCAATGCGCTACAACGTGCGCTTGCAAGTTAGGTCAAGTTTTGAAGACGCACCAGGCACATTAGTTTTGAATGAGGATGAGATTGTGGAAAAAGAAACTATAACAGGAATAGCCTATAGTCTTGAGGAGGCTAAGATAACACTCAGAGGGGTCAAAGACAGACCAGGCGTAGCTGGTCGTATTTTTGGCTCACTTGCTGACGCATCTATTAATGTAGATATGATTGTCCAGAATGTATCTGAGAATGGGGAAACAACTGACTTAACATTCACCGTAGGAAAAATCGACCTAAGTACTGCCGTAGAAGTTTTAGGAGAATTAAAGGATGAAATTGAATTTGCCAATGTCACAACTAACCCTAACGTATCAAAAATTTCTGTTGTAGGAGTTGGCATGAGAAGCCAACCGGGGGTAGCTAAAACGATGTTCACTACACTAGCCGATAAGGGGATAAATATTCAGGTGATATCGACATCGGAAATAAAGGTAAGTGTGTTAATAGCATCTGATTACACTGAACTCGCTGTGCGGGCCCTACATTCAATTTTTGAGTTAGATAACCCATCTCAGTTAGAGAGTTAACCCACTAGAACTGCTATTAATCTTACCTAATGGAATATTTAATAATCTATGGCCGATCTAGATCTTTATTTAGAATTTATTTCATTTTTAGAAAATAAAGATAAAAAAGGCAGTTAATTGATGTAATTTAAACGAAAACGTATCTTGAAATATTGTCTTTAGAATTAAAGTCTAATATTTATTCATAGTATCTATCAGTATTCGACCAACAAAACCATATGAGAATTGTCTGTAAGCTATGAAAATCGAGCAAAAATTCTCGAAGTTATTCGGCAGTAAAATGGAGGTGCCGATAAAGCTAAAAAGCCAAACTAGCAAGTCAAATGAAATTGCAGCAAATACATCAGAGATACTTTTTGGTGAAGCGCTTCAAGAAGCGAGGCATAAATCCAACCAGAGTTTAAGCCAAATATCAAGCCTACTGAGAATCCGCCATGATTATTTAAAAGCCATCGAAAACGGCACCCCTCATGATATACCTGGCACAACTTATGCGATTGGTTTTATAAAAAGTTATTCTAACTACCTTGGAATTGATCCTTACGGCTATATTAACTTATTTAAAACTAAAGCGCAAAATCCAGAATTAGAGAATTCCAATGTCTTTCCATCTCCTGCACCAGAGGGGAAAATACCTAGTGTGATGGTTATTTTTACCACCATCTTAATAACCGGTGGCATTGTTTTAATTTGGGACAACCTTAAAAAAACATCTACCTATTTGTCCAACCAACATGATGTAATAAAGCTCCCAACCAATCCAATAACAGCGGTAGGCGAGCAAGAAAACCAAAACAGCGACTCAAAAAGTTTTCCCCAAAAAAAAGCTCCAGAGAAAAATTCATTGCAACATGGTAAAAAGATCGTTGTTTCAAAAACAACACCAGACAACAGTCTCAAAACCAAACAATATAAATCGGCAAAGCTAATAGAAAAAAAAGGCATTGAGCCGACTGATCCCCAGAGCGGAACAACGAAAAGAACGAAAAAGAAAAGTTTGGAAACTGCCTCGATCAACTCTAGTTCCCTAAGCGAAACTACTAACCAATTTCAGGAGAAGGCAAAAAAGACTGTAGTAGACATGAAACGTATGAAGGTATCGAATGCCCCTTCAGTTGCAGCATTATCTACTTTCACCATCCAGGCAACTGCCGACAGTTGGATTCAGATCAAAGCATTAAATTCAAATATTCTTTTAAGTCGTATATTGAAGACACACGAAACATATAACGTTCCCAATCGAAACGACCTGCTTCTTAGCACCGGCAATATTGGGGCTCTTGTTATCAGGATTAATGGCAAGGAAATCCCAAAATATGCAGGTTCAATGCGTGTTGCAAAAGATATTGCGCTCACGAAGGAAAACTTGCTTAAAACGTCCGATAGCAACTGAGATATTTGGATAAATCATGAATACCAGACCATATAGAGACATAATCGCAAAAAAAACCCGCCAGATCATGGTGGGCTCGGTTCCAGTAGGAGGTGATGCACCTATATCAGTGCAAACGATGACTAATACACTCACTACTGATGCGAAATCTACAATAGAACAGATACAAGAATGCGCAGCTGCCGGGGCAGACTTAATAAGGGTCTCATGCCCTGACATTGAATCGACAGATAGCTTGAGATCGATAGTAAAAGCCTCTCCCATTCCAATAATAGCAGATATTCATTTTCATTATAAAAGGGCCATTGAGGCCGCAGAAGCGGGCGCTGCATGTTTACGAATTAACCCGGGAAATATTGGAAGCCCTCAAAAAGTTATGGACGTTATTAAAGCTGCTAAAGATAATGGGTGCTCAATGCGTATTGGTGTCAACGCTGGGAGCCTTGAGAGGCCTATTCTTGAAAAATTCGGTGAACCTTGTCCAGAAGCAATGGTGGAAAGTGCTCTTGAGCATTCGAAAATATTAGAAGACAAAGGTTTCCTAGATTTCAAAATCAGTGTCAAAGCGTCCGATATTTTTCTCGCTGTAGCAGCCTACCAAAAACTCTCAGATTTAACTGACACTCCACTACATGTTGGCATCACGGAAGCTGGAGGATTTAGAACAGGAACAGTAAAATCCTCTATAGGAATGGGAATGCTTTTATGGGGTGGCATCGGCAATACTATAAGAGTTTCTTTATCTGATGATCCAGTAAACGAAGTAAAAGTGGGCTTCGATATTTTAAAATCGCTTGGGCTAAGACACCGTGGCGTCAATGTTATTTCTTGCCCATCATGCGCTAGACAGCAATTTGATGTTATTAATACCGTCAAAATACTTGAGGAGCGACTTTCGCATATAACAACCCCTATCACGCTCTCAATAATTGGTTGTGTCGTCAACGGTCCTGGAGAGGCACGTGAAACAGACATTGGATTAACAGGAGGGGGAAAAGGCACACATCAAATTTACTTAGGAGGCCTTCCTAATCATCGGTTGAAAGATGAGGGAATTATTGAGCATATTGTTGAGTTAGTGGAAAAAAAAGCCCGCGAAATTGAAGTAGAGCTTGTTGTTAAAAAAGATAAAAAACTAAAAATTTCATCTATAGCCAGATGACGATAGCCTCCAGCCAAAATTGTATAGATATATTTCATGTTATAGGGCTAAAATATGGAGCTTGCTCAAGTTCGTTGAGAGAAAAATTATTTATCAATGAGCATGAAATGCAAGATTTCTCGAAATCTTTATACCAATTAATCCAATGTGAGGTTTTAGTAGTTTCCACATGTGACAGAGTGGAATTTTACTTCCTCGAAAATAATATAGAGATGGTTACTCAAATTATTTTCAAAAAACTAGCCCTTAATAATGAACAGGTTTTTAGAAAAATTTTGGCGGCATCATATAAATATTCAAAACACTCTGCTTTACGACACTTATTTAGAGTTACAGCGGCCTTAGATAGTCACATTATCGGTGAACCACAAGTTTTTGGTCAAATTAGATCGAGCCACAAAATAGGGAAAGAAACAGGAGCGATCCGTTCTCAACTAAATAATTTCCTCGAACATGCTTATTTTACCGCTAAACGTGTAAGAAAAGAGACTAATATCGGGCAAGGGCCTGTGACTATAGCAGCAGCGGCTATTCGTGTTGCTCGAGATATCAACGGAGATTTATCACGTTGTAAAGCAGCTATTTTTGGTAATGACGAGGCAACCATTTTTCTCTCCGAACACTTCAAAGCCGCGAATTTAAGCAATTTTATTTTTATTAATGAAAATACAGATAATAGTGATCAAGGCTCAACACATTTTGTTGGAGAAATTGCCAATTACGATGAAGCGGCTAAAATCTTGATGGTAGTCGACATAGCAATAATTAGCACTAATAGCCTCAACTACGCCATCACTAAAGAAATGATGACATCAGTGATAAAAAAACGCCAATATAAGCCCCTTTTTATTTTAGATGTTGGGGTCCCAAGCGTAATTGATCCCGCTATTGAGGATATTGATGAAGTTTTTTTATATAACCTAGACGATCTTGAGCGAATAGCTCTAAAAGGAAAGAACCAACGTGGGTCTGCATTAGTAGAGGCAGAACAAATCATAGATGACGAATTAGAGCGTTTCACCAAAAGAATAAAAGGTAAAAATATTGAGCCGCTTTTGAGAGAAATAATAAATTCTATGAATCAGGAACGGTTTGAAGTTCTTAGACAAAAGCCAAATCTTAGCTCCGAAGCAGTCAGCCAACTTTTGGTAAACCGATTATTACATATTCCCATAACTACTATAAAAGAATTATATACTGATGATGAATTAGATGAGAGAACTGAATTGTTAATACGAAAACTTTTTACATCAACGGCTAAGTGGGAAGGAGATACGGGTGAGTTTTGAGGCCAATTTGGAGCGGGTCGAGTCCCGACATCGCGAACTTGAAGGCGTGCTCTCATCCTCCAAAGCATTAAATGCGGACGAGATCACCAAAATCTCCAAAGAGTTATCTGAACTAGCTCCCATTGCGGAAAAAGTTTTGGAATTAAGATCAATTGAGAGCGAGCTCAACGAGGCCAAAAACATGTTGAGTGACAATACCGACAATGAGTTAGAGGTATTAATAAAGAGCGAGATCAACGATTTATCAAATAGGTTACCCATATTGAAAAACGAGCTACAGCGTCTCCTTTTACCAAGGGACGAAGCCGATGAAAAAAATGCGATTTTAGAGGTGCGAGCCGGAACAGGGGGAGATGAAGCAGCATTATTCGCCTCTAGTCTTTTTTCAATGTATCAGAAATACTCTAGCATTAAGGGTTGGCGATTTGAAATATTGGAGGTTTCCGAAACAGCTATAGGTGGCTATAAGGAAGCAATTGCGTCAATTACTGGGCGGTCCGTTTTCGCTAAATTAAAATTTGAATCGGGTGTTCATAGAGTTCAGAGGATTCCATCAACAGAGTCTGGGGGCCGTATACACACATCTGCTGCGACGGTAGCCGTCCTTCCCGAGGCAGAGGATGTCGATATAAATATTGATGATAAAGATCTTAGAATAGATATATTTCGCGCGAGTGGTCCAGGTGGCCAGTCGGTCAACACAACCGACAGTGCCGTCAGAATAACCCATATTCCAACAGGCATAGTAGTATCTCAGCAAGATGAGAAATCACAGCACAAAAATAAGGCAAAGGGGATGAAAATATTGCGAGCTAGGATTTTTGATCTTGAACGCAATAGGATCCATGAAGAGCGGGCAGCCGATCGGAGAGGTCAGATTGGAAGTGGTGACCGCTCAGAAAGGATACGAACATATAATTTTCCACAGGGCAGAGTTACCGATCACCGAACTAATATGACACTCTATAAAATAGATAAGATAATCCTTGGAGAAGGCCTTGAAGAAATAATTAATGGGCTCACAGCCGAAGATGAGGCAGCTCGTTTAGCCCTATTGACCTAAGACAAATGAATGAAATGCATCCAAATCCAGCCAAAGAAACAACCTCGGTTAAAGTAATTTTAGAGTGGGCCAAAGGAAAACTTTTGGAAGCCCAAGTAGAAAACCCTATTCTAGATGCTAGACTTCTTCTTGGTTTTGCACTCGGTACCCCTCAGGAGCGTTTTTATGGATCAGAAGATAAAATTTTAACGAAAACAGAAGCAGATAATTATACAAAAATTATAGCGCGTCGTTGCAAAAGAGAACCTGTATCAAGGATTTTAGGAACCCGTGGTTTTTGGAACCTCACGTTGAAAATAAATCCATCGTCTCTTGATCCAAGACCTGACAGTGAAATATTAACGGAGTCTATTCTTAAGACCTTTCTAGATAAAGCCGCCAACTTAAAATTTATTGATTTTGGAACTGGGACAGGATGCTTGCTATTATCGGCTTTAAACGAATTTCCCAATTCAAGTGGTGTCGGCGTCGATATTTCCAAAGAATGTATAAAACTAGCTCGAGAGAATGCTGCATTAAACGGGCTTAGCCGAAGAGCGCTCTTCATAGAAAGTGACTGGGGTAGAGCAGTAACCGATAAATTCGATATAATTATAGCTAATCCTCCTTACATCCAGTCCGATGCCATTTCATCCCTTGACCCAGAAGTCAAAAATTTTGATCCACATATAGCGTTAAATGGTGGTCAGGATGGATTATCCTGTTACAGAAAACTAGCTCCCCAATTTGTGGAAGTCCTAAAAAAAAGAGGCCTCGTTTTTCTGGAGATAGGTTATAATCAAAGGGAAAGCGTCTCTAATATAATGGAGGGAAGTGGACTCAAGTGTCACCAAATAAATCAAGACCTTGGAAACCGCGATCGGTGCCTAGTTTTGGGTCATCGCCATCAATATTAAAGTAATTATCAATTTATACTTGGATTGGATGAAGAACCCTACTAGTATAAGATCAGCATTTAGGACAGCATCTTCTGGGAAGCTCCTTTTTTGGCTATAAATCAGGTATAAAAGATAGTTCACCCTAAGCAAAGGTGCATTTTTATGTGTTTGCATTTGAAAAGGCGAAGAGACAAACTTCGTCAATCAACACCACAGAAATGGTAAATAATGAGACAAGGTTCCCATTCTAAACGTGGCCGAGGTAGGGGTGGAAACCGCCGTTCCTCAGGCCCTCCTGGTCGTAATCATACTTTTGATAGCAACGGTCCCGATATAAGAATACGTGGCAATGCGCATCAAGTTCATGAAAAATATATGAATTTGGCTCGCGAGGCATCAACAAATGGGGAAGTTGTGCTAGCTGAAAGCTATTTTCAACATGCTGAGCATTATTACCGAATATTAAGCGCTTTTACGGATGATAATAACTCAGAGGCAAATAAGAATAGAAATCAAAATAATGGCAATAACCATTCAAGCAATGGGCAAAACGCCGCGCAAACAAACACTCTCTCTATGACGACAGAACCAACAGAGTCTGAAAAACAACAAGAACATAATAAAGAGACATCAGCCAATGAGGTTGAAATAATGGAGGAACGTGAAATAAATATAGAGGGCGCAGACGTTGGCAATAAGCCAACAATCGCATTGCGAAGCCACCAGAGGGTCGATACAAACATCGACCCCGATAGCAGGTTGGATGAAGAGACCCATGATGAACGCTCAAAGAATCAACGACATTCCAAATCTCGTCGGCGAATAAAAAATAATGTCGCAAGAGGTAGAGAAGAATCAGCTGATACCGAAGATCAAGCCTCCTTTAGTTCCGATTGAAAATAGCGAACACTACTAAGATATAAATTCATCAAAACAGCCCTTTTCTGTGATAAAACTTGAGTAAGCTAGCTGCGAAAAGGTTGTTAGTTTGGTAAAGATCATAGCATCATATAGCTATGCTTGTAGAAAATCCATTAATCCCCATATTAACGTAGTAATCGAGAAAGAAATTGCGCCACGTAAATGCCTAACCAAAAAGGTTAAGGGGAATAGTATGTTACCTTATTTTTCTGCTTCTAAATAACGGTATCTGAGCCTGAAAAATAATCACAGCTGTTAAAAAAATTTATCTAAAAACGGACACTCTTTAAAGATACACTAGAGGCTTTTTAATTCAATAATCTTTAGAACCAGGGTTAAACCAGTATGGTAGACGATAAACGAAAGAACAAAAATCAATCTAGTCAAGCTTATAAAGCCTTGGAAAAGTATACTCGCGATCTTACTGAAATGGCTAAAAATGGTAGCTTGGATCCTGTCGTAGGTAGAGATGACGAAATTCGGCGTACGATACAGGTAATCGCAAGAAGGACAAAAAATAACCCTGTCCTCATTGGTGATCCCGGAGTGGGGAAAACAGCAATAGCAGAGGGTTTAGCTTTGAGGATTATCAATGGCGATATTCCGGAAACACTTAAAGATAAAAAACTGCTCAGCTTAGATCTAGGCTCCATCGTTGCGGGGGCAAAATTTAGAGGAGAATTCGAGGAACGACTCACTTCATTACTGGACGAAGTCACTCGAGCAGCAGGGGAAATAATACTTTTTATCGATGAATTACACACTTTGGTAGGTACTGGGGCTGCAGAAGGATCATTGGATGCATCGAATATGTTAAAACCTGCTCTAGCACGAGGAACGCTCCATTGTATAGGAGCCACTACACTTGATGAATACCGGAAGCATATCGAGAAAGACGCAGCATTGGCTCGCCGCTTCCAACCTGTATTTGTTAACGAACCTAGTATATCCGAAACGATTAATATACTCCGTGGCCTGAAAGAAAAGTACGAACTGCATCATGGGGTCCAAGTCATGGATAAAGCGATTATCTCTGCCGTAAAATTATCTGATCGCTACATAAGTGAACGGTTCCTTCCAGATAAAGCAATTGATCTTATAGATGAAGCTGCTTCGAGCCGGAGGATAGAAATAGACTCAAAGCCTGAAGAAATTGATGTATTGGATAGAAAAATTATAGCATTGAAAATAGAACAAGAGGCTGTAAAAAAAGAACAAGAGAACACCAACGAAGATCGTTTAAATCATTTAGAGGATGAATTAGCGATATTACAACAACGCTCTGAAACGCTGACCAAGAATTGGAATGATGAAAAAGCTATTTTAAGCCAAATTCAGAGTCTTCAGGAAACTCTCGAAAAAACTAGACAAGAATTGCTTGAAGCCCAGAGATCTAGCGAATATGAGGTTGCGGGAAAATTACTTTATAGTGAGATCCCCAACCTAGAAAATAGGCTGCAGTCCATGAAGAGCAAATCATCCAAAACACTAGTTAAAGAAGAGGTGACCTCAGACGATATAGCTTCAATTGTATCTCGTTGGACCGGTATTCCATTAACCAAGATGGTTTCTACAGAACAAGAAAAACTATTAACAATGGAAAGCTTCATCAACAGTCGAGTTATAGGACAATCATATGCCATCCAAGAAGTGGTAAATGCCGTCCAAAGAGCTCGCGCAGGGTTACAGGATCCATCGCAACCAATCGGTTCTTTTTTGTTTTTAGGACCAACTGGTGTTGGGAAAACAGAATTGAGTAAAGTTCTAGCAACATTTTTATTTGACGATAGAGAATCTATGACCCGGATTGATATGTCTGAATTCATGGAGTCGCACTCTGTTGCACGTATGATCGGCGCTCCACCGGGATATGTCGGATATGAAGAAGGCGGCATGCTAACTGAGGCCGTCCGCAGGAGACCATACCAAGTTCTGCTTTTTGATGAAATTGAAAAAGCGCACTCTGAAGTTTTAAATATACTGTTGCAGGTATTGGACGATGGGCGGCTTACTGACGGGCAAGGCAGGACGGTCAATTTCCGAAACACAATAATAATCATGACTTCAAATATTGGAGCAAATCATTTCTTATCTTCTTCTGAAAGTGAAGAGTTCGACTCTTTTAGAGAGTGTATTATGGAAGAGGTGCGACAATTAATGCGTCCAGAATTTTTGAATAGATTGGATGACATTATTCTTTTTTCAAAGTTATCAATATCCGATATGGAACAAATCGCAGACCTTCAAGTCGACCAGCTCCGAGCAAGACTAAAAACTAAGGATATTGATCTTTCTCTGGATGCCTCTGTCAAAACTTGGCTAGCGAAGGCTGGTTATGATCCCAGGTATGGGGCGCGTCCATTAAAAAGAGTAATCCAAAATCATCTCCAAAACCCCATAGCTAAACATATTTTAGACGGACATATCTCGGAAGGGGATACGATTACAATATCTGCGAATGATGATCGTTTATCGATTTTTCCGATCACATAATACGACACATTGGGTTCAGTTAATCACTCTTCGTCATCCGCGCACTATAATCCCAAGTCATTAGTCGTTTGGGCTCTATAGATATGATAGTTTCATTTTCAGAATTTCTTAACAACCATTGTTTAAATGGTGTATCTTGCCTTCCTAAAAAACGGTCATGTAATCTTTCAAGGATTCCATCACGGTCCTTGTCTATAAGTTTAGCAATTCCCTGCCCGCGAACACCAGAATAAGGTGGAGCTTCACCAGATACTTCAAAAGCACACCTCGGATTATTTTTTAAAAATGTGATTATTTTTGAATTCTTACGACTGGCACAGATTATTCGGTTTTCATCAAAAACGAACCACAAAGACGCAATAATTGGCCATCCGCCCGAAGATATGACTGAGAGTTTAAGAGGCACAGCCTTCGCATTAAGATAGGATTCAATTTGAGATACTGACCATGGTCCACTTAGGTGAGGCTGTAGCATTTTTCCAAATCCATCGACTGATAGAGCGAATATATTAGTTTTAAGTGATAAAGAAACAACATATATTGTTATGACGTTATTCAAGGAATGTAATAAAGAAGCTCGGTAATGCAACAACCAAATGTCAAAACATTAGCAGAAGCAAAAAAACTAGTCAGCGAACAAAACCTTTCTCATGCAAAAGTTGCGGTCACAGACATCGATGGTATCCTTCGCGGAAAATATATCTCAAAAGAAAAACTGACCGATGCGATGGAGAATGGATTTGGTTTTTGCGATGTCATTTTGGGATGGGATTGTAACGATCAACTTTATAACAATAGTGGACATACTGGCTGGCACACAGGGTTCCCAGACGCGCTAGTCAAACCAATTCCCCAAACATGTAGGTCGATACCGTGGGAAAATGAGACACTTTTTTTTCTTGCCGAATTTATTGGTGCAGCCCAAACTATTTGCCCCAGAAATATTCTTAAAAAAGTAATTTCAAAAGCTACATCAATGGGTTGCTTCGCTCTAGCAGCCGCGGAATATGAATTTTTTTTATTTGACGAAACTCCAGAAACTGTCCGGGAAAAAAAATTCCATAATTTAACCCCATATACGCCCGGAAATTTTGGTTACTCTATAATAAGAAACACAGTGAATTCTGACTTTCATAATGACTTGCTGGAAATGTGCGAGACTATGGGGTTTCCAATTGAAGGATACCACACAGAAACTGGTCCTGGGGTTATAGAAGCAGCGCTCAAAGTAGATGAAATCTTAGCTGCCGCAGATAAAGCCGTTTTATTCAAAACCTTTACAAAGGTGTTAGCGCAAAAAAATAATCTAATGGCGACATTCATGGCTAAATGGTCAATGGACCATCCAGGACAATCGGGGCATATACATATCTCACTTACTGACAGAAAAGGGAAATCTATTTTTTATGACTCCCAAAAACAGAGTAGCATCAGTGACACCATGAGATGGTTTATTGGCGGGCAACAACGGCTATTATCGGATTTTATGGCTTTAGTCGCTCCTACAATCAATTCATACACACGACTTGTGCCGGGTTTATGGGCCCCAACAAACAATAGCTGGGGCATCGATAACAGAACATGCTCTCTACGGGTCATTCCGGGTTCACCGAGCAGCCAGCGAGTGGAATACAGGCTTGGATCAGCAGACAGTAACCCATACCTTAGCATGGCAGCCGCATTAGCCTCTGGTTTATGGGGAATTGAGAATAAGATTGAACCGGGCCCGCCTGTGCATGGTAATAGTTATCAGAATAAAACTAACGGCCTCGAGGATCTACCTAAAACACTTCAGGATTCTGTCACAACTTTAAAGAAATCGACACCAGCCCGTCTCTACTTAGGAAGCGATTTTGTAGACCATTATTCGGCGACACGAGATTGGGAGATTACAGAATATCGAAGACAGGTAACAGACTGGCAAATGAACCGATATTTTGAAATTATCTAAGCCTCTTTCTTAATATTTTTATCAATTTTCCAAAATATTTCGCACGACAATACTAGCTTTTGAAAAATCTATCTGGCCGGGATATCGCTCCTTCAAATAACCCATTGCCTTCCCCATATCTTTGAGACTTTTCGCATCAATTTTTTTAATAGCATCTTTTATGACTGATTCGACTTCCTCATCGCCCAGCTGCTTGGGCATAAACCTTTGTATTACTGTTATTTCATTTTTTTCTTGATCAGCAAGATCATGCCGACCGCCATCTTCATACAATCTTATTGATTCGTTTCTTTGCTTCACCATTGTTTGAAGCAATGATAATATCTGAGCGTCAGAGACGCCCTCCGAATTAGCATCTGCCCGAACCGATATATCCTGATCCTTTATGGAGGCTAAGATCAAACGAATCGTTCCTAAAGACGCCTTGTCCTGTGTTTTCAAAGCAACTTTAAGAGCGTCACTTAAATTGTCGCGCAACACAACTGCCCCTCTCTCAACAAACGTTTTAACAAGCAGAAGCCAGTAATCGATTAATCCTAGAAAAAACGCAAGCTTTTTGTTAATCGAATTCAAAAATATAGCAGAAATGACAACATAAAGGTTGACCAAAATGATTACATCGCGTATCCAAAATCGCGAATTTTGTCCAAGGAAAAATTGCTAATGGCGATCGCTACCGCGACCGAAGCCCACTTGCTGAATGCGAATGAGCAACCTAATTCCGCGACAGGTGCCTTGGTGCTTGCCGATGGATCAGTGTATTGGGGTGGCGGCCTTGGGGAGGAAGGTTGTACCTCCGGCGAAATATGTTTCAATACATCGATGACTGGTTATCAAGAGATAATTACAGATCCATCTTACGCTGATCAGATCATCACCTTTACATTTCCTCACATAGGGAATATCGGTGTCAATGATAATGATCTTGAGCATTCGCGATCATTCGCAAAGGGTATAGTTATTAGGGCAGATATAACTGATCCATCAAACTACAGGGCATCTAATCATTTCAGAGAATCGTTAAATGCGCTTGGATTGATAGGTATTTATGGAATAGACACAAGAGATCTAACAAAAAAGATACGTACTTTTGGAGCTCTGAATGGCGTAATATGCCACTCTAAAAATAGAGTTTTCAATATTGAGAAATTAATTGAACAGGCAAAAAATTACGAAGGCTTGGAAGGAAAAGATCTAGCAAGTGCTGTCACCTGCGATGATATTTATTCTTGGGGCGAAGGGACATGGAGCTTTGGAAATGAGAATACCTCAGAAGCCTTCCAAACAATGTCCCCTAAAACTTTTCATATTGTTGCGATAGACTATGGTGTGAAAAAAAACATACTACGAAATTTAGTGAAAAATGGTTGTAGGGTAACTGTTGTACCGGCAACAACTCCAGCCGAAACTATATTGGCCCTAAACCCGGATGGTGTTTTTTTATCAAATGGTCCGGGAGATCCCGCCGCAACAGGAGGATATGCTGTCCCAATAATAAAGACCTTAATAGATAGTGACACGCCAATATTCGGCATTTGCCTTGGACACCAGCTCCTTGGTTTAGCATTGGGGGCAAAAACTGAAAAAATGAAAGTCGGGCACCGTGGAGCTAACCATCCAGTAAAAGACTTATTGACGGGAAAAATTGAGATTACAAGTCAGAATCATGGGTTCGTACTTTCAGAGAAAAGTTTGCCTGCAAATGTGGAAATTACCCATAGGTCATTATTCGATAATTCAATTGAGGGTCTAAAATACAAAGACAAGGCAATTTTCTCGGTACAATATCACCCAGAGGCATCACCAGGACCAACTGAAAGTGATTATCTTTTTAAAAAATTTATAACTTTAGTCCAGGAGGGTATAACATCTCACCATGCCTAAGCGCACCGATATATCTAGTATTTTGATTATAGGAGCCGGGCCAATCGTAATAGGTCAAGCATGTGAATTTGACTATTCCGGAACCCAAGCCTGCAAGGCACTTAAAGAGGAAGGCTACCGAATCATATTGGTGAATTCCAACCCAGCGACAATAATGACAGATCCGGGTCTTGCTGATGCAACCTATGTCGAACCAATAACAAGCGATACGGTTGCTCGGATCATTGAAAAAGAAAAGCCCGATGCTTTGCTTCCAACTATGGGTGGGCAGACTGCTCTCAATACAGCCTTAACACTTGCCAGAGATGGCACGTTGGAACGACTTAATGTGGAGCTCATCGGTGCTAATCTTGAAGCCATAGAAAAAGCAGAAGACAGGCTCCTCTTTAGAGACGCGATGGACAAGATTGGCCTCGAATCACCGCGCTCACGTCTCGTAGAAAAAGAGGAAGATGGGCGAAGAGCATTAGCGGAGGTCGGCTTACCAGCAATACTAAGACCCTCCTTTACACTAGCAGGAACAGGCGGCGGCATCGCATATAACCTGGATGAATTTGATGAGATTTTAAGAACAGGCCTCCGACTATCACCGGTTAGTACAGTTTTGATCGAGGAATCTGTCTTAGGCTGGAAAGAGTTTGAAATGGAAGTTGTCCGTGACTGCGCGGACAACTGCATTATCATTTGTTCTATAGAAAATGTAGATCCCATGGGCATACACACAGGTGACTCTATAACGGTCGCTCCGGCGCTTACACTTACTGATAAAGAATACCAAAGGATGCGAAATGCCTCAATTGCAGTGCTGAGGGAAATTGGTGTAGATACAGGTGGCTCCAATGTTCAATTCGCTGTTAATCCTGAAAACGGAAGACTTGTTGTAATTGAAATGAATCCGCGGGTTTCTAGGTCATCAGCACTTGCATCAAAAGCGACGGGATTTCCAATCGCTAAAATAGCAGCTAAATTAGCCGTTGGCTTTAGGCTTGATGAGTTAGATAATGATGTCACTGGTGCAACACCGGCGAGTTTTGAACCAACCATAGATTATGTTGTCACTAAAATCCCACGGTTCACATTTGAAAAGTTTGCTGGAGCAGAAGCCACGTTGAGTACCTCCATGAAGTCCGTTGGGGAGGCTATGGCAATCGGTCGTAATTTTTCTGAATCTCTTCAAAAAGCGATCAATTCAATGGAAACTGGCCTAACTGGTTTCGATGACATAGAACTTCCAGGAACTGATATCGCGCGCGCCATCGATAAAAGTGCTATCATTGCGGCTCTGTCGGAGCCAGTACCTGATAGACTGCTACGGGTGGCACAGGCTTTTAGATCCGGGCTTTCTATCGACGACATCTATAATGCTTGTTCTATAGACAAATGGTTTCTTCGCCAAATCGAGGCCATTGTGGAGAAAGAGTCTGCGCTAAAGATCAGAGGCCTACCCGCTGATAGACCAAGCTTATTTGAGTTGAAGCAGGATGGGTTTTCCGACGCTCGCATAGCAAAACTGCTAAATATAAAAGAATCTGCGGTGATTGAGCGCCGGGAGAAACTCACTATTCATCCTGTTTTTAAGCGCATAGATACCTGTGCCGCTGAATTCGAAGCTAAAACACCATATATGTACTCAACCTATGAAGGGGATGGACATAATTTAACGGAATGTGAATCCGAGCCTACAAATAGCGAAAAAATTATAATTCTTGGTGGCGGGCCGAATCGCATTGGACAAGGTATAGAGTTCGATTATTGTTGTGTTCATGCTGCTTATTCCCTAACGGAAGCGGGCTATGAAACTATAATGGTCAATTGCAATCCTGAGACAGTATCAACCGATTATGATACTTCAGATCGATTATACTTTGAACCGTTAACTGCTGAGCATGTCATTGAGTTGATCAGAACAGAGCAAAAAAAAGGGTCGGTAAAGGGGGTCATCGTTCAACTTGGAGGTCAAACTCCTCTTAAGCTTTGTCATGCTCTCGAAGCAGCAAATATTCCTATTTTGGGCACACCCACTAACTCAATAGATTTAGCAGAAGATCGAGAACGTTTTAAAGCGTTACTAGATAAATTAAAATTAAAACAACCTGATAATGAGATTGTATCTACATTCGATGAGGCCGAGTCTGCTGCAGATAAGATTGGATTCCCCGTCGTTATCAGGCCATCTTATGTTCTTGGTGGAAGAGCTATGGAAATAGTCCACGATACAATTTCTTTAAAGCGGTATATGCAAAATGCAATAAGTGCATCAGGTAAAAACCCGATTTTAATAGATCGATTTCTGTCAAGTGCAATAGAAATTGATGTCGATTGTTTAGCGGATGGCACAACAACCTACATCGCCGGTGTAATGGAACATATTGAGGAAGCGGGCATTCACTCTGGAGATAGCGCTTGCTCTCTACCGCCACAATCTCTGCCTGAGGTAATTATAGATAAAATTAAGGAACAGACGAGGCAGCTGGCTAAAGGGTTAAAAGTCTGTGGGTTAATGAATATTCAATTTGCAGTGAAGGATAGTGAAGTTTTCCTTCTAGAAGTTAATCCTAGAGCTAGTCGAACTGTTCCTTTTGTTGCAAAAGCTACTGGAGTGCCAATTGCTAAAATAGCTGCCCAAGTCATGGCTGGAGAGCCACTAGCTTCTTTTAATCTTAAGGAAACCCGTCCCACACATGTAGCCGTAAAAGAAGCTGTTTTTCCATTTGCCCGATTTCCCGGCGTTGATAGTATTTTAGGGCCAGAGATGAAATCCACGGGAGAAGTAATGGGAATAGATGTTAATTTCTCGTCTGCTTTTGCCAAAAGCCAGATAGCAGCTGGCACTTTGCTGCCACAAGCCGGCAGTGTTTTCATATCTGTCCGTGATGATCACAAAGATTCTATATTAGAGCCCGCGCGGATACTACATGAAAAAGGCTTTCTTTTGTTAGCCACATCGGGGACCGCAGAAGCATTAAAAAAAGCTGACTTGCCAGTTAAGCGAATCAAAAAGGTTCTTGAAGGAAGGCCACATGTCGTTGACAATATGATTTCCGGGCATATAGATTTGGTAATTAATACTACAGATGGGGCTCAGGCAATTCAAGATAGTTTTAGTTTACGAAGATCTGCGTTAACGCATGGGATCCCCTACTACACAACGGTTGAAGGTGCCAAAGCGGCAGTTCAAGCTATTACTGCAATTAGAGAGGGGCCTCTTGAAGTTATGTCGTTGCAGTCTTATCTGTAATGGGAATGGTTTCGTAATAAGGTTATGGGGAAGTTTGGATAAGAGAAGATGCAAAAGATTCCAATCAAGCGCGATGGCCTTGAGCGTTTGCAAGAAGAGTTAAAGCAACTCAAATCAGTTGAACGTCCGGATGTCATCCGTGCTATAGCGGAGGCAAGAGAACATGGTGACTTATCAGAAAATGCGGAATATCACGCCGCAAGAGACCGGCAAAGTTTCATAGAGGGTCGCGTCGGCGAGTTAGAGGACGTAATCAGTCGTGCGGAGGTAATCGATTCTTCAATGATCGATGGAAGCAGAGTCACGTTTGGCACTACCATTATCCTTGCAGACGAAGACACCGACGAGGAGAATACCTATACAATCGTAGGGCCATACGAGGCCGATATTTCTAAGGGCTGGATATCCACATCGTCCCCAATAGCTAAAGCCTTAATCGGTAAGAAGGTTGGAGACAGTGCTGAGGTTAATACACCCCGAGGCTCTAAAAGTTATGAGATCCTAAGCATCAAAGTTTCATGACCAGAAGTTCGAGGAGACGCTTAGTCATCCGTGGTTCCTGCTATAACCTCGTCGTTAATAGGGACACCAGGTTTTTGCTTTTTTGTTCTGAACGCGAGGGCAGTTTTAACATTAGAGACGTTGGGTGCTGGCGTTAACTTTCCGGTTAAAAATTGCTGAAACTCGTCCCAATCTCTTGCCACTATTTTCAATAAGAAGTCTGTTTCTCCCGATAACATGTGGCACTCTCTAACCTCTTCCCAGTCTTCTATCATCTCCTCGAATGCCAGCAAGTCCGTTTCAGATTGACTGGAGAGTCCAACAAATGCAAAAATTATGACAGAGAATCCCAATTTCTCCGAATTAACATCTGCATGGTATCCACGAATAAAGCCAGCTCGTTCGAGAGCTTTAACTCTTCTCAGGCACGGCGGAGCAGAAATTCCAGCACGTTCTGCTAATTCTACATTTGTCATTCTACCGTCTTCTTGAAGATCCCGTAAAATTCGCCTATCTATGCGATCGAGTTTTACACGCTGCATAAATATACCCCCTCGTCTATATAGCTCTGAACAAAGCTTTAACAATTTTCTCGTATTCACTATACTACGCCTAAAAAAAGATTAGACGCAAGATTCTTGCGCGGTATTTCTATCAGCACAAGTTTTATTGGTTAAAAATAACATCTTTAATAAGTTTTGATAGGTCTGGACGATTTTAATGGTGATAGAACAGCCATCATGTTGGATACTTTCTGATGGAACTATCGGTATGGAAGTACAATGCATAGCTCTAGCCGAAGCACTCGGATTTCAATATGACAAAAAACACATAAAACCATATTGGTTAAACCGAATTTTTCCACGCTTGGCAAAATTGCCTGGAATTCCCTTAGCAACAAATTTTAAACAGGTAACGCCTCAATCGTCGCCTGACATATTAATCACCTGTGGACGAAGACATGCTGGAGCTTCGATCGCTCTAAAAAGACTTTCGAAAGGCACGACCTACACCATTCATATTCAAGACCCCAAGATAAACTCTAAGCATTTCGATTTATTGATAATACCCGAACACGACAAGCCGCGAGCACCTAATATCATCCTTTCGAACGGCTCATTGACGCGAATCACACAAGCGATACTCGATAGGGAAGCCCAGTTAATCCAGCAAGAGGTTACAAGTCTTATTGGAAAAAAGATCGCTGTAAATATCGGAGGAGATACAAAAGATAATAAGGTTGATGATGAAACTATCCAAAAATTGATCTTATCACTAAACCAATTTTCTGCAGATTATGAGTGTAGTCTGATGATCACAACTACAAATCGCACAAGCGAACCACTTAAAAAAGCGCTAACCTCCCTCACGGAAAATCCCAATATCATCCTATGGACAGGCGGAAGCCGAAACCCTTACGCAGGATTTCTTGGTGTAGCTGATGCAATTATTGTTACTTCTGATTCCATTAACATGATTTCTGAGGCATGTTCCACAGGAAAACCTGTTAATATATTTCCATTAGGAAAAAATTCTAAGAAACGAGAAAAGTTTATTGGCTCTCTGGAAAAGATGGGGTTGGTAAAGTACTTTAATGGGGAATATCGGAGTTGGGGCTACGAACCATTGAATGAGACTGCCAGAATAGCTAATTTAATTAATGTTAAATTAAAAGAAAAAGAGATTATACAGAATGCTGTCGATACAGAACTAGGTCGGTGTCCTTAATGTGAACTAACTTAATCGTCTTAGACAATTCATTAAGGTATTTGAAGACGTCTGGGGCATCTGGTTTATAGTCATGCCAGACTATTACACCTTGGGGGCTCAGCATTCTGAACGCTTTATTAGTATCATTCTCTACGTAAGACCTTGTATGAGCTCCATCAATGAAAATTAAATCTATTTTTCCTATTAATTCAGTTTCATCAAATTTTTTACTATCAGAAAAAATTTGAGTTATTTTTTTCTCTGTTGGATGCCCTTCATAATAGAATTTAGTAAACTTAGCCTCTAACTCTGCTACTTCCATATGACGTCGATCATCCCAATCATCAAAGAGTAATTTATCAACTTCGTCTGGATGAATTGTCAATGTAAATAATTTGGCGTCTTCACTAGTATTTAAAGCCATCACATGTGTTGTCTTTCCGGAGCATGTTCCAAATTCAAATATCTTTTTAGCTGCCTTAGACAAACCGGCGAGCACCCACGTTTCCCTGTCTGTTAGCGACGCAACTACCCCTTCACCCCCAATAAATGAAACAACCGAGTTAGCTGTAATTCCATACTCATTAATGGAAAAACAAGGAGCCACAGAACTCAAATCTACTTTTGAAATAGGATATTGTCGTAGATTAAATGAACGATTCTTTTGACGTCTTAGCTTCAACACTCTCCTAGTAACTAAATAGAGAATAATTAGTGTAACAATATTTGTTACAATAAAAGCGTGTAGCAATTCTTCTCCCCTTAGGCTTCCAGAACCTTCAGCTCAAACCGCTGATGCACAACTCATAACAGCCCTTTAATAATAAGCAAACTCTATTCTAACCAACACCCCATAGAGGAAGGGGCTGTTAGTCAGTTTTATCAATTGAAACTTTGCGATTTTTCGTTAATAACCTTTGGTTTAGTAATTTAAAGTAATTAGCATAACTAATCATCAAGATAGGGATTTTAAACGCATGCCAACCAATAAGGAAAAAGTAATAATAATTGGATCAGGGGCTGCAGGATTAACCGCGGCAATTTATACAGCGCGCGCCAATATGTCTCCACTCTTAATTGCGGGACTTCAACCAGGAGGACAAATGACGATTACAACAGATGTTGAAAATTATCCAGGTTTCGCAGATGTGATCCAAGGTCCGTGGTTAATGGAACAAATGGAAGCGCAAGCAAAACATGTCGGAACAAGGATTGTTCAAGATATTATTACTTCTATCGATATTGCCAACAGGCCGTTTGTGATAAAAGGAGATTCAGGTGATACATATTCAGCCGACTCACTAATCTTAGCTACAGGCGCCCAGGCACGTTGGCTTGGATTAGAAAGCGAATCTATTTTTAATGGTCGAGGAGTTTCCGCTTGCGCCACCTGCGATGGTTTTTTCTTCCGAAACCAAGAGGTAGTAGTTGTCGGAGGAGGAAATACGGCGGTAGAAGAAGCCTTATATCTCGCTAATATAACGTCTAAAGTAACTCTAATTCATAGACGAAATACGTTGCGCGCTGAAAAAATCTTACAAGACCGAGTTTTCAAAAGTACAAACATTGATATTATCTGGGATAGTGAAGTTACTGAGATTTGTGGGGACTCTAAACCGGGGACAGGTGTTGAGAGTGTAAAAATCGTCAATCTGATAACAAAAAAAAGTTCAGAAATTTCAACCCAAGGATGTTTCGTAGCAATCGGTCATACACCAGCTACAGAGCCATTTAAAAATAAAATAGAAATGGATGAGGACGGCTATATTATCGTTCAGCAAGGCACCACAAAAACAGATGTGCCCGGGATTTTTGCTGCAGGAGACTGCGTTGATAAAGTATATCGACAGGCAGTTACAGCAGCAGGCCTTGGATGCATGTCGGCATTAGAAAGCGAAAAGTATATCGCTAGCTTAGGAGATTAAATTATTCTCCAATACGATAGGAAAGTTAGTTATAACCTCATAATTTGTGATATAACCAAAAATAAGCCTTTACAAGAAAGAACAAAATGGATTGGGACAAACTTCGCGTATTTCACGCTGCTGCCGAGGCCGGTAGTTTCACTCACGCGGGGGAGCGGCTCAATCTCAGTCAATCTGCGGTAAGCAGGCAAATAAGTAACTTAGAGCAAAGTTTAAACGTAGCACTCTTCCACAGACACGCTCGAGGACTAATATTGACCGAGCAAGGAGAAGTTTTATTTAGTACCGCCCGCGAGATGTTTTCTAAATTAGCTACTACTGAAGCGCTTATAAGTGAGGGAAGAGAGCGTCCAAAAGGAAATTTACGAATCACAAGTACTGTGGCATTTGGCTCTACCTGGCTGGCGTCACGTATCGGGCGCTTCATAGAATTGTATCCAGAAGTTAATGTGACACTATTTATAAATGATTTTGAATTGGACCTCTCAATGCGGCAAGCGGACGTCGCTGTCCGTCTGACTCCCCCCAAGCAACCCGACTTAATTCAGCGTCATTTGAAAACTATTAGGTTTCATCTTTATGCATCCCCACGTTACGTCGAGAATTATGGGATCCCAAAGTCTATACGAGACCTTACCAAACATAGAATAGTAATTTATGGAGAGAGTATCAGCTTGCCTTATAGCGAAGCTAACTGGTTACTCGGATTGTTGTCAGAGCCAGCAACCTCTCAACAAAAAATTGTCCGTGTAAATAATGTTTATGGAATTTTTCGAGCAGTACAGGGCGGGGTTGGGATAGCTGCGTTACCTGATTATTTAGCTTCAGAGGATCCGAGCTTATTAAGAATATTACCTGATATAGATGGCCCAGCGGTCCCTGCATTTTTCGTATATCCAGAGGAGTTAAAGAGATCAAAGCGGATCTCAGTGCTGAGAGATTTCCTGATTCAAGAAGTAGCAAAAACTTCATTCTAATCTCAGTCATGCAAAATACGCATAGCGGCCTTGCTCAATTGTCACTAGCGCAGGTGAATCCCGCCGTACTATAAACAAAATGTTGGCGAATATGTGTCGGCACTTAAAATATCTGGGGCTTCGGCTCCTTCGTCCCTCAGACGAAAACCTCCCTGTTTAAACTTGCCCAGGCATTCAGTGCCTGGGCTTTTTTTATACCAATGTATTAATCCAAAATCACGTGCGGTAAAAAGCGTGAGGTATCCTTTGTGATGGCTGTATCATCCTCTCTAATACCAATGCCGCAAGCATTACTCGCTACTAGCCATGAACCTATTACAGTATGATTGTTATCAAACACGGGTAGCGGATGTAAGGCTTGTATAATGGTACCTTCCTCGCCATAAGGCCCATCCTCTCTAATAATGCTACCATCTGCGTTAGTTATTTCGATATTACCACCCTCTCTGGAGAATAAAGGTTTTTTAACAAAATTATTTTCTATTTTACTCGCTCGAGGATCATTGGAAAAATACGCCGGCAATAAGTTTGGATGTCCCTCAAACATCTCCCAAAGTAAGGGGAGCATACCTTTGTTAGACAAAATTATTCTCCAAGAGGGTTCAATCATTGTTAACTTATTTTTTGGTAATGAAAGTCCAAATTCATCCTTAAAAATCCATTCCCATGGATACAACTTAAAAAGGGCTGTTATCCTCTCATCATCAAGGTCGGTAAAATAACCATTTTCATCAATACCGATATCTTCAAGAAAAATAAAGATGGTTTCCAACCCTGCTTGAACAGCACACTCTTCTATATATCTCGCCGTCCCCTCATCTTCCTCACTTCCTTTGCATGCCGTCAAATGCAATTGACCATCTATCCCAAATTTCTCAAACGCCTTAACCATATTTTCATGGATCGAGTTAAACTGATCGCAACCAGTTGGTATTAAACCTTGTTCCATAGCTTGCTCAAGCCACACCCATTGGAATGCCGAACTTTCGTAAAGTGAGGTGGGAGTATCCGCGTTATATTCAAGAAGTTTTGCAGGTGATTTCCCATCATAAGAAAGGTCTAACCGACCATATAAATTTTTCTCTTGGTTTAACCAGCTAGTCCGCACATAATCCCAGTATACTTCAGGAACTGAGAGCTTTGTGAAAATTTCCCCGTCATTAACAGCACGAGAGACTAATTCAAAGCACATTTGTTCTATCTCGTTTGTCGGGTCCTCAATGTCATTCTCTATTTGTTTCATTGAAAAACGATAACACGCTGTCTCATCCCAATAGGCGGTGCCATACATGGTGTGAAAATTGAATCCTAGCGACTCTGCCTGAGCTTTCCAATCTGCTCGTTCTTCAACTGTAATACGCTGCATTTTCTGGGCTACTAACCCCCGAAACCACGAAAGCTTCGAAATCTTCCTGCAGAAGCTCTAGCAGCCGATCCAAAGCCACCCCGACGGATCGTTCTTGTTTTGGTTGAGGGAGCTCTTGTTGTATGGCCTGCTACTCGTGTGACACCAGTTTTACCAGATACCTTTTGATTATCGCCAGTTCTAAAATTTTGGGAGTCATCACGAGATCGATAAAGTGGTTGAGTGGCAACGCGTGAACCTCCACTTAACATGTTACCCATCATATACCCCATCATCATTGGCATAAACACTGATCCCCCCGAGGTCGTTCTCTGAGGCGCCACTTCACATTTTTCAGAACCGAAGTCTGTCTCACAATCCGACAAAGAAGTATATTTTGGCGACACCCTAATATGTTCAGACTGAGCGACTTTCTGATTTGCCTCACATGCATCACGAGTAAATCCTGCTTTATCTACACATTGATCTATTGTCTCGAAAACTCCTACTTCCTGGCTATTATCACAAGCTACTAGTGTCAGAGCGCTCGCTCCCATTAGTGATAATTTCAATGCTTTAGATCTTTTCATGATTGATTATCCTAAACGTCCCTTTTTTGATAGAACACTATACTTTTTGGGTCAGAATTAATATCACTTTAATACTATAATTAGCGATACATTTGAAATTTAAAAGTCCAATAACTCGAAGAAGCCTCGTATGCTTTACATCATCGACACCTGAAATCCAGCTATCTTTTTATACTGATCGGATAACTCATCAAGTTCATCTTTTGTGATAATATCCGTCATTGATTTAAATGGTTTATCACCGCTTCTCTCATAAACCTCTCTCAATATAGCATCTGGTGGGTTTGTTCTATTTGCTTGAACTATAGCAGTTGTTTTTGGCAAACGTTCCTTTTCATATTTTAAGAATGCAGCCACTTCATCCGGCTCGAAAGATAGGTTGTCAGCCAAAATTCTAGCATCAATTATGGCTTGGCCTGCGCCATTTGATCCCCTCGGATACATTGGATGCGCTGCATCACCCAACAAGGTGGCTCTACCAAAACTCCATTTTTTTAATGGTTCCTTATCTACCATTGGATATTCGAGTATGACTTCGGCATCCTTTACCATTTGAGGAATATTGAGCCAGGGGAAATTCATTTCTTCGCATGACCATAGAAAATCATCCACATTTCCAGGCTGCCCCCAGTCACCCGAGGGGTTTCTTGGAGAACAATAGAATTCGCACAGCCAATTTACGATCTGCATACCATTATCTAACTTGGCTATTGGGTATGCTATAACTTTCCCAGTCTTCAACCAACCAGCATAGATCATGGAGGCACCGGTTAAGAAAGGCTGATGCTTCGTTACACCACGCCACATAGTAATACCAGAGTAAATTAAAGGATCGTCTTTTTCGTAAAACAATCTTCGAACAACTGACTTTATACCGTCACAGCCAACTAATGCGCTTCCGCGGTAAGATTTTAAGATCTGCTCAGAAGTCCCCGTGTGAAAATATGCGGTAACTTTTTCTGCATCCTGTTCCAACCGATAAAACCGGTGCCCTGTTAAGAATGCATTAGGGCCTAGGCGTTCGCGAACAGTATTCACCAAAATTTCATGCAAGGTCCCCCTATGAATTGAAAATTGTGGCCATTCATAACCAGCAAATCGACCGCGAGGTTCGGTGTATATACGTTGACCAAAACGGTTGTAAAAACAGACTTCATGCGTTTCAATAGCATTAGCTGCAATATCCGGCCCTAATTCAAGGGCAGACAATTCTCTCATTGCATGTGGCAGGATGTTTATTCCCACCCCTAGAGGTTTGATCGTCTCAGCGGCTTCAAATATTTGACATGGAATGCCTGCTTTATGAAGGTTTAACGCTAATGTTAAGCCTCCGATACCTCCTCCAATAATCAAGATCAATGTTCTACGCTCCAAGTATACTTTTAGTGACTAGTACAAATAAATTCAGTTTTCACAAGGGCATTATTTGCCGTAAATAATAATCTATACCGAGGTCGGGGTTCCATTGGCGTTTATATCCCAAAGAAACTTCCTCGAATCTACATTCATCTATAAAATCAGTTCGTCGCGTGTGCAGATGTCCGCTAATGACAACCGAGGCTCTAAATTTTTTATGCCAATCATGCGTTATTGTAGTTCCGCACCAGGGGGTGAAGCGAGGCACGCGTGGCAAGTTAATAAGATCTAGCCGCAAAGGCCAGTGGTTTATCAAAACTGTTGTGCTTGTTGAGGGGATATCAGATAATTTGTCGATAGAGAAATCGCAGCGAGCCTTGCACCACTGTTCACGACTTTCATAAGGGGTCGGGTGCAACAGAAACTCATCACTGCACTCAGCGTGCACTTGCCTAACCCAGTCTTTAATATTTTCTCTGTTGACAGACTTGGGGCGGAATGAATAATCATATAATAAGAAAAGTGGCGCTATGATGAGTGACCCCTCTCTATCTTGTAACTTCTCTGGCCATTCCACAAATGGGTCTTCCGGAGTGATAACACCAAACGATCTCGATAGCTCGACCAATAAATTATATTTATCAACACCGCGTTCGATCTGTTGATCTCTGGCATCCTCCGTCCACAGGTCATGGTTACCCGGAACCCAAATTATTTTTCCAAAACGTTTATTGAGTTCTTTGAATAAAAATTCGTGAAGCTCTGGTTTTTCGCTTATGTCTCCGCCAATAATCAGCCAGTCGTCCCCATGGTCACTCATCTTTAATATTGCGTCTTTATTCGAAGCTTGAGAGAGGTGAAGATCGCTTATCGCTAATAACTGCATTAAATTGGCCATTTTTTTAATTACACAATATACCATAATTTATGGCATAGATATAACCCATCAACTTATCAGAATACTTGCAAGAGTGAACTTGCAGGCGTAGTTTTCATAATTATAACTTAACAAACATTAGAGATGAAAAAATGAGTTTCCTTGCAACAAAGCTTGATAGAATAAAGCCCTCCCCAACAATAGCGATGAGTGCCAAAGCCAGAGAGCTAAAAGCCGAAGGTAAGGATGTAATTGAACTGGCTGCTGGTGAACCTGATTTCCCTACTCCTGATCACATAATTAAGTCCGCCGAAGAAGCGATGGCAAAGGGCGACACAAAATATACCGATCCAGACGGAACACCGGTTCTTAAACAAGCTGTTTGTGAAAAATTTAAGCGTGATAATAATCTTGAGTATAGCCCAGCCCAAGTCACCATTGGGAATGGCGGTAAACAAGTACTCTATAATGCATTGATGGCTACTTTAAACCCTGGAGATGAAGTTATCATCCCTGCTCCCTACTGGGTATCCTACCCTGATATGGTTTTGCTGGCAGATGGCACTCCGCATATTGTGGAATGCAGCATAGAAAATAATTTCATCTTGCAAGCGGATGACCTAGAGAAAGCAATCACCAAAAAGACAAAATGGATTATATTAAATAGTCCCTCTAATCCGACAGGCGCTGGATATACATGGGCTGATATGAAAAAAATAACGGACGTACTTCTTCGCCACCCACATGTTTGGATTATGACCGATGACATGTACGAACACCTTGTTTACGACAATTTCAAATTTTGTACTCCTGCTGAAGTTGAACCACAACTTTATAACAGAACGTTAACAGTCAATGGCATGTCAAAAGCGTTTTGCATGACAGGTTGGAGAATTGGTTATGCCGCGGGGCCCAAGGACTTGATAACGGCCATTAGGAAGATTCAATCACAGTCCACCTCAAATCCTAGTTCTATAAGTCAGGCTGCTTCTGTAGCTGCGCTGAATGGCCCCATGGATTTTCTTGAAAAAAATAATGAAGTTTTTAAACAACGTAGAGATTTAGTCTGTTCAATGCTCAATCAGGCAAACGGCATAACCTGCCCAACTCCCGATGGCGCCTTTTATGTTTATCCGTCATGCGCTGGGCTAATTGGCAAAAAAACACCGTCGGGTAATATATTGAAAAGTGATGAAGATGTTGTCACTTATTTACTGGAATCAGAGGGAATAGCGGCGGTTCATGGTGCCGCGTTCGGTTTAAGCCCGCATTTTAGGATTTCTTATGCAACGTCAACCGAGATCCTTGAAGATGCCTGCCAGAGAATACAAAGAGCTTGCGCTGCACTTTTCTAGGGACGAAATCTATCCTCTATAGCAAGAGGCTCCAAGTTACTAAGATATTTAATGTAACCTCGGACCTTTTAACATATCTGATCGTGCAACAGAGGAGATATATATTTCTACAACTTCTCCCTGCCGTTCTATTAAAAGCGGAACCTCAACACCAGCTGGACCAATAGACCAAATATTTCTGAAAAAATCTGCAAGGGACCCAATTTCATTACCCGCTACAGCGCGAACTATATCACCCACTTCCACATCTGCCTCATGAGCAGGCCCGCCTTCTGTAAGAGCTGCCACAACAACAGCACCTTCTGATTCCGCACCAAATAAACCTAACCAGGGGCGAGCTTTTTTATTTGGTTTCCCCATAGTAAGAAGATCATCAATTATAGGTGCAAGCAGATCTATGGGTACAACCATGTTGCCATCTACTATCTCGTCCCCTACGGTTTCGTGCTGTATAAATAGTGATCCAACGCCTAATAATTCTCCGTCGCCGCCTATCAGCCCGGTCCCTCCCCAATTCGGATGAGCCGGAGACGTGAAAATTGCCTCATCTAATAAATACTCCCAATACCCGGCAAATTCCCTAACGGCTATAACTTCAGCACTAACCGAGTTTTTGTGGCCTCCAAAACCGGCGACAACAACTTTATCAGCTTCCTTTAAAGATGAAGATCTACCAATAGGCACCACCTCTGCATTTAGTTTTCCAAGGGCCTGTATGAGGCCTAAACCACTCTCCTGATCATACCCAAGAACATGTCCCTGAACAGCCGCCCCAGTGTGATCGGTAAGCCAAATTGTCTCCGCTTCTGTAACAAGGTAACCAATGGTTAAAACAATCCCATTATCCTTTATAACTATACCATTGCCTCCGCGCTCGGTTCCTAATACCGGCGCGGTGAACGCATCCCCTGGAATATTAGACTGCACTGAAACGATACTGTTAAACACCTTCTGTAGATCAAAGGAATAATCCTTTTGCCGAGGTTTGTGCTGTGTTTTAATAACCATTAGCCTATATCTTCTATGTTCGAGCTCTTTATTATATAATAGCATTATTGCAAGTTAAAAGAGGTGGTCCCACAATTTAAAATTAAGTGTGAGCACTAATCAAAGTTTTAACCTTCTGCTTTAATAGAATAATCCGCAAATTATTAATATTTGTATAAAGTTTCTAATATCTAGAATTAGATAAAAAAATATTCTTTGGAGAACTATGGATTTAATCAGGAAGGTTCATCCCTCTAGTTAATGCAGGCCGTTGCATCATGTTGTCATACCAACGTTTAACATTTTTAAATTCATCTAGGTCTATCTCCTGCCAATCATGGCGAAAAACCCACGGAACTGTGCAGAAATCTGCTATCGACACTTCATTGTTTGCTATATATTCTCTACCCTCTAATCTTGAGTCCAATACCCCATATAACCTACGACATTCCTTGAAATATCTATTGATTGCATAAGGGACTTTTTCCTTGGCCGCTCTTTTAAAATGGTGTACTTGCCCGAAGATTGGTCCAATACCTCCCATTTGAAACATAACCCACTGGATTACCTCATATTTTCGTTGCATCTCCGCAGGCAGGAAAAGTCCGGTCTTCTCGGCTAAATACATTAAAATCGCACCAGACTCTATCACTGTAAAAGGCCGTCCATTCGGTCCATCGGGGTCTACTATTGCAGGTATCTTAGAATTTGGATTTACTTTAACAAAACCTTCAGAGAATTGAATATCAGTCGAAATATCAATTGGGTGTAATTTATATTCTAATTCACACTCCTCCATCATAATAGTTGCTTTTTTCCCATTGGAAGTCTTCCAGGTATATAAATCAATCGGGCTCATCTAATTTTTCTCCACACTAAATATCCAAAAATATTATTTCTTTAAACTTCGAGTGATCTAATAACCGTTAGTGCCTGTGATAATCAGTATTCAGATACTATCCGTAAGCTTACGCAAGCCCTCCCCAATATTTCTCAGACCTGCTTGCAGAATGAACCGGTCCCAACCTATACAAAAATGCCTGACGCCCATATCTATATAACGTTTTGCCTGCTCAACATCCCCAATTTCGACGCGCGGCGCCACACCATATTCAAGACACTTTTCTATAACCATTTCTTCAATGGGTATTATATCTGCTTCATACATCATATGAGGCCTGCCCCGCGTAATACTATAATCAGCTGGCCCCCATTGGATCATATCAACACTTCTTTCTTTGGCTCGCAAAAGGACATCATCAATATTTTCTACCGCAATTTTCTTTTCCAACATCACGCAAAAAACTATTGAGTTGAGGTCATTCAAATAAGCTTCAGGTTCGTAGGAGGATAATGCGGGTCGTCTGAGTTTTAAACCCATCCTTCCACTGACATTTGGGTCATCTGGTCTTATAATTTTATGGCAGGTATTAATGTCATCAGGTGTTCTTATATCAGTGAATAATATCGATTTAAAACCAGCGCCAAGAGCAGCCTGGGCCCAAAAACCTTGTCCTTCTTCATCGAGCTTGATCATAAGAGGTAAATTAGAACACTGTGCTGCTCTCGCCAGATGATACAACAATCGCATATCCAAGACGGAATATTCTGCCGAATATTCCGCATAATCAAAAAGTCCGGTATCTCCTATTAGCTCTGCAACATCCGGATCGGAGAACAGAAAATGTGTTCCAATTGTCGATTTACCGGCCTCTAGTGCCTTCCTAATCGTATTACTCATTATCATACAGTAATCCCAAAATATTTTATCGGACGGGGACTATAAATTCTCAATCTGAAGCGCGCCCATGGCAATCGCATACTCGTCTGCACGTCCTTCTCTGAAGATGTGTCCGGGATACAAAATTGCTTTTTAAAAATGATCCAAGATCTTGATCTTTATGGGTTCATATCATTTTCATCAACGAAGTTCTAATGGATTTGATGTGGCAACTAATCCAGGTTCATCGTGCCAAACAGAGGGGTCGGACTCCACAAAAACTTCAATTTGATTTCCATCAGGGTCATGAAAATAGACTGACTGAGTGGCTACATGATCCCGTGTTCGGTGTGGAGTCACACCTTTGCTAATTAACCAATCTTTCGCTTCCTGAAGTTCATCGATGCTATCACCCACTTTAAATGCAACATGGTGAAGACCCGGTGAATTCTCGCTAGGTGCTGCTGCATCTTGTTCTGTTTCCAGTAAAGCGAGGTCGTGGTGATTATCTACAAACGAGAAAAATACCATTTTTTCTCCGGCCTGCCCTACTTTTTTTAATCCAAGAACGTCTCTGTAAAAAGGCACCGATTGATTTAGGTCTCTTACTTTAAGAACCACATGCCCCAAGCCGTGTACACGCATTTCCGAGCCTCCATGAGAATATAAAGCTTAATAAGGTTGAGAGCATACACTATTTTTTCTTTTCAACTAGTATTTTTGAATATTGATATGGACCGGATAGATGATACTCTTTTCTATTTAGATGGCATATATTGAGTTTTATGTATTTGGAAAAGGCAGACTATTATTTCTATAGGGATAAAAACAATGGTTCCATCCGTGGTTAATATAGGTTGCGGCGCTGGTTTTTCAGGAGACCGTGTAGATGCAGCAATACCGGTTGTAGAAACGCTTGCTAATAAAGAAGGTCCAAAATATCTCATTTTTGAAACATTAGCTGAACGAACATTAGCTTTGGCCCAGAAACACCGACGTAAGGACCCCGCACACGGATACTCCCCATTTCTAGAAAACTATCTTCGGCCAATCCTGAAGAAATGTTATGAAACTGATATCAAAATCGTATCTAATTTTGGAGCAGCCAACCCAAAAGGTGCTGCGATGAAAATTAGTGAAATCGCTGACCAACTCGGTTGTAAAAACATTAAGATTGCGATTGTTGAAGGAGATGACTTACTACAGGTCATGTCGAGCCAAGATATTCAAAACCATCCTACCATCGAAGGGTTGGAAATAGGTGATAATGAGGTAGTCGCGGCAAATGTCTATCTTGGTGCGCGTCCAATAGCCGAGGCGCTCTCAAGAGGGGCAGATGTAGTGGTAGTTGGCAGATGCACTGATCCAGCACTAGTACTTGGACCGTTGATAAAAGAATTTGGTTGGGGCGAAGATGACTGGATTAATTTAGCAACAGGAACGATGGCCGGCCATCTTTTAGAATGTGGAGGCCAAGTCACTGGAGCTTACTTCGCTGACCCCGGTTATAAAGATGTACCAGATTTGGCGAATGTGGGATTTCCAATTGCTGAAGTTGCCAATGACGGATCTTTAATTATAACAAAAGCCGATAATACGGGTGGGCTTGTGTCCGCACAAACAGTGAAGGAACAACTTTTGTATGAAATTCACGATCCAGAGAACTATTTCACCGCTGATGTTATACTGGATATCAGTAAGGTGAGAGTCGCAGAGGTCGGGCCAGACCGAGTGAAAGTCTCAGGAGCTCACGGGAAACAAAGACCAGATACTTTAAAAGCAACAGTGAGTATAGATGGGGGTTGGATGGGAGAAGCTGAAATGAGTTACGCCGGCCCTAACGCTTTAAAAAGGTCGCAACTGGCTATCGATGTACTGAAAAGCCGATGTCGCGATATTAAAACAAATAACCCCATTAGATTTGATATTGTAGGGACTGTGAGTGTGCATTCTGGTGATAATGAAGATACTGCAAATTCACATAAATACCCTGATGATGGAGACTACAGAATTCGGGTCGCGACCTGCGGCCATGATAAAGAAATAGTTGAGCGTGTTAATCAGGAGATGTTGAGCTTATATTGCAGTGGCCCCGCAGCAGGTGGTGGTTTTCGCCAGCATTTAACGGATCAAGTTCAAACAGCTTCGATATTAGTAGATCGGAACAAAATTATGCCGAAAGTCCATTTCTTGACGGGTTACGCTTAAATGACACTAGAACATATGAAAAAAGTACGATTGCATGATATTGCTCATGCGAGGGCCGGGGACAAGGGTAATCGTTCGAATATCAGTCTTATCCCATACAGCGCCGCGACCTATGAAATATTACTGGAGCAAGTTACTGAAAAACGAGTATTAGAACTTTTCTCAAATAAAGGCGCTAGCAAAGTAGTCCGATACGAATTACCAAACCTACCCGCATTAAATTTTGTTATAGATGATGTCTTGGAAGGGGGGGTCAATAGTGCTTTAAATCTTGATCAGCATGGAAAGACTCTCTCATTTCTTCTGCTGACCTTATTAGTGGAAGTCCCCGTAACGCTGACAGTTCAAAACACTGGGTAAAACATTACTGTAAAATAAATAGGTAGATCCAAGATAATTTTGCTTTCAAAAACCTAAACCTAACCGTAAGAAAAGTCTCTGTAATAAAACCAGTTTAATAACAGATTAATTTCAAAAAGTTTATGAAATAGGACGATATCTATGGAACACCAGAATAATGAAAAATTAAGCGGGGGTGACGCCCTAGTCCGTTCTCTCATTATTGAAGGTATCGATACAGTATTTGGTCTGCCGGGCATCCAACTTGATTCAATGTTTAACGCATTACATGATTCCGGGAATGCGATATCAGTTTTAAATTCAAGACATGAGCAGGGCGTTGCCTATATGGCTTTCGGTTATTCCCAATCCACCGGAAAGGTAGGCGCTTACGCTGTTGTACCCGGACCTGGAATACTTAATACAACCGCTGCCCTGTCTACAGCATATGCATGTAACACGCGTGTATTAGCAATCACGGGCCAAATCCCTTCAACTTCGATAAATAAAGGTTTCGGAATGTTACACGAGATACCGGAACAGCTAGAAGTAATGAAAGGATTAACAAAACACTCTGCCAGAATAAATCACCCTACCGAAGTTCCTCAGAAAATTAGTGAAGCTTTTCGCCAACTACGTAGCGGGCGCCCCCGGCCGGTTGGGCTTGAAATACCAATGGATATAATGTGGAAAAAATCAGAAGTAACCTTAGGAAGTAGAACGTCTGGTTGTCCTGCTCCATTACCTGATCCCGAGCTAGTCGAAAAAGCTGCTAAAATACTTGGAGAATCTCAACAACCAATGATTTTTGTCGGTGGCGGCGCTTATGAAGCCTGCCAAGAGATCAAGACGTTGGCTGAAACGCTACAAGCCCCTGTAATATCCTATCAAAATGGTCGTGGTATTTTAGATGAACGTCACTACCTCGCCCATACTAATACAGCAGGTGCAATATTATGGAAAAACTGTGATGCTGCTATCAGTATAGGGTGCCGAATGCAGGCAGAACGCATGTCGTGGGGTATGGACGATGCGTTAAAAATCATACACGTCGATATAGATCCGACCGAGATAAACCGTATTATGAAACCTGACGTTGGGCTCGTTTCGGACGCAGCATTTACTACTAGAAAAATCATTGATGCTCTAAATAAATATAATCTTAAACGAACATCTCGCGAAGAAGAAATGCTTAACTTAAAGGCTCAGGCCCAAAGGCTAATGGAGGAAAAAGCAGGGCCGCAAATGGCATGGCTTCGAGCCATCCGGGATGTTTTACCGGACAATGGTTTATTCGTCGATGAATTCACTCAAGTAGGGTATGTATCGCGTGTAGGCTTTCCAGTTTACAAACCCAGGTCGATGATAACTCCAGGATATCAGGGAACACTCGGGTATGGTTACGCGACGGCCCTTGGCGTCAAAGTAGCCCATCCGGATAAACCAGTCGTATCTGTGAATGGCGATGGAGGATTCATGTACACGATGCCCGAAATAGCAACTGCTGTTCACCATAACATAAATTTAGTGGCTATTGTATTCTCTGATGGAGCGTATGGTAATGTTCTTCG
Source organism: SAR116 cluster bacterium AG-447-C21 (assembly GCA_003212315.1). Lineage (GTDB taxonomy): Bacteria > Pseudomonadota > Alphaproteobacteria > Thalassobaculales > Thalassobaculaceae > UBA7326. The sequence continues at coordinate 104,358 of QCQB01000001.1, read as the reverse complement.
TATGCAACGTGAATTACATGATGGGAAAATTATTGCATCACAATTCACTAATCCAGATTTTGTTAAATTAACAGAGAGTTTTGGGGCATTGGGACTTCGGGCGAAAACCCCTAACGAATTAAGAATTGCATTAGAACAGGGTTTTTCGGCAAACCGACCAACCATCATTGAAGTCCCTGTCAAAGCCTTTCCAGAACCATTCGAATTACTTCGGCCAACAGCAACCCGCGGAACGAAAGGCTAAAGGAATGACAGAGACAGCTTTGATAGTAGGAGCAGGACCCGGATTAAGCTCATCCTTAACGTATCTTCTTTTAAAGAATAAATTTAAAGTAGCAATAGCAGCGCGCAATGTTGTAAAGCTTGCAACTTTAGCAGAAACATCAAATGTCGATGTCTTCGCGTGTGATGCTAGTAATATTAATCAAGTTCAAACATTATTTAAAAAACTAGATAAAACTTTGGGAACTCCAGATCTAGTAATATACAATCCCTCGGCACGCGTTCGTGGAGGAATTGTTGAAGTCGATCCCGAAGATACTCAAAAAGCCATAAATATAACATGTTTTGGAGCATTCCTGGTGGCTCAGGAAGCGGCAAAAAGGATGGTTAAGCGAGGCAGTGGGAGTATCTTTTTCACAGGTGCTTCAGCCAGTGTAAAAGGATATGCAAATTCTTCTGTATTTGCCATGGGAAAGTTTGGTCTGCGCGGTTTGGCACAGGCGCTTGCTAGAGAACTACACCCACAAAACATACATATAGGCCATTTTATTATAGACGGCGGGATAAAAGCAGATCATAGGCCAGAAAGAAATGATCCAGGTTACGATAATATGTTGGACCCAGAAGCGATAGCAAACACCTATCTTCAATTCCATCGACAGAATCGAAGTTCGTGGTCCTGGGAGATTGAGTTAAGGCCCTGGCTAGAAACCTTTTAGAAAAAATAAACCGTTAATAACAGCAATGATCGACTAGGCTTCAATTACAAAATGATCTAAAAGGCCTTAATATCAAAGTTGCTACCATACCATCTGTCTTATTTATTTTGGTCGCTAATTATATGATTAAATCCAAACTATCTCTGCTTATTGCAATCACCATTGCTGTGCTGGCAGCCGGCTGGTTAATTTCGGGCCAGTTTGCCAATAATTCTAACCCCCAAAAAGAACTCACAGAAAATCAGAAAAGAAATGTATCCGAGGAACTTGTAACCGTAAGGATTCGTCACCTTAAAGCCCAAACATACACTCCACATATGCGCGTTACAGGGCAGACAGAAAGATCACGATCAGTGATAATTCGCACTCAAGTTACCGGTAAAATTTCCAAGATAATAAAAAAGGCTGGCGATAGCGTAAATAAGGGAGACATAATTGCCCTACTTGATTCAGAGGATTTGCCTCTTCGTCTTAAGGAAGCAAAAGCCCGAGTAAAACAAAGGGAGCTGGAATTTTCTGCCGCAAAAAAATTATCCCAAAAAGGGTTCAAAGCTGAGACCAAATATGCAGCGGCTTTTGCAGATTTACAAGCAGCAAAGGCTTTTGCCGAACGCATAAGGATCAATTTGGAATATACCAATATTCGTGCGCCTTTTTCTGGGATCTTAAGCGCAAAGCATGCGGAGATTGGTGACGTTTTAAGCAAATCCCACTCTGTCGCAGAGTTGATCGATCTAGACCCACTCCTTATTACGGCCTACGTCTCAGAACGGGATTATCTAAAAATAAAAATGGGCCAATCTGCAGAAGTTAAGTTGAGAAACGAAAAAAAAATAACCGGACGAATTCAATTTATAAGCCCAGTGGCCCAAAGAGATACCAGAACGTTTAAAGTAGAGCTAGAGACACCAAATCCAAGAGCTCAGATACCAGAGGGAATAACGGCAGAGTTGATAATACCTCTGCCTGAGACCCCAGCACACCAGTTGTCCCCATCATTGTTTTCATTAGATTCGAATGGCAATTTAGGGGTGAAAATAATCAATGGAGAAAGGAGAGTACAGTTTAAACCAATTACCATTGTTGGAGGTTCGGAAGACAAAACATTTGTGACCGGGCTACCGGATCCTTCTAACGTAATAGTGGCAGGCCACGGATTTGTGATGCACGGTCAAATCGTTAAAGCAGTTGCTGAAACTACCTCTTCAGGCAAACAATCGTGAAATCTATGATCAATAAAGCATTGTCGCGATCCCGGACAACGCTTCTAGCTTTAATCCTGATACTAACCGCCGGGACGGTAGCCTATATAGATATTCCAAAAGAAGCTGATCCCGATATTGATATCCCTTTGATCTATATTCTTCTTCAACATGATGGGATTTCACCAGAAGATAGCGAACGATTATTACTCCAAACTCTAGAGAGCTCACTCCGTGGTATTGAAGGTGTCAAAGAAATGCGCAGTTCAGCCTACGAAAGTGGCGCCAGTCTTGTCCTAGAATTCGATGCCGGCTTTGATGCAAAAAAAGCAATAACCGATGTTCGTGAAAAAGTTGACTTAGCTAAGACCCGTCTTCCAACTGAAACCAAAGAACCAAAAATAAAAGAAATAAACTTTAGTTTATTCCCTGTTTTGGTCGTCACTCTATCTGGAAACCTTCCCGAACGCACTCTATTAGCGTTAGCAAGCAAGCTTAGCGATGAAATCGGCGCTATCAGCAGTGTACTGGAAGCTAAACTTACAGGAAATCGCAAGGAACTGATTGAAATAATTATAGACCCGGCACTACTGGAGAGCTATGGACTAGATTCTATAAGTATACTGCAGATTATTGCACGTTCAAATTTATTAGTAGCAGCTGGCAAGCTAGATGCAGGGAATGGTAGTTTCCCGATAAAAGTCCCAGGACTTTATCAAGATATTTCTGATATTTTAAGTCAGCCAATAAAGGTAAATGGCGACGCTGTAGTAACTATTGCCGACGTGGCCTCCGTGAGGCGTTCATTTAAGGATAGAGATACGATAGCCCGACTATCTGGTGAACCGTCGATAGGGGTTGAAGTCTCAAAAAGAGGTGGTTACAATATAATTGATACTATTCAAAGGGTTAGAGAAAAAGTTTCTGAACAAAGTAAACGCTGGCCTCAAGAAGTGAAGATAACGTTTTCACAAGACCGGTCATTGCATATCCATCGCATGCTTACAGATCTCCAGAATAACGTCATCAGTGCGATATTATTAGTCATGATTATAATTGTGGGAGCACTCGGCTGGCGCTCAGGACTATTAGTGGGCATAGCTATTCCGGGTTCTTTTTTAATGGGTATTTTAGTCTTGGCAGCACTAGGCTTTTCAATAAACATAGTCGTGCTCTTTAGCCTGATCCTATCTGTTGGAATGTTGGTTGACGGGGCAATCGTCGTTACAGAATTTGCAGATCGTCAAATGAGGGAACACATTTCCCAGGAAGATGCTTATCTAAATGCAGCGAAAAGAATGGCTGGTCCTATAGTAGCCTCCACAGCCACTACCCTAGCCGCCTTCATGCCTTTGATATTTTGGCCCGGAATAGTTGGGGAGTTCATGAAGTTTATGCCAATAACATTGATAGCAATATTAACCTCATCACTTTTCATGGCATTAATTTTTGTTCCAACTATTGGGATAAAAATTGGGAAGTCTCATATGTTGGTCCACTCGGAGAACGGTAATGTCGCAAGTGACAGTTTCAAGGGATTAAAAAATAGTAACTGGCTTACCCGAACCTATGTGCAATTGCTGGAAATCGCATTACAAAATCCATTTAAAATTATAATAACTGCGATACTAACGTTGGTGACTGTTCAATACACTTACATAACCAAAGGTAACGGGGTTGAGTTTTTTCCAGACATTGAACCTGACACAGCAAAAATTTATATCCATGCGCGCGGAAATTTATCAACTGATGAAAAAGCCGAATTAGTTTACGATATTGAGAAAGAGGTTTTAAATATTAATGAATTCAAATCAATTTATACCTTTGTTGGCAAACTTAAGGATGGAGGACAGAATATACCAAAGGATGTTATTGGAACCATTCAACTTGAATTCAAAGATTGGACCCAACGCAGACCAGCTAAAGCGATATTAGATGAAATCAAAAAACGCTCGGTAAAGTATGCAGGTATAAAAGTTGAGTTTGTTGAATTACAGAAAGGCCCACCAACGGGAAAACCATTAAAATTATTGATTAAATCAGATAATACTTCGGATCTAGATGACGCCACCTCGATTATTCGAAACCATCTAAATACCATGGTAGGTCTCACTAATATTGAAGATGATAGAGATTTACCTGGAATTGAATGGCAGCTGACTGTCGATAGGACTCAAGCGTTAAAATTCGGAGTCGATATAGCCCTCGTTGGAAATTATGTGCAACTCATCACAAAGGGTTTGAAAGTAACAGATTACAGCACGGAGGTCAGCGACGAAGAAATTGATGTTGTAATAAGATACCCAAAACCTTATCGGAATCTTAATCAATATGAAAGAATTAGCATAAAAACCAATAAAGGCCTTATCCCTATCGATAACTTCATAAAGTGGTCCCCCAAACCCAAAATTGGTGTAATTAAACGAGTCCAATCTATTAGAACCAAAACTATTCAAGCTGATGTTGCCCCTGGAATTCTCGCCGACTCAAAAGCTAAAGAAATAAAAGAGTGGTTGACCACCGCAGACCTTCCTAGATCTGTAAGAATTCAATTTAAAGGGGAGGATGCTGAACAAAAACAGGCTAAGAGTTTCCTCATAAAAGCCTTCGCTGCAGCGTTATTTATTATGACCATCATATTAGTCACGCAATTCAATAGTTTCTATAGTGCGTTTTTGATACTATCGGCAGTTATAATGTCGACTGCTGGGGTCTTTCTAGGGCTACTCATTACAGGAGAGCCATTTGGCATTGTTATGTCGGGAGTCGGTGTTATCGCTTTGGCAGGCATTGTAGTTAATAATAATATAGTGCTGATTGACACCTTCGATCATATCAAGCGCACGTCTATCTCAGTTCAACAGGCAATCCTTGTGGCTGGGGCGCAACGACTACGGCCAGTGTTGCTGACGACCATAACTACCGTACTAGGCTTGATGCCAATGGTTTTTCAAACGAATATTGATTTCCTAACAAGAGAAATAACTGTAGGAGCGCCATCAACACAATGGTGGGTTTCACTGTCAACGACCATCGTATTCGGCCTTAGCTTCGCTACAGTCCTAACCTTAATTGTTACTCCCTGCGCTTTAATGCTGCGTTCGAACGTAATAGCGTGGCGAGCAGAACGGTTTCCGAGATCGAGGAGACAAAACTAACAGAAGAACAAAGATATCAGCCAATTGCTATACTAGCTTTTTGATTGATAAATTAGTCTTCTATGTTGCTATTTCTCAGGGCTACGCTCAATCTTTTGTGGGAAATAATGCTCAGCGGTATTGTGAAAAAATATATTATGATTAAAATCGCCAACGCGATCCAAGTTTCCGTTAACACGCAAGCGATAAATAATCCAGCTATCACGAATAAAGGGATAACCATTTTTCTTGGAAGTTTACTTCCTTTGAAAGAAAAAGTTGGAATGCTACTCACCATCAATAGTCCAACAAAAACCAACCAACTGGAAATTAGGTAAGGTTGGTTAATAACTGTCGCTTCGATTTCAAAACTCATAATAACAGGAAAGCAAGCGAGACCTGCAGCAGCGGGAGCCGGGACGCCCGAAAAAAATCTAGAAGCGAATGCTGGTGGATCTGGATCTTCCAATTGAGTATTAAACCGGGCTAAGCGTAAGGCCATGCATGTCGAAAAAAACAAAACACTTGCCCAACCAATTCCATGAATATTTTGGGTGCTCCAAAAAAATAGTATTAAGGCGGGCGCTACGCCAAAACTAATAAAATCCGACAACGAATCCAGCTCTGCACCAAACTTGCTTTGTCCCTTTAGGAGCCGTGCCATTCGGCCATCAAGCGTATCTAGGATTGCAGCTAATGCTATAGCACCAATCGCAAACTCCCACCTATCCTGTAACGCAAAGCGGATTCCCGTAAGTCCAGAACACAAGGCCATTACGGTGATTAAGTTAGGTATTATTACACTAATGGGCATCTGTTTGATGCGATTTCGCCTAGATCCTTTGTTCATCAAAGTGCAAGTTCCTGTTTCTAATTAACGAACTTCACCAGATCGAGCCGCCTCATCTGATTTTAAATCAGCCAATACTGTTTCTCCAGAAACACACTTTTGACCTATTACTGCTTGCGATACGGCTCCATGGGGGAGATAGATATCTACACGGCTCCCAAACCGGATTAAACCGAACCGTTCTCCAGCAAGGACTATTTGATCCTCCTCCAAATAACAAACAATTCTTCTAGCCACTAAACCAGCTATCTGGACTGCCCCTATAAAAGCGCCAGATTCTAGATCGATACGAACCATTTGCCTTTCGTTTTCTTCGCTAGCTTTATCAAGTGAGGCATTGAGAAACTGGCCAGGCACATAAACCAATTTCCCAATCCTACCATCACATGGGATCCTGTTAACATGGCAATCAAATACATTCATAAAGACGCTCACACGAACTACCGGCTCAGACCCCATGTCTAATTCTTCTGGGGGAGACACTTCAGCTATCATCTGGACAATGCCATCAGCTGGCGAGATTATCAAACCTTCCCGTTCAGGGGTAACTCGGTCTGGATTTCTAAAGAAATAAACACACCATAGGGTGAGAACCAAACCTGTCCATCCTAGCGGGGCATATACAAAGTAAAAAATTAAAGAAATAAGGCCAAAAATAGATATGAATGGCCATCCTTCTCTGGCTATTGGTACCAAGACATTGTCAAGTAGAGAGCCTTTATTCATTTGATTTGATCACTCATCTTTCTTTTTGGTCGGGAATTTTAAACACCTGCCCTGGATAAATTAGGTTAGGGTCACGAATCTGGTCTATATTCGCCTCATAGATTTCAGTGTATCTAAACCCACTCCCATAAACTTTTGCAGCTATCCGCCAAAGACTATTCCCAGGCTGTATAATCACTGTTGCTTTTTCTGCTGTAGCCTCAATAACCGGCGCTTTTACAAAAGGCAACTCTATCCTCTCTAATACTTTTGCTGCCAAGTCCACCTGATCCACTCGTATCATATATTTTCTCGATTCAAGTGTGTTCTTGAGCTCTATGGTCCACCTTCCATCCGAGGCGGCAGTAACCGATCCAGCTAAGGTATTATCTAGATATACGTTGATAATCGATTTAGGGTTTGATAACCCGCTCAAGATTATAATGCCACTATCATCGTAATCTACAGTATTTAGGGCAAGGCGTGGTTTTCCACCCTCCTTAACAGCATCTACCTTTTCTTTTCTGGGCTCAACTTTGTCTATGTTTCCTTGCTTTTTCCTTTTTGGCACTTGAAATATTCGTGACGCCTCACTTTTAGCCTCCTCCCTCGGCATAACCATCGCTAGTGGCATGCCATCTGCTTTTCCCTCGAGCCCAGCAATATTTTGGCCTGGTTCAGGAACAACCAAGACCACCGCATTGTCGGATTCCCGCAAAATATCAGCTTTAGTTATATCCCTGAGTATTAAGATTCTGGCGCCAGGGGTTAAGCGTGCGTCTGGCACAAAGACCCATTCCCCTTTATCATCAGAGTCCACTATGCCGATGACAGTATTTCCATCTAATATCTCAATCCTAGCACCAGGTTCACTTCTTCCAGCGATCACCACATTACCTTCCGGATCTACTCTAACAAGATCAAAAGATGGTTTCTTTTTATGTTTTTTTAAGGTAGTTTCTGCATCCGTATTTTTTTTTGCTGCAGTGGCAATAGAGGGTTCTTTTTTTTCAGTTTTTCTATTTTGAGAGAGCTGATTTTTTGCGACAGAGGTTTTATTTTTCGGTGGTCCTTCTGATTCTCTTTTATCCTCGTAATTTAGAATTAATGCTATAATAACAACGATTACACCTACTATACCAATGGCTGTGGGGCGAGAAATCATCACCGGTGCTCCTGTAGCTTTTATTTAGTTTAAGCTTGAAGTGACAACTAAGCAATGCCGAGTTCCATGGCAAAAAAATAATTAACAAAGAGCACAAAAATTGTAGTGAGACTAATAATGAACAATAAATTTTCTGCATGCGTCTTTTGCGGGTCATCAAACGGGTCAGACAAAATTTATTCCAGAGCCGCAGAGGAATTAGGGACACGTCTAGCTAATAACAATATCGATATCGTTTATGGTGGCGGTAACACCGGATTGATGGGAACTCTTGCTAATTCAGCTCTAGCTGTTGGGGGGAATGTAACAGGCGTAATACCAAATTTCCTGCAGGAGTCGGAAGTTGGCCATCCAAATCTTACGGAATTAATTATCACGGACAATATGCATGATAGAAAAAGACTAATGTATGAACGGGCGGATATATTCATTTCATTACCTGGAGGTACGGGAACCTTTGATGAAACAATAGAGACGATGACCTGGGTTCAATTGAATATTTTTAATAAAGAAATTATCCTTTTAGATGTAGGAGATTATTGGGAACCATTTTTAACCCTAATAAAACATGGAATAAAAGAAGGGTTTATAAATAAAAAAAATGAATCCTTACTAACATTAGTAAAATCTTCTCAGCAGGCTATAGATGTAATAAACCGAGTCCAACAGCAAAAGGTTTGATTACAACTTTTTACAAAGACTTTAGACAGGTTTTCAATAAATCACGGTAATTTATGTATAAACAACAGAAGAATGATTGTAGAAAGCAGTATGAAAGATAGTATAATGCAAAATCTTTACATGCTCGAAGTGAACAAGCATAAGAATAGTAGGTCGCAGAACATGAAAAGGCTCCCTGCTGCGGATGGAATGATAATTAGTTTGAACCTAAATTTTAGTAAAGAGGCGTAAATGATCGATTTAATGTCAATTGCACAAACTGAGGCCAAAGGAGGGGATTTATTCGGTGCTCTTGAAGCGCTTTATAAACCGACAGATGTTCGCCCCGATGGGCACCCAGATGCTATTGTTTGGCAAGGAGGTAATTTTGATGGAACAGTGAACCCAGTAGCACACTCACTCACCGATGCATACGCTCTAATAGGCACAATAGCAGCGGCCGATATTTTGGGTTTACCGTTTTATGCTGTGCCAATGTGGTCTCAATACCGCCACGATACTCAACTCGAATGCTTAAGCTGGTTTGGAAATATGCCGTGTACATCAATCAAATGGTCAACTGCGGGCGATGCCTACGTGAATGACGGTAAGGGCGGCCGTGTTGTTGTAATGGGGAAATCCGGAAATGCCCCGTTACGAACTCAGGCTGGCGTTTATTGCAACGTGAGGCCATACGGTCCGATAACGGCGGTCCGATGCATGCCATGCTTACCGTACTCGCAGAATAGACCAAAATTTGATGTTGATTCAAAGACAGGGTTAATTCATTCAGAAATGAACTCGCCAGGAATTCAAATGGCGTATGCCAATCGCCTATTCCTGAAAATGGTTCACGAAACAGGCAAAATAGGACGTGTAGCAATGAAACCGACGCAAGCTATGGAAGACGGCATCAACGCCGGCCTGCATGCATGGTTACTTGAAGGTACAAAGTTTGAAGTTGGAAGAAAATACGCTGTAAATCCATTTGAGGAACATAGAGATAATATCGAAAAAATTATCGCACTTCTACCCAGTGATTTCAAAAAAGGCATGGAAAACTGGGGAGGTCGTATTGAACAGCACATAGCAGACACAAATTACGGACTATTATTATGGGATCTAATTGAGCAAAGAGACTGTGTGGTGTTAGCAACCGACTTAGATGGAGATCGGTTAACAGATTTAATGGCAGATGTGTCAGATCCTCTGCGTGACTTTGGAAAGAAAGTTGCAAAGCACCTCGGTCATGACGTGGATATGTCCCAGGTATGGGCTGATATGGGCTATACCACCGGAAACGGCCGCGATATGACCTCAGTTATGCACCGCATGAGCGGGCCAGCTATTCATGAGCAAACTCTTGGTTCTGCCGATGCGATGCTGTTACGTTTGCTCGATGGTGATGAGTCGATGGGAGGAACTAAACAACCGTATGACCCAAGAATACATTTTGTTTTGATGCGCGATGCATACCTAGATGCCAATCAAGGCAACGAAAAAGTTAAAATATGGTTTGATAATGTCCTAGGTACATTTGACTCGATATATGGACAAACAAGACCAGGTTTTATTGAAGGGTACAAAGCCCTCAAACAAGCAATAACACCATGGGGGTCATAGAGACAGTTGATGAGAGATCTTTTTGAGAGGCAGGTGCTTTTCGATATTTAGATTTTTTTAAGTAATTAATTAGGTCTATACTATGCGGTTCGCTTTTTTCAAATTGATCGTAAAGAATTTGTTTATTCAACGCATCACTTTGCATTACGTCTTTTAGGAAATATGAAATGGCAAATCCTAAAATCGCATTCCTAGCATCGTCTGGGAAACAGGCTATAACTGCAAAGAATGCGCTTGAAAAAATCTATGCCAGTACAAGCGTCGATGATGCAGATGTTATTATCGTACTAGGCGGTGACGGCATGATGCTGGATACCCTGCGCCAATATATTAACCGCCCAGTAAAGGTTTTTGGTATGAACCGCGGCACAATAGGCTTCCTGATGAACGAATTTTCAAAAGATGATCTTTTGAATCGAATTAATTCGGCAACCTTAGTTACATTACATCCTCTAAGAATGAAGGTTGAAAAAAATAACGGTGATATCGAAGAAGCTTTAGCTATCAATGAAGTTTCGCTCTTAAGGCAGACTTCCCAAACAGCAAAAATAAAGATTACAATCGATGACACGGTACGTATGAAGGAATTATTGTGTGACGGTATTCTTGTTTCTACGCCTGCGGGAAGCACCGCTTACAACCTATCGGCTCATGGTCCCATAATACCGCTTGGTGCTGGTATCCTTGCCATGACACCTATAAGTGCTTTTAGACCCCGGCGGTGGCGTGGAGCACTACTTGAACACGGCGCTACTATCAAAATAGAAGCGTTAGATACTAAAAAACGTCCAGTCAGTGCATCTGCTGACGCAACAGAAGTTCGAGATATAAAATCAGTGACTATCAACGAAGATCGCACCATTGATTTGAATATTTTATATGATCCAGATCACAATCTAGACGAGCGCGTACTTAAAGAGCAATTTGCACCCTAAAATTCACTTCTAATATGCATCACTTGTAGTATTATTCCATTACTTGTTACTTACCGAACACTAGGCCAGATAAATGAGCGACCAGCCCGAAGATAGCAAAAAAATATCCCTCAATAATTTTGTTCCACCAACTAAGGATAATGAGATTGTTAAAGATGATAATGTTATTTTCATGCAGGAGCGCCATAAACAGCACAAAAAATATTTGAAAACTGCTTTAAAGACCCAAAAAAAAATAGAAAAGATAAGTGAAAATGAGGCCTTAATAGAAGCTGCGAAAAATAATAGCTCTGATGATCAGAAGTGACCATCTAGTGTTCTTAAGTCTCATACCAACTAATTTAAACGGCTCCAAAATTTTTCTCTCAATCATTCAAATGACAGGCTGAGAACCGATTAGATTCAATTTCCTTTAAGGCTGGCGTTTCTTGATGACATCTCGCAAAGGCCTTAGGACAGCGGGGATGGAAATGACAACCCGTTGGAGGATCAATAGGACTTGGTATTTCCCCCTTAACAGGTGCAAATTTTCTTTGACGCGTCTCCAGTCGCGGCACCTCCGCTAATAGTGCTTGCGTATATGGATGATTGGGATCGGAAAATAATATCTCAGTCGGTGCCACTTCGACCACGCGACCAAGGTACATTATAACCACGCGGTCACTGAGGTGCTCAACAACCCCTAAGTCGTGACTTATAAATAAATAAGTTAAGTTAAGTTCTTCACGAAGACGCATGAAGAGATTTAGAACCTGGGCCTGAATAGAAACATCCAAAGCTGCAACTGACTCATCGCAAACCAGAAAGTCAGGTTGAACAGCCAAGGCTCTAGCGATACCGATCCTTTGACGTTGTCCACCAGAAAATTGATGGGGGTAGCGCCTAGCATAACTTGGATCCAGACCCACACGCAGCATAATCTCTTCTACATAATCTGTGATATTTCCACTATCAACTACTCCGTGGACAACGGGTGCCTCTCCAATGATATCTTGAACACGTAAACGCGGATTTAAGGAACTCATCGGATCTTGAAATATCATCTGGATTTTAAGTGCAGCCTCCTTAGCATCCTTTCCCGTCAGGTTCTCTATCGCTTTACCACGAAACAAAACATTTCCTTCACTGGGCTCGTGAACCCCAGCCACTACTCTACCAAGAGTTGATTTTCCGCATCCAGATTCGCCAACTAAACCAACGACTTCCCCATCCTGAATATTCAAAGAAACTCTATCTACGGCATGTACCACTTCTTCACGAATGTCTGCACCAAAGCGTTGTGCAATCTTACCCGCTAGATCTAAAGATTTGATAAAGCGCTTTGAAACATTGTTTACAGTTACAATCGATTCTTTTTCATTATTCAAAGCCATAAAATTAGTCCATCACTCTTAAAATAGTGCCCTTATCCAATGGATTATGACATCTAATTTGTCTTCCGTTTTCATAGTTTGAGATATCCGGTATAGAGTCACAAGCGTCGCTAAATTGGGCGCATCTGGGTCCGAATGAGCAACCTTTAGGTAGCTTTAATAGTGACGGCGCCATCCCAGGAATTTGGGCTAAGGGCACGCCCCTTTTATTTCGACTAGGCACCGAGCTGATCAAACCATTGGTGTAAGGATGCATAGGCTTATCCAGTACAGAGTTAACGCTTCCCTGCTCAACAATCCTTCCTGCGTACATGACACAAATGTCATCCGCTAATCCTGCTACCACCGATAGGTCATGGGTTATCCAGATCAGTGCTGTACCCGTCTGCGAACATAGTTTTTGAACCTCGTATAATATCTGTCCCTGTATGGTAACATCTAAAGCAGTCGTTGGTTCGTCTGCTACTATGAGGTCAGGCTTATTTAATAATGCTATTGCAATTGCTACCCGTTGCCTCATACCTCCAGAAAACTGATGTGGATACGACCTTAAACGCTCATCGGGCGAAGCTATACCCACTTGCCCCAGGACATCCCTGGCTCTCTGTCTTGCATCATCTTTTGAGATGCTTTCGTGCGCCAGAACAGCCTCTATCATCTGTGTATCAATCCGTAATACTGGATTAAGCGTCATCATTGGATCTTGAAATATCATAGAAATATTAACACCACGCAGTTCGCGCATTCTATCCGGCGATGCTGAAACAAGATTTTCGCCACGGTACAATATCTCTCCACCAACTATTCTCCCTGGCTCGTCAACGAGCCCTAATATGGAAAAGCCAGTGACAGTTTTTCCAGAACCCGACTCACCAACTAGTCCAAGCACCTTCCCCCTACCAACTGAAAAACTTACCCCATCTACAGCCTTAGCTATGCCTCCTTTTGTAAAAAAGTAGGTTTTTAAATCTTTTACTTCTATTGTTGGGGATTCTGAAAGTGGCATGAATACAACCTATTTCTGGAGTCTGGGATTGAGCACGTCACGCAAACGGTCGCCCACTAGATTTATGCTTACAATTGTGACGAGTAGAGCTATTCCCGGGTAAACACTAATCCAGTACTTACCGCTCAAAATATACTCAAAGCCATTAGATATTAGGCGCCCAAGCGAAGGTTCTGTCTGGGGCATCCCAAGTCCTAGAAAAGAAAGAGTTGCTTCTAGCGAGATAGCATGTGCGATCTGCATTGTCCCTACAACAATCATGGGCGCCAAACAGTTCGGTAGCAAATGACGAAACATAATACGGTTTTTTGATAAGCCCAGACATACCGCTGATTCAATATACTCCCGCCGTCGCTCAACCAAGGCGGTTCCTCGGATTGTCCTCGCATAATAAGCCCATTGAACAACAACGAGAGCTATGATGGTTTTATCAACACCCTTTCCTAGCGTTACGAGCAAAACTAGCGCAACAAGAATAGCTGGAAAACTCAATTGGATATCCACAATACGCATGAATATGCTATCAATTTTCCCACCCGCATATGCGGAGAGTAATCCAAAACTTATTCCTATCAACATTGCTATCAGACCACTGCCGATACCCACACCTAAACTAATACGAAGGCCATAAATCATAGCGCTGACCATATCCCGTCCAGCTCCATCCGTACCCAGATGGGCTATCGTACCGTTCATCATCGCCTCCCCAGGAGCTAGCCTGCTATCCAGCACACTAACTGTGGCAAGGTCATATGGATCTGTTGGTGCTATGAATGGCGCCATGATTGCGAGTAAAGCAATTGCCAAAATGGTGAAAAAACCAACCACAGCCAGTTTAGCCTCGCAAAAATCCGAGAGAAATCTGCGTAGTGGTGTCTGAACACCCTCATAGCCTTTTTCTTCCGGTTCCATATTATTCTCAACTGTTGTCATGATTTAATATCCTGCAATCGGACACGTGGATCCAATATCGAATAACAAATATCCACTAATAGGTTAATAAGAACGAATAAAAAGACGATAATCATTAAGTAAGCCACTATAATTGGCCTATCCAATAAACCAATAGAGTCTATCAACAGTTTCCCCATTCCGGGCCAGGCGAATACGGTCTCTGTCACAACTGAAAAAGCGACCAATCCCCCAAACTCCAAACCTAAAACCGTAACTACTGGAATTAATATATTTTTCATTACATGAATTAAAATTATTCGTGTTTCCTTGAGACCTTTAGCCCTTGCGAACTTTATATAATCTTGGTGCAATACTTCTCGCGTTCCGGCACGAGCGAGCCTAATCACCATAGAAAGTTTGAATAACGCTAAATTAACGGCAGGCATTAAGACGTGACTGAAGCCATCCCAGCTAAAAATACTTATAGGCATGCCCAAAATTATTTGCACATCCCCACGTCCAGTTGACGGCAGCCAGCCCAGCATAACTGCAAACAACAAGATCATCATTATTCCAACCCAGAAGGTTGGCAAGCTAAAACCTAAAATAGAACCCGTCATAATACTCTTGGAGGCAAGCGATTCTGGCTTAAGTCCTGCCCACACTCCTAGAGGTATCCCAAAAATGATTGCTATCAACAGCGCCACTATGGCTAGTTCCATAGTTGCCGGCATCCTATCAAGAATTAATAACAAGGCAGGTTCTTGAAACACAAAGGAATCGCCTAAATCCCCCTTAATCGCTTTTGAAATGAAAATTCCATACTGGACTAAAAAAGGTTTATCAAGCCCCATCGACTTGATCATCATCTCTCGTTCTTCCTGGTCAGCATCATCACTAACTAGGATTTCTACAGGGTCACCAACCAGGAAAACACCGGAGAATACAATAAATGACATTATCACAACAACTAATGCTGACTGCATCAATCTTCTTATAATAAATACTGACATTATTTCCCCGGCAAAGTCGTGCTATTACTCTTTACATACGCTAAATGAATTATTTTTGGATACAGACCTGGGGTTGCCGGTAGGACAACCCCAGCTGTTCAACCTGATTTACTTCACTGGCGTGTAATCATATCCAGTTGTGCGTTCGTCAGCTCTTGGATCAAACTTTAGCCCTTTGCGGGTTGCCCAAGTGTTGACTTGGTAGTGCAGAGGAATGATTCCTGTATTCTCTCCAATGGCTATTTCCGTTGCTTTAGCCAATAATGCACCGCGTTTAGCATCATCGACCGTAGCCAATGCCTCGTTTAACACTTTATTGACGCGAGGATCAGAATGACGCCCACGATTAGACGCTCCCATACCCTTGGACTTGTCATGTGTTGCCAACAATGACTTTAATGGAGAAGAAGGTTCACCCGTACCAGAGCCCCAACCGACTAGGACAAAACTGAATTCAGGTAATCCCCCCTTAGCTCCTTTTGAAGCACGCTTGAAGAAAACGTTTTTAGGCATTGTCACTACTTTCGTAGGAATTCCTTGGGCCGATAGCATCTGACCTATCGCTTCACATATCTTCGCGTCATTGATGTAGCGATCATTTGGACCATGTATGGTTAGACCAAAACCATCACCCCATCCGGCTTCTTGTAATAGCTTCTTTGCGCCTTTTGGATCAAATTTCTCGACCTGCATTTTACTTGACCTACCGAAGAAGCCTTCTGGTAAAAGCTGTCCAGCGGGGATGGCTATTCCTTCCATCACGCGTTCAACAATCGCCTTACGGTTAATCATCATAGACAATGCCTTACGAACTTTTGGATTCTTAAGCGGATTTTTATTCATCGGCTTGCCATCCTTAGTCGTCACGAATGGAGAACTGTCTCTAAATTGATCCATATGAAGATAAATAACCCTATTAGACACACCAGAACTTAATGATAGTTTTGGATCTTTCTTCAAACGTTCAACATCCGATGTTGGCACATTGTCAATCGCGTCCACATCACCAGCCATTAAAGCTGCAACCCTAGCTGGCTCTGATTTGATGAATTTAAATGTTATTTTATCCCAGGGTTGTGCGATCGGACCCGTGTAACCATCAAATTTTTCGAGGACAATACGGTCACCTTTCTTCCATTCGATAAATTTATACGGACCTGATCCAATAGCCGCGGTTCCATTATTGAAGTCTTTAGCCGAAATCCCCTTATTCTTTCCGCCAGTTCCCTTTGCTTCACTCGACATGATCATTACAGTAGTCGTGTCATTAGGCATAAGCGGATATGGTTTTTCTGTCATAATGTGGATTGTATAGTCATCTATTTTCTTAAGCGTCTTACCTTTGGTATAAGTTCTAAAACTTGAGTTACCTCCCGTGTAATTTGCCGCTCTATCATATGAAAACAACACGTCGTCTGCTGTTAAGTCTGATCCATCATGAAATTTAATGCCTTTTTTTAGCTTAAATTCCCATGTTGTATCGTTGATAGCCTTCCATGAGGATGCAGCACGACCGAACATCTTATCCATTTTTGGGGTCCAATCGTTCAAGCGATCGAATATTTGGCCTAGCATTGCGTTGTTTGGACCAAGATTATGGAAATATGGGTCGATTGATGAAGGTTCGGAGCGAATACCAATAACGATATCCGCAGCGTGCAAAGGCCCAGAAAGCGTTGTTACTGCTAACGCGGCGAGCCCAAGTTGGCGCCAAGTTCTCATTTTTTTCTCCTGTGAATATTGTTTTTAATTATATTTTCCCCTTTTTTTCGCTCGATAGAAACTAAGACTAACGACGATAATTATTACCATGAACTAAACTTAACAATCTAGCAATCCTCTGTCTCAATTTATGCTTTCATGTTCGTTAACTAGGCCTTAATCTCCTCCTACTGCTGGAAATAAAAACCCAATATTTTTGTAGAAAACAGCATACGAAACACGCTGCTTCAGCCCAATGTTTTAATTAGCCGAAACATAGTACTTTCATGTCAAATTCTAGACAATTTAAAGCGATCAAAAAGAATAAATTAGCAAAAGTAATTATTGCAATCACTATTGGCACTCTGGGAGGTTTAATCTTTGCGATATTAAAATTACCGCTTCCGTGGATGTTGGGCGCAATGGTTTTCGTTACAGTTGCGGCTGTATCTGGCATCCCAGTTCTTCTACCTTTTATGCTAAGGCAGAGCATGGTCGTTTTCATAGGAGTACTGCTTGGAAGTCAATTCACACCAGAGCTTATTAACCAGATAGGCAGTTGGTTAATCTCTGTAATAGCAATGCTAATTTATGGCATCATCGCAATGTACCTAGTACTCAACTATCTCATGAAACTGGGGAACTATGACCCAATAACCGCATATTTTTCAGCCGCACCAGGAGGTCTAAATGATATGACAATTATTGGCGGAGAAATGGGTGGTGACGATAGAATAATTGCATTGACACAAGCATCCCGGGTCTTATTGGTTGTAATGACCATTCCTTTTCTATTTAGAATATTTGGCGGATATGAGGCTCCTCAGGGACTACTTCCAGAAGGACAAGGTTTTGATCTGCCATTTCGTGAATGGTGTATTATTGGAATATGCGTAACATTAGGACCTTTCCTAGCCAAAAAGCTGAAATTACCCGCCGCTTTTCTTCTGGGGTCTCTGATACTTACAGCAACTGCACATATCGCCGGTTGGAGTAACGCTTCGCCGCCAACCGGCTTGGTCGCTGCTGCCCAAGTGATATTAGGAACCGCTATAGGCTGTCGTTTCACAGGTACTGATTACGGTGAGATAATCCGCGCTATTAGAATTTCTTTGGGCTCAGCCTTCATATTAATGTCAACCGCAGTTGGTGCAGGCTTCCTTTTAAGCGGTATAACCGGATTACCCTGGTATTTAATAACACTCGCATATGCCCCAGGCGGATTAGCTGAGATGAGTCTCATTGCTTTCGGCATAGGACAAGATGTTCCCTTTGTAGCTACCCATCATCTTTGTCGCATTGGGATGGTGATTCTATTAGCACCATTAGCATTTAAGCTTATAAAAAAATACTTTTAGATCAACATTAATTAACTTGTGAATACTGAGATAGACTCGGTCGACCAGCACAAAACCACCGAGTCCCCTACCTTATTTGTTGTGTAACTTGATCGTTGTGAATGATTTTCCATCACATTTATTGTGGCTGTTTTTTCTCCAGTAACTTCAACATGATACATCGACGCCTGTCCAAAATAAGTAATATTTGTCACAACACCTGAAAGTTTATTGTGGTGTGGGTTAACTACATAAGAATCTTTGAAACTTATTTTTTCAGGGCGAATTCCCAACCAACAATCTTGGCCAATCCGTAATGATTTATTTCCCTCAACAGTAAATGCATCTTTTGAAATCTTGGTAATAAATTTAAAAACATCACCATCTATCTCGCTTAATTGGCATTCTATAAAATTAATTGAACCAATAAAATCGGCCACAAATTTGTTAGACGGAAATTCGTATAAATAACTTGGCGATGCCACTTGTTGTATAGTCCCATCATTCATGACAGCAATCCGGTCTGCCATTGATAGTGCTTCTTGCTGATCATGTGTGACCAAAATGAATGTGATTCCAAGACTTTTCTGTAAGCGAATGAGTTCCTGTCTCATTTCATTTCGCAATTTAGCATCTAGAGCCGATAGCGGTTCATCAAGAAGTAAAACCCGGGGTTTTTTTATTAACGCGCGCGCTAATGCCACTCTTTGAAGTTGTCCGCCTGAGAGTTGATGAGGTAACCTATTTTCAAGGCCTGATAACTTTACGAGAGAAAGCATTGATTTTACTAGTTGGGTTTGTTCACCTCTCGCAACTCCATCCACTCTTAATCCAAATGCAACATTGTCCAAGACATTCATATGTGGAAATAATGCATAGGACTGAAACACCATATTGATGGGGCGTTTGTTTGGAGGCACATTTTGCATATTAATATTCTCAATATATAACGATCCAGAATCTGTAATTTCAAATCCAGCTAAAACTCTCAAAAGAGTCGTTTTACCGCATCCCGATGGTCCTATTATCGAAAAAAACTCCCCTTCAAAGATATTCAAATCTATTTCTTTAATAGCCTCTAAGGTCCCATAATTTTTAGATATGCCTTTAAGTTGCAAGATAGAACGGTTCATGATTTTTCGACCTCTTTCGCCCAACCCCTTTGAATCCAAATTGCAATTGCAGCCAGAACAATAGTAATCAACAACAATATGGTCGATGCAGCATTGACTTCAGGTGTTACAGAAAACCGTACCATGGAGTAAATCTTTATCGGTACCGTAGTAGTTTCTGGCCCAGACATAAAAAAAGTTATTACAAAGTCATCTAACGAAAGTGTAAACGCAAGCAGTGAGCTCACAATAAGAGCAGGTTTAAGGTGTGGGAAGAGAACATTCTTAAAAATCTGTTTGTGGTTAGCCCCTAGATCTAAAGCAGCCTCCTCTTGATCCAAATTAAATTTAGCTAATCGGGCGCGAATAATTACAGCTACAAATGGAAAGCTGAATAAAATATGTGCACAGGTAATCTTTGAAAGATTTAATGGCCATGGTAAATCGTTAGGCCAGCCGCATAGATTAAAAAAAACCAATAGAGCTATGCCAATACATATTTCTGGAATGATAATGGGAACAAGGATAATTCCCTCGTATACCGACTTATATGAAAAACGGAACCGCCACAGTAATAATGCCGTTAAGGTTCCCAAAATTAAACTGAATACGGTATTAAAAAAAGCAATGGATAACGAATTTAAAAATGCCTCGATTAAGTTATTGTTGTGAATAGCTTTTTCATAATATTTAAATGTAAAACCATGCCAGGTGACATTTCTTCGACTATCATTAAATGAAAATATGACTAACACTATTATCGGGGCATAAAGAAAGACTATAGTGCAACATAGAATCACTCTAAACCACCACTGATGGAAATAATTAAATATTCTATTTTGACAATTTTTACGCTGCTGTTGGTTCACGGCTTATTCTCCGTCGAACTAAAATTCCGTCGGCGTAGCCAAAAATATCTGAGTGCCAGCGCACCAAATGTTAAATAGATTAGCATCATTGAAAGTGCAGAACCAAATGGCCAATCATTGGCAGCCAGAAACTGCCTCTCTATAACGTTGGCTATCATTTGGCTACTAGGTCCCCCTAGTAACTCTGGTGTTAAAAAAGAGCCTAAAGCAGGAATAAATACCAGTATACAACCCGAGATTATAGAGGGTGCCATTATTGGCAGAACAATAGCGGTTATTATCTTAAACTGCTGTGCTCCGAGGTCTGACGCAGCCTCGAGTAATGATTTGTTGAAGCCCTCAAACCCAGCATATAAAGGTAAAATCATAAATGGAAGATGGATGTATACCAATCCTAAAATAACTGCCGCATCATTATACAATAAAGTGAGCGGCTCGAAGGGAATGCCAAATAAATTAGCAACCCATTCCAAAGAAAAGTTAAAGAATCCTCTTGTCCGAAAGACAGCTATTAGTGCATACGTCCGGATTAGCAGATTAACCCAAAACGGTAATACCACAATCATTAAAAGAACGGGCTTCCAACTTTTGGGAGCACTAGCAATACCAATGGCAACCGGAAAGCCTATGAGAAAACAAATCAAGGTTGTTAAAGCGGCTATTCCTATACTTTTGAAAAAGACTGAAAGATAGACCGGATCGAAGGCACGGATATGATTATCTAAAACCCAACTAGCCGAAATATCAACTAGGCCCTGCTTTGCTGAAAAGCTAAAAATACCAATTATTAAAATTGGAACTAATAAAAATATTAGCATCCAAAGGGTTGGCGGACAAAAAGTTAGCCAGAACGCTAACTTATGATTTCTTGCGCTCTTCATCATTCACTACTTTGTTTGGTTTTACTCCTTGATAATCATGCGGCTAAGACCCTACTCCACGCTTCTTCATATAGTCGGACTACATCCGCTCCCAAATAAACCGCTGACTCGCACGATGATAGCGTTTGCTCTGAAGGGTAAATGGCCGGGTTATTAATATAGTTGGCTGGCATCAGCTGTTTTGCTGCCATATTAGGGGTTGCGTATTGAATAAACTCGGCGATCTTGGCGCCCGCTTCAGCCTCGAGTAGAAAGTTAATAAAACGATGGGCATTTCTAGGATGAGGCGCCCCCCTAGGAATAGCTAACGCATCTTCCCAGACAATAGATCCTTCATTTGGAACAACATAAGATATATCTGGGTCTTCTTCCATTGCTTGTAATATGTCACCATTCCACTCCATAGTGATATCCACCTCACCTGATAATAATAGATCTTGCCCATTGTCTGGTGCAAAAACCTTTATATTCGGCTTCTGATTTATAAGCAGTTTTTCTGCATCTTTAATAATTTTTGGATCCTTAGTGTTTACAGAATAGCCCATGTATTTAAATACTGCGCCCAAAACATCACTAGCTTCGCTTAAAAGTGCGCATTTTCCTTTATGGCGATCCGAATCAAAAAGCCACTTCCAGCTATCGGGAATACCATCCATCTTAGACTTCCTATACCCAACGCCCATAGTACCCCACATATAAGGCAAGGAAAATTTTCGGCCAGGATCAAATGATACATCCAAAAACGAATCTTGGATATTAGATCTGTTAGGGATAGCACTGTTATCTAATGGCATCAGCATATCAGCTAATATCATACGTTCGACATAATCGCTTGAAGGAACGATTAGATCATACCCCGGATTACCTGCTTTTAATTTTGCGAAAAGCTCATCATTCTCAGAAAATAAATCCATCTTTACATTTATACCACTTACCTCTGTGAAATCTTTTAAAGTGGTTTCACCAATATACGTATCCCAATTATAAAAATTCAACTTGGCCGCTTCATAAGACCATGTGCTTGACGGGAACAACGAAAGACCCGCTGCAGCGGCTCCTGTTCCAGCCAAAAATTGCCTCCTAGATAGGTGGCCCCCAGGAAATAACTCCATTCCACGCTCCTCAAATTTAC
This sequence comes from SAR116 cluster bacterium AG-447-C21, assembly GCA_003212315.1. GTDB lineage: Bacteria > Pseudomonadota > Alphaproteobacteria > Thalassobaculales > Thalassobaculaceae > UBA7326. Next base: position 81,822 of record QCQB01000001.1, on the reverse strand, counting down.
AGCAAGTTGACAACTGCTGACTTTAATAGACTGCATTTATTATTAATAGAAATATGTTTATAGATTAATTAAGGTCCTTTTTAACCTTTTTTTGATAACAAAATAAGAACCCTAAACAATGACTTTGAAACAAAGTGAGTAAAAGTAAACTAAACACCCCACGTTTCAGACAGGCAAACCCCAGGGACAGAGATGCTTTGGAACAGATGATTATTGCCTATTATATTTTTGACAACCAAACTGTTGAAAAATCAAAAATTAAATCTTCACTGGATATCGCTCTTAAAGAAAATCCACATGTTATGATCTGGATAATAGAAGTGGATAACGAAATCGCTGGTTATTTTGCGCTAGCTATTGGCTTTACAATTGAAGCTGGTGGAAAAGATGGGTTTTTAGATGAACTTTTCTTGAAAGAAAAATATAGAGATAAAGGAATAGGGCGCGCAGCCGTAAAGTTCGCACTTGATATCTGCCCAACTATGGACATACGAAGACTCAGTTTAGAAGTGGAAACCCATAATTTAAGAGCAAAGCGTCTATATCAAGACATTGGTTTTTTTACACATGATCGAATACTAATGTCATACTGGGTAGACTAATGGCACAATGTGCTGCTGGAATTGAATAGGAAAAATCGAGTTCAAAAGGTAGGTGAAGGATGGTAGCACGAAACACTGCACTCTCAGACTTTATACAAGCGCATAAAACTGTTGTCGAAACGCTGCCTTTATCCCCTGTTAAAACGTTTTTCGACAAATGTCATGCAGCCCTCTCAAAACCGGGAGTTCCAATCACTAAAGATATTTCTAATCTGCAACCCGTATGTAAATATATCCCAGAAAGTTTGCAAATTGCTGGTAACCAGGGTCCAGAATTGAAACAATTATCCGCTAAATTCCAAAGCCTATATCAACAACTTCCCTGGCATCCAAGTGACAGATCGACTGACAAGAAAAGTGCATTTTACAGGGGCCATGCTAATGCCGTCATGACAGGACATGGCGGACTGGAGGAGCACAGTATTGTAAGGTTTGGTGTGAGCCTTATTGCACCTAATATAGAATACCCTAATCATAAGCATCCACCGGAGGAAGGTTATTTGGTAATCAGCGAAGGTGATTGGCGACAGGCAAACGGCGATTGGTTCCATCGTAAGCCCGGAGATACAGTGCACAACGTTCCTAATATATGGCACGCTATGAGGTCGGGAAAGTCGCCTTTGCTAGCTGTATGGATGCTATGGACAGAGTAAATAGGTAACTACTGAATTGGAAAGTAATCTTCACAGCCCCCCTCGCGATATACATCTGCGGTGCAGCAATGAAGACCGCCCCCAAATGCATAAGCGTCTCTCAAATCAACCTCTATGACTTCCATTCCTAGTCTATCTAATTGCTCTGCCTGATAAACCTCTGACTTTTCAACACAAACCGTCTTGGTATCAAGAACAAGAACGTTCATAGACAACCAGACAGAGGAGTAGCAGAGTGGTGGTGGGGAATTGTGAGCGGGCTGGGCTGCATCAACGATTTCCCATCCGTTTTTGGTGAACATTTCCCTCTGTGTCTCCGGAAGGCGTCGCTGGGGGTTATTCATTATGAGACCCGGTTTTATTGGTGTAAATGTTGCGTCGATATGGATTGGATACGGATCTCCCGGAAAATTGACAGCATGAACTCGATGCTCAGGGAAATGCCGCGCCAACCAGTCTATCCCCTTAAGGTTCGTCGTAAAACCATGTTGAACAATCAGGTCTTTCCCAAACCGTAAGACATCAGCCGCGTCAAAAAGGGGTTCTTCCTCCGTTGTGACAAAAAATTTATCTGCAGTCCATTCTAATCTTTTTTGAACACCTATTTTATCTGACAAATAGTCGTCTCTATAATCTTGATCCGTCAACCTAGGTTTAGGCGCGGCTTCATGTCGCATTTTTGAATCAGCGAGGAAATACTCTTGAAGTAATGGTCTATAGCATAAATATTCAAACCATCTGCACCTATATGACATAGTAGCTTCTAATATTTCTTTTCCAACAGTAAGGAGTACATCCCTCGGAGGCATGCAGCCAAACATAGTTTCAGCATTCCAATCTGGAGTGCTTGTCTGCCGATTAAAGTCAATAGGGGTGGGCCTATCAACACGAATACCCCGAGCTTCGAGTTGTCCCGCAAACTGGTCTAGTAGTTGATTTGCTTTATCAACCATTTCTTGCGGACGCGGACCAAACTGTCCTCTCATGTCACTATCTTCTGGAACTTTGGCATCCAGCGCTGGTTCAGGCGCAGGTATACAAGATCCGTCCGCCTTTCCCACAATCACATGTTTTAAGGGGTCCCATTCATTCCAACTTGAAACAATCGTTTCCTGTCTTTTAGCCTCCATAACAACCTTCCTGCGAACAAACGTTTTATCACATAATCAAACACTGCATCTTGCTGCATTCTACTCGCATTAAACCGTTGTAATTTTTAAAGATTTGAATACCATCACTTTAAAAAGGTTCAAGCATTACTTTAATTTGATCAGACGGTTTTTTTAAATCTTCAAAGGCTTGAGGAAAATCTTCCAGATTAATACTTTTAGTTACTAAGCCTTTCGTATCAATCCTATTTTGCGCAAGCATATCAAGTGTCATTTCGAAATCACTACGGTCGTAACAAAAGCAAAATGAAATATCTACTTCTTTAACAACTGCCATCGCTGGTTGGAATGAGTCAGACACCATACAAAGTCCCACTACCACCACACGACTATAATTTGGTGCATAGTCGATTGCTAATTGCATTGAACCAGCTACTCCAACTGCATCGAAAATTACAGAAGGATGACTTCCTGCTTCAATAAAAAAACTCTCTGAGACATCCTCTTTAGAGGCGTCTATAGCCCCAGTAGCGCCGAATTTAACAGCTTGATCTGCCCTCGTTTTAACTAAATCACTCACAATGATATGTCGCGCTCCAAAAAACTTACACCATAAAGCCACTGAGAGGCCTACCGGTCCTCCCCCGATGATAAGAACGTTATCTCCAGCCTTTAAAAGAGCGCGCCTAACTGCATGCAACCCCACAGCTAAAGGTTCAACCAACGCTCCTTCTTGAAAACTTATATGGTCCGGGAGTTTGAAGGTTTCTTGTGCCCCAATTCGGGTGTATTCTGAGTATGCACCCGGATGACCAGGACTTGCTCTGTTTAAAACTTTTGAACAACGATGCGGTCTACCAGCGAGGCAATTAGCGCAGACACCACATCCGATTTGAGGCATTGCACAAACACGGTCCCCTACTTTCCATCCCCCCCTAGCCTCTTTTCCAACTTCAACGACCTCGCCAGAAAATTCATGGCCCATAACAGCGCCTGGGTTTATATCACGCCATCCAGATTCTGCATTATTGATCTCTGACCAGTGCAAATCAGTTCCACATATGCCACAAGCGCATACCTTTAGTATCATTTCACTTGGCAATGGTTGCGGATCATCTATAGTCTCAATAGATAGCGGTAAACCTGATCGATGGAAAACGGCAGCTTTCATTACAAATCCCCTCATGTTAATTACTAACACTATCTTTTTTCTTAAAGACGGACTTAAATTTAATTCGTAAACTAAAAAATTATACTATCTAAATTTTCCGTTTTATCGAAATTTATTCACATCTGAGGTATTGGACGCGAACACCTTGGCATTTTGCCAATCGACAGTTAAGTGGTAGGAAACATTAATGGATAACCAACATGACTACAGCCGAATCAATTAATCATACGATAAACGCTTTTAATATATCAGCAGATTCTGAAAATAAGATTCATGACGATAGTGTCGCAAAACGTTTTGGGTTTCAGGGCGGATTAGTTCCTGGGGTCGAAGTCTACGCTTATATGACAAATCCAATCATTCAATATTTTGGTAATAGCTGGCTAAAGAATGGAAACGCTGAATGTAAATTTATGAAGCCCGTCTATGATGGAGAACAAACCCAGGTAAAGGCGGTTAAAAACGATAACTCCGAGCTTTTGATAGAAGTTACAACACCGACCAATTTTTGTGCTCAAGGTAAAGCTGGAATGGCTAAGTTTAAAGAAATTTGCTACCGCACAGATTATATATCAGTTCCCAGTCCCGATTTTGAATCTCGCCCAGATGCTTCCCCCGACTCGTTACAAAAGGGCAAGTCGCTTGGAACATTCCAACAAGTTATGACAGAGGAAGATCAGCACAAATATCTTGCGGACATACGAGAAAACCTAACGATTTATAAAGATGAGAAGATTGTGCACCCAGGCTGGATACTTCGAATGGCTAATAAAGCACTATCCACCAACGTAAAATTGGGGCCCTGGATACATGTTGGTAGCAAAATTCAAAACTTTGGTGCTGCTCACTATGGTGAAACATTATTTACACAGACATCCATTACAAACTCCTATGAGAACAAGGGACATTTATTCGTAGAAATGGATGTAAAAATCGTAAACGACACCAAATGTTTAACTCAAATCAGCCACACGGCAATCTATCGACCTCGACAGGTCATCCCCGCAAATTAAAACACTAGAAATTGAAAGGACACTACCATGCCAGAGTTTTTTAATGCCGACCGAGATGGGCACATTTTAACTATAACGCTCAATAGGCCCGAACGCATGAATGCTTTACATTCGCCCGCACATTTTGAATTACACGAGATATTCGATGAGTTTGAAAATGACCCAGAACTTTGGGTAGGCATCTTGACCGGTGCAGGTGATCGGGCTTTCAGTGCTGGAAATGACCTCCGATGGCAGGCAGAAGGAGGATCAAGAGAAAAGCCTGCTAGTGGTTTTGGTGGGATAACAGAACGGTTCGAAAGAAGCAAACCCATGATCGCTGCCGTAAATGGGGTGGCTATGGGCGGTGGTTTTGAGCTTGCGTTGGCCTGCGATGTGATAATCGCCTTAGAAAATGCTCTCTTCGCACTACCTGAGCCTAAAGTTGGGTTAGCCGCACTTGCTGGTGGCCTACACCGACTACCACGAATGATCCCCTTGAAACGCGCGATGGGTATGATCCTTACAGCCAGGCATGTGCCCGCAAAAGAGGGATATGATCTAGGTTTTGTCACCCAACTTGTACCAGAAGGTGAAGCTTTATCTGCGGCCAAGGATTTTGCAAATCAAATAATGGAATGTTCGCCGGTATCAATTCGAACAAGTTTAGACGTTGTCCGACGCGGATTGGAATTTAGCGACGTAAAAGATGCGATGTCCGCTGAATATGATAGCGTGAAAACGCTCTGGAATAGTGAAGACCTCATAGAAGGTCCGCTGGCGTTTTCCGAAAAAAGAAAACCAAATTGGAAGGGAAGATAAAAGTTGCCTTCAGAACGTCCGACAACTGTCAGACTTCAGCGGTTAGCCCGCGCATATAGAGAGTCTGGCACGTTGCTGGCAGCTGTTCAGCTGGATTTATTCTCAAAAATTAGCCAAGGAGCGAATACTGAGGAGAAATTATCGATAGCCCTGGGTATATCCGCATTAAACGCCGAAAGAATTACGATAGCCTGTCTTGGTTTAGGGTTAATAATTAGAGATAACAATAATCTAAAAAACGCACCTGATGTCGAACGGTTTCTAATAAAAGGAAGGGCAACTTATGCAGGCGAATGGATGTTTTTCACCCAACCAGATTGGTCGAAATGGGGACATCTAGCGGATTTTCTTACTAATAAAGAGCCTGCAAAGCTAGATAATGCGACCGTCAAAGGAATCACCGTTGATGAAGCGAGGCGATATCACCGTGCAACCTTCAGCATAGGGAGGGGCGCTGGGCGACTTTTTATTCGAAGTATCGATTTATCAAACCGTCATAAACTTCTGGATGTGGGCGGAGGCTCCGGCGCATATTGTATAGAGGCGTGTAAAGCATATCCCCAATTAAAAGCTACCGTCCTCGATCTTCCCGAGGTAACTCCTGTAGCCCGTGAATTTATTGAAGACAATAATCTATCAGAGCGTGTTGATACTTATGACGCTGATTTCAACAAGGATAGTTTCCCCGAAGGTGCAGATATTGCAATTATGGCCAGTAATCTGCCCATGTATGGAAGAGAGGCCATCCAAGCAGTGATCCAGAAAATATACAACGTACTGATCCCCGATAGTGAATTTCATCTCATTGGAGAGGCGTTAAATGAAGACCGGTCCGGTCCATCTGATCCAGCTATGTGGGGACTGGCCCAGACCCTTCATAATAGCACGGGTATGGCCCATTCAGTTGCTGAGTGCACTGGATATTTAAAAAATGCTGGTTTCCAAAACATTGAAGTTAGCGATTTCGTCCCCGAAGTCTTAACGCGTATAAGTGGTCGAAAGGCGCAGTAGCCAATAGAAATTATCCTACATAATCAAACAATGTTGACTTTCATCCACCTAGAACGTCTTCTTTCGAGGCGAGATTCAGCCGTCTCTGAATCGTAATGCGCCGCTTCAAAGAGTTGAATTTTGCCTTGCTCTATATCCAGAGTGTTCACAATACAGTTGCCGATCATTTCATTATTCTCTTGATCAAACATGACCGCACTGACATAAACGCCACATTCTTTACAAACAAGAAAATCGGTTACTCCTAATCCCATGTGATATTTAGATAGCTTGGTCTTATCTTGAATAAAAATGTCTAATTTCCCATCTGGATCGGCGGTCGCACGAACATTATGTTTCCTGCAGAAACTGCATTGGCAAGCTCTGATAGGCAAATCTGAAAATGGTTTTGAAAGCGATAATTTTAATTTTAGATTTCCACAATGACATCCGCCGGTTATGACCTCTGGCATTTATCTCTCCATTTCCTCTTTTTTATTGAAAATTCACCGTTCAGTATCAACGCCGTTAACTATCAATAATCCCACGCTGTTACTTTAAACAAATAATAATTTCAAAGACAGTCTTTGTTAGGTGTTACGTTCACGGTAGAGGATATAAATTCCCGCGGCGACTATAATAGTTGCCCCTACCCACATATTGAAACTGGGCACATCACCAAAGATAAGAAACCCGAGTACCGAAACCCAAAGTAGCTTTGTGTAATTAAATGGAGCCAGAAGGGAAGCCTCAGCTCGATTGAAGGCACTAATCATACACAAATGGGCAACAGCTCCCATTGCACCCGTCAAAAGAAACACTATCCAGTGCAAAAGCGAAGGTGTGATCCAAACAAATGGAACAATAATACTGGTCCAAAAAAACCCACCCAATCCTGTATAAAATAATGTCGTATTAGTTTTTTCTGTTTTCGATAACAATCTAGTTATAATCTGGAAAATGGCAAAAAACATCGCCCCAACAAAAGGCATTAGTGACGCCCAATGCCAAAGTCCTCCGCCAGGTCTAACAATAACAAGTACACCAATCAGGCCAAGAACTACTGCCAACCACCGATGAATTCCAACTTTTTCGCGTAATATCGGACCCGACAACGCTGTTATAAATAATGGTGCCGTAAATCCTATAGTCGTTGCTTCCGCTATAGGTAAATATGTAAGCCCCAGAAACAATGACGTGATCGATGCAGCCAAAAACGCTGGGCGCATCAATTGCACAACAATTCTATCTGTTTTAATTAGGTTAGCGATACGCTCTCGGCGACAATAGAAAAAAATCCAAAGCGTTAAATTGATACCCAGAAAATACCCCCAAACTAGCTGAAGTGAATGCAACTCGGTTGTAAAGATTTTACAAATCGTATCAACTATGGAAATAAGCAGTATTGCTGCTACAAAAAACAGTATTGCTGATAACTTTTGCCCGGTTTTTTCATTGGTCATGATAGTTCCAAACCGGACAACAAAACAGGCTACAAGCGTCTAATTCAAATAATAATAGCTTTTTTTTCAAGTAGATGATGGTTTATTGTTCGACTGAAAAACTCTCTCCACATCCACATCTGCTGATTTCATTCGGGTTATTAAATACAAAACCAGAGGACATCTTATCTTCTTGATAGTCCATTTCCGAACCAATGATGAACATAACAGCTGTAGGGTCTATAAATAGAGTAATCCCATTTTCTTCTACTTTATCTTCAAACTTCTTTTGCTCCGTTGCATATTCCACAAAATAACTAAGGCCGGAACACCCGGTTGTTTTTACTCCTACTCTAAGCCCCAACACCTTCTCATCACCACTTTTCTCCATCAACAGCTTAGCTCTCGCAACAGCTGCCTCAGTGAGCGTTATTGGTGCTTTTCCCGGTTCAAATTGAAACATAATTTTCATCCTAAAGTATTAACACTTAAAAACCACAAACCTTACTCTAGTTAGTTTACACCAATATCTTTCTATTTAAAAAATATTTAACACTAATTTGGCGTCGTCGGTCATTCGATCTTGCGTCCACGCTGGTTCCCATGTCAACACAACCTCAACCTCCCCTACACCGTCAACTGCCGAGACAGCTGCGGCTACGTCATATGGCATCTCACCCGCAACAGGACATGCCGGTGCAGTTAAGGTCATTAGCACTTTAACATCACCATTTCCCATGCGTTCGGTATTGTAAATTAAGCCCAGGTCATAAATGTTGACAGGGATCTCTGGGTCATGCACGGTTCTTAAGGCTTCGACGATAGCCTCGTCAGACGCTAAAGTCACCCCCGTTTCTAATTTTGCACCAGCCCTAGCGGTTGTACCTTCCGGTACACTTGGTCCCGACATAAAAGACCCGTATGGGTTTATACCTGGATCAAAATCTGTCATTTGAAAATCTCATTAACTTTTTCAAGGCTGCTAGCAAGAATATCAACATCTTCTCGCGTATTATACAATCCAAAACTTGCCCTGGCAGCCGATGGTATATCAAAACGCTCCATAAGTGGCTGCGCGCAGTGATGACCTGCTCGAACAGCCACACCGTCCTGATCCACAATCGTTGCTATATCATGAGGATGAGCGCAATCCATTGTGAAAGATAAGACGCTTACTTTTCCGGGAGCTGTTCCAATAAAGTTCAACCCATCAATTCCTGATAGGCGTTGAGTGGCATAGTTTAACAAGTCCAACTCGTATTTTGCGATTTTGTCGAGGCCAATATTTTCCATATAATCGATCGCTTCACCCAATCCAATAGCTTGAGCTATTGGTGGAGTGCCTGCTTCAAACTTATCAGGTAGGTCTGCCCAAGTGGTTTCACTAAAACTTACGGTGTTAATCATGCCACCCCCGCCTTGATATGGTGGCATCTGATTGAGTAAATCCCTTTTGCCATAAAGCACGCCTATCCCGGATGGTCCATAAACTTTATGTCCTCCAAACGCATAGAAATCGACATCTAAGTCTTGAACATCAACAGGCATATGCACTACCCCTTGTGCACCATCGATAACCACTACGGCACCGTTTCGGTGAGCAATCTTAGCAACTTCTTTAACCGGAAGCACGGTACCTAAAACATTCGAAACATGGCAAAAAGCAACAATCTTGGTTTTTTTGGAAATCAATTTCTCAAACGCCTCAATAGAAATTGCACCATCATCATCAACCGGTACAACTTTAATCTCACAACCAATCTGTTCTCTTAATAACTGCCACGGTATAATATTTGAATGATGTTCCGCCCAAGTTATTAGAATCTCATCATTAGGCCCCAAGTTTTTGCGACCAAAACTGCTTGCGACCAGGTTAATTGACTCTGTGGTACCTTTGGTGAATATAATTTCCTGATCAAACTCGGCATTCAAGAACTTTGCTACTTTACTCCGAGCTTCCTCGTAGCGCGCTGAAGTTTGCTCTGACATATAGTGCAACCCTCTATGAACGTTGGAATATTCAGTCTCATACACGCGTTTCAGTGACTCAATGACCTGAGTTGGTTTTTGCGACGATCCTGCTGAGTCGAGATAGACTAACCTTTTACCCCGAACTTCCTCCTTTAATATAGGAAAGTCGTCTCGGATTGCATCAATATCAAATGGCATCATTCCATCCTGCATCATTATTTTCCATACAAATTCTGTTTCAACCAATTTTCAGCAACACTCTGGATCGATGACCGTATATCAATATTTTTAACTTCATCAATTGCATCGCTAATATAGGCCCCTATCAACATCCTGCGCGCACTCTCCCTATCTATTCCCCTTGCACATAAATAGAATATAAGGTCATCCTCTAATTCGCCAACCGTTGCACCATGACTACAACGCACATCATCTGCGTAAATTTCCAACTCAGGTTTTGAGTCTATCTCAGCCTTATCTGATAACAACATCGCTCTATTCATTTGATACCCATCAGTTTTCTGTGCTTCAGGGTGAACCAGTATTTTCCCCTGAAAAACTCCCCGAGCAGTATCATCTAAAACGCCCTTGAAAACCTCTCTACTAGAACTCCCTTCAGCCTGATGCTCTATGAAGGTAGTATTATCTATATGTTGGTCAGCTGCGCCGAGATATGCTCCATTTATGCAACATTCAACCCCACTTCCTTTTAAATGAGCTCTCACTTCATTCCTTGATAATTTTCCACCTACACTCATCGTGAAATTATCATAGGAAGCGCCGTTATTAATTACGGCCCTTGTAAGACCTATGTGAAACGATCCCGTACTATCATTTTGTAGTTTGTAATGGCCAACTTCCGACTTGTCGCCCAAATACAGCTGCGTTACTGCATTTGAGAAATACTCACTACCAGAGCATCCCACGTGACTTTCTATAATATCAACTTTAGAGCCATTCCCTGCGTTAATGATTAATCTTGGAGCAAACATTATTCCGTTACCGGAGCCAATCGATATTATATGCAACGGCGTTTCGCATTTTGAGCCTTTTGTGATTTCCAGCACTACAGCATCAGACAGTATAGCTGTGTTTAGATAAGTTAAGGGCAAGTACTCTTTCGACTCTTCCTTTTTAAATAAGTCATCAAAAGGGATTTTCTGGTGATCCTCAAGGTCAACCAGCGACGTAATCGACAAGCTCCCAGTTAGTTGCTTTAGATTGGAGAGCTCTTTATTCAACACGCCATTGACAAGTACAATTCTCGGACATATGAGCGGCATTATCATATCTTCCGGAACAATTGCGGAATACTCCTCGGCCAACGCGAAGGCTCCAGATGTTAATTTGTTCAGGCTAGTATATTTCCACGACTCCGTCTTTGGACCAGGCCAGCCTGTTTCCGTATATCGCTCTGAAGCACGCTCGCTTAATTTGCTGTGCCAGTTGCCAAGCTTATGGCTGCGCGCAGCGGCTATAAGTCCTTCAAAAGGTAGCTTATTAACTTGTTGAAGAGCCATCAAGCAGCCTCTCCCGAAAATTCGGCATATCCTTTTGCTTCCAGCTCCAAGGCTAATTCCTTACCACCAGACCTCTGAATTTTACCGTGCGCTAAAACGTGGACATGATCCGGCTGGATATAATTCAAAAGGCGCTGATAGTGGGTTATTATCAACATACTTCGATTTTCAGAGCGGAGTTCGTTCACGCCATCGGATACTAACTTCAAAGCATCAATGTCCAGGCCAGAGTCTGTCTCATCCAGAATTGCTAGATCTGGTTCCAATACTGCCATTTGTAATATTTCATTCCTTTTCTTTTCTCCTCCAGAGAACCCTACATTTACGGCCCGCTTGAGCATATCATCACTCATATTCAATGTTTTTGCCCTCGATCGAACGAACTTCAAAAACTCCATCGCATCAATTTCCGGTTCCCCCAAATATCGCAACTTTGCATTGTAAGCCTCTCGCAAAAACGTCATACCCACAACGCCTGGGACCTCTACAGGATACTGAAAAGCAAGGAAGACCCCTTCATTGGCACGCTCATCGGCTGCCAAGTCTATTAGATCTTTACCTTTGAACGCTATTGTTCCCCTGGTTACCTCGTATCCTTCACGCCCTGCAAGTACATATGAAAGAGTACTTTTTCCAGAACCATTGGGGCCCATGACCGCATGTATTTCTCCAGGACCTATCTCTAAATTGATCCCCTTCAATATTTCATTGCCACCAACTGTAGCGTGGAGATTCTTGATGGATAACAATGACATTTCTAATATTCCCCTTTTTATTCCCTCTACCTTAATTAACCGACACTACCTTCGAGGCTGATACCAATTAATTTTTGGGCTTCAACTGCAAATTCCATAGGTAACTCTTTCATCACCTCTTTACAGAACCCATTGACTATCAGCGACACCGCCTCTTCTGGGGATAACCCACGTTGCTGACAATAAAACATCTGGTCTTCACTGATTTTCGATGTTGTTGCTTCATGTTCTACTCTGGCTGTTGGGTTGCGCGTTTCGATATATGGCACTGTGTGCGCCCCACAATTATTACCTATTAATAAACTGTCACACTGAGTGAAATTACGCGCCCCTTCGGCTTTCGGCATAATTTTTACTAATCCACGATAGGTGTTATCAGCTCGACCAGCACTTATACCCTTAGAGATTATTGTGGATTTCGTGTTTTTTCCTAAATGGATCATTTTGGTCCCTGTATCCGCCTGCTGCGCATTATTTGTGATGGCAACCGAATAAAATTCACCAATTGAATTATCGCCCTGCAAAATGCAACTCGGGTATTTCCAAGTCACTGCTGATCCGGTTTCAACCTGTGTCCATGAAATTTTTGAATTATCTCCTCTACAGGCACCCCGTTTGGTTACAAAATTGTATATACCGCCAGCCCCCGTTTCATCGCCCGGGTACCAGTTCTGCACCGTGGAGTATTTAATTTCCGCATTGGCTAACGCTACAAGTTCGACTACCGCCGCATGTAACTGGTTTTCATCACGCTGAGGGGCAGTACACCCTTCCAAATAGCTAACATAAGAGCCCTCATCAGCAATAATCATCGTGCGTTCAAATTGCCCAGTATTTTCAGCATTGATACGAAAATAAGTCGATAATTCCATGGGACACCGTAATCCTTTTGGAACATATACAAACGACCCATCCGTAAAAACAGCGCAGTTTAAGGCAGAAAAATAGTTATCTGAATGCGGGACAACTGACCCTAGATATTTCTTTACAAGCTCTGGATATTCGCGGACTGCTTCTGATATTGAACAAAAAATTACGCCCATTTCCGTTAATTTAGCCTTGTACGTTGTAGCTACAGATACTGAGTCGAACACAGCGTCTACAGCGACTACTCCCGAAAGCAATTCTTGTTCTTTTAGAGGGATACCCAATTTTTCGTAGGTTTTTAGAAGTTCCGGATCAACTTCATCCAGACTTTTGGGTCGGTCCATGGATTTTGGAGCAGCATAATAGTAGAGGTCCTGGTAGTCTATTTTTTCATATCCGACTTTTGCCCAATTGGGTTCTTCCATTGTCAACCAATGTTTGTATGCCTTAAGACGCCACTCCAGCATCCATTCAGGTTCTTCTTTTTTATTTGAGATGAATCGAATAATATCTTCGTTTAACCCTTTAGGAGCTGTTTCCATCTCTATATCGGTGACAAATCCATACTTATATTTATCAGCTTCAAGTTGCTTTACCTGATCAACTGTCTCTTCGGAGATTGACATAGTTTGTCCGTTCTTAATTACAATTTTTGGTTTTAAACGTTAACTGATTTGATACGAGGCCGAGTCCGGATTAGTTTTTTTGCTGAGAGAGTTTGCTGGAAATATCTCGCCAGGGTCTAATAAATCTGCCAGTGTAACGCTACTTAGAGCCGTTCTTATTGCATCATTCACGGTATTCCAATTACCCCGCATCGGGCATGACCCTTCGATCGTACACTGATCAGTTGTTCCATCAACACAAGCTGTCAAGGCAATTGGTCCCTCTAGGGCCTCAATTATCTCTGAAACACGAATAGAAGCAGCACCCCTAGTTAAGGAATAGCCACCGTTCACCCCCCGATGCGACTCTATCAATGAAGCACCAACCATTAGCTTTAGTATTTTGGAAACAGTTGGCATAGGGAGCCCTATTCCATCAGAAATTTCATTCGCAGTCTGTACCATGCCAACCTGTTTTGACAAGCGGCTCAAAACTACCACAGCATAATCTGTTAGCCTATTAAGTTTAAGCATATCGAACCTTCGTTTACCTCCACAAATCTGTAACATAGGCTTTTATAACAAAAATGCCAGTTAAAACAGTACAAATTTAGTCCTCTTTTTCATGGCGCTAATTTGAAAGAGGTCTTGCAGCTTCAAACACTGGTCAGAATAAGCGTGAAAAAAATTTGTCTTATATTTTATCAAGTGATTTATTTTCTAGCTAATTGTAGAAAGAAGATATATTAAAATTTGAATTCTTTTAAATCTAAAGTAGTCATATCTAGGTCTTAGAGTGTTTGTTAGCATAGCTAGATAGATTTTAAATATGAAAACAGAACCTCGGCAAAGGCCTTACCTAGCTACCCTCTGGATGGTCGGAGCCATGGTAGCGTTATCAGGCATGGCCGTTGCTGGACGCGAACTTTCCAGCGAACTCAACGCTTTTCAAATATCATTTACCAGAAGCTTTATTTGTCTGTTTTCATTAATTGTTTTGTTAACATTTATTGGTTTTAAAAAAGTAAAAACGAAAAAAATAAAATTGCACATTTTTCGTAATACTATTCATTTTGGTGGACAAGCGGGCTGGTTATACGGCGTCGCACTACTACCCTTAGCGGAAGTCTTTGCTATCGAATTCACCGCTCCAATTTGGACGGCTATTTTAGCAACAATACTCTTAAAAGAACAGCTCACCATTTATCGAACCGCGAGTATCCTAGCAGGTTTCATAGGTATTTTAATTATCTTACGACCGGGATTGCAGATAATTCAACCCGCTGCATTAGTAGTTTTATTTGCAACGATATGTTTCGCATCAACATATGTATTTACGCGGCATATGTCGTCCACAGAGAGCCCGTTAACAATTATTTTTTATATGAATTTAGTACAACTCCCAATTGGTCTCGCAACGTCGATACCTGACTGGAATATACCATCATTTGAACTTTGGCCCTGGACGTTGCTCATAGGTCTAACTGGGCTAGCCTCACATTTTTGTTTCGCGCATGCATTTAGATATGCGGATGCCGCTGTAGTCACGCCGCTGGATTTCATGCGTTTACCTTTAATTGCATTTATTGGCTTTAGTTTTTATGATGAGGGATGGGATTTTCTAATCCTGTTTGGCGGAACCATAATATTTGCGGGAAATTTATTAAATATTTACTCAGAGAGTCGATCTTTTGGAAAAAAAAGTGATCGTGGCGTGAAGTGACATTACAATCGAAAATTTTAGTCCTTCATCTACATGTTTTTTTGTTAAGATGCTTCCCAGGAAGCGTGTTTAATATTACGTTTTATGGTCTATCGATACGACTAATCGGGAAAAATTTATGCCTTTTGAAATTTTAACTCTGCACGATACAACTTGGCAAATTGACGCAACGGTAACAAAAAAAGCTGAAGCTGAAGAAGTCGCCAACCAGATGCTAAGTGAACCTGGCGTCACAGGAGTGAGAATTGTCCTCGACAATGTTTTAATAGCAAAGTCTATAGATCAACTCGAAGACGAAGATATTATCTTTGAAAAACTTAAGGAAGCAGGACAAGAGAAAATATTCATCAATGATATTGATGAGGCGCCCGATTGTTCTGCAGCCCAAGACCTTTTGCTGACTCCCAGTAGGAAAGCAATCAATAGGCTTTTTCGGCGTTATCTTGATAAAAATAATATCACTGCCATTGAAGCTCTTCATAATAGCAAAGAACTCAAACGGGTTATGGATGCCGACGCACTCGTGCCATCCGCAATAGCAAAAGTGTCAAAATTACAGGCGGACCCAGAACTAGGTAAT
This sequence comes from SAR116 cluster bacterium AG-447-C21, assembly GCA_003212315.1. Lineage (GTDB taxonomy): Bacteria > Pseudomonadota > Alphaproteobacteria > Thalassobaculales > Thalassobaculaceae > UBA7326. Next base: position 66,020 of record QCQB01000001.1, on the reverse strand, counting down.
GCAAATGAGCGACGTGATACGTTGTTCGAATTTGTTCAGGTTATCACGGAAGATGCTAGGAAAGCAGAGGAGAAGCCGCTTCCACAAATAGATTCAACAAATTTTGATCAATCTGTGGCAACTATCGATGGAATTTCGCAAGGCGACGATTTTGAACATCTCCTCAATGCTGCAATCACAAAACAGCTTATAGATATTAGAGATTGGTGGGGGAAGCTGGTTCAAAGTATTGAACTAGGAGAGGCAGCCCAGGATTCTAGAGGAGTAGCCGCTATTGATAGGTTCATTGCGGATATATTGATGAATAATTCTGTAATCCAAGATCTACTGGGGGATCAGACCGACTTGGGGAGCGCCATTATCAAGATGCTCGATCTAAGTTCAGGGTCATTGGAACTCGGCAATATTGAAGATATGCAAAGCGGTAGTATTGAGGAAACCAAGGCAAAATTAAACCAATTACTGGGCAATTCCGCCCTTCTGGAAAGTAGTCAAATTCTCACCGAACGAGTCAGCCAGCAAATAGGAGGCAGCGCCGCACTTTCAAAAACAGGAGAAGAAGGGGAACGTGAAAGATTTGATGCTATTCTGGATCGACTTGTAATTTCTGATGGAGTTAAAGGTGGAGGTGAACTTGCACAAGCAATATTAGAAAGACAGACACGGATTATTAACAAAGGTGGATTAACGGGATTGAAAGAGGCCGTTACAACACTGGTTTCTCGGTTGAGCTCACCCGCTCGAAAAATTGCATTTTTGCTATCCCTAGGTGAGTCTAAAAAAGGAATTGAACAACTCGGAGAACATATAGCAGCGCAGATAGATCATTTGTTTTTAGAGCCAACATCCCTGAATTCTATGGTTGTCAACAACCTTCCCCCTAATCAGAAAATGCAACAAGTGACCGCTAGCTTCCACCAAATAGAAAAGTCTGATCTCGAGGCCGATAAAAAACAGCAAATAATGACGAAGCTTGATGACCTTTTATTTACGTATATCGAAGAGTCAAAAATCATAGAAAAGATTGATAATGCTCAGCGGCCAATGCATCTTAGAGCACTTATGCTAGTTGGAATGTGCCAAGAAGAAATGCTACCAAAAGGACGAGCCTCAGAAATCCCTCGAAATATTATAGCAGCACATATAAAAGACCCTGATTTCAATAATCAGCTTGTTGCTCAAGTCGAGAATGCCGATGAAAAAGATAAAGTGATAAATCGGTTCCAGGCGCAGTTAAAAAGGGCACAGATAAGCGTTTGAGTTTGGTAAATAAATATTTCACAACTGCTTAAAACGGCGTAACGTAATCTCTACTCTTTGTTTATAGCCGACTATTCGCTTTGGGCTTTGTCGAAATTTTTACTTGAAAATGTTCTAAGAGTTCAGAAAGTTTTCTAGAGCCAAATTAAATTTCTCAGGATTTTCGAGATAGCCCGCATGCCCTACTCCCGAAAGTTGTTCCATTTCCACCTCGGGGATCAAACTGGCCATTTCGTTACTTCTTGCTGGAATAACGACACCGTCTTGTTCTCCTGTCAAAACTAAAACTGGCATTTTAAACTTGGTAGTTTGATCGCGAGTATCTGCATGGTGCAACATTTTGCATGCAGCTAATAATCCACTATGCGTTACCTCGGCTGCTATAGAAGCAACCTCCTGTCGAGTTTTACTCGAAGCTGATTGAGAAAGCATACTAGATGCCCGGGCGCGACCAAATTCATCCGGCGACATATTTTTTATATCTTCCAATCTTGCTCTATAACCTTCACCTAATGGAACCCCCTCTGCGGATCCGTGTCCCATAAAAGTACTGGACAAGACCAACTTTTTTACTCTATCCGGATGAAAACCTGCGACGCTCTGCGCCACAACTCCACCCATGGAATGACCTAACAGGTTAACAGTAGCTACACTCAACGCATCTAGAAACTCTATGACAGCCTTTGTATATTCTTCTAGGTTTGCCCCGCGTTCCGCACTTTTACCATAAGCTGGGGCATCCCAAGCTATAACACGGAAATTGTTAGATAACGTGTCCAACTGACTTCTCCATGAGCGTGAGTTCCCACCTATCCCGTGCATTAACAGAAGTATGGGCCCAGAACCATTCTCCCTGTAGGAAATTTCCCCTCCCGGTGTCTCGATTATCTTAAGCTCAGGTATAGTCATCATAGTTCATCCAAATTACTCCAATTGAAATAGGACTATAAATTCCAAAGCTAAATCTTTGGGTTCAGTTTACATTTTCATGACCTGAATTTGTTTGACAACTGAGGCGTCAAATCCTACCAGAAAATGGTCATCAATTTCAATAATAGGCCTTTTCATTAAAGTAGGAAATTGATTTAAGACATCCACATTTTCTGGCCCGTCTATCTTGTCACGTAATTCGTCAGGAAGGTTTCTCCATGTTGTACCTCTGCGATTAATCAATCTATCCAATCCAATACTATCAATCCATGTTTCAATCTTAGTCTGGGTCAGTTCATTTTTCCGAAAATCAAAAAAGTCAAATGTAATTCGATTTTCATTAAACCAATTCTTCGCCTTTCTGCATGTATCACAATTAGAAATACCATAAAGAGTTGTCATATCAGTTGTTACCTTCATTAGGTTAATTCTTGATTTCATCAAGAACCGAAAGTATTGCCTCTATGCTGGATCGCCCCAAAGCCATACTCCTTTCAGGGGACCAGCCAAATCTTTCGTCCGGTGCATTTGCAGCATCTTTAAATGGCATCTCAAGGGTCATAGAAACAGCTTCATGAAATGCTGCCAAATAACCGGTCGAAGTTGTCTTCATACCTTTTCCTTTGGCAACTTTAGGATATCCATTTGCTAATTGAAAATCAGGGTTCAGCTGAGCAAGCGTATTGCGAAACTTGTTCAAAACTCCCAATTGATGATCACTGGCTTCAGCAATTCCCTCAAAACCGGCTATAAAATTAAAAGGAAGTCCCTCATCACCATGTACATCAAGGCAAAACCTGATTTTACTTTCAATCATCATATTACGGACATAAAAAACCTCAGGACTTTTTTCCGTACTTGGATTTTCCCATTCCCGATTTAAATTAACGCCCTGCGAGTTTACTCTCAAATTTCCAAGCACACTTCCGTCTGGGTTCATGTTCGGAACAGCATATAATACAGCCCTCTGAAGCAAAGACCTGACTGCACCGTCTTGGTGATTTAGCAAACGATCTAAGAGACCCTCCATAAACCATTCAGCCATCGTTTCCCCGGGGTGTTGGCGGGCGATAACCCATAAAGCTGGTTTTTCCTTGGTTTCATTTCCAAAAGTCAAAACTTCAATAGGTCTTTTTTGGGCGGTAAATCCAGGTATTGATAAGCTGACCCCCTCAGACGCCTGACATCTGGCAATGAGATCAGAATGTCGGTTCAATGAATACGGGACAAAATATGCATAGCAAACAGAGTCGGAGTTTGGAGTGTGTTTTATCTCCAAGACACCGCTTCTATATTCTGTCTCCACCCTTTCCCAATATTTCTGATCCTCCGAAGCTAAGGCCTTATAACCTTCCCAGCCTCGAGTAAAACTCGCTTCTCCAGCATTTAATATTTTGATTGTGCATTGGCTACCTCTAACCCCTACAACTCTGAAATAGAACCACTGGAAAAATTCTGCGTTTGTATCGCTTCTTATTTTTAGTTGGATATCACTGGGATCATCCGCCTTAACAACTTCTATATTCCCTCCGTCAAACGAAGATATTATTCCTAACATTCTAACTCCTAAAAAAGTGTCTAAGTGACGGTTTTTTTGCTAGTAATAAAATTAGTTATTTTTGTTAACTTGCAAAATCCGGCTCTTTTTCAGCTATTAAACGTTTCATTCCCTCAAAATGCTCGATATTACGGCCTTTACGAGCTAAATGTCCCATCTCTGCAGCCACCTCCTCAGGGATAAGCTGCATTTCACCACCTCCAGCAACTGCTAGAAGCTGATACATGCAGGCGCGCTCCAACTGATAAGCGTCTAGATAAGCTCTAGCGACAGTTTCTCCAACGATCATCGCTCCATGATTACGCATTATTAGTATTCTTTTATCACCAAGAACTTCTGCCATATGAACCCCTTCAGACTCATCCTCCAAAACACCATCGTAAACTTCATAGTAAACGACATCATCATGAAACCCAGCAGATTGCTGGGAGCTTCGGGTCTCAAACTTCATATCTTTCCTAATAGACATGGCTGTCGTGTATGGCGCATGTACATGAATGACACATTTTGCATCAGGACGGGCTGTATGAACGGGGTGATGAATAATCCATCCTGCCCTGATAGGTGGTCGTTCTCCCGAAATCATTTTCCCTTCCGGGGACATCAGAGCTAAGTTACTGGCTTTAACTTGCCCCCAATGGGTATGGCCCGGACTGATTAAGATATTTTCTGGTTGATCTGGACTACAAAGACTTATGTGGTTCCACACACCTTCGTTGAGTCCATGCATCACCGCCAAACGATGTGCAGCTGCTACATCTAGTCTGGCTTCATATTCTTCAGAGTTCTTCATTTGTATTATTCCCAGCCGAGTTCATTAGTTGATAAACTGAATTCTATCGTTTTATTGTCCGACGTCCAGTTATGTAATAAGCTAGAGGTTCTGTATAAGATTAATTTTATTCAGTTGACGCCATTAAATTTTGCCCTAGAACTAGGCTTATTGAGTAGAAGTACTATTTTAAGGTATTGGAATCTAAATACTAATTTTTGATTATTCGATTGCCTAGAAGGAACCACTGATGAAAAAACCTCGCATCAACTACGGCATGCAAGGCTTGCGCAGTGAAAAGGAAAAATACTCGATATTTAGCCTTGCCCGAAATGCATTTACCCATCATGAAAATTGGGCCCAAGCATGGAAATCCCCAGAACCTAAAACCGAATATGACATCATAATTATCGGCGGAGGGGGCCATGGCTTAGCAACAGCGTACTACCTGGCGTCACAGCACGGAATAAAGAACGTCGCCGTCATAGATAAAGGATGGCTAGGTGGCGGGAACACAGGACGTAACACCACTATCATTCGATCAAATTATATGTGGGATGAGAGTGCTGGTATTTATGAGCACTCGCTCAAGCTTTGGGAAAATCTGAGCCAGGAATTGAATTTCAATACGATGTTTAGCCAACGCGGAGTTTTAACCTTGGCTCATACCGAACATGAATTAAAAGAAATGAATCGGCGCGTCGAAGCAATACGATTAAACGGGATAGATTCGGACGTGTTAAACCCAGCTCAAATTAAAAAGCTTGTTCCAATTATCGATATTAATCCAAATCTTCGCTATCCCGTGATGGGGGGGTTTATACAGCGCCGGGGTGGAACTGCACGCCATGATGCCGTCGCTTGGGGTTATGCAAGAGCCGCGGATAGCTTAGGTGTCGATATCATCCAAAATTGTGAAGTTACCGGGTTTAATATTGAAAAAGGTAAAGTGACAGGTGTCGAGACAACCAAAGGGTCCATAAAGGCGGGTAAAGTAGGTTGTGTTGTCGCTGGTCACGCCGGGGTTCTGGCAGGGCTAGCAGGCTTCCGTCTTCCAATAGATAGCCGACCTCTGCAAGCATTAGTCTCTGAGCCCATAAAACCAATCCTCGACACAGTAATCATGTCGAATAGTGTACATATGTATGTAAGCCAATCCGACAAAGGTGAAATGGTATTTGGCGCGGGCGCGGATTCCTATAATTCATATGCTCAAAAAGGTAGCTTAAATATAATAGAAGGAATGTTAGCGGCTGCGGTCGAACTCTTCCCAATTTTTTCTCGTCTGCGGATGCTTCGTTCGTGGGGAGGGATAGTTGACACATGCCCTGATGCATCTCCAATTATATCAAAAACACCCGTGGACAATCTCTATTTTAATTGTGGATGGGGGACAGGCGGTTTTAAGGCAACGCCAGGTTCAGGGCATGTTTTTGCAGATCTTATTGCAAGAGATGAACCAAATTCGATTGCCGCACCCTTCACACTCAACCGGTTTGTCAGCGGATATTTGATTGATGAACATGGCGCAGCAGGCGTAGCTCATTAGAAAGGCCGGGTATGTTATATATTAAATGTCCTTGGTGTGGATACCGAGATGATGCGGAATTCCATTATGGTGGTGAGGCGCATATAAAACGCCCTTTTGACGCTGATTCTTTAAGCGATGAAGAATTTTCTGAATATCTATTTCAAAAAAGTAATACCAAAGGGTTAACACTTGAAAGATGGGTTCATACCAGCGGATGCCGAAAATGGTTTAATGTCTTACGCAACACCGTAACCAACGAGATAATTGAAGTTTATCCAAGTAACCAATTGCCACACTCTAAGGCTGGAAAAGAATATTATAAGAGTAACTGGCGCAGGCAATCTGCTACAGAAAGATTTACAATACTACAAGCAGAAAAATGACAATGCAACGCTTTCGTATTAAAGATTTAGGGCAAGTGGACCGATCAAAACCATTACGGTTTAAATTTGATGGGAAATTTTATGAAGGGTATAGGGGTGATACCCTGGCATCGGCTCTTTTAGCGAATGGGATCCATTTAGTAGGTCGCAGTTTCAAATACCATCGGCCCCGGGGCTTGCTATCAGCAGGAGCAGAGGAGCCAAACGCCCTTATTCAAGTAGGGGAAGGTAACAGTACGGATCCAAATACCCGCGCAACTCAGATAATACTTCGTGATGGCCTTACAGTGACAAGTCAAAATCGTTGGCCAAATTTAACTTTTGATCTGGGCTACGTAAACAATCTAATACACAGATTGCTACCAGCTGGCTTTTACTACAAGACGTTTATGTGGCCTGCTAGTTGGTGGATGCGATATGAGTATTGGATAAGACGGGTTGCTGGTCTTGGAGAGGCACCGAAGGGCGCAGATCCCGATAGATATGAAAAAAACCACGCGCATTGTGACGTTTTAATCGTTGGCAGTGGCCCCGCGGGTTTAAGCGCCGCACTTGCTGCCGGACAAACTGGAGCTAGGGTGATCTTGACCGAAGAACAGAATAGTTTTGGAGGGAGCCTGACATATAATACAGATTGCACCATCGATGGGTCACCTGCATTTGAATGGGTTAAGAGAACAGTAGCGACTCTATCGAGTATGCCCGAAGTGATTTTGCTAAAAGCAACTGTAACTACTGGCTATTACGATCATAATTATATGACTTTGTTAGAGACCACGGATAATGATAATCAGACAGGTTCAGAGTACAAAACACGACAACGATTGTGGAAAGTGAGAGCTAAACGTGTTGTGCTTGCCACGGGCCAAATTGAGCGCCCATTAATATTCCGTGATAACGATAGACCGGGGATTATGTTATCCGCATCGATGCGAGCATATCTTAATCGATACGGAGTTTCCCCGGGAAATAGAGTTCTACTATTCACTAATAATGATGATGCCTACAGAACAGCTATCTCCTTGAAAAAAAATAATGTGCCCATTGCAGGGATTGTAGACCTTCGAAGCGACCCAGATGGTGAATTAGTTGATCAGGTTCGAAGCGAAGGTATCACCATATATCCAGGACATGCGATAGTATCCACAGCCGGGTATTTGCGTATCAAGTCAGTGAAAATAATGCAACTAAGTCAAGATGGGACAAAACTGATTGGATCGATGAAAAAGATAAGGTGTGACAGTATAGGTATGTCGGGTGGCTGGAACCCAACCGTTCATTTATTCTCGCAGAGTGGCGGCAAACTAAAATGGGATGAAGAATTAGCCCAGTTTCTGCCAAAAACAGCAGCTCAAAATCTTGTTTCTATTGGGGGGTGTGACGGAACACAAGGACTTACCGACTGCCTCAAAACAGGATTCAAAGCCGGAGCTGAAGCAGCTAGAGCAACAAATAATAAGGGTCGTGCTCCACGTTTACCTAAAGTTATCGAACCTAAATACAATAACCAACGAACCATCTGGCTTATCCCCCCAGAACGAGCCAATAAGAAAATTGGTAAGTATTTTGTTGATTTTCAGAATGATGTCACCGCATCAGATATTAGCTTAGCTGCAAGAGAAGGGTACAGATCGGTCGAGCATTTAAAACGCTACACAACAATGGGGATGGGTACTGATCAAGGTAAAACTTCTAACGTGGCTGCGCTCGCAATTCTAGGAGAAACACTGGGAACTAACGCCCCTAATATCGGGCATACAACATTCAGGCCGCCTTATACGCCCGCGACGATTGGAGCATACGCGGGACGAAATTTAGGATTATTATTCGATCCTGTAAGGACCACAGCAATGAACGAGTGTCATAAAGAGCTTGGGGCCAAGTTTGAGCATGTTGGTCAATGGATGCGAGCATGGTATTACCCAAAGCCAAATGAGACGAGGCAGCAGGCTGTCAATCGGGAAGTAAAAGCGGCGCGAGATAGAGTAGGTATATTAGATGCTTCAACACTTGGGAAAATTGATATAAAAGGCCCTGACGCGGCAGAATTTTTAAATCGTATCTATACCAACGCCTGGCTGAAATTAGCGCCTGGAAGAGCACGGTATGGTTTGATGCTCAAAGAAGATGGTATGGTTATGGATGATGGGGTAACAACTCATCTAAACCCCGGCCACTTTCATATGACAACGACAACGGGCGGTGCAGCGAGTGTGTTAGAATGGCTTGAAGAATGGCATCAAACTGAATGGCCTGATTTGAAGGTTTATTTCACCTCAGTCACCGAGCAATGGGCGGTAGCGTCAATATGCGGTCCGAATTGCCGTAAACTACTCTCTGACTTAGCGCCAGATCTTGGCTTATCAAACGAAGAATTTCCTTTTATGTCAGTTAAAGAGGGAAATGTTGCAGGGATAACAGCTCGTATTTTTAGAATATCGTTTACTGGAGAGCTGAGTTTTGAGATTAATGTTCCAAGAAGGTATGGAGCAGAGCTCTGGAATGCTTTGATGCAAGAAGGCAAAAAATATGATATTTGCCCCTATGGAACCGAGGCAATGCATGTACTGCGCGCTGAAAAAGGCTTTATTATTGTCGGACAAGAAACTGACGGAACGGTCACACCATATGATCTTGGTATGGACTGGATTGTATCAAAAACAAAGCACGACTTTGTAGGCAAGAGGGCACTAAAGAGGAGTGATATCATTAAAAATGATCGCAAACAATTGGTGGGTTTATTAACAGAAAACGAGAAAGAAGTAATACCAGAAGGTTCCCAGATCGTTGAAACACCTACTACCGCCCCGCCTATGGCAATGGTCGGCCATGTGACATCGAGCTACTATAGTCCAAACTGCAATAGATCGATTGCGATGGCTTTGGTAAAGGGCGGAAAAGAAAAAATTGGCCAGACCCTACATATCCCTTTGAGAAATAAAACTATAAAGGTAACCGTGACCGATACTCAGTTCTTCGACAAAGAAGGAATACGCTTAGATGGCTAATGCAGCTTTACCCAAACAAAAAGATAGCGGCATCAGTCCCCTAGACAAACTAATCAAAGTGATTGGAGGGGCAAAGGACTCTGGTATTTTTCTTAAAGAATGCCGTCATACGGGAAAACTCATTCTAAGGGGTGACCCCAGCAATGATCTTTTTATGAAAGAAACCTCTAAAGTGTTAGCCTACAAGTTACCTTTAACCCCAAATACTTTCCTAAAAAACAATGAATACACGTCAGTTTGGCTTGGACCAGATGAATGGTTGGTGAATTCTCTACCTGGTGACGAAAGTTTATTAGAACGCGATTTGAATATTGCATTAACGGATGTTCATCATTCAGTAACGAATGTTTCTGATAACAGCACCATAATACAACTATCGGGTCCAAATGCACGTTCGGTAATAATGAAGGGATGTGCAGTTGATATTCACCCAAGAGTCTTTAACCCGGGAGACGCGTTTCAATCAAATTTAGCCGCAGCTTCTGTAATCATGTGGCAACTCGATCTTATACCTACCTTTAATATTATGGTGCGAGCCAGCTTTGCGAGTTATTTGTGGAAATGGCTGCTCGACGCCGGCGCCGAGTTTGGAGTCCAAATCCAACAATAAGACTTTTGAAATAAGTATTGATTTAAGAAGAAGAAAGCAATGAGGGTTAATCAACCAATGGTTCGTCATGCCTATCTTGAAGAGCACGAGGTGGCGGCAACAATAGCAGCACAATCTTATCAGCAATTTCAGAATCAAATTGCCCCAGGTTTATGGCCAGTTATGAAAAATTGGGTTATCGAAACCACAAATCTAAAAAACGGCGGAGAGTTATTAATAGCTTCTAGTTCCCAATGTATTGTCGGGTCAGCTGTATATTATCCACCTTCCTCTCAAAATAATTCATTTTTCCCTTCCGATTCTAGCTACATAGCAGCCCTCTCCGTTATTCCAGATGAAAGAAGAAACGGAATAGCAAGTGCGATACTAAAAGCTTGTAGCGAGCTTGCCAAATCAGATAAATCGGCCCAATTTTGTGCATCCATAAGCTCTCTAATGACGGAAGCAATAGCGCTATTCTTGGATTATGGCTTTCAAAGAAGATCCAAATTCCAACGTCTTTATGGGGTTGAGTATAATTTATATACTCATGAAATTTTATAATAACTGCCTATAATAAAATTAGTATGGTATTTAGGCTTAAACGTTAGAATCAGGAAAACTAGCTTTTTTTCTATCAATAAATTCTCTAATAGACTCGTCCACACCTGGATCAATACTCGGAGCTTCATATTCGTTGAGCATTTTTTTTACTTTATCCGCCGCACGAGCTTCCGCGTTTAAGCTCCCCTCTGCCTCCCACTGCTCAAACGTAGAGTTATCAGCGATTGAGGATCTAAAAAAGGCTGTCTCAAAATTAACCTGTGTATGGTCACAGCCAAGAAAGTGAGCACCAGGACCTACATCACGGATGGCATCCATCGCCTGCCCATTTTCCGATAGATCTATTCCATTCATCATGGTTTGCATCATTGCTAGTTGATCTGTATCCATGAGAAATTTTTCATATGAAGATACCAACCCTCCCTCTAACCAGCCAGCTGCATGAAGTACGAAGTTCACTCCTGCCATTAAGGTCGGGAAAAGTGTATTTCCTGACTCAGAAGCTGCTTGGGCATCAGGGACCTTTGAACCACATAAAGATCCACCTGATCTGAACGGAACATTAAGACGGCGCGCTAACTGCGCACATCCATATAACACTAATGCCGGTTCAGGAGTACCAAAAGTGGGTGCACCAGATTGCATCGATATGGAACTAGCAAAACTTCCAAATATCACCGGCGCCCCTTTACGGCATAATTGGGAGAATGCAATCCCAGCAAGTGCTTCCGCAAGTGTCTGTGTTAACGTACCCGCAACTGTCACAGGCGACATAGCACCCGCCAAAATAAAGGGTGAGGTCATAACGGCCTGATTGGCGCGAGAGTATGCCTTCAAAGCACCCAACATCGTCCCATCCCAAGTCATAGGAGAATTGGCGTTAATAAGACTGGTTACAACAGTATTTGCCTCTAAAAATTCTTTTCCAAAAAGCAACCGGGCTATTTCTATTGTATCATCGGCTCTCTCTGGAGCGGTTACAGACCCCATGAATGGCTTATCACTATATTTGATATGTGCATAGATCATCTCAAGGTGTCGTTTATTCACGGGAAGGTCTACTGGCTCACAAACGGTCCCACCTGAGTGATGCATAGCGGGCGAAAGATATGCCAATTTAACAAAATTTTCAAAATCTTTCATTGTTGCATAGCGACGCCCACCATCTAAATCACGAACAAACGGTGGTCCATAAACAGGAGCAAAAACTGTATTCTTTCCACCAATTTGAACAGAGCGATCCGGGTTTCTGGCAACTTGTGTGAATGTTGGCGGCGCTGTTTTAGCTAACTCTCTTGCCAGGCCACGCGGCATCCTTACGCGTGTGCCTTTGATGTCTGCCCCTGCATCTTTCCACAATGCAAGGGCTTCTTCATCCTCCCGGAATTCAACACCAATCTCTTCTAATATAGTATCCGCGTTGTACTCTATAATCTCTAAACCCTCTTGGCTTAGAACGTCATAAATTGGGACTTTTCTTGAAATATAGGGAAATTGTGTAACCTGCTGCTTTCCCCTTATGGCTCTGCGAGCACCACTACCACCTCGAGACCGACGTTTATTTTTATTTCTTGTTTCAAGTTCAGACATATAAATTTCCTCAACCTTGCAACATCTTTATCCGCCAAAATTACTCATACGCATCCATCGGTGGACAGGAGCATACTAAGTTGCGGTCACCATAAACATTGTCAATACGACCGACCGGTGGCCAATATTTACCTTGTTTGAGATCGCTCGATGGGAACACCGCTTGTCGGCGAGTATATTTGTAATCCCAATTTTCAGAAGCTAACACATCTGCTGTGTGAGGCGCATTTGCCAAAGGGCTTTCATCACGAGTTAACTCTCCCCGTTCTATAGCATTTATCTCTTCCCTAATTGACACCATAGCATCGATGAATCTATCTATTTCAATTTTCGATTCACTTTCCGTTGGCTCTATCATCAATGTACCTGCAACAGGGAAAGACATAGTTGGTGCATGAAAACCATAATCTATTAATCTTTTAGCTACGTCTTCTACATCTACCCCGGTGGTTTCTTTTATCTTTCTTAAATCAATTATACATTCGTGTGCCACAAAACCGTTTTCTCCCTTATACAATACGGGGTAATATTTGCTTAGGGACGCAGCTATATAATTCGCATTCAGAATAGCAATTTCACTAGCTTTACGCATTCCACTAGCACCCATCATCTGTATATACATCCATGAGATTGGTAAAATCCCTGCACTTCCCCAGGGTGCCGCACTTACTGGACCAATAGACTCATCCTGAGTTATACCAAATCTGTGTCCTGGCAAAAAAGGAGCTAGATGAGCAGCCACCCCAATGGGCCCCATTCCAGGTCCACCGCCACCATGCGGAATGCAAAATGTTTTATGTAAATTTAAATGACTGACATCAGCACCGAAGTCTCCAGGCGCGCATAATCCAACGAGTGCATTTAAATTGGCTCCATCAACGTATACTTGACCACCATGTTCATGAATGATGGCGCAAATATCTAATATTCCTTCTTCAAAGACCCCATGCGTTGAGGGATATGTGACCATTAACGCTGCTAAAGTATCCGAGTACTTCTCTGCCTTATGTCTTAAATCTTCTAAATCAACGTTACCGTTATCATCACATTTAACCACAACAACTTGCATCCCACACATAGATGCTGACGCAGGGTTTGTTCCATGCGCCGAACTTGGTATTAGACAAATATCTCTGTGTGCTTCCGACCTGCTTCGATGATACGCGCGAATTGCAAGAAGCCCAGCATATTCACCTTGAGAACCAGCATTCGGTTGTAGAGATATGGCCGCATAACCAGTGCAATTGCATAACATTTGCTCTAGTTCAACAATCATTTCTGCATACCCCTCCACCTGGTCCTTTGGAACAAATGGGTGTATTTGACTAAATTCAGGCCAGGTTATTGGAAGCATTTCGGTAGTAGCATTGAGTTTCATTGTGCAGGAACCCAGTGGTATCATCGAACGATCCAACGCAATATCTTTATCCGACAGTTTCCGAATATATCGAAGCATTTCTGTTTCTGAGTGATAATCATTAAATACTGGATGCTCCATGTATCCAGAAACGCGGATCAATGCTTCTGGAATTTCATTTCCTATCCTTTTTTCAACCTCATCAAATGAGATTTGTTTCATAGAATCAAATGCCATTAATGACCACAAGCGCTCTACTAAATATTGATCACTCGTTTCATCAAGTGCGATTCCAACTCTATTATCAAATATTCTAAGGTTTATTTCTTCCACACGGGCCGCTTCGATTACTGATCCCGTCCAGTCATCAGTTTTCACAACAATTGTATCAAAAAAATTTCCTGTTTCTATTACATACCCCAGGTCGCGCAGACCTTCGGCCAACACCGCCGTCAGGTGATGAGTTCTTTTCGCAATTCTTTTCAAACCGTGAGGGCCGTGATAAACGGCATACATGGAGGCGATAATTGCCAATAAAACCTGCGCAGTGCATATATTGCTAGTGGCCTTTTCACGACGGATATGTTGCTCCCTTGTCTGAAGCGCTAATCGGTAGGCTTTATTATTAGCACTGTCCACTGAAACGCCAACAATACGACCAGGAATATTCCTCTTATACTTATCCCGAGTTGCAAAAAAAGCGGCATGTGGGCCCCCAAAACCCAGAGGAACGCCAAAACGTTGACTCGAGCCTATCACGACATCGGCACCCCACTCTCCTGGTGGTTTTAACAAAGTTAGTGCAAGGAGATCAGTAGCAACTACGACCATCGTATCCTGTGCATGCGCCATTTCCACGATGCCAGAATAATCTGGTATATCACCGTTAGTATTTGGGTATTGGAGCAAGACAGCGAAAGCTTGATCAGCAACCCCTTCGGTTTCATCACCGATTACTACTCGGATACCGATTGGTTCTGCTCGCGTCTGAACCACGTCGATTACCTGGGGATGGCAATTGCTTGAAACGAAAAAAACATCTCCTTTTGACTTGGAGTTTCTTGAGCAAAAAACCATTGCTTCCGCCGCCGCAGTGGCCTCATCTAAGAGCGATGCATTTGCTATCTCCATCCCAGTTAAATCGCAAACCATTGTCTGAAAATTAAGTAATGCTTCTAATCTACCTTGCGAAATCTCCGGTTGATATGGCGTATAGGCGGTATACCAGGCTGGGTTTTCAAGAATATTGCGCAGAATTACACTTGGTGTATGAGTTGAATAGTAGCCCATACCAATTAAAGACTTCGTTACCTTGATGCGACTTGCATGATGCTTCAGTTTAGATAGAGCGCTTGTCTCACTCAATGCGACTGGAAGTTCTAAAGATTTATCCAGAAGAATGGCTTGAGGTACTGTTTTATTAATCAAAGCGTCGAGGCTGGTTAATCCCATTGCATCAAGCATCTTTTTTTGCTGCTTTTCTGCCGGTCCGATGTGGCGCACGCTAAATTCGTCATTACTTCCGCGCTCGGTATCTCTATCAGTCATCCAGACTTCCTCAATTTAATCACTATCTCAAGCAACGAATTATCACCACTATTTAATACTTTCTACGAACTTATTATAACTATCTAAGTCCATTAAATCATCTAATTCGTTGGGGTTGGTTATCGTAATTTTAAAAATCCAGCCATTTTCTAACGGATCGCTATTTATGGTTTCTGGGGCATCCTCTAATAATACGTTTACCTCACTTATGAGACCCGATACGGGTGAAAAAATATCACTAGCGGCTTTTACAGATTCTACAACAGCAACCTCTTCATCTTTAGTGACCTCTTCATTTGCTTTGGTCACTTCCGCAAAAACTATATCACCCAGCTGCTCCTGAGCAAAATCAGTTATCCCTACTGTGCCAGTATTTCCCTCTATAGTAATCCATTCATGCTCTTCAGAATAATAAGTCGTGGCCATCACTTTCTCCTTCTACATCTTTTAGTTTCGTTTGTAGTTTGGGCTTATGAACGGTAAGTTGGTTATTGTTGCTGGGAGTAAATTATCCCTTACTAAGACTGAGACTTTTGAACCTGTCTCAATACTAGGACTATCTAGATATGCCATTGCGATGGGTGCACCGACCGTTGGCCCAAATCCACCACTAGATATATCACCAACTTTGTTGCCCTCTAAATCGAATATTTCAGTGCCCGCTCTAGCAGGCGCACGCCCATCGGGCCGCACTCCATAACGCCGAGTAGATACTCCATCTTTTAATTGTCGTATAATATTTTCAAACCCTGGAAACCCGCCCTCTTTTCGTCTTCTTTTCCCTACAGTCCACCCCAAGTTTGCCTCAACCGGGGTTGTCATTTCATTGATATCTTGTCCATAGAGACACAAACCGGCCTCTAGACGCAGTGAGTCCCGCGCGCCTAAACCAATTAATTCAGTATCCTCGTGACTCAGAATAGTCTCAGCAATTTCTTCTGCCATCATCGACGGCATAGATATTTCAAATCCATCTTCGCCAGTATAGCCTGAACGAGTGATAAAACACTCTGCTCCGCAGATAGAAAACTCCCCCGATGACATAAATTTCAAATCAGCAACACCTGGAGCAAGCATTTCCAAAACATTCTCAGATATGGGCCCTTGAAGAGCCATAAGAGCTCGGTCCTCCAGCTCCTCTATGTCGCATCGCAGGTTGTCTCGAAGAAACTTTATGTCTTTGTGCCGGCATGCCGCATTCACTACAACAAAAAGGTGATTACCAGCATTGGTGACAATTAGGTCATCTAGGATCCCACCTTCTTTATTAAGGAAAAGCGTATACCGCATCTCACCCTCATTTAACGACTTGATATCACTTGGGACTAAATTTTCAAGCTCATCTTTTACTTCATCGCCTTTCAAACAAATCTGCCCCATATGCGATACATCGAATAAACCAGCTTTTGTTCTAGTGTGGATATGTTCTTGCTTAACGCCCAACTTATATTGGAGGGGCATAGAGTAGCCTGAGAACGGCACCATTCGCGCTTCATATTTTAAATGAAGATCATTAATAGGTGATAATTTGAGTTGTGCTTCAGTCATAGCCCCTCCCTAAACATAACGAGTCTTCGTTTTCGCGCGAACGAAAGCGATTACCCCCTCTGTCGAAAACCTGAGAGATTCACCCCCTATCAATTTAGATAAGGTGGCTTTCACCTTCGGTGGGGCTCATATGCGGCGCGCCCACTTTCCAGAGGCTCCTAACCTTAAGGTCCTTTTGCCTGAGAGATTCCGGGGCGGTTGCTCCTTCGGCGGCGTCTGCAATAGAGTATGACTGACGCTCTCTTCCTCAAGGGTTAACGGATTACGTTAACGAGATTAGCGGTTTAATGCGCATCGCGAAAGAGTTGATTTCAAATAAAAATAATACCAATTAAGTTAGTTACCTTTTTAGGCAGGTTTATTTAAAATTTAAATTTGTTAAGATTTAAACAATCTGACTAAATAATAATTATATCTAGACAAAGAGGCTTTCCATGTCCTGGAACGAAGAAATTGATGAAATTTTACTCAAGCGCAGACTTGCCCTAGAACAAGGTGGATTGGAAAATATAGAACGGCAACATGCAAAGGGGCTTTTAACAATCCGAGAACGCGTATCGGTGATGCTGGATGAGGGTTCATTCAGAGAGATTGGCCCAACGTCCGGAGGAGTAGAACGAAACGAAGACGGCTCCCTAAAAAGTTTTTCACCTGCTAACTTCATATTAGGGTTTGGTAAAATTAAGGGAAAACGCTGCATAATAGGCGGTGAGGATTTTACAGTACGTGGAGGTTCCCCAAATGAGGCTGGATTGCGTAAGAGTATTTACACTGAGGACTTAGCTCTCCAACATTTGATTCCCCTAATACGACTTCACCAAGGCGGAGGTGGGAGTGTCACGGGTAGCGGAGCAACTTCAAAAGTTATTGGAACTCCCGTTTTCAATGCACCACGGTTTAGGTCCGTAGCTAGAACGATGTGGTCGATCCCAGTAGCCACAGCTGCCTTGGGTGCCGTAGCAGGATTACCTGCAGCTAGGCTGGTCGCTTCTCACTTCTCAGTTATGACAAAAGAAAACAGCCAGGTCCTTGTTGCCGGACCTAAGGTGGTGGAACGAGCTCTAAAAGAAAATATAACCAAAGAAGATATGGGTGGAGCTCATATTCATACCCGAAATGGTGTAGTTGATAATATAGCTGAAAATGAGCACGACGCATTCGAACAAATTGAAAAATTTATGTCGTATATGCCCCAGAATGCCTGGTGTGCCCCTACTCAAAAAAAATGCAATGATCCAGCTAGCAGAAAAGCGGATGTGCTATCCCAAATAGTACCTGCGGACAGGCGCAAAATATATGATATGCGGAAAATTATTTCATTAGTAGTTGATAAAGATTCTGTCTTCGAAGTAACAAAAAATTTTGGGAAGGGTCAGATAACTTGCTTTGCACGACTGAATGGGCATGCTGTTGGTATTTTTGCAAATGATTGCCGATATTATGCGGGCTCAATGACTGCCGATGGCTCCCAAAAAGTAAGGCGATTTATAAAAACTTGTGAAACTTTTAATTTGCCGATTGTTACCTTTATAGACGAACCTGGGTTCATGATAGGGTCCGAAGCAGAGAAAGACGCTACAATTCGATATGGGACTGATCTTGTGATGACGGCGGCGGACTGCAAAGTCCCCTGGGCTTCTATCATTGTGAGGAAATCATTTGGAGTGGCTGCAGTAGCGCATTATGGACCTGATGCCTATGTATTAGCATGGCCATCTGCAGAAATGGGCGCTGTTCCTGTTGAAGGCGGCGTTGCCGTCGCCTTTGGGCGTGAGATAGAGAACCATTCAAATCCTGAGCAAAGGAGATTAGAATTAGAAGCTTCGATGGCCCACCGCTACTCGGCAGTTCCTAGAGCAGAATCCCTCGCAATCCACGATCTAATTGATCCAAAAGAAACGCGGCCGGCGCTGTGTGATTGGGTAGACCAAATTGTTGAAACAATACCCAATATCATAGCGATGAAAACCCGCCTTCACAGGTAAATTACCTTCGATGTCTAAGGTTAAAGGCAACCTGACGTTTATTTAACTGAAACCCTATTAATAATTTATAACCTGAAAAGTTATTGCTCGTTTTTTTAGGAAAGAAAGGATTTATAATTTGCTCTTGGGTAACTTCCGTATTTTTTTGTGAAAAAGGAATTTCCAAATCAAAGTTTTCCTTAGTTAATACACGCCCATCTGGCGCTATTGCTGCAGCAAAATAGTTAATTTCCACAGCGGTATCTTTTTTAATATCACTCATACTGGATTTTATTAAAAAACTTGTTTCGAGATCCGCCCCATCGTCACTAAAACTACATTTGGTATTTAAACTACTAAATTGGGATATAAATAAGATGTTCGATGCTTCTCTGTTATTTGTATCCCGAAAAAGAGTCATCCGCTCCAAACCGTCAACAAATGCAACCGTGGGACAAATTCGGTCTTCCGTGACCTTATAGGAACAGCCTGATACAATAATCAAGAACAGCATTGACGATAAATAGATTAAAAATTTATTTTTTAACATAAAGTGTATCGTTTTCCATTAATGAGGTAGTAAGTTTATAACTATACACATACCATCGCAATCCTACTTAACCTATGATTGAAGTTATTTTTTCTATATTATCGATCTTGGTTTTAACTAAGGAAAAAGTTAATAGATGACCGAAAATAACCTTACCGTTCGTCTAGCTGCCCCCAGGGGTTTCTGCGCCGGAGTTGATCGTGCAATACAAATTGTCGAAAAATGTCTTAAAAAATATGGGGCTCCTGTTTATGTCAGGCACGAAATTGTACATAACCGGTTCGTTGTCGAAAGTCTTGAGGCAAAAGGTGCTATTTTTGTAGACGAGTTAGAGGAAGTACCTGCAGACGTTCCGGTAATATTTTCTGCTCATGGAGTACCTAAATCTGTACCAGAAGAAGCAGAACGAAGAAATTTAATTTATCTTGACGCCACATGCCCTTTAGTCAGCAAAGTGCATGTGGCAGCAGAACGACATTTTCGCAGTGATAGACATATCATACTTATCGGGCACGCGGGGCACCCAGAAGTGATTGGAACAATGGGACAGTTACCAGAGGCTGCTATCTCCTTAGTGGAAACAGTAGACGATATCCCTAATCTTAAAGTTCCCAAAAATAAAGACTTGGCCTATATCACTCAAACGACACTTTCGCTGGATGACACCAAATTAATTATAGAAGCTCTTGAAAATCAATTTCCCAAATTGATAGGGCCTGCGAAACAAGATATCTGTTATGCGACAACTAATCGGCAACAAGCTGTTAAAATAATTTCTGAGGGGTGTGATGCGGTCCTTGTGATAGGGGCTCCAAACTCATCTAACTCAAAAAGACTTGTTGAAGTTGCAGCAATGAATGGATGCCTCGACTCTAAATTGATTCAGCGCGCATCTGATATCGACTGGAATTGGCTCGCAACCAAGAAAGTAGTTGGAATAACTGCTGGCGCCTCAGCACCCGAAGTCCTTGTTGAAGAAGTCCTAGAGGCATGTGCGGAAAAATTTAATGTAGCAATAGAAGAAGTTGCTATCACTCGAGAAGATGTTATTTTCAAATTGCCAAAACAATTAACAGATTAATGGCTGTTTATACTAAAATAAATAATACGGAATTGCGTGGATTTCTATCCCAGTACAGTCTCGGCGATTTAATATCTTTTTCAGAAATAGCTGAGGGCGTCGAAAACTCAAACTTTCTCGTTCAAACAACAGAAGGTCAATTCATTCTTACATTATATGAAAAAAGGGTTAACCCAGAAGACTTACCCTTTTTTCTTGGTTTATTGGGTCATTTATCAGAAAATAATTTTGTTTGTCCTGTCCCGGTAGAGAAAAAGGACGGCAGGGTCCTCAATGACCTTAACGGGCGACCTGCTGCAATAGTCACTTTTTTAGAAGGCGCCTCCCCTAAAGTGATAACTGTAGCTCATTGCAAAGCGTTAGGGGTGTCTATGGCAAAGCTTCATAGAGCCGGGAATAACTTTAAAATCCATAGAGAAAACTCACTCAGCGTAAAGCAATGGCGACCCCTTCTTGACTCATGTGATCTTCTGAACAAACCTATTTACATCAAGCTCTATAATGAATTGAACGAAGAAATAAATTGGTTGGAAACAAATTGGCCTAAAGGTTTACCAATGGGCATTATTCATGCCGATTTATTCCCCGATAATGTCTTTTTTCTGGATGACGTCTTATCAGGAATAATAGACTTTTATTTTGCATGCACTGATTTTCTTGCTTACGATTTGGCCACTAGCATAAATGCATGGTGCTTTGATTCTGATGAGACTTTTAACGCAGAAAAGTCCAAAGCGTTGGTGGACGCATATCAGACGCAACGTCCATTATCGTCAAACGAAATAGCATATTTTCAGGTGCTAGTTCGAGGTAGCGCTATTCGCTTTTTGCTAACACGGCTTTACGATTGGCTGAACCACCCAGATGATGCTCTCGTTCAACCGAAAGACCCAATGAGTTACCTAAAAAAGTTAAATTTTCATCAACAAGTAGAAAGCCCTAAACAATATGGATTTATAGTGTGAGTAAAGTAGTAATTTTTACAGATGGGGCATGTAGTGGAAATCCGGGTCCCGGTGGATGGGGCGCTTTGTTAAGATACGGCGACACTGAAAAGGAGTTATCGGGAGGAGAATTAGAAACAACCAATAATAGAATGGAAATGATGGCGGCCATAAGAGCGCTAGAATCTCTCAAACGTCCCGTTCAGGTAGAACTATATACCGATAGCGTTTATGTTAGAGATGGCATTACAAAATGGATACAAGGTTGGAAGGATCGCGGCTGGAAAACTGCCAATAAGAAACCCGTCAAAAATGTTGATCTTTGGCAGCGCTTAGAGAATGCTATGGGATCACATTCGATTGATTGGCATTGGGTAAAAGGGCATGCGGGACACGTAGACAACGAGCTTGTCGACGAATTAGCCCGAAATGCTATCCCACGAAAGTAATACAATAAGACTTAAAAATTACATTCAACAAATAGCAGCTTTTAATTATCAGACTTAAACTTGAGCTGAGTTTAAAAACCTTTGCGTTTCCATCGCGCAATCCTCTGAATGACTGCATGCTATACCGTGTCGTGCCTTAGGGATTAACTTAAGTTGGCCCTTGGGTAATAGATCCTTCAACTCAATTGGTATATCGAGCGGTATAAATGGACTAGAGTCGGGTTGCATCAATAATACTGGGGCTAGGATCTTATCTAGCTCTGTCGTTAGATCACTGGTCACCAAAAGACTTGCCATTTGCAAAATACTGTTTGAGTCACTGTTACACTGTGTTTTGTGAAACCAATCGCGAATGGCATCCGAAGTGGAATTAGGAAAAAATCGTTTTTCCAACATATCTAGTGACCAGGCTTCAATGCCATGGCTTTCAATTTGGCTGTGCCATGCATTCACATGTTGAAGGCTTCCCCCTCGGTGTGCTGTTGAGCAAGTCGCCACAGCTTTTACTTGACCATGCATCTTGCTTGCAGCGTAAAGAGCGATCGTACCACCCATAGACTCGCCTACCAAAATGAGGTTAGTTTTATTTTCCTTCGCCGCAACCGAAACTATGATCTCATGATAAAAGTCAAAAGTTAAAGCTTGTTTTAAATTCAAAGCTTCTGATTTTCCATGTCCCGGAAGATCTATCGCAATAATAGAATAATGGCCTGTTAGAAATGGCAGCCAATCGTCCCAAATATTTCTATCCGCACCAATACCATGAATGAACATTATACATGTTGAGCCGTCTTTCCATGCCGGTGTTATATCAAAACTGCTATATTCCACCCGGTGTTCATTGATCGTTAAATTAGCCAAAACGTCTCCTATATTAATGGATTTGTTTAAAGTGGTATATTGTCATGTTTCTTCCAAGGATTTTCCAATTGCTTGTTTTTAAGCATAGCAAATGCTCTTGCTACTCGACTTCTAGTATTTTGAGGCATTATAATATCGTCAATATAACCGCGCGCGCCCGCAACGAAGGGGTTAGCGAACTTTTCCGCATACTCTGCCGTTCGGGATGCTATTTTCTCCTCATCGCCCAAGTCAGCCCTAAAAATTATCTCTACCGCACCCTTCGCTCCCATTACTGCTATTTCTGCTGTTGGCCACGCAAAATTAACATCGCCACGAAGATGCTTGGAACTCATCACATCATAGGCACCACCATAGGCTTTTCGCGTTATTACCGTTACCTTCGGGACGGTCGCCTCAGCATAAGCAAATAGTAATTTTGCACCATGTTTTATAATACCATTGAACTCTTGTTGGGTTCCAGGAAGAAAACCGGGCACATCAACCAGTGTTAGTATCGGTATATTGAAACAATCACAAAACCTTACAAAGCGAGCCGCTTTTTTTGATGAGTCTATATCCAAGCATCCAGCTAGAACCATGGGTTGATTTGCAACAATTCCTATGGTTGAACCTTGAAGGCGCCCAAAGCCAATCAGAATGTTAGCTGCAAAATTGGGCTGAATTTCAAAAAAATCTTCCTCATCTACCACCTTCAAAACAAGCTCTCTCATATCATATGGCTTATTCGCGTTATTGGGAATTAGGGTATTCAAGGATGGCTCAGGTCTTTCTGCAGGGTCTACTGTCTCCCTGGTTGGTGGCTGTTCTTTATTGGAACTTGGTAAAAAATCCATAAAACGCCGAAGTTGAAATAATGCCTCAACATCATTCTCAAATGATAAGTCTGCAACACCAGATTTGCTGGAATGCGTTGTGGCCCCTCCCAGTTCCTCATGCGTAACAGTCTCATGAGTTACCGTCTTTACTACATCCGGACCCGTTACAAACATATAAGAACTATCCTGTACCATGAAAATAAAATCTGTCATTGCCGGAGAATAAACGGCGCCACCAGCACACGGACCCATAACCATAGAAATTTGAGGCACTACTCCCGATGCGAGAACGTTTCGCTGAAAAACCTCAGCGTATCCACCAAGTGACGCGACACCTTCTTGTATTCTAGCTCCCCCTGAGTCATTTAATCCTATCACTGGCGCCCCAACCTTCATTGCCTGATCCATGATTTTGCAAATTTTTTCTGCGTGGGCCTCTGATAAAGCGCCACCAAAAACTGTGAAGTCCTGACTAAACACAAAACTCAGGCGTCCATTTATGGTACCAAAACCTGTGACAACTCCATCCCCAGGTATCTTTTCTGAGGCCATTCCAAAATCATTACACCGGTGTTCGACAAACATATCCCATTCTTCAAACGAACCTTCATCAAAGAGAACATCTATTCGTTCGCGAGCTGTCAGCTTTCCTTTTTTATGCTGGGCATCGATGCGACGTTTACCACCACCCTCACGAGCTTCCTCCCTTTTCGCTTCTAAACTCGCTATGATATCTTGCATTTCAAACCACCATATCTCAAAATTTATAAAAAGTGCTTATAGCCCTACATCATATACAGTTCTTTAATTATTTTCACTCTACACTTTCAGTAAAGCAATAAAATTGAAAGCGTCCAACATTTCGCGTCGAGAGTTCTGCAATGCTAACGTAAGTTCGGGATCGTCTCCCCAACGTTCAAGCTGATAGAGACTATCAAGTTGTGCGGCTTGAACACCTTCGTTAATATCAATATAATCTTCCATCACCGCTAGACCTATAATTACGGATCCCGAAATTGCAGTCAACTCATGCAATCCAGTAAGGTTAAAGGCATTATAATGAGTTATTTTATCGCGAATTGCTTTTATCGATTTCAACGGTTGTTCTAGCGGCATAATACCGCCAGTGACGTGTAATTCTGCGCCGATCGCTTTCTTTGCCCAGTCTAATAAAGGTTGCCATTTGTTATTCTGGCGCGCTACTAGTTCTTCTGGTTCAAAGGCACGGTAGCAGAGTAAATCTGTCTCTCCATAAGCAACAACCGACGTAACAACCTCCATTTTCTGCGGCGCAACTCTATCAATTGCGGTCGCCGCCAATGACATAAGTGGCATTTTATCTGGCTTAATAGTGGCGTCCTGTTGTCTCCACTCCAAGGCAATACCATTTGCAAGTTTCTCAGTCGTCAGCGAAAGCGCATTCATACCAGGAGTACGAATTGACCTTCCGTCTAGGGCAACAGTGAAATAGTCTTCAGCCTTCTCGACTGTTACTGTTTCATAAAATCTCTTCAATTTCCTTCCTTTTTAGCCAGCTATAAATCATAAGAAAACAACTGATACCAGCTCTAATCATTTTTGATGGGATGCATCGAGAAAAGGATCATCGTAACTTTTTATATCAAACCCTAAAATATTCCATGATTTCAACATATGTTCGGGTAAAACTGCTTCAACAAAAAGTTGTTCCCCATTGGGACGTGAGAGACAGATATCACGGGCATGTAAATGCAATTTCCGGGACAACCCATCCGATTCTAAAAAAGCTCCTTCACCACCATATTTTCCGTCACCAAGAATTGGTGTTCCTAGGGCAGTCATGTGCACTCTAAGCTGATGGGTTCTTCCAGTTCGAGGACGCAAAGCAATCCAGGAGGCACGTTTACCAAGCTTCTCGATTATAGCATAATCGGATACAGCGCGTTGACCTTCTTTTCTATCTATCATCATTTTCTCGCCGTGCTTTCCGGGTAATTTTGATATCGAAAGATCAATTCTCCCCGTTGAAGGCCGGAGATCACCAACTACTATCCCCCAATAAGTTTTATTAGCGGTTTGTTCTCTGAAAGCACGGGTAAGCCAGCTGGCCGCCTGTCTACTTCGCCCTAACAAAAGCACGCCAGATGTATCTTTGTCCAATCTATGGACCAGCCGGGGCCTCTGATCTAACCCGAATCTTAGAGCATCAAGAGCACCGTCTATATGTTTTGTAGCCCCCGTGCCTCCCTGAACAGGAATTCCAGGCGGCTTATAAATAGCAAGAACCTCCTCATCCATGTGGAGGATTGAATTCTTCAGTAATTGCTCTAAAGCACTGTCGGTCCGATTATTTCGCTTTTCTTTCCATTCGGGCTTTCTTATAGAAGGCACCTTATCAAGTGGGGGGATTCTAATAGTTTCCCCATCACTTAATCTATAATTTGGTTTTGCTCTTCTACCATCTACCCTCACCTGCCCTGTCCTTAACAGCTTTTGAAGAGCCCCATAACCAACTTTTGGAAAATATCTTCCAAACCATCTATCCAACCTCAGTCCCACATCATCTGATGAAACCCGCATTAAACTTACTTCAGTCATGTAATTATAGTTCTCATGATATAAATACCCACGAATAGGCCAACGATGGAAAATACGACCGACGACAAAATATACATACTTGCATTCAAGTAACTTCCACGCTCCACGAGGATAAAGACATCTAGAGCAAAACTGGAAAAAGTTGTAAAAGCACCCAAAACACCGACCATAAAGAA
Source organism: SAR116 cluster bacterium AG-447-C21 (assembly GCA_003212315.1). Lineage (GTDB taxonomy): Bacteria > Pseudomonadota > Alphaproteobacteria > Thalassobaculales > Thalassobaculaceae > UBA7326. Next base: position 39,962 of record QCQB01000001.1, on the reverse strand, counting down.
GGCCCGCCACTCTACACTAACATTCATTTTTAAATTCATAAACTCGTAGCAAACCCCCATCAAAAAACAGCCTACAATATTTGCTACTAGTATATTGTAAATAAAATCCCCACTAAAACTTTTAATAAATGATTGAGATAGTTGAAAACGCGCAATTGCGCCAATTGCCCCACCAATAGCAACGGCTAAGAGAACTTTCATAAGAATAACCTTCTATGTGACACCAAATATCCAACCTTCAAGTTTCACCTCTGAAGAGTAATCATCCGGAGCCAACCATATGGCTGGGTTTGATGCTAAACTTCTAAGCGCCGCTGCCGATACTAGGGCATCTGGCTCATCCTCTCGCTTTGGATTCCAGTCTTGCGGTATCGGCTTAGAGTCAAAATATTTCAATGCATTATTTATCATCTCTTGATCTTGCCAGTTTTGCGGATTGATCCCCGATTGCTTAAAGTAAAGCCGTGGGAATATCTCAACAGCAACTGAGTGACCCCTTTTTTTCTCAAATGGCCAAATTGTTATTTCTTTATCAAGGCTTTTTTTAAGCTTATAAAGAAAACGCATTCCTGCCAAAGAACCCGTACCAACATTTGCAGGACCGATGCACTTCATAGTCGGATGAGGTGCTGTTACTTTTTTACAAAAAACTTCCGTAATCCGTTTTCTTGGAAAATATAACTGACCTTTCCCATATGGGGAAAGAAAATATTTATGAAATGGAAGTTCTTTTCTTTTATAAAAGGATCCTCCATAAAAATTTGACGCCCCCTTACAGGTCTTATCAATTAGTTCCCACAAACCGAAAATATTAGCAGGATTTTTGTTCATCCCTGGGAAATAGCATCCTAAATCGTAATGAGGATAGCCAAAAGCGAAGTCGAACCCTATCAAAGCTCGTTCTCTTTTTATAATTTCTGATAACCATAAAAAAACGTCATCCCGACCCCATAAATCACAATCGTTTGGCAATATAAGTTTTGGAACGTCATTATTAGGTTCAGCAACAGCTATTTGCAATCCGCCTTGCTTTGATCCCTTGGCACCCGACCAATCTATTCCTATAAATTTATCAAAATAAGTCATAAACTACTTTTTTTAGTCTGACGTAATTTATCCCAATAAGAAATTCTTTTAATTAGTTCCCGCTCGAAACCACGCTCAACGGGCCTGTAAAATTTCTGAGGGGCTAAATGATCCGGGAAGTATTTCTGCCCCGAAAAACCATGTTCATTGTCATGATCGTATTGGTACTCAGCACCATATCCCAGGCTTTCCATCAGTTTAGTCGGCGCATTTAATATATGATTTGGCGGAGATAAAGAACCTGTTTTTTCCGCACTAATTCTAGCAAGGTTTAAAGCCTTGTATACTGAATTAGACTTTGGTGCTGTTGCTAAATAGATGACGCACTGAGCAATTGTTAAGTCCCCCTCAGGTGATCCTAATCTTGTATAAGAGTCCCAACAAGCAAGCGAGTGCGCTATTGCATTCGGATCGGCTAACCCAATATCCTCTGATGCAAATCGCACTAGTCTTCTTAAAATATACGACTTATCTTCTCCCCCATTCAACATGCGGGCCAGCCAATAAAGTGCTGCATCTGGGTCCGACCCCCTCAAGGATTTGTGCAAGGCGCTTATTAGATTGAAATGCTGATCCTTACTTTTATCGTAAATAGGAGAGCGCTTATTTATAGCAGTGGTCAAATCATCAGTGTCAAGTTGAGTGCCGGGTGGCAGAAAAAAGAGTTCCTCGATCATGTTGAGTAAAAACCTACCATCACCATCGGCCATTAATTTAAGACTTTCACGAGCTGTTTTGGTTACAGGAAGAACTCTCCCTTCATTTTTCTCCGCATTCTGAACCAGTGTTTCCAGAGCTTCCTCGCTGATTCTATTCAAAACGAAAACTTGACATCGGGATAGGATTGCCGAGTTGAGCTCGAAGGAAGGGTTTTCGGTTGTCGCTCCAACTAAGATTATAGTGCCATTTTCTACATATGGAAGAAAGCTATCTTGTTGTGCTTTATTAAAACGATGAATTTCATCAATAAATAAAAGTGTTCTCTGCCCAATTTCTCTTCTCTTATCCGCTCTGTCAAAAGCTTTGCGAAGCTCGGTTACACCAGAGAATACTGCCGACAATTGCTCAAATACCGCATCTACATGATCACAAATCAGTCGTGCCAAAGTAGTTTTACCACACCCAGGCGGCCCCCATAAAATCATCGACGAAACTCTTTTCTGAGCTATCATACGTCCAATAGGAGCATCCGCGCTCAATAAGTGCTCTTGTCCAACGATCTGGCCTATATTTGTGGGCCGGAGTCGTTCCGCCAATGGTTGCGAGTTATTTGTCTCAAATAGAGAATTCATATGATTAACCTGGTATTTCTGTCCGCAGTATTTTATTTCCTCGCTTGATTGAAATCTTCCATTTACTTCTTTGCTTACGCAATACTTTTCTCAGATCATCGACTGTTTCTATCGACCTTCCATTTACTTTAACTAAAATATCCTCTCTACGCAGCCCCAAGCTCTCAGCGAAACTACCACGCTGCCGACCTAAAACTACCACACCGCGACCCATATCATTGAGATTCTCTTTCAAAGCGAAGGCTGGAGACAGATTAGCAACTCTAGCGCCATTGAATGGGTTATTACCTGTTATGTCTAGTGTATTAGGTTTAGGAAAATCAGGTGGCCCCTCTAATACTATTCCTACCTCAAGTACTTTCCCTTTCCTGCGGATTTTTGCAACAGCAGTTTCCCCTAACGGTAGCGTTGCAATTCTATATCGTAACGCATCAGTATCCGTTATTATTTTTCCGCCAACGCTGAGCAAAACATCCCCTATCAATAATCCCGCGACATCTGCCGGACTATCTGGAAAGATATCATTTATCACCACACCGGTAGGTTTTTCCAACCCAAATTCGACGGCGAGGTTGGAACTTATAGTTTGGCTGGTAGCACCTAACCAAGGAAATATTAGCCGACCTTTCTTTGCGGAGTTCACGACCGTTCGCACCATATTCGACGGCACGGCAAAACCGATACCGACAGAACCTCCACTGCCTCCTTTATTACTAAAGATAGCTGTATTAATACCAATCAAAGTTCCATCCATAGCTATTAATGCACCCCCAGAATTCCCAGGGTTGATGGATGCGTCCGTTTGGATGAAAAAGCTATAATCTGTTATACCAATAGCCGTCCGAGCCAATGCCGAAATGATCCCACTTGTCACCGTCTGACCAACACCAAAAGGGTTTCCAATTGCAAGGACCAAATCACCAACATTTATCGTATCCGAGTCACGCATCTTGATATATGGGAGCTTTTCTTTTCCTGCATTGATTTTTAAAATTGCTAAATCTGTTTGCTCATTAGTAAGTAGAATTTTTGCATTAAACTGCCGGCGGTCTGATAATACAATTCTAATTTCACTAGCATTCTTTATAACATGATTGTTAGTGACAATGTGGCCATCTTCATCAACTATGACCCCTGAACCAAGAGATTGCTGACTTCGATGACGTGGTTTATCCGAAAAAATATCTCCAAAAAATTGCCGAAAAAATGGATCTACAAAAAGGGGAGAAATATTTTGATTTTTTGTTTCTGTTTTGGCAAAAATATTTACAACTGCAGGACCAGTTTGCTTAACTAATGGCGCAAAACTAAGTTGTATCTGTTTTTTTGAAGTAGGGATATTGGATGCTAGGCTTGGACTGCCAAACACAATCATGAGAAAAGTAAAGAAAGCTATTCTGATAACATTTTCGTGGATTTTGGATATTAAGCAGCAAAAGAAACGGGTATTTGCATCCTTCCCGTTCCAACTAATTTTTTCGTGACAGTATGATGGCTTTCTCATTTCCCAAAACTAACGGCATCTCAAAAAAAACGCCGTCTATCTCACCATGTTTGCAAGGAGATGGACCCATTAACGCTAATCTCTAACTCGAAACAGGTTAACTATCAGGGAGATCATATCCTTTTTAAATAGCTGCTGGCATCGCTGCAGCGTCATCTTCCTCGGCCGCAAATATTGGCCCTGAATCCAATCCACGCGCATCTTCATCCCTATCCACAAGCTCGATGACGGCCATTGGAGCACTATCTCCATATCTAAAACCTGCTTTCAAAACTCTTGTGTAACCACCTTGTCTTTCTTTGTATCGGACCCCCAATGTATCAAACAACTTTTTCGTCATTCCTTCATCACGGAGTCTTGAGAAAACCAGCCTGCGAGTGTGCAACGTGTCTCTCTTTCCTAAAGTTATAAGTTTTTCAACCACCCCACGTAAGTCTTTTGCTTTTGGCAGTGTTGTAACAATTTGCTCATGCTTTATCAGCGCATTTGCCATGTTTTTAAACATAGCTTTCCTATGACTAGATGTTCTATTCAATCGGCGTCTCGCCTTACCATGACGCATTACACTGCTCCTATTTAACTATCATACCTTTTTTTTAGATCTAAAGCCTAAAATGGTTCCTCAATTCGGCGCGCTAATTCCTCTATATTTTCTGGCGGCCAATCCACGACGTCCATCCCTAGCAACAATCCCATTGTCCCTAGAACCTCTTTTATTTCATTCAAACTTTTACGGCCAAAGTTTGGTGTTCGGAGCATTTCCGGCTCGCTTTTCTGCACCAAATCACCAATATAAACTATGTTATCGTTTTTCAGACAATTGGCTGATCTAACCGATAGCTCTAACTCATCAACTTTTCGAAGTAAATTACGATTAAAAGGTAACTCTTTGGCTTCATCTTTCTCCACTGATTGATTGGGTTCTTCAAAATTTATAAAGAGTTGTAATTGGTCCTGCAGAATTCTGGCAGCATAAGCTATAGCATCCTCTGGTGTCATCGATCCATCTGTTTCCAAATCTAACGTCAGCTTATCAAAGTCTGTTACCTGTCCAACCCTCGTATTTTCAACCTTGTAAGTGACCTGTCGGACAGGACTGAACACGGCATCAACAGGAATGAGCCCTATCGGTGAATCCTCACTTCTGTTAGAATTTGCTGCAACATAGCCTTTTCCAGTTTCAACAGTGAACTCCATTGACAATGTGGCACCTTTATCCAGAGCACAAATCACCAAGTCGGTATTCATTATTTCGATATCAGCACCGGTTTCGATCATGCCTGCTGTCACTTCACCGGGCCCGGTTGCCTTAAGTCTCATCTTCTTTGGGCCATCGCCGTCCATTCTAAGTGCCATTGACTTAACATTTAGAACAACATCAGTAACATCTTCTCTCACGCCGGGAATAGTAGTAAACTCATGCAGAATACCATCGATTTGCATCGATGTTACTGCAGCCCCCTGTAACGACGATAACAAAATACGCCTTAGGCCGTTTCCTAAAGTGAGACCATACCCGCGCTCCAATGGTTCGGCTATAACTATCGCCGTTCTCCCAGGATCACTACCCGGCTGAACATCAAGATTACTGGGTTTTATTAGAGCTTGCCAATTTTTCTGAACTACCACATCGACCTCACATTTTTAAAACTAGAAAGATTTTATCCTAGTTATTTCTTAATAATTCTAAACACAACAATCGTTGCCCACTTTGCTGTATCAAAGAAGACTAAAACGAGACTAGACTCGACGCCGTTTGGGTGGGCGACATCCATTATGGGGTATCGGTGTAACGTCCTTGATAGAATTTACCTGGAAACCCACAGTCTGAAGTGCCCTTAGTGCTGATTCTCGACCAGAGCCCGGGCCACTCACCTCTATTTCTAAAGTCTTCATGCCATGTTCCGCAGCTTTTTTTCCTGCGTCTTCTGCAGCCACCTGTGCCGCATATGGTGTTGATTTCCTGGAACCCTTGAACCCCATTGCTCCAGCCGAAGACCACGATATAGCATTACCTTGTGCATCAGTAATTGTTATCATCGTATTGTTGAAGGTGGCATTTACATGAGCCACGCCTGAAATTATGTTCTTTCGCTCTCGCCGTCTAACTCGAGCCTGGGTTGGTTGCTTTGCCATTCTCTTAACTACTCCAAGAAGTATTGAGCTGTTTTATTTCTTTTTACCTGCTATTGGTCTAGCAGGGCCTTTTCTAGTGCGCGCATTAGTATGAGTCCGCTGGCCATGAACGGGGAGACCTTTACGGTGGCGTAATCCTTTGTAGCAACCTAAATCCATAAGCCGCTTGATATCCATTGCTGTTTTCCGACGCAGATCGCCTTCAACAACCACGTCAGAATCGATCATATCACGCAGCCGTGTTAGTTCTTCTTCCATCAGATCACTGACCCGGCGTTCTGCAGGAATTTCGAGTTTCTTACATAGATCCGCCGCCGTTGTCCTGCCAATTCCATATATATAAGTCAAGGCAATCTCTACACGTTTCTGAGTTGGGATATTAATTCCTGCTATTCGTGCCAAGTTTTGCACTCCCTTTTCTCTTTTTCTGCCATCAAACCATCACAATCGTTATTTAAAGAAACACTAAATTTTGTATATTTAAGCAACGCTGACCTAGGGCGCCGGATTATACAAATGCATTCGTTCAAGTCAATACGGTTACGTCTTTTGTTCCTTTTCACTCCGCCAAAACGTCGTTAATTTCTTTGCTTACCTCATCTGGTGCAAGCATTCCATCTATTGTTTTTAGTAAGCCCAATTTTTCATAATATGGTAAAATTGGCTCTGTTTGTTCCTTATATACATTCAATCGGTGCTTGAGCGTTTCCTCATCGTCATCCTGTCGCCTTTGCTCCTGCGCTGTTTCTAACGCACGATTTCTAATCCGATCAAGTAAACTACTAAGTTTTACATCCAAAGCGATCACATGGTCTATCTTTATTTTTTTCTGCGAAAGAACCTCGGTTAATGTTTCTGCTTGGAGTACAGTACGTGGAAATCCATCTAATATGAACCCCCCTTTACAATCCGTTCGAGTAATCCGCGTGGTAATCATTTCAATCATTATATTGTCTGGGACCAGATTACCTGAATCGACAATTAACTGAACCTGCTTACCGAGATCCGAACCCTCTTCTATGGCAGCCCTTAGCATATCCCCTGTTGAAAGTTGCTTTAGGCCAAAAGCACTTATCAAATATTTTGCTTGAGTACCCTTTCCTGCACCGGGAGGACCAAGAAGAATTATATTCATCCTCTTTTACCTCGCAACTTCGATTTTTTTATCAATCCATCATATTGATGCGCTAGAAGATGAGATTGCACCTGTCCTACAGTATCTAAGGTCACGGTAACAACGATCAAAAGACTAGTGCCGCCAAAGTAGAAGGGAACCTGATATTGACTAATGAGAATTTCAGGTAAAATACAAACTGCTGCTAAATATGCTGCTCCAATCGCGGTTAAACGTGTCAAAACATAGTCTAAATAATCAGCGGTATTTTTTCCTGGTCTTATTCCAGGGACAAATCCACCATACTTTTTTAGGTTATCCGCTGTTTCAACGGGATTAAAAACTATAGCCGTGTAGAAAAATGCAAAGAAAACAATTAGTCCAATATAAACCGCTAGATAGAGAGGCTGTCCTCTCCCAAGAAGTGCATTTATTGTTGTCAGCCACTCTGGTCCACCTCCACTAGCCGAGAATTGAGCGAATGTGACGGGCATAAGTAAGATTGAACTTGCAAAAATAGGCGGTATCACACCCGATACATTTAATTTTAATGGAAGGTGCGACGACTCACCACCCGTCATCTTATTACCCATCTGACGCTTAGGGTACTGAACTGTAATTTTTCTTTGAGATCGTTCAATAAATACTATGAACGCAATCACAGCAATCGCCATTAACAGCAGCAATACAATGAAAGCCGCAGAAAGAGCTCCTGTGCGTCCCAACTCTAGCGTTCCAGCTAGCGCCTGAGGCAAATTGGCTACAATACCCGCAAAGATAATTAATGAAATTCCATTGCCAATTCCTCTCGCAGTGATTTGTTCACCCAACCACATCAAAAAAATCGTTCCCCCAACCAGTGTAATAACTGTCGTGGCCCGAAAAAAAAGACCCGGGTTCACTACGGCGGCCCCACCTCCGCTAGCCATATTTTCTAAACCAACAGAGATACCATATGCCTGCACCGCCGCGAGCAGAACGGTCAAATACCTAGTGTATTGATTGATTTTTTTTCGGCCGGCCTCTCCTTCTTTTTTTAGAGTATCGAGGTTTGGCGACACGGCAGTCATTAACTGCATTATTATAGCCGCAGATATATAAGGCATTATATTGAGTGCGAAGATCGTCATACGCCCCAAAGCGCCACCTGCGAACATATCAAACATCCCCAAGATGCCACCCGCATTTTGGTCAAATATCTCCTTAAGTACTGCTGGATCAATCCCTGGAATAGGAATATAGGTTCCCAATCGATACACGACTAATGCCGCTAAAGTGAACCAAATACGTTTCTTAAGATCAGCCGCCTTCGATAAAGCGCCAAAATTAAAGGATGATGCAAATTGTTCGGCGCTTGACGCCATACTTTTTATCCTAGCTGTTACTGTCAGTAGTCTGTTCTAGAATGACTGCCCCACCTGCTTTCTCTACGGCAGCCAATGCTGATTGGGATGCTCCCGCAACCCTTATCGTAATTTTAGATTTGAAATCCCCTTTGGCAAGCAAGCGGACTCTTAGGTTTTTTTTGCCTGCTAAGCCTGCCTCACGTAGAATATTTTCATCTAATTCCTTACCCTTTTCAAGCCTCCCATCCTCGAGAGCTTTCTGCACATCACCTAAATTTACGACTGCATATTGCTTTCTAAATGGATTTTTGAAACCTCTTTTTGGAAGCCGCCTGTATATAGGCATTTGACCGCCCTCAAAACCATTGATTGTAGCTCCGGCTCTTGATTTTTGCCCTTTATGCCCTTTGCCACTGGTTTTTCCAGTTCCTGATCCAGCACCTCGCCCGACTCTCTTTCTTTCGGTTCGGGCGCCATCATTATCTCTAAGCTCGTTTAATCTCATTTTCCTGCAGTCTCCTAAGAGGCTAATATCGCTAATCTAGTAGTTGCTACTTATTATCTTCAATTTTCAAAAGATGGCTCACTTTGTCAATCATCCCACGAATTGCCGGTGTGTCCTCTAGCGTGCTAGTCTTATGAAGCTTATTCAGACCAAGTCCAACCAAAGTCTCTTTCTGACCTGGTTTTCTTCCAATAGCACTTTTAATCTGGGTGACTGTTAGAACACCGTTTCCCTTTTTAACTTTATTCATTTGTTACTCCACCTGAGATAATAACTTTAGAACCCTAGGTCCGTGACGGCTCACCGTCGTTTGAATTCCGTCCAAAAATCTCTGCCACTTTTTTCCCCCGTTTTCCCGCGACAGCGCGTGGAGACCCTATTCGGGTTAAGGCGTCGAAAGTTGCTTTTATCATATTGTGAGGATTGGATGATCCCGTAGACTTTGCAACAACATCTTGAACCCCCAACGACTCAAAAATTGCGCGCATCGGACCACCCGCTATTACGCCAGTGCCAGCCGGTGCAGAGCGAAGCACTACATGGCCAGCTCCATAATCGCCTTTCATATCATGATGCAACGTTCTACCTTCTCTTAATGGAACCCTCACCATCGTTCTTTTCGCTTGGTCGGTGGCTTTTCTGATCGCCTCTGGAACTTCCCGAGCCTTTCCCGCCCCATGGCCAACCCGTCCACGACCGTCCCCAACGACCACGAGAGCGGCAAAACCAAATCTTCTGCCTCCTTTAACCACTTTCGCCACTCGGTTTATACCGACCAGTTTTTCTATTAGTTCCGGATCTTCTTTTTGATCTCTATTACTACGTTCTTGTCTTTCACCACGTGCCATGAGAGGCTCCCTTTAAAATTTAAGACCAGCTTCGCGTGCACTATCAGCGAGAGCCTTAACGCGACCATGGTATCTATATCCACCACGATCAAAAACGACCTCGTTTAGCCCTTTTTCCAAAGCTCTTTCTGCAACCAACTTCCCGACTGCCTCAGCTGCAGATTTATCAGCACCAGTCTTCAAAGAATTACGCAGATCCTTTTCTAATGAAGACGCAGAAGCAATAGTAAGTCCCTGAGAGTCATCAATAAGTTGCGCATAAATATTTTTGGATGATCTAAATACCGAAAGTCGAACCTTGTCAGGAGACTTCCGTCGAAGAGCAGAGCGATTGCGTTGTGCGCGCTTCGAAAAAAGTTCTTTGGTTTTAAGCATCCTATTTGCCCCTATTTCTTCTTGCCTTCTTTGCGGCGTATTGTTTCGTGTGCATATTTGATTCCTTTGCCTTTAAACGGTTCTGGAGGTCTATATGCCCTGATCTCTGAAGCTAATTGTCCAACCTGCTGTTTGTCGCTACCATGAATAGATATTGCTGTTGGGCGTTCACACCTCATATTGACACCCTCAGGTATCGCGTAGCGCACAGGATGGCTGTAACCAAGAGCTAATACTAAATCCCGTCCCTCTACCGCGGCCCTATATCCCACGCCATTTATTTCTAAATCAACCGTGAAACCTTCATCCACTCCGATTACCATATTATTTATCCGCGCCCGCGTTGTACCCCACATCGATCGCGATTGCTTTGTTTTCGACTTGGGTGATACGGAAACTATATTCTCGTCTAGTGTAACCTGAACTTCATCGGATATAGTGAGTGATTGCTGACCCAACTTACCTTTCACATTTAGAATACTATCTATGATTTCCACTGTAACACCGTCTGGGACAGCGACCGGATTTTTACCTACTCTCGACATAAAATCTACTCCAGCCTAAAATACGTGACATAAGACTTCACCGCCAACATTTGCGGCTCTCGCCTCGTTATCTGACATTACACCTTGTGGGGTTGAGATTATAGAAATACCAAGCCCATTAAAAACCCGCGGCAACTCCTTAATTTTGGAGTAAACTCGACGGCCCGGCTTTGATATTCGCTTTATTTCTCGAATGACTGGTTCCCCTTCATAGTATTTTAACTCAATATTAAGATGGGAACAATTCTGTGTTTCTTCAGATAAATCACTAGTGAAACCTCGAATATAGCCCTCTCTTTTCAGGACTTCCAAAACATTACTGCGCATCCGGGAGGCTGGCGAAGATATCACATTCTTTCGCGCCTGCTGACCATTCCGGATTCTTGTTAACATATCTCCAAGCGGATCGCTCATCGTCATTGCTGTCTCCTACCAACTAGATTTCACAAGACCTGGTACTTGCCCAGTTGAACCCAAATCGCGTAATGCTATTCGTGACATTTTGAATTTTCTATAATAACCTCTTGGTCGCCCTGTAACCTGACATCTATTTCTCAGGCGAATCCTTGCGCCGTTTCTTGGCATCTCGCTTAACTTTAAGCCTGCGTTGAATCTCTCTTCGATTGGAAGTTCTTTATCTTTAATCATAGCTTTAAGACGCATTCGTTTAGCCGCATGCATAGCTACTAATTTCTCTCTATTCTTATTTTTCTCTATTGAACTTTTTCTGGCCATTTGCCCTCTCCTTCCCCAATCATTTTTCGAATGGGAAACTAAATCGACGCAAGAGCTCCCGCGCCTCATCATCTGTCTTAGCAGATGTTACAAAAATGATATCCATGCCTCTCACAGAATCGATACGATCATAATCAATTTCAGGAAAAACTATCTGCTCCTTCAATCCCATCGCATAATTTCCATAACCGTCAAAACTTCTGGGATTTAAGCCTCTAAAGTCTCTCACCCTCGGTAGAGCTATTGTTATCAATCTATCCAAAAACTCATACATACGATCTCTTCGAAGTGTGACTTTACATCCGATTGCCATCCCCTCGCGAAGCTTAAACCCAGCAACTGATTTCTTTGCCTTAGTTGTGATTGGTTTTTGCCCAGTTATTAACGACAATTCCGAGACTGCCGCCGCAACTTTCTTTGAATCCTGAACAGCCTCCCCGATCCCCATATTAATTACAATCTTCTCCAATTTAGGAACTTGGAGAAGATTAGAATAACCGGACTCTTTGATAAGATCAGGGCGAATAGATTGTGTATATAAATCGTTCAAACGCGTCATTTTTCTCTACTCCATTATTTCTACGCGTCTATAACTTCGCCAGAACTTCTGGCAAAACGCACCTTACGACCGTCCTCTAAAAATCGATACCCAACTTTGGACGCCTTATTCGTTTTTGGATCAATGTGGGCTACATTTGAGATATGAATGGAGGCCTCTCGCTCCATTATTCCACCTGTCGTTGTCTGGCTAGGTTTAGTGTGACGTTTTACTACATTGATACCTCGTACCAGTACTCTTGAGGTATTGGGATATACAAGCAATACCTCTCCCGTTTTTCCACTATCTTTCCCGGTAGTGACTATAACGTTATCGCCTTTCCGGATTTTAATTTTTCTGGCCATCTAAAGCACCTCCGGCGCAAGGGAAATTATTTTCATAAATTGCTTAGCTCGAAGTTCTCTTGTAACAGGACCAAAAATCCGTGTGCCGATGGGCTCGTTCTGGTTATTGATCAAAACTGCTGCATTTCTATCAAAACGGATGGCCGTCCCATCAACGCGCCTTATTTCCTTAGCTGTTCTAACAATAACAGCCTTTAACACTTCGCCTTTTTTGACACGGCCTCTGGGAATAGCTTCCTTGACAGAGACAACTATAACATCACCCACTCCAGCAACTTTTCTTTTTGAACCTCCAAGGACCTTAATACACTGCACCCGCCGAGCCCCGGAGTTATCCGCAATATCTAGATTTGATTGCATTTGGATCATATCGAATATCCTTAATTATCTATTATTCAGCGACAGCTGAATCGACAACTTCCCATGTTTTTCTTTTCGATCTTGGCGCGCATTCCCGAATTCGAACAATCTCGCCCATTTTGTGCTTATTGTTTTCGTCATGAGCCGCAAATCGCTTAGAACGTTTAATAATTTTTTTGTACACTGGATGCACAATACGGCGCTCAACTTTAACAACAACGGTTTTATCTGCCTTATCACTTACAACGATGCCTTGTAATTCTCTTTTCGGCATTTTGACTAACTCCTCTTGGCCACTAAATGGCTACTTTTCAGGCGACGGCCCGATTTTTTTCCGAAATAATTAATTTAGTTCTAGCTATATCTCTTCGCACCTGTCTAAAGCGAGCAGTATTCTCCAGTTGTCCATTTGCCACTTGGAAACGAAGATTGAACTGTTCCTTTCTCAGCTCAACTAACTGTGCCTCCAGCTCATCTTGAGTCTTTGCTCTGTAATCAACAGCAGTCTTTTTAGCCATTCTCTAACTCCTACCCTAATTATCACCAAGACGAGTTATGAAACGCGTATCTACTGGTAGTTTCGCTGAAGCTAAAGTAAAAGCCTGTTGAGCTAGTTCGCGCGGGACTCCCTCAAGCTCAAACATCACTCTTCCTGGCTTCACTCGACAAACCCAGAACTCAGGCGACCCCTTTCCTTTCCCCATTCTTACTTCTGCAGGTTTACTGGAGACAGGAACGTCGGGGAATATTCGGATCCACACCCTGCCAGCCCGCCGTATATGCCTAGTAATAGCACGCCGAGCTGCCTCTATTTGACGGGCAGTTACCCGCGCCGGAGTTAACGCCTTAAGACCATAAGACCCAAAATTAAGCTGAGTGCCACCTTTTGCATTACCGTGTATACGGCCTTTATGCGCTTTTCGAAATTTAGTTCGTTTTGGACTAAGCATCTTTCAGTTTCCTCTTTACCTAACCAGCTTACCGCTGTTGCCCACCTAATTGCTGCTCTGACATTCTTTTATCTTGAGCCATCGGGTCGTGGGCCATTATTTCTCCTTTGAAAACCCATACCTTCACACCACAAGCACCATACGTTGTCTGAGCCGTCGACTCCCCATAATCAATATCGGCACGGAGCGTATGTAACGGAACACGTCCTTCTCGATACCATTCTGTTCTAGCTATTTCGGCGCCTCCCAAACGGCCAGCGCAGTTTATCCGTATCCCTAATGCGCCTAACCGCATAGCAGATTGGACAGCGCGCTTCATTGCCCGCCTAAATGCCACTCGACGACTAAGCTGCTGCGCTATATTTTCAGCTATCAAGTTAGCATCAATCTCGGGTTTTCTTATTTCAATAATGTTTAAATGAACATCCGTGTCCGTCATCGCTGAGAGCTCCGACCTCAACTTCTCAATGTCACCACCTTTCTTCCCAATGACAACACCGGGTCGCGCGGTATAAATAGTAACTCGCGCTCTCTTAGCCGGACGTTCAATTACAACTCTGCTGACCCCTGCTTGCTGGAGACGTTTACGGAGATATCCACGTAATTTTAAATCCTGGTGCAACAAATCGGCATAGTTTTTTGACGCAAACCACCTAGAGTCCCACGTTCTATTTATACCAAGCCTAAGGCCGATTGGATTAACTTTGTGCCCCATTATACAGCCTCCTGGCGTTCACTGACTATAACAGTCAAATGAGAGAATGGTTTTCTTATTCGGCCTGTTCGACCTCTTGCTCGCGGGCGGAAACGTCGCATGGTGATCGCTTTTCCAACAGAAGCTTCCTTTATAAACAATCTATCCACATCAAGCTGATGATTGTTCTCGGCGTTCGCTATAGCCGATTGCACCGCTTTTTTTACGTCATCGCTGATTCGTCGTCGGGAGAATGTTAGCGCGGCGAGAGCCTTTTCAGCGTCCATGCCCCGAATCATTGTTGCTACCAAATTTAGTTTTTGGGGACTTATTCTAAGATTACGAAGAACCGCATGTGCTTCGTTCTCTGCTACTTTTCGTCCTGCCGAAGTTTTACCCATTATCGTTCATCCCAGTTTCTAGCGACGAGCCTTCTTGTCAGCTGCATGCCCAAAGTAAGTACGTGTGGGAGCAAATTCTCCAAACTTGTGCCCGACCATATGCTCTGTAACCAATACGGGTACGAACTTCTGCCCATTATGCACACCAAATGTTAAGCCTACAAACTGCGGCATAATAGTAGAACGCCGAGACCAAATTTTTATAACTGTGTTACGACCAGACGCTAAAGTCGCCTCCGCTTTTTTAAGCAGGTAACCATCAACGAAAGGTCCTTTCCAAACAGAGCGAGCCAATTTTTTTTCCTCTTCTATTTACGACGACGGCGAACAATCAGCCGATCAGTCTTTTTGTTATTCCGTGTACGCTTCCCTTTTGTCGGAACACCCCATGGAGTGACAGGATGCCGTCCACCGGAAGTTCTTCCTTCTCCACCGCCATGGGGGTGATCGATTGGATTCATAACTACACCTCTAACGACCGGTCGACGCCCTAACCAGCGTTTCCTACCTGCCTTACCTAGGTTAGTATTTTTCTGATCTGGGTTAGAGACCGCCCCTATCGAGGCCATGCACTCTGCCCTAACTCTTCGAACTTCCCCCGAAGTGAGGCGAAGTAATGCATAACCTGATTCCCGGCCTACGAGTTGCACGTATGCGCCAGCCGATCGTGCCAACTGCCCACCTTTTCCCGGCTTCAATTCAACATTATGTATTATTGTTCCAACGGGTATACTGCTTATCGGCATCGCATTTCCGGGTTTGATATCCGCGCGTTGTGCAGCTAGAATTTTATCTCCAACGCCCAGTCGCTGTGGAGCAATTATATATGCCTGCTCTCCATCATCGTACTCGATTAGAGCTATGAAAGCCGTTCTGTTCGGGTCATATTCTAGTCGCTGCACTATACCCTCTACGTCCAGCTTCCGACGTTTGAAATCGACTATACGGTAGGTACGCTTGTGACCACCACCACGGTGCCACATAGTGATACGCCCTTTATTATTTCGACCGCCTGACTTCGTGAGCCCCCTAGTCAATTTTTTTACAGGTTTGCCCTTCCAGAGTTCAGAGCGATCTACCGTTACTAACTGACGCTGCGAGGGTGTTGTGGGATTATAATGTTTTAGAGCCATTTACCTTAAACTCCCTGACTAACATCGACGTCTTGGCCGTCTTCAAAAGTTACCACCGCCTTCTTGAAATCGGATCTCCGACCGAGTCTTCCTCGGAATCTTTTAACTTTTCCTTTTTGCCGTAGTGTGTTTACTGCTTTAACCTTGCGATCAAATAGCTGTTCCACCGCAACCTTTATCTCTGGTTTTGTTGCCAATAATCCGACTTTAAATGTCACCTGACCAAATTGTGACCCTAGTGTACTTTTTTCTGTAACTATTGGCTCTCTGATGATGTCATACATCTGTTCTTGAGTTAATTTTACTTGGCTAGCGTTATGTGGCCTAATACTCATTTAAGCCGCTCCTCTAATTGGTGTACAGCATCACGGGTCAAAATAAGTGTGTCCCGCCGCAGGATGTCATAAACATTTGCACCCTGACATGGAAGAATATCCGTTTTTGGTATATTTCTCGCGGCCCTCGCAAATCCGCTATTTATCTTCACACCGTCGATTAACAGCGTAGAAGCGACACCCAGCAAAGAAAGCTGCTTTGCTATCTCTTTTGTTTTTCCCATAGCCTCTATCTTATCTACGACTATCAGCTTTCCCTCTGCCCGTTTGGCAGAAAGAGCGCATTTTAACCCAAGCTTCCGAACTTTTTTTGGTAAATCGTGCGCATGACTTCTAACAACCGGGCCGTGAGCTGTCGCCCCCCCTCGGAATTGAACCGCTCTGGTTGTTCCTTGGCGAGCCCGCCCCGTCCCTTTTTGTCGAAACGGCTTTGCCGTCGTTCCTCTTATTTCACCCACCAACTTTACCTTGTGTGTCCCAGCACGGCGCTTTGCCAACTGCCAGTTTACAACTCTGGCTAGTATGTCTCTTCTAGGCTCTATACCAAAAATGGAGTCATTTAACTCAATTTCGCCTATATCCTTATTATCGAAACTTTTAACTGAAAACTTCATATCCTCAGCTCTCTTTCTCTTCGGTGCTGGCCTCATCAATCCCACCTTCGTCTTGGGCCGAATTGGTTGGATTGGGCACTTCATCCGTCGCAGAAACTTTTTTAATCTCTTCGTCAACAAATTCAGCACTGTGTTCTTTGTTATCCCCTTCCACCTTAGAGCGAACAGATGCTGGGAAAGGCGCATCTGCAGGTCTAGGTGATTTGTGCGCATCTTTAACTAAAACATAAGAACCTTTTGACCCGGGCACGGCACCCTCAATCAATATTATTCCTGAATCTATATCGGTTGAATAAACTTTGAGGTTTTGGGTAGTTACCCTATGATCGCCCATATGGCCTGCCATTTTCTTACCTTTCCAAACACGTCCGGGGTCTTGGCTGTTACCCGTAGAACCATGGGACCTATGGGAAACAGATACACCGTGTGATGCCCTCAAACCATGGAAGTTGTGCCGTTTCATCGCTCCAGCAAACCCTTTCCCAATTGAGGTTCCTACAACATCTATTTTCTGACCATTCACGAAATGATCTGCAAGAATCTCAGAGCCAACCTCGATAAGCGCATCTTCATCCACCCTAAATTCTGTAAGTTTTTGTTTTGGTGCCACTTCTGCTTTTGCAAAGTGACCTCGCATCTGTTTCGATGTTCGTTTTACCTTGGCAGCTCCCACACCAATTTGTACGGCGTTGTACCCATCTATTTCTATTGTTTTTTTAGCCACTACCCGACAATCATCTACCTTCAGAACAGTAACGGGGACATGACGACCATCCTCCGCAAATACTCGTGTCATACCTACTTTCATGGCAATAATTCCAGACCGCATCTTACTACTCCAGCCCTAAAGTTTTATCTCGACATCGACCCCAGCGGCCAAGTCAAGCTTCATCAATGCATCCACAGTTTGTGGGGTAGGGTCTATTATATCTAACAAGCGTTTATGAGTTCGTATCTCAAACTGCTCTCTACTCTTTTTATCCACATGAGGCCCCCGAAGGATGGTGAATTTTTCAATACGATTAGGAAGAGGAATTGGCCCACGAACTTGGGCGCCAGTTCTTTTTGCCGTATTTACTATCTCTCCAGTAGATTGATCAAGAACTCTGTGATCAAAAGCCTTTAGACGAATTCTTATATTTTGACTATCCATGGGATCGGTCCTCAACCAAAATGGTCACAAAAAAATACTTTAGTTCTCAAATAAAAGTAAAAACTATTCTATAACCTTCGCAACAACGCCAGCACCAACCGTTCGGCCACCCTCTCGAATAGCAAATCGCAGTCCTTCATCCATCGCAATAGGAGCAATTAAGTTAACTTCCATCGAAATATTATCTCCTGGCATTACCATCTCTGTACCATCTGGTAAAACAACAGATCCTGTAACATCAGTAGTCCTAAAATAAAACTGTGGGCGATAGTTCGAAAAGAATGGGGTATGACGACCACCCTCTTCTTTCGTCAAAATATAAGCCTCACAAGAAAATTTGGTGTGAGGGCTAATTGAGCCTGGAGCTGCAATCACCTGACCACGCTCTACGTCATCACGGTTGATGCCACGTAGCAATAGACCAACATTATCGCCTGCCTCACCCTGATCCAACAACTTACGAAACATTTCTACACCCGTACAAACAGATTTACCTGTTTCGCGAATACCAATAATCTCTACAGCATCATTAACATTAATAACACCTGTCTCAACACGGCCAGTAACAACAGTTCCACGACCAGAAATAGAAAAGACATCCTCAATAGGCATCAAAAATGGCTGGTCCTTTGGACGTTCTGGTTGAGGAATATAATTATCAACCGCAGCCATAAGTTCCATAATTGAACCATTTCCTGTAGTCGCGTCCGAGTCTTCAATAGCAGCTAATGCTGATCCTTTAACAATTGGAATATCATCTCCTGGAAAATCATACGAGGAAAGCAACTCTCTAACTTCCAACTCAACAAGCTCTAAAAGCTCCTCATCATCAACTTGGTCAACTTTATTCATAAAGACAACAAGAGCAGGAACACCAACCTGGCGAGCAAGAAGGATGTGCTCTCTAGTTTGCGGCATTGGGCCATCTGCTGCAGAAACAACCAGAATGGCACCATCCATCTGGGCAGCACCTGTAATCATGTTTTTCACATAATCGGCATGCCCTGGACAATCCACATGAGCATAATGCCTACCCTCAGTCTCATACTCCACATGCGCCGTAGATATTGTAATACCACGCGCCTTCTCCTCAGGAGCCTTATCAATCTGATCATAGGCCGTAAACTCTGCTCCACCTGCTTCGGCTAAGACTTTCGTAATAGCAGCAGTTAACGTCGTCTTACCATGATCAACATGACCTATGGTACCAATATTACAGTGAGGCTTATTACGCTCAAATTTTTCCTTCGCCATCTTTACAACTCCGTCTTTCAAATCGTGTTTTATTCAAATAAACCTTTGATCACTTATTTAAGCAATTTTAGGCCATTTTCGCAGTAACTTCGTCTGCTACCGCTTGAGGAACCTGTTCATAATGATCAAAATGCATAGTGTACTGAGACCTTCCTTGGCTCATCGATCTCAATGTATTTACATACCCAAACATGTTAGCCAAAGGAACCATTGCATTTATGACGCGGGCGTTTCCACGCTGGTCCATCCCAGACACGTTTCCACGACGACTATTCAAATCCCCAATTATATCCCCCATATAGTCCTCTGGCGTCACCACCTCTACCCGCATTACTGGCTCTAAAAGTTTTGGAGCACATTTCGGTATTCCTTCTCGAAATGCAGCACGAGCAGCAATTTCGAAAGCCATGACACTCGAGTCCACGTCATGACTGGCCCCATCAACGAGTGTTGCCTTGAAGTCAATCAGAGGAAAACCCGCAACTACCCCTGTCTCTTTCGAACTCTCTAATCCCTTTTCCACTCCTGGGATATATTCTCTCGGGACAGAGCCACCCACCACTTTATTCTCAAACTCAAATCCTGAACCAACTGGAAGCGGCTCAAGGATAAGCTTCAGGCGTGCAAACTGTCCTGAACCCCCAGTTTGTTTTTTATGTGTATAATCGATTTCAGCGGATTGAGTGATTGTCTCCCTATATGCAACTTGTGGTGCTCCTACGTTAGCATCCACCTTAAATTCACGCCTCATCCTATCAACTAAAATCTCTAGATGAAGTTCACCCATTCCCTTTATTATTGTCTGACCACTTTCGTGATCTGATGTAACCCTGAAGGAAGGGTCCTCCGCAGCCAATCTGGCTAGTGCGGTGCCCATTTTTTCCTGATCTGCTTTTGTTTTGGGCTCTACAGCAACCTCTATAACCGGGTCGGGAAAGTCCATCCTCTCCAAAATGACCGGAGAAAGGGGGTCACAGAGTGTGTCGCCCGTTGTTGTATCCTTTAAACCAGCTAGTGCCACTATGTCACCTGCTCGGGCCTCCTTTATGTCCTCCCGACTATTAGAGTGCATCTCTAACATCCTTCCAACACGCTCTTTCTTATCTTTAACAGTATTTGCTACAGTTTTCCCTGCTTCTAGGACGCCAGAATAAATCCGAACAAACGTTAGTGAACCGACAAATGGATCATTCATTATTTTAAATGCCAATCCAGAAAACGGCACTGCATCATCACTCTCTCTAACGATCTCTTCCTCACTATCAGGCACAATCCCCTTAACGCTCTCAACATCCAGAGGCGATGGAAGAAAATCAACTACAGCATCTAAAAGCGGTTGCACCCCTTTATTCTTAAAAGCAGAGCCGCAAAGAACGGGGACAAAACTAGATGATAAAGTTCCAATGCGAATACATTTTTTTAGCGTATCTAAACTTGGTTCTTCTCCCTCCAGATATGCTTCTAAAGCCTCTTCGTCTTGCTCTACCGCCAATTCAACTAACGAGGTTCTATACTCCAACGACTTAGATTTAAGTTCTTCAGGTATTTCAACAACTTCGAACTTTGCCCCCAGACTTTCGTCTAACCACCTGACAGCTTTCATGGAGAGTAAATCAACCACACCTACGAACTCCGACTCACTTCCTATTGGAAGCTGCGTAACCAACGGAACAGCCCCTAATCTGTCCACTATCATCGATACACATCGATAAAAATCAGCGCCAATTCTATCCATTTTATTCACGAAACAAATTCTTGGTACTTTATATTTATCAGCCTGACGCCAAACCGTCTCCGACTGAGGCTCAACACCCGCCACTGAATCGAAAACCGCGACAGCCCCATCAAGAACCCTTAGAGATCTCTCTACCTCGATTGTGAAATCCACGTGGCCTGGTGTATCGATGATATTGATACGATGGTCGTTCCAATGACAAGTTGTAGCTGCGGACGTTATTGTAATTCCGCGCTCTTGCTCCTGCTCCATCCAGTCCATGGTTGCGTTGCCATCATGGACTTCACCTATCTTATATGATCTACCCGTGTAATACAGCACACGTTCAGTAGTCGTTGTCTTACCCGCATCAATATGCGCCATGATACCAATATTACGATATGTATTTAGAGAATGAGTTCTTGCCATCGTTCAGATACCTACCTTACCAACGGTAATGGGAGAAGGCCTTGTTTGCTTCTGCCATCCTATGCGTGTCTTCTTTTTTCTTTACTGCTGCACCTCTACTATTAACAGCATCCATAAGCTCGCCAGATAACCGATCAACCATAGTGTTCTCTGACCGTCTTCTGGCCGCGTCTATTGTCCATCTAATAGCAAGCGCCTGCGCCCTATCATTACGCACCTCGACCGGCACCTGATATGTAGCGCCACCAACTCTTCTAGAGCGTACCTCAACTAGAGGCCTTACGTTATTGAGCGCCTCATGGAATACTGTAACTGGTTGCTGTCCCGTTCTGGATTCAATTTTATCAAACGCCCCATAAACGATTGATTCCGCGGTGGACCTTTTGCCATCGTACATAAGGCAACTCATAAATTTACTCACGACCTCGTCCTTAAACTTAGCGTCAGGAAGAACATCTCTTTTTTCAGCGCGATGACGTCTAGACATCCCCTACTCCCTCTATTTCACCACCCCTTAATAGTATGGGGTAGAAAAAAAAATATGCGAAACCAGCAATACTAGTACGCTATTACTAGTATTGCTAGTTTCGCTACTTAGACCCAGTCATTAGGATCAAACTGCAACTTATTATCCCACGAAACCGCGTTTATTCCTCTTCCATCTAAAGACGGACTTAAGAATACCACCAATCTCTACTAAAGTGGCCGGATACTATTTATGATAGGCCCGCGGGTCAAGTGCTGAGTTAAAAGAATCGTAATCTTTATTATTAAATTAACTTTTAGTACAAGTTTTGCGCAAACACCCCCGATATTGTAATTATATTACAATATCGGGGGTGTTTAAAAAAATTCATAGCTCGCCCAATTATCTAAACAGCACGATGCTATTCCGTTAAACTAAATTCATATATTAACGCAAACCAAAAGCAGCAGTTATTCTGCCGCAGTCACTTGTTGATCCGAGGCATCATCAAGCATTGGAAGCGCAGTCTCTGCCTCTTGAAGGGCTAGTTCTTTATCACGAGATGCGGCTATACGTTTATATCGATTCATTACACTGCCAGTTCCAGCTGGAACCAGCCGGCCAACAATCACATTTTCCTTTAATCCCTCCAAGCTATCAACTTTACCAGATACAGCTGCCTCAGTTAACACTCTGGTCGTCTCCTGAAACGATGCAGCAGAAATGAATGATTTTGTCTGTAACGAAGCTTTGGTTATGCCTTGCAGCACAGGTCTTGCCTTTGCTGGCATCAAACCTTCGTTCACCGTTTTCTCATTAATATTTTCGAATTCCTCTCTATCAATGGTTTCACCAACGAGGAATGTAGTTTCGCCACCATCTTCTATTTCAACTTTCTGTAACATTTGACGGACTATTACTTCTATATGTTTATCATTAATTTTAACCCCTTGAAGCCGATAAACATCTTGTACCTCGTTAGTTAAATAGCTTGCTAGTTCTTCTACACCCAAAATATTGAGAATATCATGAGGAACTGGATTACCGTCTAATAATAAATCTCCAACTTGAACATAATCCCCTTCCTGAACCGCAAGGTGTTTGCCCTTAGGAATTAAATATTCTACGGATTCCCCGTCACCTTCTACAGGAACTACATTTACTCGCCTTTTAGTCTTATAGTCACGCCCGAACTCTATTCGCCCCTCCGATTCACTTATAATCGCATAATCCTTTGGTTTACGGGCCTCAAATAATTCTGCCACCCGAGGTAGTCCGCCAGTTATGTCACGTGTTTTGGAAGATTCACGTGGTATTCTGGCAAGGACATCTCCTGCTTGAACTTTTGCAGCATTCTCAACAGATAAAATGGCATCAAGCGACATAAAATACCGTGCTTCTAACCCATTTCCCAGCTCAATAACCTCACCCGCATCATCGCGAAGTGTTATCCTGGGCCGTAAGTCTGCTCCCTTGGACTGTTGCTTCCAATCAAAAACAACACGTGAAGCTATACCAGTAGCCTCATCAACCACTTCTCTCATTGAAACACCGTCAACAAGATCAACGTAATGCGCGGTGCCTTCCTTTTCCGTTATTATGGGTATTGTATATGGGTCCCATTCCGCTAATGTTTGGCCTTGCATAACATCTTGTCCGTCGTCGACCATTAACCTCGACCCATAAGGTATTTTGTGCCGTGCACGTTCTCTACCTTGGGAATCAGAAAGAACAACTTCCGCATTTCGGCTCATAACAATCAATACACCAGCAGAATTCTTAACCACGTTTCGGTTAACTATTGTTGCCTTTGCAGTAAATGCTGCCTCAATACTGGATTGTTCTGCACCACGTTGCGCCGCACCTCCTATGTGAAAAGTTCTCATAGTAAGCTGTGTCCCTGGCTCCCCTATTGATTGTGCCGCTATAACACCGACAGCTTCACCAACGTTAACAGACGTTCCACGCGCAAGGTCACGACCATAACATGCACCGCAAACCCCACCTTTGGTATCACAAGTTAGAACCGATCTAATTAAAACCGATTCAATACCTGCTTCATCAATGGCGTCAACATCTTCTTCGCCAATAATCTCTGCGGCTTTTACTATTACATGCCCAGTAGCTGGATCGCTAATATCCTCGGCTGCACTGCGGCCGAGAATTCGTTCAGACAGTGGGTCGATTATCTCACCGTCCTCAACAACTGCCTTAACTGTAAGCCCCCTAGTCGAGCCACAGTCATGTTCGATTATTATACAATCTTGGGCCACATCGACTAAACGCCTCGTCAAATAACCTGAGTTTGCCGTTTTCAACGCTGTATCGGCCAACCCTTTTCTTGCACCATGGGTTGAGTTGAAGTATTCGAGAACATTTAATCCTTCTTTGAAGTTTGAGATAATCGGCGTTTCTATTATTTCGCCAGAGGGTTTAGCCATAAGCCCGCGCATACCAGCCAATTGTTTTATCTGAGCCGGTGAACCTCTAGCTCCAGAGTGAGCCATCATCCATACGGAATTGACTTCTTTGCCCTCTTCAATGGTCATTATACGGCCCATCATTTCTTCGGCCACTTGGTCTGTACAGCGCGACCATACATCCACAACTTTATTATATTTTTCGCCCTGAGTTATCAATCCATCTAGGTATTGCTGCTCAAACTCTTTAACTTGTTTACTCGCATCGTCGACCAAATCATTTTTAGTTTCGGGGATTATAAGATCGTCCTTCCCAAATGATATTCCGGCCACACAGGCTTGACCAAAGCCCATTGCCATTACCCGGTCAGCAAATAAAACCGTCTCCTTTTGCCCACAATGTCTATAAACATTATCAATTACATTCGATACCTCTTTTTTTGTCATTAATTTGTTGATCGTTCCGAAACCTAACCGCGGACTGTCTGGCAACAATTTAGCTAGTCTTAATCGACCTGGAGTCGAGTCAACAATCTTAGTCACCTTCTCACCATTATCATCAAAAGTCTCAATACGTGCTCTGACCTTAGCGTGTAGGTGAACTGCACCACTATTCAAAGCATGCTCTATTTCAGACAAATTTGCGAAGACCATTCCTTCGCCCATCATACCGGGTCTCTCCATAGTTAAATGGTAAAGTCCGAGGATAATGTCTTGGGATGGAACTATAATTGGTTTTCCATTGGCAGGACTTAATATATTGTTGGTTGACATCATTAGCACGCGTGCTTCCAACTGCGCTTCCAGTGATAATGGAACATGCACTGCCATCTGATCTCCATCAAAGTCAGCGTTAAATGCCGTGCATACGAGTGGGTGTAGCTGTATGGCCTTTCCTTCTATCAGTACTGGTTCAAAGGCTTGTATACCCAATCGATGCAGGGTTGGCGCCCTATTCAACAAAACTGGATGTTCTCGGATAACCTCCTCTAGTATGTCCCATACCTCTGGACGCTCCTTCTCGACCATCCTTTTGGCCGCTTTTATGGTAGTAGCTAACCCGTAGAGCTCTAATTTTGAATAAATAAATGGTTTGAACAATTCCAATGCCATTTTTTTAGGTAACCCACATTGGTGCAGTTTTAATTCAGGCCCAACCACTATGACCGAGCGTCCAGAATAATCGACCCTCTTCCCTAATAAGTTTTGTCTAAATCTTCCCTGCTTACCTTTCAGCATATCTGACAGTGACTTTAAAGGACGTTTATTCGCACCTGTAATAACTCTGCCTCTACGGCCATTATCAAAAAGAGCATCCACAGATTCCTGAAGCATCCTTTTTTCGTTACGGACGATTATATCGGGGGCCCTTAGCTCTATAAGACGTTTTAATCTGTTATTTCGATTTATTACACGACGATATAGGTCATTGAGGTCTGATGTAGCAAATCGTCCCCCATCCAAGGGCACTAGTGGCCTCAACTCTGGCGGAATAACTGGCACAACATCGAGTATCATCCATTCTGGTCGGCAACCTGATTCGATAAATGCTTCAACCAGTTTCAGTCGCTTGACATATTTTTTTCTTTTCATCTCCGAACCAGTTGTTCTCAGACCTTCTCTAATCTCAACTACTTCTTCTTCCAAATCTAAATTGGACAACATCTCCTTAAGTGCCTCAGCACCTATTGCAGCTCTGAAGGTATCCTCGCCAAATTCATCCATGGCATCAAAATACTCTTCTTCAGACAATAATTGATGCTTATCAAGAGACGTAAACCCCTCATCAAGCACAACAAAGCTCTCAAAATAGAGTACTCGTTCAAGTTCTTTAAGCGTCATATCAAGTAGAAGGCCAATTCTGCTCGGCAATGATTTTAAAAACCAGATATGAGCAACAGGGGACGCTAACTCAATATGCCCCATTCTCTCTCTTCTAACTTTGCTTAGAGTAACCTCAACGCCGCATTTTTCACATACGATTCCCCTATATTTCATTCGCTTATACTTGCCGCACAAGCATTCATAATCTTTTATTGGGCCAAAAATACGAGCACAAAAAAGACCATCTCGCTCTGGTTTAAATGTTCTATAATTGATTGTTTCCGGTTTCTTTATCTCACCAAAAGACCAGGAATGAATCCTTTCTGGACTTGCTATAGATATTTTAATTTGGTCAAAGCTCTCAGTTCCAGTTGGTTGGCCAAATATATTAGCTATATCGTTCATACTCTAATCTCCTTGAGTAGCACTAGAGAAAAATTACAACATCCTGTCGTACTGTTCACCATCATATCAAATGACATACAAAAATTACCCCAACATTTAACTATTCCGCGACTAAGACCTAGAGGGCTCTTTGATCTAAATCGACGTTCAATCCTAGTGAACGCAGCTCTTTAATTAAAACATTAAAAGATTCTGGGATCCCTGCTTCAAAGTTATCATCTCCTCTTACAATCGCTTCATAAACTTTTGTTCTACCCGAGACATCATCTGACTTAACTGTTAACATTTCCTGTAACGTATATGCGGCACCATATGCCTCTAACGCCCAAACCTCCATCTCTCCGAACCTTTGTCCGCCAAACTGGGCCTTTCCCCCTAATGGTTGTTGAGTGACAAGGCTGTATGGCCCGATGGAACGGGCATGAATTTTATCATCGACTAAATGATGCAGTTTGAGCATATAGATGTAGCCCACAGTCACTTTTCTTTCAAATGCTTCCCCGGTCCTACCATCTATCAAAGCAACCTGGCCCGTCGAGTCTAACCCTGCTTGTTCCAGCATCTTGACAACATCGTTTTCATGCGCTCCATCGAAAACCGGCGTTCCCATCGGCACTCCGCCTTTAAGGTTACTAGCTAGTTCAGTCAGTTCTTCGTCACCCAATGGTGCTATTTGGCTATCATATTGAGGTTCTCCGTATATTCCTTTTAATGTTTCTCTGAGGTTTTCTGTTTCCTGTGACCGCGAGAGCTCCTTTAGCATGCCAGAAATCTGCCGACCTAGCCCATGAGAAGCCCACCCTAGATGAGTTTCTAATATCTGTCCCACATTCATTCTGGATGGCACTCCAAGAGGATTAAGCACTATATCAACCGGGGTGCCGTCTTCTAAGTATGGCATGTCTTCGATCGGAGCAATTTTGGAAATTACACCCTTATTCCCGTGCCTACCAGCCATCTTGTCACCTGGTTGTAGTTTTCGTTTAACAGCAACAAAAACCTTGACCATTTTCATCACTCCAGGTGGGAGTTCATCGCCTCTTTGTAACTTCTCTACCTTGTTATCAAAACGGTCTTGAAGTTGCTCGATTGTTCTATCAAACTCGGCGCGAACACCCTCTATATACTCCATCAATTGGTCATTCTCGACCCCGAACTGTCTCCATTGCCCTTGTGTGTACTGACCGAGTACCTCTTCTGTCAAAACCACACCTGGAACAAAACCCTTAGGTCCTGAAACAGCAACCTGACCAATTAGTTGTTCTTTTAACCTGTCAAAAAAACCACTCTCCAAAATGGTTCTTTCGTCATCGCGGTCTTTAGCTAAACGCTCTATTTCAGTTCTTTCTATCGCTTGAGAACGCTCATCCTTGTCAACACCTCGCCTCGAAAAGACCCTCACCTCTACAACGGTTCCAGCTCCTCCAGGAGGCACCTTTAGGGAAGTATCTCGAACATCTGATGCCTTTTCTCCAAAAATTGCTCGGAGAAGCTTTTCTTCTGGTGTCATTGGTGACTCACCCTTAGGCGTCACTTTACCCACTAATATATCTCCGGGATTTACCTCTGCTCCTATATAAACTATCCCAGCCTCGTCAAGGTTTTTAAGAGATTCTTCCCCAATATTTGGGATATCTCTTGTTATCTCTTCTTGGCCCAACTTGGTGTCGCGTGCCATGATTTCAAATTCTTCGATGTGGATTGATGTGAAGACATCATCTCTAACAATTCGCTCCGATATGAGTATAGAATCTTCGAAATTGTACCCATTCCAAGGCATAAAAGCGACCAATACGTTTCGCCCTAACGCTAGCTCACCTAAGTCTGTGGAGGGCCCATCCGCAATTATATCTCCGGCTTGAACTGTGTCACCCACTGCAACTAATGGACGCTGATTTATACAAGTATTCTGGTTAGATCTCTGGTACTTTAATAGGCTATAAATATCCACATTGGATTGGGTGCTCTCAGTCTCCTTATTGGCCCTAATCACTATCCTTTGGGCATCCACTTGATCAACTATGCCTGATCTTTTGGCCATTATTACTACGCCAGAGTCACGCGCTACAATCGCCTCCATTCCCGTGCCAACATACGGTGCTTCCGCTTTGACCAGAGGAACAGCTTGGCGTTGCATGTTGGACCCCATTAATGCTCGGTTTGCGTCATCATTCTCTAAGAATGGTATCAAGGCAGCTGCCACAGACACAAGTTGTTTTGGAGACACATCAATTAAATCTATATCTTCAGGTCGAGCTAAACCAAAGTCTCCCTGCCTCCTAACAGGTACCAGCTCTTCAACAAATCTACCATTTTGATCCAGTTCTGCGTTTGCTTGGGCGATGGTATAACGCCCTTCTTCCATAGCGGATATATAACGGACCTCTCCTGTTACTTTACTATCGGTAACGTTCCGGTACGGTGTCTCAATGAAACCATATTGGTTTACACGCGCATATGTCGCCAGGGAATTTATAAGGCCAATGTTAGGACCTTCCGGTGTCTCGATAGGGCATATCCTGCCGTAATGAGTAGGGTGAACATCGCGGACTTCAAAACCAGCTCGTTCTCTTGTCAGGCCGCCAGGGCCTAACGCAGAAAGTCTCCTTTTATGCGTTATTTCAGAGAGAGGGTTAGTCTGATCCATAAACTGCGAGAGCTGTGAAGACCCAAAAAACTCCCTGACTGCCGCGGCTGCTGGTTTCGCGTTAATCAAGTCGTGCGGCATAACCGTATCTATTTCTACTGAACTCATACGTTCTCGTATTGCACGCTCCATTCTAAGTAGGCCGACCCTATATTGGTTCTCCATCAATTCACCAACAGATCTCACTCGACGGTTCCCAAGATGATCGATATCATCAATCTCCCCTCTACCATCTTTTAAATCTGTTAAAATACGCATGATCTCGAGTATGTCTCGTTTTCTCAGAACTCGCAGTGCATCTGATGTTTCTAGTCCCAGTCTTGCATTCATTTTAACACGTCCAACCGACGATAAATCGTATCGCTCTGAGTCAAAAAACAGTGCTGAAAATAGGGCTTCTGCGGTCTCAAGTGTTGGTGGTTCGCCCGGGCGCATAACTCTATAAATATCCACCAGAGCATCATCTCTATTTGTATTCTTATCAGCCATTAGAGTATTGCGTATATACGGACCAATATTAGTATGATCAATAGCCAAAATCGATA
Organism: SAR116 cluster bacterium AG-447-C21; assembly: GCA_003212315.1. Classification (GTDB taxonomy): domain Bacteria; phylum Pseudomonadota; class Alphaproteobacteria; order Thalassobaculales; family Thalassobaculaceae; genus UBA7326. The sequence goes on along the minus strand of QCQB01000001.1, from coordinate 10,229 downwards.
ATTCCGTTATTTTCTCTTCAGTCAACGTGCTTAACAATTCCTCGGTTATTTCTGCTCCTGCCTCGAAGTAAACTTCACCATTTTTTTTGTTTATTATATCGTTGCTTATGTATTGACCTATAAGTTCATCATTCTCGATGAACACATGCTTAAGTCCTCCCTCTTCAAGCTTTCGAGCGGCTCTTTTTGTAATTTTGTCGCCAATGTTAGCAACTATTTTTTTTGTTTTTGCATCTATTAGATCACGAACAAGTTTTTGCCCCTGATAGCCCTCGTTGTTGAAGGCAGTTTTCCATCCTGCCCCATCTCTAGAATAGTTAACCGTTCCGTAAAAGAAGCCCAGTATTTCCTCGGCCGTCATACCATAGACTTTAGTTCTCTCTGGATCATCTCCTGAAGCATTACATTCTTCGATATAGCCCTCGGACCCGGCACTTAAAAGCGCCATCAATAATGTGCTAGCGGGCAATTTTCTTCGACGGTCAATTCGCACGTACAAAATGTCTTTCGCATCAAATTCAAAGTCTAGCCAGGATCCTCGATAGGGTATAACCCTGGCGGCAAAAAGATATTTTCCGGAAGAATGAGTTTTACCTTTGTCGTGATCAAAAAATACACCCGGGGAGCGATGCATCTGAGAAACTATCACTCGTTCTGTTCCATTAATGACAAAAGTACCATTTTGCGTCATGAGGGGCATGTCACCCATATATACATCCTGCTCTTTAATATCTCTTATTGAGCGCGCACCGGTATCTTCATCAACATCCCAGACAACAAGGCGAAGCGTCACTTTCAACGGGGCAGCAAATGTTAGCCCGCGTTGTTGACACTCTTCCACATCAAATTTAGGTTCTTCAAGTTCGTATCTAACAAACTCAAGCATAGAATTCTCAGAAAAATCTTTGATAGGGAAAACAGTTTTAAAGACCTCTTGCAGTCCTAGATCTTCTCGCTCCTCAACTTTCGCGTTGACCTGAAGGAAATGATCATAAGAACTTTTCTGAATCTCTATTAGATTTGGCATTGGTGCGACTTCAGAAATTCTTCCAAAAGATTTTCTCACGCGTTTGCGACTTGTTAAAGACCCTACGGGAGCATCTGGCATGTTGAGACCTCTTTATAGATAAATTGTTTCCAACTATTCATTTAGATCTTAATTATTCAGTTACAACTGGATTATTAAGACATGTTACTAACCAATTTGATTACTACAACTTAGAAAAGGGCATTAACCGAACTATGGGAATGCCAAAAATAGACATCCCCATAGTGGTTATGACGCGCTTATTTCAACTCTACGGTCGCCCCCGCCTCTTCAAGCTGCTTTTTTAAAGTCTCGGCTTCTTCCTTGCCAACTCCCTCCTTCACCGTTTTAGGAGCACTCTCGACAAGATCCTTAGCCTCTTTGAGTCCAAGTCCTGTAATCCCTCGAACTTCTTTAATAACGTTAATCTTTTTGTCCCCAATAGCGGCAAGCACAACTTCAAAATCTGTTTTCTCTTCAGCTGAGGCACCACCCGCATCTCCACCGGCAGCCGCAGCTACCGCGACAGGAGCTGCTGCTGATACGCCCCATTTCTCCTCCAGCATTTTTGATAGGTCCGCTGCCTCTAGGACTGTTAAATTTGATAATTCCTCTGCTAATTTCTCTAAATCGGCCATTTGATATTTCTCCAGTTCTAAACTTCTTGAGTATTATGTTTTTGATTAGTTACGAGTTAAACCTGCTGACTTCTCGCGCTCAAGGCCCGAGCAACTTTCGCTCCAGATGCGGGCAATACACCAACCAGATTTCTGGCGGGTGCTTGAAGAAGCCCCACTATCTTGGCACGCAATTCATCGAATGATGGAAGCTCTGATAGCTTCTTAATATCATCTAACGAGAGTATAGACCCCTCGATAGCGCCCGCAACAATACTGAACTTTTCATTCTTGTTGGCGAACTCGACAGAAGCCTTAACCGTTGCCACAGGGTCATTAGACGTTGCTATCGCCGTTGGCCCTGAGAAATTTGGTTCTAGACTTTCATACTGCGTACCTTTTAGAGCGAGACGCGCCAACCGATTTTTAGTTACTTTGTATCCAGTACCCGCCTCACGCATTAGTGACCGAAGCTCTTCAACTTCAGTTACTGTCATTCCTGTCTGCTGTGTAACTACAACAACCGTTGTCTCCGACAGGGTTTTATGAAGCGATGCAACCAGATCAACCTTTTCACTTCGGTCCATTGATCATCTCCACTTTTTAGAGTTTCGCCTCAAAAAGGAGGCATCACCCATTTGCACACTCATCTAGCGTTTTAACACTAGATACGGTTCGCCTGTCCCAGAAGTTCAACTAGTCCACCAGGCCATAACCTAATAAACTACCCGTTCCCCCGTCTGTACGGGCATCTTACAATATTATGTCACTTTTTTAGAGTGACACCCGTAGTCTCGGACAGGTTTGAACTAGCCGAAGCTAGCTCTATTCAGCACAAATCAAACAATTTTTGTGCTAAATATTAAATCGACACTAAGTAACTACTTCACTTCCTAGTGCCGAAATTTCAACGCGCACACCCGGTCCTTGTGAGGAGCTTACAGCGACGCGCTTTATATACGTTCCTTTAACACCACTAGGTTTGGCTTGTTGTATCGCCGAGACAAAGGCATTGGCGTTATCACAAAGTTGTTGTTGGGAAAAACTCGCTTTCCCTATACCTCCATGAACTATGCCTGCTCGCTCAGTCCTGAATTCAACTTGCCCTCCTTTGACCGCTTTTATGGCATCTGCAACATCGGTAGTAACAGTACCAAGTTTTGGGTTCGGCATTAAACCTCTAGGTCCAAGAACCTTACCTAACCGGCCAACCACTGCCATCATATCAGGAGTTGCTATTACGCGATCAAAGTCAGACTTCCCATCTTGAATTTCCTTCATCAAATCTTCAGCCCCTACAAAATCGGCACCAGCAGCTTTTGCTTCATCGGCTTTTGCGTCCTTAGCAAAAACGGCGACCCTTATTGTTTTGCCGGTTCCATGAGGGAGAGACACAACCCCTCTAACCATTTGATCTGAATGTCGTGGATCTACGCCAAGGTTCATTGCTATCTCAATTGTCTGATCTGTTTTGGTGCCCGTCGCAGCTTCTTTAACAAGTCTTACCGCTTCGGGGAGTTCGAACAGAGTGTCCCGGTCAATACCCTTGTAGAAATCTGTTAGCCTTTTTCCTTTGCTCATAGTACTACTCCGTAACCTCGATGCCCATGGAACGCGCTGTTCCCTTGACCATCATAACTGCTCCCTCCATGTCAACAGCATTTAAATCTTGCATCTTGGTTTCTGCGATTTCTTTTGCTTGAGCCACTGTTATGGTGCCAACTTGTTCATGTCCCGGATTATTTGCCGCTTTTTGCAAACCAGCAGCTTTCCTAATCAAAAAACTGGCTGGCGGCGTTTTTGTTATGAACGAAAAGGTACGATCCGCATAAGCTGTAATTACACACGGAATAGGCATTCCCGGCTCAAGATTTTGTGTTGCTGCATTAAATGCCTTACAAAACTCCATGATATTTAAGCCACGTTGCCCTAAAGCCGGCCCAACCGGAGGAGAAGGATTAGCTGCTCCCGCTGGAATCTCCAGTTTTATATATCCATCTATTTTTTTTGCCATCGGCTGTGTACCCTTTCAGTAGTTGGGTGGTGCGACCTCTCCGGGGTTTCGGATTGTATCTCCCACGCAACTGATATCAGAAACCTTTTAATCTATTTTGTTGAACTTTGCCATTTAAATAATCTTCGGTTTTTTTATTACATCTTCTCAACTTGACTATATTCCAAATCAACTGGGGTTGACCTGCCAAAAATTGAAACCGCAACCTTAAGTCGAGCCTTGTCTTCATCTACATCCTCGACAAAACCATTAAATGACGAGAAAGGACCGTCAGCCACCCTTACTTGTTCTCCAACCTCAAAAGTAATCCTCGGTTTAGGACGCTCAACACCTTCTGCGACTTGAGTAATTATCCTAGCGGCTTCTTTTTCCGTGATTGGTATAGGTTTACCACGACCGCCTAAAAATGCTGTAACTTTGGGCTGATCTTGGATTAAATGCCAACTCTGGTTAGTCATCTCCATTTTAACTAATATGTATCCAGGAAAAAACTTTCTCTCTGCACTAACTTTTGAGCCACGCTTCATCTCTACGACTTCTTCTGTTGGCACCAGAATCTCGGTCACCAAATCTTCCATTTCTTGCAGCTTTGTCTGCTCTCTTAAGGTTTGAGCAACTTTTTTTTCAAATCCTGAGTGGACGTGTACAACATACCAGCGCTGAGCCATTCTCCTAGCCTCCTAAACCAAGAACCATCTGCACACCCCAAGAAAGAGCTAAATCTACAATAAAGAAAAAGCCTGCTGCAAGAAACACCATGATAAAGACCATTAAGGTCCCAATACCTGTTTCTTTTCGGCTTGGCCAAGATACTTTAGCAACCTCTTGACGCACTTGCCGCACAAATTGTGCAGGAGTAACTTTTGCCATATCAATCCATTCAAAACCTAGCAGTAAAGCGAATAAAGAAAAACCATATCTTAATTTCGCCAAATACGTAACCCGTGGCAGGAGTGGCAGGGATCGAACCCGCAACCCCCGGTTTTGGAGACCGGTGCTCTACCAATTGAGCTACACTCCTAAGCTACGATTTCCTCAAATAAAAGTAAAAACTATTCTATAACCTTCGCAACAACGCCAGCACCAACCGTTCGGCCACCCTCTCGAATAGCAAATCGCAGTCCTTCATCCATCGCAATAGGAGCAATTAAGTTAACTTCCATCGAAATATTATCTCCTGGCATTACCATCTCTGTACCATCTGGTAAAACAACAGATCCTGTAACATCAGTAGTCCTAAAATAAAACTGTGGGCGATAGTTCGAAAAGAATGGGGTATGACGACCACCCTCTTCTTTCGTCAAAATATAAGCCTCACAAGAAAATTTGGTGTGAGGGCTAATTGAGCCTGGAGCTGCAATCACCTGACCACGCTCTACGTCATCACGGTTGATGCCACGTAGCAATAGACCAACATTATCGCCTGCCTCACCCTGATCCAACAACTTACGAAACATTTCTACACCCGTACAAACAGATTTACCTGTTTCGCGAATACCAATAATCTCTACAGCATCATTAACATTAATAACACCTGTCTCAACACGGCCAGTAACAACAGTTCCACGACCAGAAATAGAAAAGACATCCTCAATAGGCATCAAAAATGGCTGGTCCTTTGGACGTTCTGGTTGAGGAATATAATTATCAACCGCAGCCATAAGTTCCATAATTGAACCATTTCCTGTAGTCGCGTCCGAGTCTTCAATAGCAGCTAATGCTGATCCTTTAACAATTGGAATATCATCTCCTGGAAAATCATACGAGGAAAGCAACTCTCTAACTTCCAACTCAACAAGCTCTAAAAGCTCCTCATCATCAACTTGGTCAACTTTATTCATAAAGACAACAAGAGCAGGAACACCAACCTGGCGAGCAAGAAGGATGTGCTCTCTAGTTTGCGGCATTGGGCCATCTGCTGCAGAAACAACCAGAATGGCACCATCCATCTGGGCAGCACCTGTAATCATGTTTTTCACATAATCGGCATGCCCTGGACAATCCACATGAGCATAATGCCTACCCTCAGTCTCATACTCCACATGCGCCGTAGATATTGTAATACCACGCGCCTTCTCCTCAGGAGCCTTATCAATCTGATCATAGGCCGTAAACTCTGCTCCACCTGCTTCGGCTAAGACTTTCGTAATAGCAGCAGTTAACGTCGTCTTACCATGATCAACATGACCTATGGTACCAATATTACAGTGAGGCTTATTACGCTCAAATTTTTCCTTCGCCATCTTTACAACTCCGTCTCGGGCAAAAACCAAAAACACGCCGTCACGTGACGATCGTGCGCTTAAACAATAATGTGCCACAAAATTTTCGCGAGCACATTGGAGCGGGTGAAGGGAATCGAACCCTCGTATTCAGCTTGGAAGGCTGCTGCTCTACCATTGAGCTACACCCGCCCAGCTCCCGCGCTTCACGCACTTCTTGTGGTCGACCAGCTTAAACCACTGGTCCAATATAGTCCAACAGCATCCAAAAGCCTAATAAATGGCTCTTAGAAACATATGGTGGTGGGGGTTGGATTCGAACCAACGTAAGCAAAGCTAACGGGTTTACAGCCCGTCCCCTTTAACCACTCGGGCACCCCACCTCAAACATACGAGATACCAGGTTTTTAGCACTTACACCATATACGCCCTAGCATTCGAATTGAATTGCGCAATATGGAGAAACTCGGCTATTTGTCAACGCCAAAAACGATTTATTAAAAGAAACAGATCATTATCTCTAGTAAAGATACCCCAAATACTCTAATTCATACAAATTTTTTTCTTACGATAGGGCGTATATGGGGTGGTGAACAAGCATAATAACAAGCGTTGGAGAGACGCGCGATTTAATAAAGGTCACAACGTAGAAAGAGATTATTATTCTAATCCTGTTTTTAAAAACCTAGAGCACCCTTCAGTACTTTGGGGACGCCACGCGGTAATTGCGGCGCTTCATAACCCAAAACGGATACTAAGCCGCGTGTTTTGTTCGAAAAACAATCGATCTCTTTTAGATGAAGAAATATCTAACATTCGCAGCAAAGGCCTCAGTTCTATTCCAGAACTCGAAGTGTTGCCTATCCACGAGTTGAATCTTTTAGTTCCTTCCGATTCAGTTCATCAAGGTTTCGTCATCATATCAGAGGCTCTACAAGAGCCCGATTTTGATCGGTTTTTAGAAAAAAATAAAGAAACGCCCCATCTCATACTAGTCTTATTAGATCAGGTTACTGACCCACAGAATGTTGGTGCTATTGCTCGATCTTCGCTAGCTTTAGGAGCTCATGGCATGATTTTACAGAGCAGAAACGCTCCAAAACTTGACGGCATGCTTGCAAAAGCTGCATCAGGGGCTACAGAATATATTCCCATATTCAGAGTGACGAATATAGCCAGAGCGATTCGTAAAATGCAAGGTTTTGGCATCTCTTGTCTCGGATTAGCCGGGGAGTCAGCTGTATCTATCAATAACACATCTTTGACAACTCGATTAGCATTAGTTTTAGGAGCAGAGGGAGCAGGTTTGCGGCGATTAACTCGAGAAAACTGCGATCAGCTTGTCTCCCTGCCAACAGTTGGTCATTTTTCAACTCTTAATGTTTCAAATGCCGCTAGCATAGCACTCTACGAGCTTCAGCGTCGTAAAGACGTTTGATGAAAGATCTCTATTTTAACCCTCAATTATAGAAGTTTGTGCTTTTCATTCCTAGATTTCTCAAAAAACAAATATCCTATGTCAGATTTAGTTGATATCTGGCTATGATGTGGTATATCAGCGCCTGTTTACTAACTTTAGTAGATAGGTTGCCGGCTTAGCTCAGTTGGTAGAGCAGTTGATTTGTAATCATCAGGTCGGGAGTTCGAGTCCCCCAGCCGGCACCATTTTCCATACTCGCACCATATGATACGTAAACAGGCACCATTTTGTATGACAGTTTGATATACAGAAGTAGCAAACACTAAGTTGCGAGACTCATTTTTAAGCAAAAAAGCATAAACTCGTAAGCTAAGTGAACTTTTCAAAATCGACCCAAATAGATTGGCAAAGCTTAATGGAATGCCTGATGAGCTTAGGTGTACAGAAAACGAGAGTGATCTAATCGGATACAAACGGCGTAACTTGTTGTCGTGACGAAACTACGTTGTCTGCCCATTTGAAGTTTGAACTTTACATTGTGAGCTGCCAAGTTGAACGAGATAATAAACTATAATATTGTCACTCGGTACAATGAACTCGAATACGGCAACAAATATGTCATAGATGGAGTTTTTCGGCCCTCATTAGCACTCACTGAGGGACACACGTATCGGTTTGATCAGTCAGACAGCTCAAACAATGGGCATCCCATACGCTTTTCCACAACTTCAGATGGCATCCACAATGGAGGCAGTGACTATTTGCGTGGCGTTTCGGCTGTTGGGGTAATGGGGGAGGAGGTTTTCTACACGCAGATCACAGTACCAGAAGGAGCACCAACGCTATATTACTACTGTGCAAATCATCGTGGTATGGGTAATCAGCTTGAAGTCGCCAACATAACTATATCAAACCCTGTCGATAAAGTAAGCCCTCCGATGGGCGATGAAACACCTCATGTTGTAGCCGGAAGTAATGGGGACGACCAACTAATCAGTAATTTAGGCGATGATATTATAGCTGGTGGACTAGGCACGGATGTGGTTGTTTTCTCTGGTGAAAGGTCAGCTTACACCATTACAGAAACGGGCAATACTGTTGTTGTTACAGATAGTCAATCAAGCAGAGATGGCTCAGATACCCTGACATCGATTGAAAATTTTCAGTTTTCAGATGGTACCTTTCGACTATCAGAGTTACTTAATGTTACCGATATAGACAGAGGTATTTATCGTTTCTTTAATGTTGATACAGGAACTCACTTCTTAAGCGGTAGCACAGTTGAACGAGATTCAGTGATTAATAATTTAGATGCATTTAACTTTGAAGGACCAACCTTCAGAGCTGCTGATTCAACAAACGCAGCAGCAGATACTGTCTTTCGTTTCTTTAATACGCAAACTGGTACTCACTTCTTTACACAATCTACTGTTGAACGAGACAATATTCTTGATACGCTTCCACAATTCAGTTTTGAGGGAGAAGCTTACAAGGGCTACACCGAACAAGTTGATGGCTCCATACCTCTGTATAGGTTCTTTAACACACAAACAGGTACGCACTTTTACACTGCAGCTGAAGCTGAGAAGGACAGTATCGTAGCCAACCTACCTAGCTTTAATTTTGAAGGTACAGCGTACTGGGTGGACCCTGTGATCGGTTGATTATGAAAAGGTCTTAGTAGTGAATAGGAATAGAAAACCAGTGTCTTAGAAAATGATAGTTAGTAAAAAATAAACCTACTAACATAAGCTATGGCACCTAACCCACTAGATCATTCAAACTTTTTAGACATAAATCTAACCGTACATGCTGAACTGGCAGATAAGTTTTATGAAGCTCTTAACCTAGGTGGATACAAAAACAAGAGACTTACTCAACTCCAAGTCTTACTGGCTAACTTAATAAGCAATCACCAAACTGACCCTGATCTGTACACTGCTCTGTCTTTAGCTGATGGGTTTTATAAACCTAAATCCAGATACAATAGCTACAGTATTGGCAAAGGTTTTATTAATCTCATAAGAGAGTTAGCTGAAGGTGATTGATTAGAATTACATAAAGGATTTATCGATAGGAAGTCTAAGATATCCAGACGAAGTAGAATTAAACCTACTGATAAAACACTAAAACTATTAGAAGACTTGCACGCTTACTCTCACCTCATAGCACGTGCTCCAAACACTGAATGTATTATTAAAAGAGATGAAGATAAGAGAGATATTGAGTACAAAGATACGCATAACGAAATTACCGCACGTACCCACTTAACTGCCTATAACAACCTTCTGCATAAAACACTTATAGATCATCCAGACTTTCCCACTGAAGGTATACCACTTAAAGATGGCCGTACCTTCATGATCAATACGTCAGACAAGTTTGTACGTAGGATTTATAACAATAGCTCATTTGAATGGAATGGCAGATTCTATGGAGGCTGGTGGCAGCGAACACCTAAAGCCTATCGTTCTAGTATTCACTTAGATGGTTCATCTACATGCGAAATCGATTTTTCTGCCATACATATGGTTCTGCTTTATGCAATTGCTGGTATTGATTATTGGAATGATATAGGTACAGATCCTTATCTCTTAGATGACTTTGAACAGAGTGATGAGATACGTAGTTTATTAAAGGTGATCGTTTTAGTTTCTGTTAATGCAGTGAGTAGAACACAAGCACTTGAGGCACTTAGATATAAGATTAGAACAACAGACAGAGAAGAGTTTGAGTGGTTCGCTGAAGGTGGTTACGACTTAGAGGATATTCTAAATCGATTTGTTAAAAAACATAAACCCATTCAATCTAGTTTCTGTAGCTCTAATACTTTCTCTGTAATGAAAATAGATGCTGACATAGCTGAGTACATTATCAATCACTTCACTGAGAGAGGTACACCTGTATTAGCCATACATGATAGTTTTTT